>NZ_CP191377.1:600000-1200000 GCF_050500285.1 Fructilactobacillus sp. Tb1 | reverse complement strand
GTCTCATTTTCAGGATGAACAATTAAAATCATTCCGACTCCATTGTTGAAAGTCTTTAACATATCTGCATCTGACAAATCGCCTTGTTTTTTCAAAAGTTTGAAAACGTCAGGAATATTGATTTGATCAGCCTTAATTTCAGCTTGCAGATTATCAGCAAATGAACGAGGTAGATTACCGACGATTCCGCCACCAGTGATATTACTAATTCCAGTTAATAGATGTTGATCCAATAGTTCTTTTAACATGGGATAATACAATGTCGTTGGTGTTAATAACGTCTTTTGTAACTCTGATGGTAACTTTGCAAAATCAGCCTTGGTTTTAATACCTAATACTGAACGAACTAAGGAATAACCATTGGAATGAATTCCACTGGATGGTAATCCAATTAAAATATCACCAGCTCGAGTATGTGATTTTGCATTGAGTAAATCATCTTTTTCAACAATTCCAACTCCAAAGGCAGCTAAGTCATAATGATGCGGTTGATATAAGCCAGGTAATTCAGCCGTTTCGCCACCAATTAAGGAAGCTCCAACCTCTTTAGTCGCTTTCGCTACTCCAGTTACAATTTCAGCAACAACATCTGGCCGAAGTTTATCAACGGCTAAATAATCTTGTAGGAAGAGTGGTTTCGCCCCTTCTGCCACAATATCATTCATGACCATAGCCACTAAATCTTGACCAATGGTTGTGTTATTTTCAGCAGCAACCGCAAGTAACAATTTAGTTCCCACTCCGTCACTTCCACTAACTAACACAGGATGTTGATAACCAGTAGGAATTTCCATTAAGGAACCAAATCCACTTAAACTTCCGAGGACATTTGGTGTATAAGTATCTTTTACGACTTGGCTGATTTTATGAACGGCTTCATTTCCCGCTGCAATATCAACACCAGCTTGTGCATATGCATCTTTTGTCATTACTTCCTCCAATTAATTTTTCAATTCTGGGTCAAAGGTAACTTCATGTTTCTTAAAATCATCAGCTAATTCAAATTGATAATCATAAACCGGTGATGGATAATGACCGTCAAAGTAAGCGGTCGTTAAGCCAATTTGTTTGCCACCTGGTTGATTAATCGCATTAACTAGACCTTCATTTGAAAGGAAAGCCAATGAATCAGCGCCAATGATTTGCCGAATTTCTTCGGTCGTATGATTAGCAGCAATTAGCTCATCCCGGGTTTGCATATCGACTCCATAAAATGAAGGATATTTGAACGCTGGAGAAGCAATGCGAACATGGACTTCTTTGGCACCCGCTTCACGTAAAATATTAATAATATATTTTGAAGTGGTTCCACGCACGATTGAATCATCAACCAAGATTACTTTTTTATCTTTTAATACCGCTGGAACGGCACTCAATTTCATTCGAACGGCATGTTCGCGTCGTTCTTGGGTTGGTTCAATAAAAGTTCTGGCAATGTATTGGTTTTTAATTAATCCCATTTCATTAGGAATTCCAGATTGATTAGCATAACCTAGTGTTGCTGAAAGTGATGAGTTCGGAACCCCAATCACGACATCCGCATCAACTGGAGCTTCTTTCGCTAAATTTGCCCCCATTCGTTCTCGAGCTTGATGTACATTAATGCCACAAATCGTAGAATCAGGTCGCGCAAAGTAAATAAATTCCATCGAATCAATTGCTAATTTAGTGTGTTTGGCAAAATGATGAATTTGCATCCCTGCATCATCAATTTTGATTAATTCACCCGGCTTAACATCACGGACGAATTTCGCATGCACTGCAGCTAAGGCAGCACTTTCACTGGCGAAAACATATGATCCGTTTGCTAGTTGACCAACTACAAATGGTCGGAAGCCATGAGGATCAAGGGCTCCATAAATTCCATCTGGGGTCATCAAAAGAAAAGCAAATCCTCCATGAATTTGGTTCAAAGCATCCTTTAATTGATCAATAAATTTAGTTTTCTTAGAGCGACGAATCAAATGCAATAAGATTTCGGTATCAGATGAAGATTGAAAAATAGCTCCTTCATCCTCGAGCTGTTTACGTAAAGTTTTAGCATTCGTGATATTACCGTTATGGGCTAAAGCAACTTGCATATCGTTGAAATTCACCATAAATGGTTGAATATTTTCAACCCCATTTGATCCAGCTGTTGCATAACGAACATGGCCAATGGCAGCTCGTCCAGTTAAGTTTTCTAATTTTTGTGGATCAGCAAAGACTTTACTGAGCAAACCTAGTCCCCGTTCCTGCCACAAATGACCATGGTCATTTGAAACAATTCCAGCTCCTTCTTGACCGCGATGTTGCAAAGCATGTAAGCCATAAAAAGTTAATTGAGCAGCATTTTCAACGTTCCAAACTCCAAAAATCCCACATTCTTCATTTAAAGATTTTGTTTCAGTTAGCGGTCTAACTCCCATGAAATGGCCTCCTGGTAATTCTTTTGTGCAGTTGGTTTATCAACGTTAAATGTTTGATCAGCGGATTTAAACTTAAGTTCATTTTCATGAGTAACTTGACCAATTTGATGAGCTAAGTCACCAGCTAATTTTTCAAAATCAGCTTGTTTAGCGGCTGGCACAGTTATAGCAAATAGTGATGGACTTTCAGCAAAATAGTAACTTGTTGGTTGTTGAATTTCGGCATTAAAACTAAAGTCAGTATCAAAACTCATTTCAGCTAAAGTAGTTGCTAACCCACCTTCAGCAACATCGTGAGCCGCATTGATAAGTTCCGCATCAATTCCAGCAAGCACTAATTTTTGGTTGGCAATTTCTTTGGCATCATCAAATTTATTTAAGTTTCCACTAATGGAACCATCAATCATTTTTTGAATTTCTGATCCATTAAAGTCAGCATGAATTTCACCAACGAGATAAATTAAATCACCATTGTTTTTGAATTTGATGGTCGTCGTATGGTCAATATTCTTAAGTAAACCTACCATTCCAATCATTGGCGTTGGGTAAATCGCTTTACCATCAGTTTCGTTATATAAAGAAACATTTCCCGAAATAACCGGCGTATTTAATTCTTTCGCCATTTGATTAATTCCGTCACATGATTCAGCTAATTCATAGTAAATTTCGGGATCATCAGGATCACCAAAGTTTAAACAATCAGTGATCCCAATCGGTGTTGCCCCGGTTGCCACAATGTTGCGAGCCGCTTCAGCAACGGCTAATTGACCACCAATTTTCGGATTTAAGTAAACGAAGCGACCATTAACATCCGCTGTCATTGATAATCCTTTGTGAGTTCCTTTAATTCTGACAACTGCGGCGTCACCACCAGGTTTGACCACTGTGTCAGTTCTGACCATGCTATCAAAATGCTTGAATAAGTCCTTCTTAGAAGCAACAGTTGGTTGTTTCAATAAGTTCAACAATGTTTTAGCTGGTTTATCAAAGTTATAAGTTGGTTGGACCACTGGTTTAGTAACTCGTTCAGGTGCCTTGGTTTGCATATCTTGTTTGGGTGGAGTTAATAATTCTTGAACATTTAAATTCGTAACTTCCACTCCAGCAAAATCTAAAACAAATTTACCATCATCAGTTACTTCACCAATATCAACTGCTTCTAAGCCTTTGTCGTAAAAGAGTTGTTGAATGTCTTTCATCTTGTCAGCTTTAACCACCATCAACATGCGTTCTTGTGATTCTGACAACATTAATTCGTAAGGGGTTAAGTTAGTTTCTCGTTGCGGAACTAAATCCAAATTAAGATGGATTCCGTTACCAGCTTTGCCAGCCATTTCAGCTGAAGAAGAAACTAATCCAGCAGCTCCCATGTCTTGGACGCCGACAATTTCTGAACCAAATTTTTTAATGGCTTGAATGGTCGTGTCCATGACTAATTTTTCTAAAAATGGATCTCCCACTTGGACGGCTGAACGATTTTGTTCTTCGTCACTATTGAAATCACTTGATGCAAAAGTGGCACCGTGGATTCCATCACGTCCAGTACGAGCCCCTATGTATAAAATTCGGTTTCCAATTCCGTTAGCTTGACCAACGTGTAAATCTTGATGATCTAAAATACCAACTGCCATTGCATTTACCAAAGGATTAGCTTGATAAGTTTTATCGAAAGCAATATCACCACCAACTGTGGGAATTCCTAACGCATTACCATAACCAGCGATTCCAGCTATAATTCCATTCAACAAATGTTTGGTTTGTTTATTGTCCAATTCACCGAAGCGAAGACTATCTAACACAGCGATTGGTTGTGCCCCCATCGAAAAAATATCTCTGATAATTCCCCCAACTCCAGTAGCAGCTCCTTCATAAGGTTCCACGGCTGACGGATGATTATGTGATTCAGCTTTGAAAACAACTGCTTGTTCATCACCAATGTCTAAAACTCCGGCCCCTTCTCCAGGACCTTGCATAACGCGTTCGTTCGTTGACCAAAACTTACGAAGCACTGGTTTTGATTTCTTGTATGAACAATGTTCTGACCACATAGCGGCAAATAATCCCGTTTCAGTGTAGTTCGGTAAACGGCCAATCGTTTTACAAATTAAGTCATATTCTGGTTCAGTTAATGACCAGTCGAGGTAAATTTTAGTTTGTTTGATTTCTTCAGGAGTTGGTTCATGTTGCATGATACTTGGTATTTCAGTCATCGAAGCATCCTCATTTCTACTTGTTTAAAATACTGGTAAAGAAAGCTTTTCCATCGGTTGAACTAATTACAGCTTCAATCGCACGTTCCGGATGAGGCATCATCCCAAATACGTTACCGCGTTGATTAGTAATTCCCGCAATTTGATTTGTTGAACCATTAACATTGGTGAGATATTTAAAAATAACTTGATGATTAGCTTCAAGTTGTTTGATAGTAGCATCATTAGCAACGTAACGACCTTCACCATGGGCAACTGGCAAATTAATTTTGTTGGTATCATATTGTTTACTGAAGTTCGAATCCCCATTTTCAATCTGTAAATCAACTTCATCACAGATAAAACCGGGATGTTCATTCATCATTAATTGACCAGGTAATAAACCCGCTTCTGTCAAGATTTGGAAACCATTACAAATTCCAACAATGATTTTACCCTTAGCATCTTCTGCTTTTAAAGCTTCAATAATCGGAGAAAAACGGGCTACTGCACCAGATCTAAGATAATCACCGAATGAGAATCCTCCTGGTAAGAAAATCGCATCGTAGTCAGATAAATCAGTCGCATTATGATCAACTAATTCTGGATCAAAGCCTAATTGATCTAAGGCATACATCAGATCTAAATCACAATTAGATCCCGGAAATTGAATTACAGCTGCTTTCATAATTACTCCTTAATTTCGGCTAAATCGTAAGTATAAGTTTCAGTGTTTGGGTTAATTAACAAACTTTCCGTAACTTTTTTGAGTTTGTCTTCGGCTTGATTTTTTGAATCATCATCTAATTTAATTTCGAAATATTTACCTTGTTTGACTTGGTTAATATCTTCAAAACCTAATTGATCAAGACTTTTACGAATCACATCACCTTGGGGATCAAAAACAGATGGCTTGTAAGAAACATAGACTTTACCTAAATACATAACTATTCTCCTAATTCTTTTTTCAAACGGTTAAGAACATCGTCGTAAACAGCAGTTAAACTACCTAAGTTCTTGCGAAAGATATCTTTATCAAGTGATTTACCAGTCGTTTCATCGACGATGCGCATGTTATCAGGTGAAAGTTCATCACCGAGAATAATGTTATTGTGAATGTCGAAACCAAATTCAACTTTGAAATCAACCAGTCTGATATTCATATCAGCAAAGATAACTTTAAGTAAATCATTAATCTTTAAAGCTTCAGCACTGATATAAGCTAGTTGGTCAGCATTTAAAATATTTAAAGCTTCAATTTGTGATTCATTAATCATGGGATCATCAAGTTCATCGGATTTGTAATAGAATTCTTGCACTGGTGGAACTAAATGAATCATCGGTTTAACAGCGTATTTAGTGACGAAATGACCCGAAGCATAGTTACGAGTAACTACTTCTAACGGAATCATCGTTAATCTTTTTGAAATAACATCGGTATCGTTAACCGCTTCCACAAAGTGGTTTTTGATGCCCTTTTTAGTTAAGTATTCGAATAAACGACCACTGATTTGATTCGTGTAATAACCCTTGTCTTCGATTTGCACTTTCCGTTTTCCATTTAAAGCAGTCGCTTGATTCTTACTGTGAATCCAAACTAATTCAGGGTCGTTAGTGGTAAAAATTTGTTTGGCTTTTCCGTCGGCAATCATAACTTTCTTGTCTAATTTATTCATGATGTGATTTCTCCCAAGCGATTAGCTTATTTCCATTTTCTTTTCCTAAGACAGTGATGTGTCCCATCTTGCGTTTCGGTTTGATCGGCGTTTTTTCGTAATCGTGAAAATGCCATTCTGGATGATTAGGTAAATCTTGCCGAGCCATTGAAATTTCGTCACCCAGCAAATTAATCATGGTTACAAAATCATTATTTGCTTGAATATCTTCAATTGGCAAACCAGTCACACTTCTAATTTGACCTGCAAATTGAGAAGTATTGGAACCTTCAATACTATAATGACCAGAATTGTGAGGTCGTGGGGCTAACTCGTTAACGTAAAGTTCATCGTCAGTGACGAAAAACTCAATTCCAAACATCCCTTTTAAATCTAAGGCTTTCGCGATTTTTTCAGCTATGACCTTGGCTTTCGCAGTTAACTTTTGGTTAGCTTGATCGTCTACGACTGAAATTTTTAAAATGTGATCTTGATGATAATTAATTGAGATGGGCCAAGTAACGATTTGTTGTTTACCATCAACGGTCACCATCATGCTGGCTTCTTCGTCAAAGTTAATTTTCTTTTCTAAAATAAGTGGATCTTGTGGTTTAATTTCAATCGGTAAGTTTTCAATATCAGTGGCATTATTGATATCCCATTGACCGTGTCCGTCATAACCACCAGTAGTCGTTTTTAAAATTAAGGGATATCCTAGTTTTTCCGATTGTAGCTTTAAATCTTCAATTGATTTAATTTCTGCAAATGGTGCAACCGGAATATTTAAGTTTTTTAAAAAGTTTTTTTCTAAAATTCGATTGGAAGTAGTTTTTAAAATGTTAGAGTTTTGGGGAATTGCAGTTAACGATTTAATCGTTTCAATTCCATCTAAATCAACATTTTCAAATTCGTAGGTCACGACATCTGACTTTTCCGCTAATTCCTTTAAAGCAGCTCGATCATCATAATCAGCCACGATTTGGGCATCAGAAACTTTACCAGCTGATGAATCAGGATTAGGATCCAAAATGATAACCGTATAGCCCATTGGTTTAGCAGCTTCGGCCATCATACGGCCAAGTTGACCACCACCAATGATTCCAATGGTAGCAGGAGGAACAATCACTTTATTTTTCATTAAGTTCACGTTCACTTTCCACCACCTTTTCGGCAAGTCCTTGGCGATATGTAAGTAATTTATTTTTAATTGATTGATCGTTAATAGCTAAAATTTGAGCGGCTAGATAACCGGCATTCTTAGCACCAGATGTTCCTATAGCAGTTGTTGCAACTGGAATTCCAGACGGCATTTGAACGATGCTGAGTAATGAATCAACTCCGTGTAAGGCTTTGCTCATTACTGGCACACCAATCACGGGAACGATAGTATTAGCAGCCACCATCCCTGGTAAATGAGCAGCACCACCTGCACCTGCAATCACAACTTCGACTTCGTTTTCAAGTAATGATTTAGCATAATCAATCATGCGTTGTGGGGTACGATGAGCTGAAATGATATGTACGTCGTAAGCAATATTAAAACTAGATAAAACATTAACGGCTTCTTTCATGGTTTCCCAATCAGAAATAGATCCCATAATAACCTGAACTTTTTCCATATTAATTCTCCTAGAGTTCGCGTTTACTTCTTCACATACATATTAAATCATATCTTTTATGAATTTTCAAACGGAATTTAAGAATAATAATATATTTACACCGCTTTAATGTTCGTGTTTATAAAAAAGAGTGTAAAAAAATAGCGTCATCCCGGGAAGGACAACGCTATTAAATATTTTTATTTTTCGCTATATTTTTCAAAATTAGTTTTGATAAAATCAGCAGAATTTTGTAATTTTGCTTTTTCTTCATCAGTTAAATTAAGCGGAACATTTTCCAATACTCCGTCACGACCAACGACCACTGGATAAGATAAATATGAGTCATAATCTTCACGATAATTAGATACTGGAAGTACTGAATGGGCATCAGAAAGGACAACGTTAGCTAATCGAACGGCAGCTGTGGCTACCCCATAATTAGTGTATCCCTTACCTTTGAAAACTGCATAACCACCATGACGAGCTTCATTATCTAAAGCATCTAAGTCTAAATCACGTTCTTTGGCTAATTCAGTTAATGGCTTATCTAAGGCACGCACAGTTGACCAAGCCGTAAATTGAGAATTACCATGCTCACCTAAGTTATACCCAGTCACGGAACGTGAATCGATGTTTAATTTTTCTGCCACGGCTCGTTTCATCCGTGCTGAATCTAATAATGTTCCAGTTCCAATAACGTGTTTCTTAGGTAAACCAGTAACTTGTTGGTAAATTGAAGTAATAACATCGACTGGATTAGTAATGGCGATAATTATCCCGTTAAATCCTGAATCACGAATTTTAGCAGCCACCGACTTAACTTGTTCACTGTTGTAAGCAAGCTCTGAAAAACGGTCTTCATTGGCCCCATCGTTTAATCTGATATTACCTAATGCAGAAATAATCACATCTGCATCACGTAAAGCATCATAATCGTTCACTGTAATATTAGTGTGGAATGGCAAATTGGGCATGGCTTCTCTAAAGTCAATCGCATCCGCATTCACTTTCGCTTCATTTTTATCAATTAAGACTAGGTCGTCTGCAAATCCATTTGCTACGATATAGTGAGCCACCGTTGATCCAACGTGACCGTCTCCGATAACACCAATTTTTCTTACCATTTCTAAAGCCTCCAATATTTATATTGTTAACTATTTTAACAATATAGTTAACAAATTACCATTATTTTTTAATTATTTTCGAAATTTGTTCGATATCTACTGGAGTAGTCCGACAGCAGCCCCCAATAATATTTGCCCCCGCAGTAAGCCAAACTGGTACTTCACGATTAAAAGTATCTAAATGTGGTACCGTCGTCCAAGTCTTTGTTTTTGGATCATAAATATCACCAGGATTAGGATAAACAATAATTGGTAAATCAGTAATCCCATGAATTAGTTTTACGATTGGAGTAATATTCTCAATTTTGGTACAGTTAATTCCAATTCCAGCAATCTTAGGTTGTTTAGCTAACCAACTAACTACTTCGGTTAATGGTGTCCCATCACTTAAAGTTTCTGGATCTTTTACACTTAAACTAATCCAATAGGGGATGGCATCTGGTAAACTATCAATAATTTTAACTAACGCTTTCACCTCAGCAAAATTAGGAATCGTATCAACTGATAATAAATCAGCACCAGCTGCAATCAATGCTTCAATTTTTTCTTGGTGAAAATTTTGATATTCTGTAAAAGTTAAATCATAATCACCAGTATATTCAGCTCCGTTGGCTAAATAAGCCCCATAAGGTCCAATACATCCTGCAACTAAGCCGTCTGGATCAAAATCATCACGAGCTTGTTTCGCAATTTTAACACCTGATTTAATTAAGGCAATCGCTTGCTCATGATCAATGCCAACTTTAGCAAAAGCATCCACATTAGCTTGATAGGTATCCGTAATCGCAATATCAGCTCCTGCTTTAAAATAATCAGCATGGACTTGATAAATTGCTTCTGGATTATCAATTAAAGCATTAGCTGACCATAAAGCGTCATTAGTTTTCACGTTTAATTTTTCTAATTCTGTTCCCATGGCACCGTCCAACACCAGCCGTTCTTTTAGTCGTTGTTTCACAGCTTTATTTGACATCACTAATTCCCCGTTTCTTATCATATCTGAGTTTTATTTCATAAAATACATAACAAATTAAGACAAATGGTACCGTGTAATACAAAGCAATTCTTTGATTTGGGTCAAACCAAATTAGGATACAAGAAAGAAAACAAAGAATAAAGGCAGCCAAAGGAGTCCAAGGATAAAACGGCGTTCGATAAGCTAAATCTTTAATATCTTTGCCACTAGCTACGTACTTTTTTCTAAATTGAAGTTCAGATAAAGCAATTGCCATCCATACGAAGACCACCGCTAATCCAGAAATTGAAACTAAAATTAGATAAACTGATCCAGCAGCATAAACCGCAGAAAATAGCGCAAACACTCCTCCAATCATGCTTGCAATTAAAGCATAAATTGGAATTTCACGTTTGTTAGTTTTCTTGAAAACTTTCGAAATAATTCCTTCATTTGATAATGACCATAACATTCTTGTTGAAGCATATAGTCCGGAATTGGCAGCCGAAATAATGGCTGTTAAAACTACAAAATTCATAATGTCAGCAGCAAATGGAATTCCCATTTCTGAGAAAATCAATACGAATGGACTTTGCGTAACCCCTGCTTGTTTGTAGGAAATCAATGAACTCATTACAATCATACTTCCCACAAAGAATAGAATTAATCGCCATAAAGTTGTCTTAATAGCTTTAGGAATGGTATTAGCTGGGTCTTTAGTTTCACCTGCTGTAATTCCGTACCAGAAAAAGCAAAGTTAACCGTTAACATCGTGGTAAAGACACCACCAAATCCATTTGGAAACAAGCCATTTTTGTAGAAATTTTGAAAACCGATAACTTGATGAGTTCCATGAAAACTAAAAATACCAAAAATTGCCCCGGCACCTAATAAAATAAAAGCTACAATTGCTGCTACTTTAATGCTAGAAAACCAAAATTCAGTTTCTGCAAACCACTTCACCGAAAAAGCATTAATTGCAAAAATCAAAATCATAAATAACAAACTACACACCCAGGTCGCAATACTTGGGAACCAATGTTGCATAATTAAACCTGCAGCCGTAAATTCCGAACCCAATGCAATGGTCCAAGTTAACCAATAAAGAATTGCCACAATAAACCCAGCACTACGTCCTAAATACTTTTGCGCATAGACATGAAATGATCCTGTTTCTGGCATTGCAACTGATAGCTCACCTAAACAAAGCATTACTAAATAAACAATAATTGCGCCTAATAAATAAGCTAAAATAGTTCCAACTGGTCCAGCTTCATGAATCGTATAGCCAGAACTTAAAAATAATCCTGTTCCAATTACCCCACCCAATGAAATCATCAGAACTTGTCTTGATGATATCTCTCTTGATAAATGATTCTTGTGTTCCTCTGCCAACTTATCTTCCTCCTAATTATGTAAAAAAATCAAATAAAAAACACCCATCCTAATTAAAGGACGAGTGTTCTCGTGTTACCACCTTAGTTCATCTACATATTGCTAAATAGATCTCTATAAGTTGCACCAAAATTGGTATAACTTTGCCATGGTATCGGTAACAACCCCGTTATTAGCTAATTATTTACTAATAAAGTATTTTAAAGCCCATTTTCCAAAGTTCAATTTCATTCTTTCACACCAACCAAGAATTCTCTGAGAAACATTCATTTGTACTTAACTTCTACATCGTGTTATTTAATTTATGTTGTTAGTATAAATATTTAAATCCGAATTGTCAAACGGAAAAATAAAAAAGATTCGACAATTAGTCGAATCTTTTTCTTATTTTCTCAGTGGCCGTTCGTTAACAACTGCAAGAAGTTGTAACATTGTGAAGACCAATGAATTATTTTTACGGAAAACGAAATATTTAGATTCCCATTTATCAACATATTTTTCTTTATATGAACGAAGTCCCTGGAAACTATAGAATGCATCACCATATTCATAAATCAAATGAGCTAATTTTTCGTTAATAAAACTAAAACGAGAATTCCCAACATTTGATAATGGTGCCATTCCTAAGTTAAACCATTGATATCCCTCATCTTTAGAATAGTTGAATAAGTTAATAAATACTCCATCCATAATTCCTGATGGTGCATCTTTGCTAGACCGCATTAAATCAATCGATGTCATTTCATGATCACCAGTTGGCATAATATTAGCAAAAGCTACAATCTTATCATTCTCATCACAGATAACCGCGATTGGTGCCTGATTAAGGTAATAAGGATCAAAAAATCCCAATGAAAATCCTTTTTCATCACGACCCTTAAGCCATTCGTCAGAAATTTCTTTAAGTTCATTCATCTTATCAGTTGAAAACGGTGGATTAATAATCTTGAATTTAAAGCCATCCCGCTCAAATTTATGCATTAAAGCCCGTTCACCACGATGCTTTTTCCCAACTAAAGTAAATTCTTGTAAATCAACATGTCCTTCTTCACCAGCTTTGATGAAATCAAAACCTTTATCGTGAAGTAACATCGTTAATGATTCCCCAACTTCATAGAAAACTAAAGTTAAATCAACATTATCAGCATCAATCATGAACTTATCGATTGCCTTACCAAGTAATGCCTGATTACCAAATGGTTCACCCATCACAATTAGCTTATTAGCTTTTTGTTTGTACATGAATACCATCTGATCTTCGCCATCTTCTGAATAGAAGTATACTTTTTTATCACGTAGGAAAACTAAATGACTTACCTCATTACCACCAAACTTATCAATCACAGCTTTAACCCGTGCTTGATCAAATGGTTGGTTCATCCAAGGAGTATTAGAATACGAAAGAAAACGAAACAATCCATACAAAATACAGATAGCAATTACGAATCCAATCAATCCAATTACCCAAACTTGTTGTGATGGAAGTAAATATTCATTAGTCATTCTAATGCCACCATGTCCGTGGCCCATGACGAAACCAACTAAACAGTAAACGGCAAAGGCTCCGACAAAGATTCCGGCATCAGTAATTGCAGCTCCCCAAGAATACGTTAATCGATCACGGTACATTCCCTTACGAGAGAACCAGAGACAGATTAAAATAAAGCCTAGGAAAATAGCTAATCGAATTGGAAAATCTTCTTTCCAAAGGGTATTTCCAATCGCAAATAGTAAAAGAATTACAGTTGGCCAGAAAGCTTTTTTAACTCGTGAACTAACCCCACGCGCAAGTCCAATCAACAAACAACCAACAATCACGTTTGAAAGCTGCCCTAAGAAATATAAGGTAAATGGTGCTAAAGAATTATAGAGGGGATTTAACAGCACCATATTAGGCACAGTTGCTAATAAAATCATCATAATCCCTGAGAAATACATAAAGAATGTAATTACCAGTTGTGATGATCGTTGCACAATATTAGCCGGAATATCATCTAAAAATTTATTTAAGCGACCAACTAATTCTCCCCCAAATAATAATGCCCCAATTCCAAATGGAATGAAGTAATAGAAAATTCGGTAGAGTAAAAGCCAAACGGTTGCTAAAGTTGGCGAAATTCCAAGTTCCCCTAAACCAAGGATCATCATGGTATCAAAAGTCCCAAGTCCCCCTGGAAGCATTGATACAACACCAAACACATTGGCAGCAAAGAACATTGGAATCACGTTCCAAATATCAATGTGAAGATTCATGAAATCACCGATAATTAAGAATAAGGCAACACATGATCCCCATTCCAAACATGATCCGATGATTAACTTAATCTCACGGCGAAGCGTTAAATCGGCAAAAAATTCTGAATTACTAAAACGCGTAAATAAGAACACAATTGGGAAGTAGATTCCCCCACCAAGTAACCAAATCCAATCTCCAGCAAAGCGATTACCAATTCCAAAGCCAAAAATTAAAACTAACGAAATCAAACAATAAGTCGATAGTCCAGCTAATAAGAAGAGTGCGACTTTAGAAATCGCATAAAGGATTTGTTTTTTAGTTGCATCTTTACTGTAAAAATCAGCCCGGAGACTGGCACCTAAAAAGCCACCAAATCCCGCAATATTAGTGAAAGTATTGGTAATCCACCCACTTTTAACCACATATAATGGTTTAAACTTAGATGGTAAAAATTCAGTAAAAGTAAAATCATAGATTAACATTGGAGTAACCGCAATTAACCCTAAAATTGTTAAAATCAATAAATGTTGTGGTGATTGAGAAGCAAGACTTTGCTTCATCTGTGCCCCATTGATTTCTTGTAAAATACTATGAGCTTCAAAAACAACAAAGCAAGCCACAACAATTAAGAAAACAATTTTAATTATATTCAAATACTTATTAAAGAAATCAATAAATTTTTTAAAGAATGCTTTCAAGTGTTTCCTCCAAAAAAATCTTTATCTACTTAACAGAAGGTAGTAAAAAAGGATGTGTGAAATCACACATCCCTTTTTTGATTGAAGAATTATTACTATTTAAGAGTAATAACTGCGCCTTGGGCTTCAAGTTTGTCCTTGATGTCGTTGGCTTCGTCTTCTGAAAGACCTTCTTTAACGATTGATGGAGCACCATCAACCATTTCTTTACATTCTTTAAGACCAAGACCAGTGATACCTTTAAGTTCCTTGATAACTTTGATCTTAGCTGAACCTGCAGAAGTTAATTCTACGTCGAAAGTGCTCTTAGCAGCAGCGGCACCAGCAGCACCAGCAGCAGCAACTGGAGCAGATGCTGAAACGTCAAATTCTTCTTCGATTGCTTTAACCAAATCGTTTAAATCACTGATTGAAGCGTCTTTTAATTGAGCAATAATGTTATCTTTTTCAAAAGCCATGTTAAATTCCTCCTAATAGGACATTTATATTTTTATTATTCAGCGTCGTCTTCTGACTTGCTGTCTGCAATAGCTTTAACAGCGTATGCAACGTTACGTACAGGTGCTTGTAAGATATTTGCAAGAGTAGAAAGTAATTCTTCACGACTTGGTAATGTAGCGAATTCATTAATCTTTTCAATATCTGCAACTTCACCTTCGATAATTCCACCCTTAATTACAAGAGCATCATGTTCGTCAGCGAACTTCTTCAAAATCTTAGCAGGTGCAACGGCATCTTCGTGAGAAAATGCAACGGCACTTGGTCCATTAAAGATTGATTTAAGATCGTTATGTCCACTCTTATCAGCGGCACGTTCTAAAATCTTGTTTTTAATAACCATAAGTTTAACACCGTTATCACGTAATTCTTTACGTAATTCAGTGTCTTGAGCAACAGTCAAACCACGAGAGTCAACAACGATTGCTGAAACGGCTTCAGTAAAGTCTTTAGCAATTTCGTCAACCTTCTTGGCTTTGGCATCAATAACTTCTTTTTTTGGCATAAATTTTCACCTCCCAATGAAATTTGGGACCTAATAAAAAATCCCTATGCTCGCCAAAACATAGAGAAAAGTCGTTAAACTCCTCGGCAGGCGTTAATTAAGGCTACGAGAGCCACCTGAGTCTTAGGCGATTCATATTATACTAATAATTTACCATAGGAAAATACATTAGTCAATACAGGGATTTAATTTTTAGATCAATAACTTAAAATGATTCAGGTGAAACTTTAACACCAGGACCAAAAGTTGATGAAACAGAAATGTTTTGAATGTAAGTACCGTGAACAGAAGCAGGACGGTTTTTAACCAAGATGCTTTCAACAGTCTTAAAGTTTTCAACTAACTTATCTGTATCAAATGAGTTTTTACCAATAGCAACGGCAATATTACCATCACGGTCAGTACGGTAAGTAACCTTACCAGCCTTGGCTTCAGAAACGGCTTTAGTAACATCCATAGTTACAGTACCAGTCTTAGGGTTAGGCATTAAACCTTTAGGTCCAAGCACACGTCCTAAACGACCAACTTGAGCCATCATATCAGGAGTTGAAACTGCGACATCAAAGTCCATCCAACCGTCCATGATCTTTTGTGCTAAGTCTTCTTCACCAACAACGTCTGCACCAGCTGCTTCGGCTTCTTTAGCCTTGTCACCCTTAGCAAATACAATAACTTTTTGATCTTTACCAGTACCATTAGGTAAAACTACGGCACCACGTAATTGTTGATCAGCTTGTTTTGTATCAACGTTTAATTTAATAACAACTTCGATTGAATCATCAAAGTTGGCAACATCTAATTTTTGAACAAGAGCAACTGCGTCATCAACAGGGTATGCAATACTCTTATCGATTTGTTCAGCAGCGTCTCTGTACTTCTTACCTCTTTTACGAGCCATGTGATTTCCTCCTTGCGATGTGGTCAAACGGAATTTCTTCCTCCCACTTCAAGCATTATCTTGATAATAAAGTAACTACTACGGGGTTAAGATTAACCTTCGACAGTGAATCCCATACTACGTGCAGTACCTTCAATCATACGCATAGCTGCTTCAACATCAGCTGCGTTAAGATCTTGCATTTTAGTTTCGGCGATTTCTTTCACTTGAGCTTTAGTTACGCTAGCAACTTTCTTAGTGTTAGGTTCACCAGAACCAGATTCAACACCAGCAGCCTTCTTTAAAAGAATAGCGGCAGGTGGAGTCTTAGTAATGAAACTGAATGAGTGATCTTCAAATACGGTAATTACAACCGGAATAAGCATACCTACTTGATCAGCAGTACGTGCGTTAAAATCCTTTGTAAATTCCATAATGTTCACACCAGCTTGACCCAATGCAGGTCCAACTGGAGGAGCAGGTGTTGCTTTACCCGCTGCAATTTGTAACTTAACAATATCTACTACTTTTTTAGCCACGAGACAAACCTCCTTAAGTCCGTGTGTGGTAAATGAAGATGAAATTTCTTCTCCCACGTTGATTATGCACAAAGTACACTAGAGAATTATATCATAAACGTCATTCTTGTACAAGAATAGTTCTAATTATTCGTTTTCTAGTGGTTTTACTTGGTTGAAATCTAGTTCAGTACTAGTTTCACGACCGAACATGTCGATGTTAACTTTCAACTTGCCCTTTTCGTTATCGATACTAGTGATTTTACCAGAAAGTCCATTGAAAGCACCTTCGATAATTGTCACAGTGTCACCAACTTTACTATCCAAAGGTTGGATGTTTTGCTTCATGCCAAGTTGAGCCATAACATGATCAACTTCTTCAGGAAGTAATGGGTTTGGTTTTGAACCTTGCCCATGTGATCCGATAAATCCAGTAACACCTGGGGTATTACGAACAACGTACCATGCACGGTCAGTCATTACCATTTGTACAAGAACATATCCAGGGAAAGTCTTATCCATAACAACTTTTTCTTTACCGTTCTTAACTTCGTGTTTTTCAGTTTCCGGTACAACTACGTCAAAGATGTAATCTTGCATACCCATTGAATCTCTTCTTGATTCAAGGTTTTCTTTAACTTTGTTTTCGTAACCAGAGTAAGTATGAAGCACATACCATTGTTTTTCAGCTGATTCTACCACTTCAAAAATCTCCTTTACTATTCGACCAAAATAAAAAACCCCGCGTAAGCGAAGTCCGTATTTCAACTATAACAGAATTTTAATTAGTTTGCTAGTTTGATAAATATTATAACTTGATTAGAGCAGTTTGTACGGCCCAATCAATAAGTCCAAGGAATACAGTGAAGAAAATGGTTGTGCCGATAACAGTTAAGGTATCAGTTCTAGTTTGTTTAGCGTTAGGCCAAACAACTAGTTTCATTTCAGTTCCAACACTCTTGAAAAAGTTCCAAAGTCTTTTCATTGATCAAATCTCCTTAGTGGGTTTCCCGATGAATTGTGTTTTTACCACAGTGTTTACAGAATTTCTTTAATTCTAATCGTTCTTCACGACCAGGTTTAGCGGTGACGGTGTAGTTACGCGCGCCACATTCAGTACAAGCCAATGCTACTTTCTTTTGTGACATCAACTACACCTCCTTAATCATTATTAACTTTATCATCTAATTTTAGCTGCGTCAAACGAGTATAATCTTCATATTTTCTGCGACATCTAATTAATGCGTTTTTGACTTTTAAAACTGGAACGGCTTCTTGTTGGGCAATTTTTTCCGGACTATTTTGCCGTAATGACTCAGTTAAAACTAACCGTTCAAAACTAGAACAATTATTACTGACCTCAGCTACACAAGCATAAAATTCACACATCTCGTCTGGACGATACGCCATTGCATCATAAACGGTATCTGCATAATAATCAGGAAATAGATTTAGTGAGGTTTGCAATTTAGTTGGAACTCGTTTCTTCGCTTTTCGTTTACGAATTAAGTCAAACAACCGATTTTTTAAACTTGCTTTATAAAATGAACCAAAAGTCACTTTCTTTCGAATATCATATTTGGCTAAGATCCGTTGTAAAACAATTGCTGCTTCTTGACTCCAGTCTGCTAATTCCATATCAGTTAAATAAAATTCATTCCATAATTTTAAATGAATCGGTGCAAATTGCTGAAACAATTGATAAAAGCGATCTTCATCTATTTGGGCGTCAATAATTAATTGTGGATCAAAATGGTTAGCTTGATTAATATTCATAATTTTAGTTCTCCTCGTAATTGAATGCTTATAAATTACAAAGGATAAAAACTTGCTACAAGCGAACGATTGTTCGAAATAATAAATACACACAATACCAATTGCACACTATTGATAATGCAATAAAATTCAAATAAAAAAAGAATGAACTTTATTCATTCTTTGATAATTTATCTCGTAAAGCTGTTAATTTATCTAATTGTCCCTCATCAAAAGTAATGCGATTTCCGGTTAAATTACTATTGTAATTTTTAGCTTCATTGCGAATTTCTTTTTTAGTCCGACGCACTGAGGTTAGTAATTCTTGGTCTGGAATCCGTAAAGCTCCAGCCGAAAAAATCGTCCACTGTTCCGCATGATCACTAGTAGCTACTTCAACTTGGGTAAACAATGATTGTTCCCGGGTTGCTAAGGATTCGATATACGTATCAGCAGTTTCATTTTTGTTGGTCCAGACTACTTGAATGTTTTTAACTTTTTTAGATTTTGCTAATCCAGGAACATACATGGCATCAAAAACCACAATAATTTCTTTACCGCTGTATTTTTGATATTCTGATAATTCCTTAATTAACTCATCTCTAGCTTCTGGCAATTTATTGTCGAGTTTCAAGCGATTTAAATGTTCCCAATTTCCAATCACATTGTAAGCATCAACAATTAATAATTCACTTTTATTATATTTAGCCATTATTTTAGTGGATGACGAGAATTAAATCCTTGGTACATTAATAATCCAGCGGCAACAGAAGCATTCAAACTTTGAATGTCTCCAATCATCGGAATGGTAAGCATTTCGTCAACTTGTTTCTTCAATAGTGGGGAAATTCCCTTTCCTTCACTACCAATAATTAAAGCTGATGCGCCTTTAGCATCCCAACGACGGTAATCTGTTCCTTTCATATCAGTTCCAAAGACCCATACTCCACGATCTTTCAAATCATTAACGGTGTTAACCAAGTTAGTTACTTTGGCAACGGGAACCCGTTCAATTGCTCCAGCAGATGTTTTAGCAACTGTTGAAGTTAGTCCAACTGAACGATGCTTGGGAATGATTACACCGTGAACACCAGAAGCATCCGCAGTTCTTAAAATTGATCCTAAGTTATGTGGATCAGCAATATTATCGAGAATTACGAAGAATGGTGGTTCATCATGTTTAGCAGCATTATCAAACAAATCATCAATTGTAGCATATTTGAAAGCAGCAATGGCTAACATTACTCCTTGATGATTTTGATGATCTGACATTAAATCTAATTTTGACTTTGGTACATTTGAAATCACCAAATGACGGCCTTTAGCTAATTTAAGAATGGTCCGAACCGTTTCATCATCTTTACTAATTCCACTTTGGAGGAATACTTTGTTGATGTCTTGTTCTTCATTTCTTAAAGCAGCAACGGCCGGATGGCGACCGATAATAAAATCTTCATTATTTTTCATAAACGACTCTCCCTGCTTCAACTTGATCAATACACCATTGAGCAAGTTCAGCTAATCTATCTTCTTGACCACTTAGGGATAAGAATCCAAATAAGGCTTCAAATCCAGTTGAAATACGGTATGTAACCACACTGGTATTCTTAGCGTGGGTATAACTCTTAGAGTTACGTCCACGTTTGAAGAAGTATTCTTCTTCATCGGTCAATAAGTTATCTTCTTCCATTAAAGCAATTAAACCTGCTTGAGCCTTAGCAGAAACATATTTAGTTGCACGATGTTGCAATTGGTTTGGACGGACAATTCCTTGATCAATTAAATGACGGCGAACGAAAACTTCGTACACACCATCACCTAAGTAAGCCAAGGCAATTCCGTTTAATTGTCTAAATTCAATATTTTTATCAGGTTCACTCATTAACTAATTGTTTTCCCTTCTAAAACGAGTTCCTTGGGGAGTATCCTCAAGGACGATTCCTTGTTCTTTTAATTCATCACGGATTTCATCACTACGTTGAAAATTACGATCAGCACGAGCTTGATTCCGTTCCGCAATTAATTTTTCGACTTCTTCATCGTTGAAAGCTACTGCAGTAAGCTCGATTCCAAAGATGGATGCTAGTTGTTTTAAACGATTCATGATTAATTCAATCGTTTCTTTGAAAACCACAGGACGTTCCGCATAAACGTTCCCAAGTTTAGCCATTTCATAGACTTTAGCAATCCCATTTTGCACGTTAAAATCATCATCCATGGCATCTTGGAAATCAGCTTGTAATTGACGAATTTCTTGGTCAACCTTTGGATCACCATCAACTTCAGCATCGTTTAACCGATATTCCAAATTAGTGTAAGCCGTTTGCAACTTTTTCAAATTAGCAGCTGCTTCATCTAAACCAGCTTGGCTAAAACGAATTGGACGACGATATTGAGTGGTTGACATCATAAAACGCAACACTTGTGGATCAATCTTTTTAATTAAATCATGAACCGTCACAAAGTTACCTAATGACTTACTCATCTTTTCGTCATCATCACCGACTGTCACAAACCCATTATGAAGCCAGTAATTAACAAATTTCTTCCCAGTTTCAGCTTCACTCTGAGCCCGTTCATTTTCATGATGAGGAAATTCAAGATCAATTCCACCACCATGAATATCAAATGTATCCCCAAGATACTTGGTAGACATCACAGAACATTCAATATGCCAGCCCGGACGGCCTTTACCCCATGGAGATTCCCATGAAATTTCATCTGGTTTAGCATTCTTCCATAACGCAAAATCAATTGGATCTTCTTTTTTGGCTAATTCATCAGCAGAAACGTGTTGACTAGCACCACTTTCCAACGTATCGATATCTTCATGCCCTAATTCACCGTAAGTTTTAAACTTACGAGCCCGGTAATAAACATCCCCATCCACGCTATAAGCGTATCCATTATCAATTAATCCTTGAATAAATTTAATAATATCGGGAATATTTTCCGTAGCCCGTGGATTTAATGTGGCTGGTTCCACGTTTAAGGCCTTGGTATCTTCAAAATAAGCTTTAATAAATTTATCAGCTACTTCAGGAACGGTAATTCCATCTTCTTTAGCTGCTTTAATCATTTTATCATCAACATCCGTAAAATTAGAAACGTAATTAACTTCATAACCAAGATATTCAAAATATCTCCTAATAGTGTCAAAAGCTACAATACTACGCGCGTTACCAATATGAATGTAGTTATAAACGGTAGGTCCACAGACATACATATTCACTTTCCCTGCATGAATTGGTTCGAAATTTTCCATTTCATTATTTAATGAATTATAAACTTTTAATCCCATGACTACCTCCTACGTTTTTCACTTAATGATATCATATTGGGGATAATTTTTCCCCCAAACAACGGGATAAGCAGTTAAAACCAATTTATTTAAAAATATTTTAATATTCACCCAATTTGTTTAATTTGGCAAAATAAAAATAGACAAATCACATTGTGATTTGTCTATTTCTCATTATTATTTGTTAATTTGATCAAGAGTTTGTTGTAAATGCTTCAAAGTTTTTTCTCTACCAATCAATTCGATTGATTCTGGTAGTTCAGGACCTTCCATTTCGTGGGTAACCGCGATACGGATTGGCATCCATAACTTACGACCTTTAATCTTAGTTTCTTTTTGAACTGCTTTAATCGTCTTCAAGATTTCAACTTTATCAAAGATTGGTAAGTCTTTAATCTTGTCAGCAAATGCTTTAAGTACAACTGGGGCAGTTTCATTACTAATTTCTTCAAGTGCTTCACCTTCAACTAGTTCAGGTTCTTCAAAGAAGACGTTAGCCATTTCGTTAATTTGTGCCATATAACTCATTTGTGGACGGTAAACATCAATAAGTTTACGAGCCCATTCAATTGTAAGAGCATCTGGATTTTCTGGTAATTTACCACCCTTGATTAATTGACGTAATGCCAAATCAACAATGGTATCTTCATCAGTATTCTTAACGTATTGGTTGTTAATCCATTCAAGTTTCTTGCTATCAAAAGTAGCAGGTGACTTACTTAGACGTGATTCATCGTACATCTTGATGAATTGACGTTGGTTAAAGATTTCATCTTCACCAACTGGTGACCAACCTAATAAGACAATGAAATTAAACAATGCATCTGGAAGGTAACCTAATTCATGGTATTGTTCGATAAATTGAAGCACAGTTTCATCACGTTTACTCAATTTCTTACCAGTATCAGCACTGATAATTAAGCTCATGTGCCCAAACTTAGGTGCTTGCCAACCAAAGGCTTCATAAATCATTAATTGTTTTGGAGTGTTAGCAACGTGATCATCACCACGGAATACGTGACTAATCTTCATGTTGTGATCATCCGCAACAACGGCAAAGTTATAAGTAGGCATTCCGTCACGTTTAACGATAACGAAATCTCCACCAATACTGTCTGAATTAAATGAAACGTGACCTTTAACAAGATCGTCCCATTCGTAAGTATGGTCCTTTGGTACACGGAAACGAACAACTGGTTTCAAACCTTTAGCTTCAGCATCAGCGATTGCTGCTTTGCGTTCGTCTTCAGTCATACCAGCAAATTCATATTCGTAGTGAGGCATCACACCACGGGCTTTTTGTTCTTCACGTTCGGCTTCGAGTTCTTCTTCAGTCTTGTATGAATAGTATGCTTTATCTTCATCCAATAATTTTTGAATTAATGGATCATAAGTAGCACGACGTTCTGATTGACGGTAAGGCCCAAAGTCTCCGCCAACATCAGGACCTTCATCCCAGTTAAGACCTAACCATTTAAGGTTGTCTAATTGACTCTTTTCACCATCAGCCACGTTACGTTTAGTATCTGTATCTTCGATACGGATGATGAATGTACCCTTGTAATGACGGGCAAAAAGGTAGTTAAAAATTGCTGTTCTAGCGTTTCCGATATGCAAGTGTCCGGTAGGACTTGGGGCATAACGTACACGGATTTTATCGTTTGCCAATGAAATCTCTCTTTTCTATATCTATTTATACTTAATTCTACAATTATATTGAAGAAAAATAAAGCTGTGACCATTATTTCTTCAAAGCAAGTTTTAAAGCTTCTCGAATTGTAGTTACTCCAACTACATCAATATCAGAATCAATTTTTAAACCATCGAGGTTATGCTTAGGTACAATTACCCGAGAAAAACCTAATTTAGCGGCTTCTCGGATTCGTTGTTCAATGCGATCTACCCGACGAATTTCTCCAGTCAAACCAAGTTCACCGATGTAACATTCTTTGGGATCAGTACTAATATCTTCATAACTGGAGGCAATACTAATGGCCATTGCTAAATCAATTGCGGGTTCGACTAATTTAACTCCGCCAGCTGCTTTTAAGTATGCATCTTGATTTTGCAACATTAAACCGGCCCGCTTTTCCAAGACAGCCATAATCAATGAGACCCGATTTCGATCTACCCCAGTGGCAGTTCGTTGGGCATTACCAAAGACAGACGGTGTAATCAAAGCCTGGATTTCAACTAAAATTGGTCGAGTTCCTTCCATCGCAACCACAATGGCTGAACCAGTAGCATTGTGCAATCGTTCTTCTAGGAAAATTTCAGAAGGATTTTCAACTTCCTTTAACCCACTATCAACCATCTCAAAGATTCCCAGTTCGTTAGTTGAACCAAAACGGTTTTTTACAGCCCGAAGTAGACGATAAGCATGATGTTTATCCCCTTCAAAATACAAAACTGTATCTACCATATGTTCCAAAGTCTTAGGTCCTGCAATCGCACCACCTTTAGTGACATGGCCCACCACAAAAATGGTAATGTTGTTGGTTTTGGCAATGTTCATCAAATCTGCAGTGACTCCACGAACTTGAGAAACGGAACCAATGGCGGATGCTACGTCACCTTCTTGCATTGTTTGCACAGAATCGATGATTACAACATCTGGTTTAACGTTGGCAATGGCTTCCCGAATGGCAGTCATATCAGTTTCTGGAAAGACATATAAATTATCCAGATTAGTGACACCAAGACGATCCGCACGCATCTTTACTTGATCCGCACTTTCTTCCCCAGTCACATAAAGCACGCGTTTTCCATATTTACTTAATTGACCAGAAACTTGTAATAGCAAAGTTGATTTTCCAATTCCGGGATCTCCACCAATTAAAACTAGTGAACCCGGAACGACTCCTCCACCTAATACGCGGTTAAGTTCATTTGATTCAATTTGATACCGGGGTGCTTCGTGAGCGTTAACATCGTCAATTAGAGTTGGTTTGGATTTTTGTCCCTCAAACGAAACTCGCGTTACATTGGCAGTCTTGGTATCATTTTTCGCAACTGTTTCTTCTTCAAAAGTGTTCCATTCCCCACAGTTTGGACAACGTCCTAAATATGTTGGGGAAACGTATCCACAATTGGAACAAACAAAGCGCGTTGTTGCTTTTGCCATTTAATTCATCTCCTTATTTCCCAGATGAACCAAATCCACCTGTTCTAGTTGCTTTTGGACCTTCGTCATCATCAGCCAATAAGAATGGCATGAAAATTCCTTGTCCAATTCGTTCACCTTTTTTTATTTGGCGGTCTTTCACCCCAAAATTAGTCATTTGAACGAAAATTTCACCTTCATTATTATCATTATCATAGTAATCAGCATCAATCACACCGATTCCGTTTGGCACAATCATGCCACGCTTAAGCGGATTACTTGAACGGTTAGCAATAATTAAAACTTCATTATCTTGCATGTAGGCTTTGATCCCAGTCGGAATCAAATATGGTTTTAAAATTTTCCGTGCCTCTTCTGCATCAGTTTCTGATAAATTCTTTTCTGTTAAAATCACCTTTAAGGCTTTTAAAAATCCTAATTTCCAAATTGAAGGCAAAGTCATATCGACTGAACTGGCAAAATCATAACCAGCTGCATTTTTAGTTGCCCGCTTTGGTAATTCTAACCCCAAATCTTGATCTTTTGTTACTATTTTGAATCCTCTTTTCATCTGTAAAACTCCTAACCTTTAAATAATTGGATACTACCATTCTAACAGTATTTACAGCCAATTTACATGACTTGACAAAACGCTAAAATCCATGGAAAATAGCCTTTGGAAAGAAACAAAACCGAACATTCGATTAAGGGGATATTCATGGATAGCGAAACCGTAAAAAAACAAAAAGCCGAAGTTGGTCGTGAAGCGGTTAACTTCATTAAAGATGGCATGATTGTTGGAATTGGTAGTGGATCAACAATGTGGTACCTAGTTGAAGAACTTGGTAAAAAAGTTCAAGCTGGATTAAACATTGTTGGAGTACCTACCTCTAAATATACCAGAGCACATGCCGAAAAATTAGGTATTACAATGAAAAATGTTGATGAAGTCGACCATATTGATTTAACTATCGATGGTGCTGACCAAATTGATGAAAACTACCAAGGTATTAAAGGTGGTGGTGCATCACATCTCATGGAAAAAATTGTAGCCGTTAATTCACGCAAAAACATGTGGATTGTTGATGAAACTAAAATGGTTAAAACACTAAACTATCCAGTACCACTAGAAGTTATCCCCTACGGAAGTAAACAACTAGAAAAAAGACTTAACAAAATGGGACTTAATCCTCGTCTTCGCTTAGGTGAAAATGGTGAACCAATCAAAACTGATTCCCAAAATTACATCATCGATCTTTATTTAGACCATATCGATGATCCTAAAGCCTTAGCTGCAACTCTTGATTCAATTACTGGAATTGTAGAACATGGTTTCTTTTTGGACATTGCCAATACCATTATTGTGCAACATCCAGATGGTCCAGAAATCATTAATGCCCGCTAAACACTAAATTAAGCTATAATAGAGCCAATCAATTATTTTGGGAGGCTTTTTATTATGGATAAATCTATTGAACCAAATAACATCAAACGTTATGCCAATAACCTTAACGAAATTTCAGACGCTAATGTCGTTCGTCGTGCAGTTACACATAACGGTGTCTTAAAATCAGCTGCTGACTATGAAGCAAACGCTGCTATGGACCCAATTTTCTCGGTCGACGTTTCAAGTCAACACGTAGCTAACCAAAAACAAAGTGGAAGATGTTGGGTATTCGCTGCTTTAAATACCATGCGGACCCAAGTTGAAAACAACTTCAATGTGCCAAAAGATTTTGAATTATCACAAACATTCACTTTCTTCTGGGACAAGTTTGAAAAATCAAACTACTTCTTAAACAACATTATTAATACTGCTGACCAACCTTTAGATTCACGGAAAGTTAACTTCTTATTAACTACACCACAACAAGATGGTGGCCAATGGGACATGCTTTGTGCCTTAATTGAAAAATACGGAATCGTGCCTAAATCAGCTATGCCTGAAACTTTCAATAGTTCAGCATCAGCCGAAATTAACCACGCTTTAAACACTCAATTACGTCATGATGCAATTATCTTACGTAAATTAGTTAATGACGGTCAAAGTGCAGAAATCGTAAACGCTAAACGTGATGATATGATGAATGATATCTACCGCATGTTAGTTTTCGCTTTTGGTAAACCAGTGGAAAAATTCACATTCGAATATCGTGATGCTGATAAAAAATACCACATTGACGAAGATTTAACTCCAAAAGATTTCTTCAATAAATACATTAACTTAGACTTAGAAGAATACGTTTCAATCATTAATTCACCTACTGCTGACAAGCCATTTAACAAGACTTACACCGTTGAAATGCTTGGTAACGTGGTTGGTGGTCGTGATGTTAAACACTTTAATCTTCCAATTGAAAGATTAAAGGAATTAACGATTGCCCAACTTAAAGCTGGTGAAACAGTTTGGTTTGGTAGTGATGTTTCCATGGATAGTGATCGTAAAGCCGGTATCTTAGATACTGACTTATACCATGTTGACGATTTAATGCACACTGATATGTCATTAACTAAGGCTGAACGGCTTGATTATGGTGAAAGTGCAATGAACCACGCCATGGTTATCACTGGTGTTGATATTGTGAATGGAAAACCAACTAAATGGAAAGTTGAAAATAGTTGGGGTGAAAAAGTTGGTGAAGATGGTTACTTCGTTATGAGTGACGATTGGTTCAGCGAATTTGTTTACCAAGTAGTTATTAACAAGAAATACTTAACTCCTGAAGAACGTGAACAACAAACTGAAGAACCAAAAGAATTAGCTCCATGGGATCCAATGGGTACCCTAGCATAAACATAAATACGAAAAAATCCGCAATTAGTTATTAAAACTGATTGCGGATTTTTATTTTATCGTAACAAAAAACGACCGAACCATGGTCCAGTCGTTTTATGTAAATTAATGATTAAGATTAATTATTTTCTCTTAGAATTAAGTTTACCCAATCCAAAGAGTGAAATTGCAGACAATAATGACATTCCAACAACTTCAAGCAAGTTATTGTTAGATGCACCAGTATCTGGTAATGCATTAGCTTGATTTCCACTGGTTGCTTGTTTTGTAACATTTTTACTAGTATTTTCAGCTTGATCTGCGGTTAATTTTGGAGTTGCAGTAATGTTATCATTTCCTGCTTGTCCAGCATTAGTTGCTGATTTACGTACTTTTGCATTATTACTTGCATTATTTGCAATGCTATCTTGATCACCATTGCTTGATTTTGGTGTAGTTGAAACAGTTGGTTTATTGTTATCTGAACTATTGTTGCCGTTGTTACTTGGCTGTGTTGATGTAGATGGTTTGTTGTTATCTACACTTCCATTACCATTGTTGCTTGGTGTTGATGCAGATGGCTTGTTACTATCTGTACTTCCATTATTACTTGGTTCTGTTGGTGTAGATGGCTTGTTGCTATCTGCACTTCCGTTGCCATTGTTGCTTGGTGTCGTTGGTGTAGATGGCTTATTGTTATCTGCACTTCCATTACCATTGTTGCTTGGTTCTGTTGATGCAGATGACTTGTTGTTATCTCCACTTCCATTACCATTGCTACTTGGTGTTGTTGGTGTAGATGTTTGATTGTTATCTGCACTTCCGTTGCCATTGCTACTTGGTGTTGTTGGTGTAGATGGCTTGTTGTTATCTGCACTTCCATTACCATTGTTGCTTGGTGCCGTTGGTGTAGATGGTTTATTGTTATCTGCACTTCCGTTGCCATTGCTACTTGGTGTTGTTGGTGTAGATGTTTGATTGTTATCTGCACTTCCGTTGCCATTGCTACTTGGTGTTGTTGGTGTAGATGGCTTGTTGTTATCTGCACTTCCATTACCATTGTTACTTGGTGTCGTTGGTGTAGATGGTTTATTGTTATCTGCACTTCCATTGCCATTGTTACTTGGCGTCGTTGGTGTAGATGGTTTATTGTTATCTGCACTTCCGTTGCCATTGTTGCTTGGTTCTGTTGGTGTAGATGGTTTATTGTTATCTGCACTTCCATTGCCATTGTTGCTTGGTGTAGATGTTTGATTGTTATCTGCACTTCCGTTGCCATTGTTACTTGGCGTCGTTGGTGCAGTTGGCTTATTATCATCTGAACCATTGCCAGTATCTGGATTTACTGGTTGAGCTGGATTAATTGATGTTGAACCATTCCCGTTATTACCATTGTTACTTGGATTTGTTGGTTTGGTTGGATTTGAATTGTTACCACTATTTCCGTTGTTGCTTGGATTTACTGGTTGAGTTGGGTTTGATCCATTATCACTATTACCATTGTTACTTGGATTTGTTGGTGTTACTGGTTGATCTTTAGCAATTTCAACAACATAAACATCTGATTTTTCAAAGGTAACTACTGCATCTTCTGGATGTAACATGTGATATCCAGCGGGAACTTCATCAGCAACATTGTACTTAGTTCCTGGTTGCACAGTCATAACCTTAGTACCACCAACTTGTTGTCCGTTATCTTGGTAAACAACTGTTACAGCGATTGCTGGAGTATTTACAGCATCAACGAAGATTTGAGTTTCTGCATATTGACCTTCATAAACGTAAACACAGACATATTTACCCGCAACATTATGAACATCATTAAGCGTTACAGTTGAGGTACTTCCATTGGTATTAACTCTAGCAAATGAAAACATTGCAAAATTGTTAGTTCTCAAATGGAATAATCCAGTTTCAAGAGTTCCATCAGCAATTGCTTGGGCAGCATCGGTAGTTTTACCATCCGCATCAACTAACTTTGTAATTGAATCAGTTGGATTCCAATCATTACCAGTCTTCAAACTAACACTTTGTTGTGTTGCCAGTTGAGCTTCTGATTGTTCATAAATAACTTGCACATTTTGTGGTTGCGTATCACTTGCAACGTTATTTTCAGCGGTAATTGTTGCTTGACTACTATCTTGCAAGTGCCATCCGGTAATTTCTGGTGATTTTACTGCTGCAAAATCATCATTGATAGCTACCCAATCGCCCCATTTAGTTTGATTAGTATAGTCATCTTTATCACCAGTTCTAGTAAACGTAATGGTTTGCTTAGTTTCTGGATAAACTGAATTACCCAAGGTATCAACATACGTAATTGTTCTAGTTACTTCTTTTGAATCAGTCACTGTTGAGTGGTTATCTGCATATTTAACCGGTACTATTTCATCAGCAGTATTAGCATTCACAGTTTCAGCTGGAATAGTTGTTTGGGTTGTATCTTCTAAATGAAGATTTGCAACTGCTGGTGATTTCACTGAACCAAAATTAGGATCTCCAGCTTTTACCTTCCAATCGTTATTCCAGGTAATAGCATGAGTATTTTCATCCGTGTAACCTGTTTCAGTATAAGTAACACTTTGCGTTACTGCTGGTGCAACCGTTTTGTTTTGATCATCAACATAATTAATAGTTCTAGTTACTGTTTTATCTTGTGAAATTGCTGCGTCTGTATCTTTTGCATACTTAACTGGGACAGTTTCATCAGTAGTATTAGCATTCACAGTTTCAGCTGGAATAGTTGCTTGCTTTGCATCTTCTAAATGCATACCTGTTACTTTTGGTGAATCAACTTCACTAAAGTCAGCATTTCCATCAACTGCTTTCCAGTTGTTATTCCAGGTCGTATTACCATCTTTATCCGTAGAGCCTGTTTCAGAGAAAGTAACACTTTGCGTTACTGCTGGTGCAACTGTTTTTCCTTGATCATCAATGTAATTGATGGTTCTAGTAACTTGCTTAGTTTGGGCTACTGTTGCTCCGTCTTTAGCAAGAACATTTAGATAAACTGTAATCGTCAAATTGTTATCAGGAGAATAGATTATTACTGGGTACTTACCAGCTTTGGTTGCAATTCCATTTTCTTGGTAATAATCATCAACATTAACTTGAACTGTTGCATCTTTACCATCTCTAGTAGTTGCATGCACCTTATAATCTGCTGCAGTTGTTGGAATCTTATCACCAACTGTAATAGTTGCATTTTGTGCAGTAAGATCTGGTTGCACGTTATAAATGGTGACAGTTCTTGAAACAGCGTAATCACTAGTACTATCTGGCACATATTCATAAGTAATGGTGTATGATCCACCAACGTTTTGATTATAACCATTAGTGGTAATCTTAACGTCATCGGGATTTACACCCTTGGCTAATCCGTTAACTCCATCAAAAATTACTTTTCCACTGTGATCATAAATTTCAACACCACGATTATCAAATTTTTGTCCAATTTGAAGAGTGTATTGATTTTGTGCCGTCTTAACTACTTGACGAATACTTAAGTAAATAGCACCATCTTTATCATCATATGGTTTACCACTTGGATAGATAAGTGTTGATTTACCTTTGGCATCAGGCGCAACAGAAGCATAAACATAATAATCCATTAATCCCTTTCCAGATGGATCTGGATTTACAGAGAAACCTTTATTAGCAATATCTTGTTTAATGCTTGCAAGTTTTACAATAAATGAACCACCAGTAAATAGTGGGGCATTCGTACTTGCATCATCCCATGATTCTCCAAAGTTACTAACTCTAAGTTCTTTGTCTGAATTCATCGCAGGCATCAGAGCTTGAACATCATCAGGAGCAACTTCATATTGATTGGTATCTCCATCTTTGTAAGTTGCTAAATACTTACTATGATTATCAAATGGATTAGATATTATTTTAGCAAATCTATAATATGTACTAGATGTATAAGCTGTATAACCTACATAAACAGCAATATTATCCGAAACAAATGGTGCATAGATATCTGGTTTATCAGTATGAAGATCAAAATTAACATCAACATCTTGATTTGCTTTTAGTGTCCCAGTAAAGTGAATTTGTCTTAAATCTTCAGGTTTATTATCATCATGAATATACATAGGAACAACTGTAAATCCCATATTTTTAATTTGATTAATGATGTCATCACTATTAGTTGCACTAATATTTGTTGTTGCTGTATTACCATTATCTATAGCTGCATTGTATTTAGGAAGTTGGATTAAAGCATTGATACTAGTATCTTTACCAGAAACATTACTAAAACTATAATGAGCAGTTACATTCCCTGATGTATCTTTATCAGCATCAATAATTGAACTACCCTCTGTCTGGCTTACACCTGCTTTAACACCAGATAAACTATTTTGACCATTTACTGTAATAGAAGTATTATATTTAATTCCATTAACTACTTGATCATCATGGTCTGTTGAACTTGCATCTTGACCTGTGTAATTATAAAGAGTTTGCGTTTGCACTTCTGGAGTTGCATTTGAACTACTGGTATTATCCGTAGTTGCCAACACTTGTGCATTTTGTTTAAATACATTAGCTGCATTATTAGCGTTATCTGATTTAGAACTAGTTGTAGTATTAACATAATCATTTTTTAATGGTGCAGCAGGTGTTGGATTTGCTGCAGGTGCATCGCTACTTTTTGCTTCTGTTCCAGTTGCTGATGTAGAAGTAGTATCAGTGGTTTGCGTTGGAGCTGTAACTGCTGGAGTAGTAGTGTCAGCGGATGCCACCATCCCACTTCCCATAATTGTCATGGAAGCAAATGTCATACCCATCATAATCGTTAACCAACCATGTTTTCCCTTGATTAACTTAAGATGTTGTTTATTTTCACCGGTTTCCCAGGCTACTTTATTATGTTGTTTATTAGCCTTTTTTAGATCATCCATAATTATCACCCATCCTTATATGTATTTAATCAGTGTACAAATCCAAAACTATATGGATTTATAACTGTATTATTGTTTTAAATAATACACTAATGATAATTATTATTAAATTAATATGTGCTTAAAATGACAATATTATTACATAATAAAAAGAGTTAATACACACTATAAATGTATTAGCTCTTCATTAAATTATTTTTCTAAACCTTCACGGCGTTTACGGATTTGCAATAACCAGTAAATTAAGCCACCAAGTAATCCAAGAATCACTACTAACCCAAGGATTAGCATCCATGGAATTGAATGGGTAACTTTAGCATTCACAATTAAGGCATCTAGTACAGAAACGGTAAAGTCTTTTTCTAAGAACCAAGTTCCACCCTTTGATCCAAGTTGTGGATCGGTACTCTTGATCTTAACTCGCATAGTATAAGCACCAGGAGTAATTCGTTTAGTTAACCAAGGTACCTCAAGTTTAAACTGGTTATTAGGTCCAATTTGTCCATTTGATTGACTAGCTTGCGCTACAACAGAATTGGTTCCTTTTTTTACAACCGTTGCTTTATAATCTAATTTACCAATTAAATCAGGATGGTTATTAGTAACCATCGCATCAACCATATTTTGATTGTAACGAGTATCAGTTTTAACGTGTTTCATCGCAAGATTAGGCGATGATTTTCCTTTATTAATCATAATGGCAACTGGATAAGCAGTCCGTTTAACTTTATGGTGCTTCGTTGCCTTCGCTTCTGGTTGTTCTAAAATGTAAATTCCACCCAGAATGGTTCCATTAAAGTTGCTAAAAGTAGCCCCAGTTGGCGTTTGCACGTTAAAATGTAAATCACGACTTTCACCTGGATTTAAGGTTACTTTATTTTCGTTATCTTTAGAAGTTACTAATTGTTTAAAGTCAAAAATATTTTTAACTAACTTTCCCCTTCCATCATAAGTGATTTCACCTTTATGAGAAGTGGTTGCTTGATTGATTTTAGTAGTAAATTTAGCCTTTTTATCACTGGTATTAGTAACTTTAACTACAATATCTTGGTTAAGTTGATCATTCCCACCTAGATTAAAATTAAAAAAGTTACTAGCTTTATTTTGAAATTTTAAATTCTGAGTTTGTGGTTCAACTTTTAATGAAGCATTTGATTTAACTTGATCAGCGTTTCCAGTAGTTTGTAAGCCAATCAACGCTCCGGTAAAACTAACTAAAAGTAATAATGTAATCATTACTTTTTTTAATCCATTAGGCATATTTTTCTCCATTCAATCATTACTAAATGTGTTTATCTTTTTTACAGCATAGTAATATTTTACAATTCTTACATACTTTTTAAAAGGAACTTAATTAATTCATAATTTGCTTATCTAAAATACGTAGATTTTCGTCTAAAGTATAGATAATTGGTTGCGCATTACCAACCTCAACACCATCAATTCCCATGTCATCAATATTTTCAATATATTTGATTAGCGCCCGTAATGAGCTTCCATGAGCCACAACTAGTTGATTTTTTCCATCCATTAATTTAGGTGCAATCTCATCAACCCAATATGGAACCAGACGTTCATATGCCATTTTTAAACTTTCAGCCCGTGGTTCTTCTACGCCAGCGTCATGATAACGACGTAGATCAGGAACTGTTTTTAATTTTGGTGGAACTGACTGAAAACTCCGACGCCACCGCATAAATTGTTCATCTCCAACTTCAGCTCGAACTACTTTTTTGTTACGCCCTCGGAGTGCTCCATAATGTCGCTCATTCAAACGCCAAGTTTTATGTTGGGGAATCCATAATTGATTTAATTCGTCTAATACAATATTTTCAGACGTAATGGCCCGCTTTAAATAAGAAGTATGGGCATCATCAAACTTAATATTGGTTTTCTTTAATTTTCGACCGGCTTCGTGGGCTTCGTTTTTTCCCTCTTCGGTCAAAGAAACATCACTCCAGCCAGTAAAAGTATGATTATAATTAGCAACACTTTCACCGTGTCGCATGAGAACTAATTTGCTCATGTAATCGACCTCACTGACTCAATTTATTAACTATAATTGTAGCATATCACGCTGGTTAATTTAATCAATCTACTAACGTTGCAACTGAATTTAATTAAAATTTTAACAAAGTTAATCAGACAAGTTACTTGCATTGGGATATAATTAAAAGCAATATTAATACATATTATAGAAGGAACTATTATGTCAGAAAACGAAAATAACAATTTTAACCCTAACCGACGTTCTGGAAAAAATCATTTTGTAAATGACCCTAGATATCAAAGACCGGTAAAAAGAAGTCCCAAACGAGTTCCACATCAAGAGTCACTTGAACTTAAAAATACTGAAACTGAGTATCATCCAATTGCATGGACAGTCATGATAGTTTTATTAATCGTAATGACAATTGGATTGATTTTTGGTTACACTCAATACAATAAAGCCAAAGATACATTCGGTAATACATACATGGCCAGCCATAGTAACCGGAATGTTTCCAAAATTTTAAAAGAGCGCAAACCATTTTCGATTCTTTTAATGGGAACTGATACTGGAGCTTTAGGACGTACCGATCGTGGAAGAACTGATTCATTAATTATTGCGACCGTTAATCCTAAAACCAATACCACTAAATTCATTAGTATTCCACGTGATACCAAAGTTGTCGTTCCTGGCGACCGCAATCCTTACGAAAAAATAAATGCGGCTTATACCATTGGTGGACCTGATAGTGCTACTGAAGTAACAGGTAAACTATTAAATATTCCAATTGATTTTTATGCCGTGGTTAACATGGGAGGAATTAAAAAAATGGTTAATTCCGTTGGTGGAATTGATATTACCCCTAATTTAACTTTTAAATATGAAGGCATTAGTGTTAAAAAAGGTAAAACAGAGCATATGAATGGTCAAACTGCCCTTCAATATACTCGGATGCGTTATCAAGATCCGCTTGGTGATTATGGTCGTCAAATTCGCCAACGCCAAGTCTTAGAAACCATTTTGAAAAAAGGGTTGAAAGTTTCTTCTGTTTCTAAATACAGTGCCATTCTTAAGTCGTTACAGGGAAATATCCTTACTAACTTAACTTTTGAAGACATGATGACAGCGGGAGCTTCATATCGTGGCGCCACTAAGAATATTCAAGAAGATACTCTTCAATGTGATAATGCCACAGTTGACGGCGTTAGTTATCAAGTTGCTCCTGATGGTGAACTACTCAACATTTCCAATGAGCTTCGCCAATCACTTGGACTAAAGACTTCCCCATCGCTTACTAAAGATCAACGTTACATTAATTCCAATAAGGAAGCTAACAAACATGACACGATGTTTAATAATAAAGATAGTGTTAATAAAAACAAAGAATTAGTTAAATATTAAGCTAAAAGGCCATCCGAATTTGGATGGCCTTTTACTTTGAAAAAATGCACAAAAAAAGCAGCTCTCATACGAGAACTGCTTTTTTAGCTGTTATTTTAGTGCGGCCAAGAAGATTCGAACTTCCACCGGGAAAACTCCCGACAAGATCCTTAATCTTGCGCGTCTGCCAATTCCGCCATGGCCGCATATTTAACAGTATTTAGTATACCAACAAACGGCAAGTAAGGCAATACAAAATTATAAATTATTTGGCAGTTAATAATTTTAATTTACCATGACACTTGCTACAGACATAACGACGGGTATCAATTCGCCGTTGTCTGTAATATTTCTGACCACATTTAGAACATTGATACTCGTACTTATAGTTTCGTTCAACACGTGGTGCATAACGGCTTCCGCCGACTTGTTGTAATAACCGTTTAAATTCAACAGTATTGTGTTTTCCAGAATGGCCATTCATATGCAAATGATAATGAACTAACTCATGTTTGATGATTCCAATCAAAGTTTCCCGATTATCAGCCATTTTCGGATTAATATCAATATTATGATCTTTTAAATGATATCTTCCACCTGTTGTTTTGAGACGCTTATTAAAATATGCTCGATGGAGAAATGGACGTTTAAAATACGTCAATGAAATTTCTTCCACCAAGGCTTGTAGTTCTTGATCAGTCATACCTACTCCTATTCAGGTTCGATCATAGATAACTGAATTCGTTTCCGGTCCACGTCAACTGACAATACCCAAACATCGACAATGTCACCAACTGACACAATGGTAGCGGGATCTTTAATGAATTTGTTGCTCATGTGAGAAATGTGAACCAATCCATCTTGCTTAACACCAACATCAACAAAGGATCCAAAATCAATCACATTTCGCACTGTTCCTTGTAATTTCATTCCCGGTTGTAAATCATCAATCTTCATCACATCTGATTTCAACAATGGAGCTGGCATTTTGTCACGTAAATCTCGTCCAGGCGTTTTAAGCCCGTTGACTAAATCAGTAGCAAGTTGTTCGTCAATCTGTAATTGACTAGCTAAATCACTAATTTTAACGTTGTTAAGGCGTTGTTGCGCTTCATCAGTTCCTAAATCATTCACTGATAATTTTAGCTCTTGTAAAATGGCTTTGGCAGTCGCATAACTTTCCGGATGAATATCAGTATTATCTAAAGGATTGTTACCCCCTATAATACGTAAAAAACCAACAGATTGTTCGTAAGCTTTCGGTCCCAATCGTTTAACTTTTTTTAGTTGATTTCGATTAGTGAAACTACCGTTTTCTTCCCGGTAATTAACAATATTTTGCGAAATTGCTGAAGATAATCCAGAAATATGTTCCAATAACTCTGGACTAGCTGTATTTAAGTTTACCCCGACTTGGTTAACCGCTGTTTCGACAACTCGATCAAGTTGTTTATCTAAATGAGTTTCAGATACATCATGTTGATATTGTCCCACTCCGACAGCTTTAGGATCAATCTTAATTAATTCAGCTAATGGGTCTTGTAAACGCCGTCCAATACTAATGGCGGAACGTTCTTCAACATGTAAATCAGGAAATTCTTTGCGCGCGTTAGCACTAGCAGAATAAACGGATGCTCCAGATTCATTTACAATCACATAGTGTACAGGATAATCGATTGATTTAATCGCATCCGCCACAAATAGTTCTGATTCACGTGAAGCTGTTCCGTTTCCAATCGCAATCATTTCCACATGATATTCATTAATCAAATCGATGAATTGTTGCTTAGCTTGGGAAATTTTAGCGGCACTCGCTGGTTTGGTCGCAAAAATAATTTGTTTGTGCAGAAATTTACCATTCTTATCCATAATTGCTAGTTTACAACCAGTTCGATAAGCAGGATCAAGTCCCAATACGACTTTTCCCTTGATTGGTGCTTGCATCAATAAGTGGTATAAATTCTTGCCAAAAACTTCAATTGCATGCGTTTCAGCGGTCTCGGTTAGTTTAGCTTGGACTTCACGCGCAATCGCTGGACGAATGGATTTGCGGTAAGCTTCTTTGATGGCATCTTTAACAAAATCAGCGATTGGACCGGAATGTTTGCCAACTAATGTAAAATCTAAATATTTCAGAATGACATCTTCATTAACATCAATTTTAACTTGGAGAATCTTTTGTTCTTTTCCCCGATTAATCGCGAGCATACGGAAAGACGGAATCGTTTTAATCGCTTCACTAAAATCATAATAATTTGCATAAACTTGGTTTTCGTCAAGTTCTTTCCCGGATGCTTTTAGTTTGGTGACAATTGCACCATTCTTTTCGGTATAATTACGAATCCATTCTCGGAATAACGCTACATCAGCAACTGATTGACTGATAATATCGGCTGCTCCAGCTAATACCTCATCAGTGTTGTTTAAGTCTTTCGCTGGATTAACGTAACTTTGGGCTAACTGAACTGGTTTAGCATTCGGAAACTTCATCATTTCATTGGCTAATGGAGTTAATCCCTGTTCATCCGCAATCATAGCTTTCGTTTTCCGTTTTTGCTTGTATGGTAAATACAAATCCTCCACAACTTGGATATCGGTTGCAGCGTTAATTTGTTTCGTTAATTTATCATTGATTTTACCTTGTTCAGTAATTTTTTTAATCACATCTGCTTTACGATTACTGAGTTTTAATAAACGTTGATAAGTATCTTGAATATTACGAATTTGAACTTCATCAAGATTGCCCGTACGTTCTTTTCGATAACGAGAAATAAATGGAACGGTATTCCCCTCATCCAGTAATGCTAACGTTGTTTCAATTTGATGTTGTTTAACCCCATCAATATCTTTAGCAACTTGTTTAATAATTTCTGGTTCCATCTAATTCCTCCAATATAAAAACTCCGTTAAAATAACGAAGTTTTTGTTGTGCTATTTCCAAAATGAGTCGTAAACCGTAATTGGTAAATGACGTTTATGTTCAGTTTTCTTGTACCAGTTTTCAATAGTAGCAGCGGCTTTTTCACTAACTTCTTTGCCTTCCAAGAAATTGTCGATATCAGTATAGCTAACACCTAAGGCAACTTCATCAGGTAAAGCAGGACGGTCATCTTCAAGGTCTGCTGTGGGCGTTTTTTCGTATAGATGCTTAGGAGCATGTAATACTTCCAACATTTCTTTTCCTTGGCGTTTGTCTAATCGCCAAAGGGGAGTAATATCAGCAGCTCCGTCACCAAATTTAGTGTAAAAACCAGTCACAGCTTCAGCAGCGTGATCAGTTCCAAGGACAATTCCTTTGTGAGCACCGGCAATTGCAAATTGAGCAATCATCCGTTCACGCGCTTTGATATTTCCTTTGTTAAAATCAGAAATTTTATCACCATTATCTTCAACTGCCGCAAACATTGCATCAGTAGCATCTTTAATGTTGACCCGTTCAACTTTGTCAGCACCGATAAATTCAATTGCTTCCATAGCGTCTGATTCATCAGCTTGTTCTCCATAGGGTAAACGCACAGCGATAAATTGGTATTTATCATTGCCAGTTTCTTTGCGAAGTTCTGCCATGGCCATTTCACCTAATTTACCAGTCAAAGTAGAATCTTGACCTCCAGAAATTCCTAATACGGCTGTTTCTAGGAAATCATTTTTAGTGAAGTAAGCTTTGATAAAATCCACACTGCGACGGATTTCAGTTTCTGGATCAATTTGTGGTTGCACTTTTAAAGCAGCAATAATTTCTTTTTGCACTTGTTTTTGTTCTGCGTTCATCATTAATAATCACCTATTGTAATCGTTTTTGTCCGCCATTGCGGATTTGTTTAATCAATTTCATCTTATTGTCATAAGCTTCTTGCGAGAGGTCCACTGGATATTTTTCTGGATTGAGCATCCGTTTATATTCAGGCCAAAGTAAGTCCCGTACTGTGTTAGCATGTTGTTTTGTTTCTTGTAAGGTAGGAAGTTTGTACGTTAATTTACCATTCACAAAAACATCTTTTAGTAATGGTTCCGCATTGAAGTTCGTGATGGTTTTATTGATATAAGTATATTGCGGATGGAACATGTAAAGTGAATCTTCCACACGAGGATCTTCTGATGCTAAAGTTACATAGTCACCTTCTGATTTTCCATCTTGCTTTTCAGTAATCCGCCATACTTGTTTCTTTCCAGGAGTAGAAACTTTTTCAGCATTGTTAGAAAGTTTAATGGTATCAACCATTTTACCGTCTTTATCTTCTACTGAAACTAGTTTATAAACTGCACCTAAAGCTGGTTGGTCAAAAGCTGTAATCACTTTTGTCCCTACACCCCAGACGTCAATCTTAGCATGTTGCATCTTCAAACTACTAATAGTGTATTCATCTAAGTCATTTGAAGCATAGATTTTAGCATCCGTATATCCGGCTTTATCGAGCATTTCACGAACTTTTTTAGACATGTATGCCATATCACCCGAATCAATTCTGACACCATTAAAGTTGATTTTATCGCCCATCTCATCAGCGACGCGGATTGCTTCGGGCACACCACTCTTCAAAGTATCAAATGTATCAACTAAGAAGACACAATCCTTATGCGTAGTAGCGTAGGCTTTGAAAGCATCATAATCATTACCGAAAGCCTCTACCAATGAATGTGCATGAGTTCCAGAAATAGGAATCCCAAATTTCTTACCAGCTAATACATTCGAAGTGGCATCAAATCCACCAATATAAGCTGCACGAGTTCCCCACAAAGCAGCTGAAACTTCTTGAGCACGACGTGAACCAAATTCAAGTAATGGATCACTGCCAGCCACACTCCGAATTCTTGCAGCTTTGGTTGCAATTAAAGTCTGATAATTAACAATATTGAGGATGGCAGTTTCAACTAACTGGCATTCTGCAATTGTTCCTTCAACTTGCATGATTGGTTCATTATTAAAAACTAAATCTCCTTCACGTGCAGAGCGAATTGTTCCTTCAAATTTAAAGTCGCGTAAGTATTGTAAAAATTCTTCAGAATAGTCACTTTCTTGTTTAAGATAATTAATATCTGATTCAGTAAAGTGCAAATTTTGAATGTAATCAATTACATGTTCAAGTCCGGCAAACACTGCATATCCGTTGCCAAATGGCATATCACGGAAATATACTTCAAAAACAGCGTGTCGGTTTTGCATTTTTTTAGCAAAATATGTAGCCATCATATTGATTTCATAATCATCAGTATGTAGCGTAAGGTTTGCGGCAACATCTAAGGTCGACATTTTTATTCCTCCAGAATAAAATAAAGTGTTTAAATTATGAATTCATTTTACCATTAATAGTAGCAAAATAAAAAACGCAGGAATTATTTTAACTAATTTCTGCGTTATTTGTTTAAATAGAATTCAAACCGTTGGGCAACGTATTGGGTTTCTACAAATTCAAATGGTTTTTGGTTGTTAAAGTAGGAAATTTGTTTCAATTTCAAGATGGGATCACCGGGTTTGATTTCCAACATTTCAGCCACTCTTGAACTCGCTAGAATAGCAGAGATATATTGTTGCGCATTTGCTGGAATTAGGCCCTTCTCGTCTTCTAAGGAACGATAAAAGGAATCAGTAACATCAGCTTGACTCATGCCTTTAATTAGCTCAGCACTAACTGTCGTAGTCTCTAAACAGATTGGTTCACCATCACCAAACCGAAGACGTTCCATCCGTAGAACTCGTTCATTATTCTTTAAATCTAAAGCCTGAGCTTCTTTAAAAGTAGGTTCGATAATCTTATATGAAAGTGTTTTACTACTTGGCACCTTACCTTCTGATTCCATGGTTTCAGTAAAACTAGAAATTCCAGACATATGTTCTTGAACTCGTTGACTGGTAACAAAAGTTCCTGAACCAACTGCCCGACGAAGTAAGCCTTCATCTATTAAAGTTTGGATAGCTTGGCGTAAAGTCATCCGACTAACATGATAATCTTCTGCTAGTTTTCGTTCGGATGGAATTCGTTCCCCAACCTTCCATATTCCTCGCTCAATCTTTTGTTTGATATCATTATGAATCTGAATATATACAGGTAAACTCATAGTTTTCTCCTAAAAAGAATATAAAAAAAATCGACTGACAAACTGTCAGTCGATTAGCTATTGGGCTAGCTGGGATCGAACCAGCGCATACAAGGATCAAAACCTTGTGCCTTACCGCTTGGCCATAGCCCAAAAATAAAATGGAGGGGAGTGGATTCGAACCACCGAACCCGAAGGAGCGGATTTACAGTCCGCCGCGTTTAGCCAGACTTCGCTACCCCTCCGACTTGTTACCCGGTTGATTAGGTCACCCAATCAACATATATAATATTAATGGATAACAAGGTTCTTGTCAACAAAATATCGCAAAAAAATCAAAAAAAGTTGAATTTTTTTCAAAAACAGCTGTTATCCTCTGTTTTAGGGACTTTCAGCGACTAAAAATGCATAAAAAAAGCCTAAATTCAGTTAGAATTTAGACTTTTTCATTTTAAATTTTTAATTATTCCACATTATCCATCAATTTTAAGATTGGTTTTACGCAGAAAAGTAATGCAATACTTGCAACAATGGCAACTAACCCAATTGTTCCGAAGTATTGGATTTCGTTTCCTTTAGTATAGAAACGGGCAATTTGTGAGTTAACAGCTTGACCAGCTGCGTTTGATAGGAACCACATACTCAACATTTGAGCACCAAAAGCTTTGGGTGCTAATTGAGTAGTTACTGACAACCCAATTGGTGAGATAAGCATTTCCCCAATTTCAATAATAGCCCAACTACCTACTAACCAAAGTGGGTTAACTAATGCAGATGTACCAAATAATACTAGTGGAATTACCATAAGTAAAAATGATAGACCCGCAAAGAATAAACCATAAGCAAATTTCTTAGGCGTTCTTGGTTGTCTCTTACCAAGTTTGCTCCATAAAAGCACAAATAATGGTGTGTATAACATAATGAACAATGGGTTCAATGATTGATACCAACTAGGATCAATGTGTAACCAACCTAAATTATTGTTAGTTTGTTCGGCAGCAAATGATGCTAAAATACTTGAACCTGATTCTTCAATTCCCCAGAAAATCATAGCACCGATAAACAATGGAATATATGCAAGAACCTTTTTATGTTCTTCTTTAGTAACTTTTTTACTAGTCAACATAATTACAAAATAAATAATCGGTGTGATAATTGCAATGATACTTAATAATGAAACAAAGTTATCAATGGTAAGTGCTCCCATAGCTGCCATAATAGCAACAATAATAGCAAAAACAATTAATCCAGCAACAATTCTGATTAAAGCTTTCTTACCTTCCCCTGCAAGTAATGGATCTGAAGGCTTGTCACCATCATCACCAAGCGTCTTGTTACCACCAAAGTAGTAGAACAAGAGACCGAAGAACATACCAAAGGCAGCAAGTGAAAAACCTAAATGGTAGTTATATGAAGTAGAAATCCATCCACAAACTAGTGGTGAGATAAAGGCTCCAAAGTTAATTCCAAAAACGAAAATCGTAAAAGCACTTTCACGACGTAAATCTTCAGGTTTGTAAAGTTTACCAACCATGTCAGAAATATTAGGTTTCAATAAACCGGTACCTAAAGTAATAAAGGCAATGGAAGCAAATAGTCCTACAATTCCAGCTGGAAGAGATAAGGCGATATGACCAAACATAATCAAAATCCCACCATAAAGCACTGTTCGACGACTTCCTAAAATTCGATCACTAATGTATCCCCCAACAACTGATGCAAGATAAACTAATGAACCATAAATTGCCATAATAGATAATCCAGTAGTTTGCGATAATCCCAAACCACCCTTAGCTACTGTAGCAACAATGTAGTAAAGAAGAATAGCACGCATACCGTAGTAACTAAATCTTTCCCAGAATTCAGTTCCAACTAAGGCAGCTAATCCTTTTGGTTGACCAAAAAACGCGTGGTCCATGTCTTTTTTATTTTTCAAAATCATTTCTCCTAATCTAATAATATAAAGTAAGTATACTCTTTATATCCTGTTCATTCAAGATGAACATTTGTACACAAACCAAACAAAAAACGACTGAAATTTTAATCAGCCGTTTTTGTTTAAATATGATTATATCTTAAAGCATATCTAGGTAACGATCACGTTCCCATTGAGAAACGTTTTGACTGTATGCACTCCATTCCATGTTCTTAGCATCTAAGAAGTTTTGGTAAATGTGAGCACCTAAGGCATCTTCCATCAATGGATCTTTAGCGTAATCTACTAAAGCATTGTGTAGTGATGTAGGTAATTTTTCGATGTGATCTAATTTAAGTTCTTGTCCGTCCATTGAGTAAATGTTACGGTCAACTGGTTCTTCTGGTTCAATCTTGTTCTTGATACCGTCAAGACCAGCTTTCAAGATAGCAGCAATTGCTAAGTATGGGTTAGCTGAAGGATCAACTGAACGTAATTCAAGACGAGTTCCTTTACCACGAGCGATTGGCACACGAACCATTGGTGAACGGTTTGCGCCTGACCAGGCAATGTATACAGGGGCTTCAAATCCAGGAACTAAACGTTTGTATGAGTTAACAGTTGGGTTACATACGGCAGTAAGAGCTTTGGCATGTTTCAACAAACCACCTAAGAAGTAGTATGCGGTTTGTGATAATTGACCTTCACCATCTTTATCGAAGAAAGCGTTGTTTCCGTCTTTATCAAATAATGACATGTTCATGTGCATACCTGAACCATTTACACCGTTCAATGGTTTTGGCATGAATGTTGCGTATAGTCCGTAACGACGGGCAACAGTTTTAACTACCATCTTAAATGTTTGAATGTGATCAGCAGCTGCAACAGCGTTGTCGTATTCAAAATCAATTTCGTGTTGACCAGGTGCAACTTCGTGGTGAGATGCTTCAACTTTGAAGTTCATCTTTTCAAGTTCAAGAACCATATCACGACGAACATTTGCAGCTAAGTCCATTGGTGCTAAATCAAAGTAACTACCCTTATCGTTTAATTTTTGAGTTGGACGACCATTTTCGTCTAATTCGAATAAGAAGAATTCTGGTTCAGGTCCAATGTTAAAATCACTGAAACCTAATTCTTTCATTTCTTCAAGGACACGCATTAAGTTATTACGTGGGTCCCCTTCAAATTTTTCGTGATCAGCAGTATAAACTGCACAAGTGATACGTGCAACCTTCCCATGTTCGTCTCCCCATGGGAATACCATCCATGTATCAAGATCTGGAACAAGGTACATATCACTTTCTTCAATTCGCACAAAACCATCAATTGAAGAACCATCAAACATTAACTTTCCAGCTAATAATTGATCAAGTTGACTAATTGGAACCTCAACATTTTTAACTGTACCAAGTAAATCAGTAAACATTAAACGGAGAAAACGTACGTCTTCATCTTTAACCATTTTCTTAATATCTTCAGCTGTGTATTTTGCTGTCTTTTCCATTACTTTTTCTCCCTTTTATAAATGACCTTGTTTAAATTGAGGATTGTTATCAACATAGAAGCCACCGGTTCTCATGATATCATCACGAAGGTACTCACGAACTCGTTCATCACTAACACTACGTTTATGACTAGATTGTTTGTTTTCAAGTCTACGACGTTGTTTTTCATAAACCCTCTTCACTTGTTCAATATTCATTCCTTCATCTAGGTAATCTTTTACTTCTAGAATTCGATCAATATTGTTTAATGAATAGAGTCGACGATTACTTTCAGTTCGTTTAGACGTAACTAAACCACAATCATCGTAGTATCTAATCTGACGTGCTGTCAGTGATGTTAATTTCATTACTGTACCCATCGGCAGAACTGCCATTGAGCGTCTTAATTCTTTTTCACTCATATTAATAGCTCCTCATTGATTGTAATGATAATTGGTTTTCAATAAATGGTCAACGAGTCATGTCACGTTTTGTAACATAAGTATATAAAAAAATAGAATCACATCATATTGATGTGATTCTATTAATAATTTAATGCTGATTAGAGGAGTCGAACCTCCGACCTTCGGTTTACGATGCCGATGCTCTACCAACTAAGCTAAATCAGCAAAAAATAATTCTTTATAAATTAAAAGCGCTAACTAAGCAGCTAACGCTTTTATTCATAACTCCGACAGGCGGGCTCGAACCGTCGACAACCTGATTAACAGTCAGGTGCTCTACCAACTGAGCTATGTCGGAATAATAAATCGCGTGGCAACGTCCTATCCTCACAGGGGGCGATCCCCCAACTACTTTTGGCGTGCTGAAGCTTAACTTCTGTGTTCGGCATGGGAACAGGTGTATCCTTCAGGCTATCGCCACCACACTATTTTTCTGAAAGAACTTCGTTCTCTCAAAACTAGACAATATTATTTTCTTCCGATATTTTCCATTGTATCTATAATATAAATACTTGGTTAAGTCCTCGACCGATTAGTATTAGTCCGCTTCACGTATCACTACGCTTCCACTTCTAACCTATCTACCTGATCATCTTTCAGGGGTCTTACTTCCATAAAGGAATGGGAAATCTCATCTTGAGGCGAGTTTCACACTTAGATGCTTTCAGCGTTTATCTCATCCATACATAGCTACTCAGCAATGCGCCTGGCGGCGCAACTGATACACCAGCGGTATGTCCATCCCGGTCCTCTCGTACTAGGGACAGCTCCTCTCAAATTTCCTGCGCCCGCGACGGATAGGGACCGAACTGTCTCACGACGTTCTGAACCCAGCTCGCGTACCGCTTTAATGGGCGAACAGCCCAACCCTTGGGACCAACTACAGCCCCAGGATGCGATGAGCCGACATCGAGGTGCCAAACCTCCCCGTCGATGTGAACTCTTGGGGGAGATAAGCCTGTTATCCCCAGGGTAGCTTTTATCCGTTGAGCGATGGCCCTTCCATACGGTACCACCGGATCACTAAGTCCGACTTTCGTCCCTGCTCGACCTGTATGTCTCGCAGTCAAGCTTGCTTTTGCCTTTACACTTTAGGAATGATTTCCAACCATTCTAAGCAAACCTTTGAGCGCCTCCGTTACTATTTAGGAGGCGACCGCCCCAGTCAAACTGCCAACCAGACACTGTCTCCGCGCACGATCAGTGCGCAGGGTTAGAGTGTTCACATAACAAGGGTAGTATCCCACTAACGCCTCCACCGAGACTAGCGTCCCGGCTTCTATGGCTCCTACCTATCCTGTACAAGTTATGTAAACACCCAATATCAAGCTACAGTAAAGCTCCATGGGGTCTTTCCGTCCTGTCGCGGGTAACCTGCTTCTTCACAGGTATCTTAATTTCACCGAGTCTATCGTTGAGACAGTACTCAAATCGTTACGCCTTTCGTGCGGGTCGGAACTTACCCGACAAGGAATTTCGCTACCTTAGGACCGTTATAGTTACGGCCGCCGTTTACTGGGGCTTCATTTCGGTGCTTCGCCGAAGCTAACACTTCCACTTAACCTTCCAGCACCGGGCAGGCGTCAGCCCATATACTTCATCTTACGATTTTGCATAAACCTGTGTTTTTGATAAACAGTCGTTTGAGTCTTTTCACTGCGGCTGACCTTGCGGTCAGCACCCCTTCTTCCGAAGTTACGGGGTCATTTTGCCGAGTTCCTTAACGATAGTTCTCTCGCTCACCTGAGGATACTCTCCTCGACTACCTGTGTCGGTTTGCGGTACGGGTAATTAATTACTAACTAGAAGCTTTTCTCGGCAGTGTGACGTCAGATACTTCTCTACTTAAATTTCGATCCTCATCATTGCTTGTCAACACGCTTGAAAGCATTTGACTCTCAAACTGACTTACAATTTAAACGCACATATCCAACAGTGCGCATATCTTAGCCTACTGCGTCCCTCCGTTGTTCAAACATAATTAACTAGTACAGGAATCTCAACCTGTTATCCATCGCCTACGCTTCTCAGCCTCGGCTTAGGTCCCGACTAACCCTGGGTGGAACGAGCCTTCCCCAGGAAACCTTAGTCATACGGTGGATCAGATTCTCACTGATCTTTCGCTACTCATACCGGCATTCTCACTTCTAAGCGCTCCAGCAGTCCTTACGGTCTACCTTCATTGCCCTTAGAACGCTCTCCTATCACGCAACATAGTTGCGTCCGCAGTCTCGGTAATATGCTTAGCCCCGGTAAATTTTCGGCGCAGAATCACTCGACTAGTGAGCTATTACGCACTCTTTAAATGGTGGCTGCTTCTGAGCCAACATCCTAGTTGTCTATGCAACTCCACTTCCTTTTCCACTTAGCATATATTTAGGGACCTTAACTGGCGGTCTGGGCTGTTCCCCTTTCGACTATGGATCTTATCACTCATAGTCTGACTCCCGGACATAAATCAATGGTATTCGGAGTTTATCTGAACTTAGTAATCCTAGATGGACCCCTTGCTCAAACAGTGGCTCTACCTCCATGATTCTTATTCCGAGGCTAGCCCTAAAGCTATTTCGGAGAGAACCAGCTATCTCCAAGTTCGTTTGGAATTTCACCGCTACCCACACCTCATCCCAGCACTTTTCAACGTACACGGGTTCGGACCTCCGGTGCGTATTACCGCACTTTCATCCTGGACATGGGTAGATCACCTGGTTTCGGGTCTACGGCAACATACTAATACGCCCTATTAAGACTCGCTTTCGCTACGGCTCCGCTTTTTCGGCTTAACCTTGCATGCAACTGTAACTCGCCGGTTCATTCTACAAAAGGCACGCCATCATCCATTAACGGACTCTGACTGCTTGTAGGCACATGGTTGCAGGAACTATTTCACTCCCCTTCCGGGGTGCTTTTCACCTTTCCCTCACGGTACTGGTTCACTATCGGTCACTAGGTAGTATTTAGCCTTGGGAGATGGTCATCCCAGATTCCGACGACGTTTCACGTGTGTCGCCGTACTCAGGATCCTGAACTGAGGGTATTTGATTTCGCTTACGAGGCTATCACTCTCTTTGGCTTAGCTTCCCAGCTAATTCAACTATCAAATACTTTTGTAACTCAAATGTTCAGTCCTACAACCCCGAACCACAAGGGTTCGGTTTGGGCTATTCCCCGTTCGCTCGCCGCTACTTAGGGAATCGAAATTTCTTTATATTCCTGAGGGTACTTAGATGTTTCAGTTCCCCTCGTCTGCCTTTGCATAGCTATGTATTCACTATGCAATGACCAGCCATTACACTGGTCGAGTTTCCTCATTCGGAAATCTCCGGATCAAAGCTTACGTACAGCTCCCCGAAGCTTATCGCAGTTAGTTGCGTCCTTCATCGGCTCCTAGTACCAAGGCATTCACCATGCGCCCTTATTAACTTAACCTATAATCCTACGGATTATAAATTATATTGAGTTTTAGCGATTAAAACTAATTAAAAAACTCAAAAATAACACAATGGTTATTTCTCGGTTCAATTATATAAAAATATAATTATTACAGAAAATAATATTATCTAGTTTTCAAAGAACAAAATCAATGACACTAACGTGTCAATGGAGAATAGCGGGATCGAACCGCTGACCCCCTGCTTGCAAAGCAGGTGCTCTCCCAGCTGAGCTAATTCCCCATATTAAGAGTAGAAACTCTCAAAACTGAATAAGATTTTGATTAATGTAAGGTTCCGAATTATTCCTTAGAAAGGAGGTGATCCAGCCGCAGGTTCTCCTACGGCTACCTTGTTACGACTTCACCCTAATCATCTGTCCCACCTTAGGCGGCGGACTCCTAAAAGGTTATCCAACCGACTTTGGGTGTTACAAACTCTCATGGTGTGACGGGCGGTGTGTACAAGACCCGGGAACGTATTCACCGTGGCATGCTGATCCACGATTACTAGCGATTCCAACTTCATGCAGTCGAGTTGCAGACTGCAATCCGAACTGAGAACGACTTTAAGAGATTAGCTTGACCTCGCGGTTTCGCAACTCGTTGTATCGCCCATTGTAGCACGTGTGTAGCCCAGGACATAAGGGGCATGATGATTTGACGTCGTCCCCACCTTCCTCCGGTTTATCACCGGCAGTCTCTCTAGAGTGCCCAACTTAATGCTGGCAACTAAAGACAAGGGTTGCGCTCGTTGCGGGACTTAACCCAACATCTCACGACACGAGCTGACGACAACCATGCACCACCTGTCATTCTGTCCCCGAAGGGAACGTCTAATCTCTTAGATTGGCAGAAGATGTCAAGTCCTGGTAAGGTTCTTCGCGTAGCATCGAATTAAACCACATGCTCCACCGCTTGTGCGGGTCCCCGTCAATTCCTTTGAGTTTCAACCTTGCGGTCGTACTCCCCAGGCGGAATGCTTAATGCGTTAGCTGCGGCACTGAGAGGCGGAAACCTCCCAACACCTAGCATTCATCGTTTACGGCATGGACTACCAGGGTATCTAATCCTGTTTGCTACCCATGCTTTCGAGCCTCAGCGTCAGTTACAGACCAGATAGCCGCCTTCGCCACTGGTGTTCCTTCATATATCTACGCATTTCACCGCTACACATGAAGTTCCACTATCCTTTTCTGCACTCAAGTTTATCAGTTTCCGATGCACTTCTCCGGTTAAGCCGAAGGCTTTCACATCAGACTTAATAAACCGCCTGCGCTCCCTTTACGCCCAATAAATCCGGACAACGTTTGCCACCTACGTATTACCGCGGCTGCTGGCACGTAGTTAGCCGTGACTTTCTGGTTAGATACCGTCACACCGTGAGCAGTTACTCTCACGGCCGTTCTTCTCTAACAACAGAGTTTTACGAGCCGAAATCCTTCTTCACTCACGCGGCGTTGCTCCATCAGACTTTCGTCCATTGTGGAAGATTCCCTACTGCTGCCTCCCGTAGGAGTATGGGCCGTGTCTCAGTCCCATTGTGGCAGATTACCCTCTCAGGTCTGCTACGTATCATCGCCTTGGTGAGCTATTATCTCACCAACTAGCTAATACGCCGCGGGTCCATCCAGAAGCACTAGCACAAAGGCCAGCTTTCAAACAAGAACCATGCGGTTCTTGTTGTTATACGGTATTAGCATCTGTTTCCAGGTGTTATCCCCTTCTTCTGGGCAGGTTACCCACGTGTTACTCACCAGTTCGCCACTCAGTCGGATCTAAAATCAAATTGATGCAAGCATCTCATTTCAATTAGGCGACTTCGTTCGACTTGCATGTATTAGGCACGCCGCCAACGTTCGTCCTGAGCCAGGATCAAACTCTCATTTTAGAATGAGAACTTTACTAGCTCTTATTTATTACTTTTTCGCAAATTGACATTGCAATTGTTTAATTTCTAAACTAAGTTTAGAAATTATCCTTACACTTTATTGTAATCAAAATCTTGTTCAGTTTTCAAAGATCTACTCAAGCACCTTTTACAGTGCAAGAACTATATTACATTGTTAGTAATAAATTGTCAAGAAAAAAGTTTTTTCTAACAATTATATTAGCAAATTAATTTATCTGCCCTAACGAACATTTAATATAATACATTTATATTCGATAACTGTCAATACAAATTACAAATAACTTCTATTTTTTTCAAAAAAAGAAACACTCATTAATAATGAGTGTTTCTCAAATCGATTTTATTAATCTTCTTCAGTTTCAGGACGCATAGTTGGGAATAAAAGAACATCTCGAATAGATGGTGCATCAGTTAAAAGCATTACTAAACGATCAATTCCGATTCCTAAACCTCCAGTAGGTGGCATACCATATTCCAAAGCTTTGATGTAATCTTCGTCAATCCCTTGTGCTTCATCATTACCTGCATCACGTTCTGCTACTTGAGCTTCAAAACGTTGTCTTTGATCGATAGGATCATTTAATTCAGAGAATGCATTAGCGTATTCGTTTCCAAGAATGTAAAGTTCGAAACGATCAGTAAAACGAGGATCATCAGCATTTTTCTTAGCCAATGGGGAAATTTCGATTGGATGACCATATACGAAAGTAGGATCTGTAATTGTATCTTCAACAAATTCTTCAAAGAATTCATTAATGATATGACCAACTTTCCAATAAGGTTCGTAATGAACATGATGTTCATCCGCAAGTTTTCTAGCATCATCAACAGACATTTCTGGCCAGAAATCTACTCCAGTAACTTCTTTAATCGCATCAACCATGTGAATACGTTTAAATGGCTTGTCTAAGTCAATTTCGTGATCTTGATAAGTAATCTTACCATCATCAGTAACAACCTTAGCAGCAGCACGGAAGATACCTTCAGTTTCATCCATTACATCTTTAAAATCAAAGTATGCAGCATAACTTTCTAATTCAGTGAATTCAGGGTTATGTTCTTTATCCATACCTTCATTTCTAAATACACGACCAATTTCGTATACTCGACCCATTCCCCCAACGATTAAACGTTTAAGGTGAAGTTCAAGTGCAATACGAAGATATAATTGAATATCTAGGGCATTATGATGAGTAATGAACGGACGAGCAGAAGCACCACCAGCAGAAGCATGTAATACTGGAGTTTCTACTTCAGTAAAGTCCATTTCGTTATCTAAGAAGTTTCTAACAGCACTGATAATTTTGGCACGTTTTTGGAAACGATCAAAACTATCACGGTTAGAAATTAAATCTAAGTAACGTTGACGATATTTTTGTTCTTTATTTTGTAAACCATGGAACTTATCAGGCAATGGACGAAGTGATTTTGATAAGAAAGTAACGTCACTAACTTTAATAGTTAATTGACCCATATCTGTCTTAATTACTTCACCAGTGAAGCCTAAGAAGTCACCAATATCAGAACGTTTGAAGACATGGTACTTTTCTTCTCCAACGATATCTTTACGGATATAAATTTGCATTCTTCCAGAACGATCTAGAATATCAGCAAACCCAACTTTACCACTACCACGCTTAGCAACCATTCGTCCTGCAATTGTTACAGTAACGTCTTTTTCTTCTAATTCTTCTTTTGAATATTTATCATATTCTTCAGTTAAATCTTTTGCTAAGGCAGTTGGTTTAAATTCATGACCAAAAGGATCGATTCCTTCTTCACGTAATTCATCCATTTTTTCGCGACGAACACGCATTTGGTCATTCATTTGTCTTTCTTGTTTTCTCTTTTGCTTTGGATCTTGAGCCACAATAATTCCTCCAAACTACTAAATAACTAAATTAATTTTACCATAATTAAACACGTTCATGCGCTCTAGCTGCGCGTTTTTTATCTCGTGCTTCAGTTTGAGCAACAAAATCATCCATAATATGAATCATTTCGTCTTCAGTTTCGGCACTAGTAATGGCTACTTTAGCACGGGCTGAATGTGAATAACCCTTAAGGTAATAAGCAGCTTGACCACGGAATTGATGAACACCAACATAGTCCCCTTTAAGTTCTACTAAACCATGCAAATGATCTTTCGCTACTTGCATTTGATCTTCGATACTTGGGGTTGGCAATAATTCACCAGTTTCAAGATAATGGTTAGTTTGTTCCAGAATCCATGGATTACCTTCAACGGCACGACCCATCATAACAGCGGTAACTCCAACTTCATCAAGCATTTGCTTAGCCATTTCTGGTGAAGTAACATCTCCATTTCCCATAAAAGGAATCGTCAATGCATCAGCAACTTCTTTAAGAATTTCCCAGTTCGAATGACCCATGTACATTTGTTCTCGAGTACGACCATGCATAGCTACTGCAGCTGCTCCAGCTTTCTCAGCAGCCAAAGCATTTTTAACCGCATAGAGATGTTCGTCATCCCAACCAGTTCTCATCTTAACCGTTACTGGTTTTTCAACTGCATCAGTTACAGCTGAAACCATTTCGTAAACTTTATCAGGATTTAATAACCAACGAGCACCAGCTTCACATTTGATAACTTTATTAACTGGGCAACCCATATTGATATCGATAACATCAGCAGCGGTTTGTTGGTCAATAAATTTAGCGGCATTAACTAAAGTATCTTTGTTACCACCAAAAATTTGAATACTCATTGGATGTTCGGCAGCTTCAACATTCACCATGTCCAAAGTCTTTTTGTTATTGTACATAATTCCCCGGTCAGAAATCATTTCACAAACCACTAGACCAGCACCAAATTTTTTACAAATTAAACGGAAAGCAGAATTAGTCACACCAGCCATTGGAGCAACCACTAGTGGGTTAGCAATATCTACATTTCCTAATTTCCATGATCTATCTTTACTCATTAATCTTTTTCCTTTTCCTTGTCGTTCATCATTTTAATTAGTTCATCTTCAGAAAAGTCGTATTTCTTTCCACAGAAATTACATACTACTTCAGCACCATGATCTTCATCAATCAATTGTTGAAGATCTTTGCGTCCAATCCCTGCAATATCATGAGCAAATTTTTCTTTTGAACAGTTACATTTAAATTCAACTGGAAGATGTTGCACGATATTCAAGTTATCTTTACCAAATAACACATCAAGCATGTGTTCTGGATTAGCATCTTCTTCTAACATTGTAGTAATACTTGGGATTTCTTTCAATTTCTTTTCTAATTTAGTGATGGCATCGTCAGCAGCACCCGGCATCGTTTGAATTAAGAAACCACCTGCAGTTTGCACTTCATTTTCACCATTAATATCAACTGAAACTCCCACAACTGAAGGAATTTGTTCTGACATAGCAAGATAGTAAGTAAAGTCATCACCAATTTTCCCACTAGCTAAAGGCACACTACTAGTATAAGGTTCAGTTCCACCTTGGTTCTTAAGGACTTCAAGGAATCCGTTAGTCCCAACTCCTTGAGCTACGTCAATGGTACCTTCCTTAGTTAATGGCAAGTTAACATGTGGATTTTGAATATAGCCCTTGATGTGACCATTAGCATCAGCATCAATCACCATAAATCCAACTGGTCCTTGACCATTTAAACGCACTGTCATTGTTTCTTTCCCTTTGAGGGCTGAGTTAGCTAGTAATAAAGTAGCTACTAGTGTCCGCCCCAAAGCAGCGGCAGAAGTACTCCATAAATCATGGTTTTTTTGTGCATAATCAACTACCCCGGTAGCGTTAATTGCATATACCCGAAAGTTTTGATCTTTAGTAAGGGCTTTTACTAGAACATCTTTTTCACTCATTATATTTTCTCCTTTAAATTCGAAAAGAACGCCAGCACTTCTGCTCACGTTCTTCTCCAGTATTTTTAATCTTGTGAATCTTTATGATCATCGTCATCTTTGGTGATTTTATTTTCAAGTTTTTCTTCTTGTGAACGATCTTTAGTTTCAGCAACTTTCTTAGCTTCAGCAAAAGTTTCGTTTTCATTAACTGGTTTAGTGTCTTGTTCTTCAGGCATCTTGCCAGTCTTGAATAAACTTAAAATTTGTTTTTCATCAAGAGTTTCATATTTAAGCAATGCTTCAGCAATTACTTTGTGTTGTTCACGATGTTCTTCGATAATTTCACGAGCTTTTCTGTGGCCTTCATCAGTAAATCGTTTAACTTCTGAATCAATTTCAGCAGCAGTAACTTGTGAATACTTAGGTGCAGCATATGGGTCAGCACTTGGATTTTCTAAGGCAACCGTTCCTATTTTATCTGACATTCCGTATTGAGTAACCATTGCACGCGCAATTTGGGTTGCTTGTTGGAAATCATTGGAAGCACCAGAAGATTCTGAGTGGAAGACGATTTCTTCAGCACTACGTCCACCCATCATACCGGCAATTTGTTCAAGTGCATCTTTTTTAGATAGTAATTGTTGATCTTCTTTAGGAAGCACAATTGCATATCCGCCGGCACGTCCACGAGGTACAATCGTAACCTTATGAACGACACGAGCATCATTTAATACTAATCCAACAATGGTATGACCAGCTTCATGGTTAGCAACCACTTCACGTTCGTGTTGACTAATAACACGATTACGTTTTGCAGGTCCTGCAATAACTCGATCTTCAGCTTCATCCATGTCAGCAGCAGTAATGAATTTACCGTCACGACGGGCTGCAAGTAAAGCAGCTTCATTAAGCAAGTTAGCCAAGTCGGCCCCTACAAATCCAGGAGTTTGTTTGGCAATTTCTTTCAAATCAACATCTGGACCCATTGGTTTGTCTTTGGCATGGACTTTAAGAATTGCTTCACGACCACGAACGTCAGGTTGACCAACCAAAATCTTACGATCAAAACGACCGGGACGAGTTAAGGCTGGATCAAGCACATCAGCACGGTTAGTAGCAGCAATCACGATAACTCCGGCATTTCCAGAGAAACCATCCATTTCAACTAACAATTGGTTAAGGGTTTGTTCACGTTCATCGTGTCCACCACCCATACCGGCACCACGTTTACGACCTACGGCATCAATTTCATCAATAAAAATGATAGCAGGTGAGTTCTTTTTGGCTTGAGCAAATAAATCACGTACACGACTTGCCCCAACCCCAACGAACATTTCAACGAAGTCTGAACCAGAAAGTGAGAAGAATGGAACTCCAGCTTCACCAGCAACGGCTTTAGCAAGTAAAGTCTTACCAGTACCAGGAGGTCCCTCTAAAAGCACACCCTTTGGAATTTCGGCTCCAAGTTTGGTGAATTTCTTTGGATCTTTTAAGAATTCTACAACTTCAACAAGTTCTTGCTTTTCTTCATCTTCACCAGCAACATCTGAGAAACGAACTTTACTTTTAGCTGGTTTGGCTTGGCTCTTACCGACTTTCATAACTCCGCCGGGACCACCAGCACCACCACCGGCTTGTTTCATCATCATGTAGAACAAGTAAATGAAGATAATTAATGGAAGAACAGAAACAATTAAGTTTAACCAGAAACCATTTGATTGAGTTTCTTTGACGTTATTTTTAACATCATGGGCTTTAGCCAATGAGTTAATTTCTTTAATAGTTGAATCAGTCTTTACTACATTCGTAGTAAACTTACTAGTCTTTGTCGTTTGTTTAGGAGCTTTTACAATTCCTTTTGAACTAACGTTGAAAGACATGTTATCGCTTGATTTAGCACTTTGTGGAGTACGATATTCCCCAGTTACTTTATATACACCATCACTAGATTCAATTGCAAAACTCTTGATTTTGTTATTCTTCAAATCATTAGTGAATTGACTTGATTGAATCTTTTGAGTTTGAGAAGAGTTGCCACCAACTCCACTACCAGTTGCAAATAGGATTACTCCCATTGCTAACACAAAGACGATGATATAAAACAGACTACTTTTAAAAAGTCCGTTTTTATTGTTTTTCATTTGCGTCGTCCTCCATATTTTTATTGATTAACAAACAAATATTATCACTTTTATAGCTTGTAAACGATTATTAAGCCTTGTAAACTTCAGGTTTTAAAACCCCTACATAAGGTAGGTTACGATACATTCCTTGATAGTCCAAACCATATCCAACTAAGAATTCGTTTGGAACATCAAAGCCAACATAATCAGCATTGACCGTATCAACTTTGCGGGCTTCTGGTTTATCCATTAAAGTACATACTTTAACTGATTTGGCTCCACGATTTTTAAGTAACTTCTTTAAATAATCAAGTGTTCTACCAGTATCAATAATGTCATCAATGAATAGTACATCACGATCTTTAACGTCTGAGTCAAGATCTTTAACTAATTCAACTTCACCAGTTGAAACCGTACCCCCCTTATAACTAGAAACATCAATAAAATCAAGGTCCATGTAAATATCCATGCGTTTAATGACATCCGCCATAAATGGAACGGCACCTTTTAATACACAGACAACTAAAGGAGTTTTGTCTTTATAGTCGTTAGTCAATTGCTTCCCTAATTCAACACAAGTATCTTGAATTTTTGCTTCACTATAAAGCACCTTTTGGATATCGTCGTTCATCAAAACTCTCCTTATTTAACTAATAATACGTACAACTTTGTTTGTTCCGTTTGTTTAATGCTACTTTCCTGAATTCCTAAGATAGAAAGCACCACTCCGTCTTTTGTAACTAATGACTGAGATTGTAAACGTTCGTCATTTGGGATTTTATGGTCAATTAACACCCGCCGTAATGACTTACTTCCGCCTCCCTTAAGTTGAACGCGATCAGATTTCTGACTAGGCCGAACTTGTAGTGGAAGTTGCTGATCCGTAAGCCAAAATTCACTGTGTCTTAAATACTTTCCAACTGGAATGTTTTCAGAATTAAAAATAGCAATTGAATTGCCGTTTGACAACTCATACCAATGGTTTAATACTACCATAAATCCGCACGTTTCACGAAAACTTTTGTTTTGATTTTGGATTTTCTTAAACTTTAAGGTTTGATATGTTTTTTCAAACTCTAAGTGTTTTCCAAGGTTAATTATTCCCTGAGGTTTCTTTTGATTTCGGAGTAGTTGTTTAATTTCTGTTATTTGTTGCTTAGTTAGTGTAATTGGACTTAATTGAGTAACCAGATATTGTAAACTTGGTTCTAAAATCGATTCAACATCATTAATCGAAATTTCAACTTCAGAATTGGTTTGTTGAAATGTTTTGGTTGCTTGTAAATGTTGCTGTAAGAGTTGTGCTACGAGGTGATTTTGTTGTTGTAATTCTGTGGCAAAATCAGCTAAATGCGTGATTGCTTGGGGATTTTCTTGGACTAAATTAGGTAATACATGGTGGCGAATCCGATTTCGTTGAACTGCATCGTCATGATTAGTGGCATCTTCAAACCAGTTAATTTGATTATCATGAGCATATTGCTCAATTTGGTGGCGACTGAATGCTAATAATGGTCGCACTAATTTACCATGATGAAAGTCCCTCACTGGAGCTATCCCAGTAACTTCTTTTAGATTTCCAGAGCGGGCTAACTTCATTAAGACCGTTTCAGCTTGATCATTTTGTTGATGAGCGGTCACTAATATATGAGCTTCATGTTGTTCCATGACTTCTTGAAAAAAAGCATAACGAAATTTGCGGGCTTGTTCTTCCATTCCACTAGCTAATTCAGGATGATGCCAGCGTTTGACGACTAATTCTAAATCATGTCGCGCACAATAATCTCTAAGAAATTGTTCTTCTAGTTCACTTTGCTGTCGTAATTGATGATTCACATGGGCCACAATAATTCGGGGATGATTATTAGTTAGGTGTTGCATTAGATTTAATAGAACCATTGAATCAATACCGGTTGAAACAGCAACTACTACTGGTTGATTATTGTCCCACCATTGATTACGATTAACTTCATTTTGAAATTGAGTCTGTAAATCCACTAAAATTCCCCCTAACAAAAAACTGAGCACCTAAATGCTCAGTCAAAATTAATTAACTACGGCGGCCGCCCCGGCCACCACGTTTACCTTCAGTATTCTTTTTAATATCTGATAAACGACTTTCAGACTTCTTCAAGAAATCTGATAATAAATCATCAAACTTTTCTGGTTTACTATCATGTTTAGAACGTCCGTTATCACGTCTATCATTAAATTTAGGACGTGATGAACTTGGACGATGCTCGTGTTGTTGTGGTCGAGCTGAATGATGTGGTTTAGATTCAGCCTTTGGTTTATCACTTGCCTTACGAATTGATAAACCAATTTTGCCATCATCACCAATTTTCATTACTTTAACCTTAACTTCATCGCCAACAGTTAAAACATCGTGAATGTCTTTGATAAATCCATCAGAAACTTCACTAATATGTACTAATCCATTTTTATGATCACCAAGATCAATAAACGCACCAAATCCTGTTATACCAGAAACTTTTCCGGTAACAATTTCACCAACTTTGAGAGCCAAAAGCTGTTCCTCCTAAATAATATTGTTTCTAATTATAACATAACTAAAAAAGGAAGTTCCGAAGAACTGAACTGAACCCCTTAAATTGGAGAACCCAATTTAGGAGGTTCTTTTTGTTTACATCAGAAATTAAATTAGCTGCTATTAAAGATTACAATAATGGCGTTTCAACAAATACTATAATGCGAAAATATGGTATTAAGGGTACAGCTACGCTGTACGAATGGATAAAACGTTTAGAAATATTTGGTGAAAGTGGATTAATTAATAATTCAACCAAGACACGATACTCTTATTCATTTAAAATTAAGGTTATAAATTGGCGTCTTGAAAATAATGAATCATATCCTAATACTTCACGTTACTTTAAAATTAGGAATCCTGTGACAATATTTCAGTGGGAAAAGTTATTATCAATTGGACGTCTAAAACCCTTTAAAGGAAGACTAATCAAAATGAATAATAATAAAGAATCACTAGAGGAAAAATTAAACAGACTTGAACAAGAAAATACCTACTTAAAAGCTAAAATTCAATACATGGGAAAAATAAAAGCCTTAACTCAAAGTCAAAAGAAATGCCAAACAGAGAAAAAACACAAATAATTACTGAGTTAAGGCGTGACTTTAATTACCCGTTACACATGTTATTAGACATAGCAGAAATATCTAGTAGTAGTTATCATGATTCATTAAAACGTGACTATTCTAGTAATGACCAAAGGGTCATTGCAGAAATCAAAAGAATTAGGTCTGAATTTATTGATTATGGATATAGAAGGATTACTTTAGAATTAAACAATTTAGGATTTAAAATAAATCACAAAAAAGTCCTCCGAATAATGAATTCAGAAGGACTATTGTGTACTGCTTATGAAAGAAAAACTAGAAAATATAATTCATACAAAGGAAAACGTGGAAAAGTATCTCCCAATAGAATTAATAGACGATTCAAAACTGACAGACCTTTACAGAAAATAGTTACTGATGTTACTGAAATACGTTGGGGTAATAATACCATGAATGAACGAGCCTATTTTACAGCGTATATGGATTTGTATAATAACGAAATTATAACTTGGAGTATAAGTTTGCATCCAACTGTAGAGTTTGTTGTAAAACCTTTAGCAGAGTTAGTTTTAGCTCGTCCAGAATTAAAATATCGTATGACAGTTCATTCTGATCAAGGATTTCAATATCAAAATGCAAAATTCGTAAATATTTTGAAAGATAATAAAGTATTTCAAAGCATGAGCCATAAGGCTACATGTTTGGATAATGCTTGTATTGAAAGTTTTTTCAATCAATTAAAAGTTGGAACAACTCATAACTTTAGTTATGATAGTTACTCAAAACTAAAGTCAGCTGTTAATAAATACGTCCATAAATATAATAATTATCGTATTAAAGAAAAACTGGGCGGAATGTCACCGGTTCAATACCGGTGACATTCCGCCCAGAAAATTGCATAACCATTCTCCAATTTTAAGGGTTCAGGTCAAACTCCCATTTTTAGTTATTTGTTTTTTTATCGCCATTAAGGTGGTAATTAGTTTCTCCTTTTTGCGAATAACCATACTTAGAGTGAGCTAAGTCTTTAACGTAGTCTTCGTTTTTAAGAAGCTTACTTTTTTCTTTTAGTTCTGATTCTTTAGATTGTTGTTTTTTTAGATTAGTTTTTTCTTCTCTAATTTGAGCATTAACCTGATTTAAATGGGATTTAGTTGCATAAAGTTGAATACCTAAAAACAAAGTAATCATCGCAATAATACCGGTAATAATCATGGCACGTTTTTTACGACGTTCCGACATTAAACGATTTTTCTTGGTTTTTTTACCAATTGATGCATGTAATTGGGCGACGTTGCTTTGTCTTCTTTTCAACTGCTAAACTCCCTTTCGGTTTATTTTAAGAATAATTCTAATCTTTAGTCATAATACAACAACAAGTTGTAATTTACAATAACTCTTCGGCTTCTTTATCATAATCACGAATGTATTTTTCATCAAGCACAGTGTACATTTGATCTGAATCCGCTTTTTTTGTAGTTTGAAGTAATTGTTCTACCTTAACAGTAAGTTCTTTATTACCAAACTTAATTAAAATTTCATCACCAACGCCAACTTTAGTAGATGACTTTGCTTCTCTACCATTTACAAACACTCGTCCTTGATCAGTAATTTTCTTAGCTACTGGACGACGTTTGATAATTCTAGAAATTTTTAAAAATTTATCAATTCTCATTTAATTCGCCTATTCTTTTTCATTTTTAATATCGTGTTGTGTTCTAATCTTTTCAAGCTCTTGCACAAATTTCTTCAAGTAAGTTAACCAATCGATTACTTCCATAGTTGGTTGGACAATTAGTTTAACTTGATAACGTCCGTCAATCACTTTCACAGTTGAACGGAATTCAGTTGTCGCAATTGCTTGAAGAATTTCTTTACTGGTAAATAGCTTAGTTCCTTGAGAACTAAACGTTACCACGATTTCTTGCTTGTCTTTCCGGATTTTATCAATTAAATCATAATCTGCTAACATCTTAATTAAATCAACATCCAACAAGTTTGATACTGCTGCAGGATATTCACCAAATCGATCAATCAAATCGCTTTGTAATTCGGTAAATTGATCAACACTATCCATTTGTCGAATTCGTTTGTAAAGTTCGATTTTTTGTTGTTGATCTTCAATATAATCAGATGGAAGATAAGCTTCAATACCAAGTTCAACAGCTGCATCCGTCTTATCAACTTTCCGTTTCTTACCTTGCTTTTCAGCTACGGCATCAGAAAGCATCTTCGTGTACATATCATAACCAACGGAATCAATAAATCCATGTTGTTGGCTACCAAGGACATTCCCAGCCCCACGAATTGAGAGATCTCGCATCGCAATCTTAAATCCAGATCCAAGTTCAGTAAAGTCCTTAATAGCTTCTAGACGATTTTCACCAGCTTCAGTCAACACTTTGTTAGGTTGATACATGAAGTAAGCTTGTCCAACCCGATTACTTCGGCCAATTCGACCACGAATTTGGTACAACTGTGATAGTCCCATATGATCTGCATTTTCAACAAATAACGTATTTACATTTGGCATATCAATTCCAGTTTCAATGATAGTAGTGGTAACTAACACATCGTATTCACCGTTCACAAAGTCATACAGGATTCGTTCCATTTGTGTTTCCGTCATTTGACCATGGATATAACCTACTCTGGCATCTGGAAGTAACTTTTCAAGTTTTCCTACAACTTCTTCAATATCTTTAACCCGATTATGGAGATAGAAGACTTGTCCTCCACGCTGCATTTCACGACGAATTCCGTCAACAATTGCAGCATCATTTTGTTCCATCACATATGTTTGAATTGGATAACGGTTAGCAGGTGCTGTTTCAATAACTGAAAGATCACGAACTCCCATCATTGACATATTCAACGTTCTGGGAATTGGAGTCGCTGTTAAAGTTAAAACGTCCACATTTGAACGTAATTCCTTAATTTTTTCTTTGGCTTTAACCCCAAAACGTTGTTCCTCATCAACAATCAAAAGGCCTAAATCTTTAAAGACTACATCTTTAGAAAGCAATCGGTGAGTTCCCACCACAATGTCCAACTTACCATCTTTAAGTTCAGCTAAATCTTCTTTCGTTTGTTTAGCGGTGTTAAACCGAGATAAAACTCCAATGCTGATTGGGAAGTTAGCAAATCGCTTAACCATATTTTCATAATGTTGTTGCGCAAGCACAGTAGTAGGCACTAAGAATGCAACTTGTTTGCCACCTTCAACTGCTTTAAAGGCTGCACGCATGGCAACTTCAGTCTTACCATAACCAACGTCCCCGACTAAAAGGCGATCCATGGGATGCGATTGTTCCATATCATGCTTAATTTCATCCGTACTCCGAACTTGATCAGGAGTTGGTGTATAAGGAAACGCATCATCAAATTCTTCTTGATATTCATCATCCGCTGGGAAAGCAAAACCCCTTTCGTGTTCCCGTTTAGCATACAATTCGACCAATTCATCAGCCATATCATCTACTTTTTTGGAAACTTTACTCTTGGTCTTTGCCCATTCATTACCACCTAACTTATTCATCCGTGGCTGTTTGCCTTCTGAGGCAACGTACTTTTGAATTAAGTTTAGTTGCGTAACTGGAATGAAAATATGAGCATCATTTTTGAAAGTAATGGTCAAGTAATCTTGATGCTTGCCATCCACTTCCATGGTCTTCATTCCATCATAACGTCCAATCCCGTGGTTAACGTGCACAACGTAGTCACCGGGTTTTAAGTCTGTATAACTTTTGATTCGTTCCGCATTAGTAAAGGTTTGATGACGAATCCGACGTGGTTTCTTCCGTTCAGTAACTCGTTTGAATAATTCGTTTTCGGTAATCACAACTAAATTAGCCAGTGGTAATTCAAACCCTAAATCTAAATCGCCAGTTACTACTTGAATCCGGTGTTCTTGTAGTTCGTTAACGTTAGTTTGAATCGTTTCCATACCAAAATCAGATAATGTTTGTGTGACTTTTTGCATTCGTTCAGTATCAGAAACCATGACAATCACAGTGGCTTTTTCTTGCTCATACCGATCCATTTCGGTTTTCAACATTGGCATTTGACCAAAGAAACGTTGCATAGGACGAACTTTGATATCAACAATATCATCTAAGCGCATCCGCCCTAATCCCTTTTGGAATAATGAAAGGAGCATCTTAGGATGATGGTCTTCATCAATAACCGTTTTAAAGTTCAAACTAAACTTTTGTTTTTCAAAGATTTCATCATTGTGCATGACAGAATCTTTCCAGTTATTTTCATCAATTTCGAGTTGTTTGTTTGCATCACGGACTCGGGCATAGTCATCAAAAACAACTACTCCATTTGGTGCTAAATAATCTAAGATTGAAGTTTCTTTACGAAAAATAAACTCAGAATATTGCATCCATAAAGAATCAGTAGCTTGCGTTTCTAACTCTTTAATTACTAATTCAATATTTTTAATTAAATCAGTATTATCAGCGTTCTTGATTTGCTTAGTTAGTTCTTTAATCCCATGTTGCCGATCAGCTTCTGATGGTAAGAAATCAGTGGCCGGTAGCACCTTTAAATCTTCAATATTCTTAACACTTCTTTGCGTAGCCACGTCAAAATAACGCATAGAATCTACTTCAGTATCAAAGAAGTCCATCCGTACTGGATATTCAGAATTTAAAGGATAAATATCAACAATTGAACCACGTACCGCAAATTCACCTGGAACAGATACTAGGTTATTGCGAATATATCCCATACTAGCTAATTGCTTTTGCAAAGCATCAAAGTCAAATTCACTTCCAATTTTGGCAGTTAATTCACCTGCTTTAAAATCAACTGGTTCTGGTAAGTAGCGTTTTAATCCTGAAGTTGAAACAACAACTACTACTGGTTTACCACTTTGAAGCGCATTCATTGCACGAACCCGAGCTGAACGATATTGAGGGGAACTAGTGGCAATCTCTGCTGCAATTAATTCTTCTGCTGGAAATTCAAAAACTTGATCATCTGGTAAAACTTCTTCAAATTCTTTCATCGCATGATCTGCGTGATCCATCGTATCAGTCACAAAAATCATTGGTTGCTTGGTATCATTTAATACTTCACTCAACATTAATTTTTGGGCTGAGCCACTTGTTCCAGTTACTAATTGCTTAGTGTCTGGTTTTAAATTATCTAATAAGGTTTGATATTGTGGGACATCTGTTAAAAATTGGTTTAGTCTCATCAATCTACACCTCCTATCTTTATTATTTACGTTAATTAATTAAATTTATTTTCTAATTTTTCAAAATCAGTTCCTGCTACCCACTCATCAAGTGCTTTCACTGTTTTATCTAATGCTTCGTTAAGTGGGCCTTGTTGTTCTAGCGTAAATTTACCTAGTACATAATCCACTACGCTTTGACGTTTAGGATGGTCAGTTCCTACTTTAATTCGGTTAAACTTATCTGTCCCTAAATGTGCAATTAAACTTTTAATTCCGTTATGACCACCGGCTGATCCGTGGGTACGTAAACGAATACGTCCAACGTGTAAATCCATGTCATCATAGACAATTACTAAATCATCTAAGTCTAATTTGTAAAATTTCATCAATGGATTAACGGCCCGACCTGATTCATTCATATAGGTGGTTGGTTCAACAACGATTACTTTTTCCCCATCCACCATTCCAGTTCCAAACATGGCATCCATTTTCTGTTTATTAATCGCAATATCATGTTCTGCAGCAAATCTTTCCACTGCCATAAATCCGGTATTATGACGAGTTGCTTCATATTCACTACCGATATTTCCTAATCCAACAATCATTTTCATTTGTAATTTCTCCCTAACTCGAATTGTAGCAATCGCTTTAATTGTACCATAATAATTTGACTTTAAAGTCTGATAAGAACAGCAAAAGGAGCGAGATAACCTCACTCCTTTTTTATGTATTATTTAATTAATTGAATCAGTCAAACCAACGCTCAATGCTAAACCTTTATCCACTTTAGCCATGATTGAATCGTGAACATGAGTGACTCGGTCTTTCAATCGTTGTTTATCAATGGTTCTAATTTGTTCCAATAAAATTACAGAATCTTTTTCAATTCCTGATTTACTGGCTTTAATTCCAACGTGGGTTGGCATTTTTGGTTTTGATATTTTAGCCGTAATTGCAGCCACAATTACTGTGGGGCTATATCGATTACCTATGTTATTTTGCACAATTAACACGGGGCGCAGACCACCTTGTTCTGAACCCACTACTGGTGATAAATCTGCGTAGAAAATGTCTCCCCGTTTGATTCGGGTATCTGTCATTTAAGGTTTCCCTTCGTATAATCGAAATCTGGATTTTCGTTGTAAGTATCTACCAAAGTCTTAGTTAAATCTTGTTTACTAGCTTCAGCATATTCATCAACGATTTCACGATTAATTTGCTTCATAGAGTCGTAACCATGAATCATTTTATTTACCAATGGATTTTTATCAAAAACGGCATTTACTACAGCAGCATGATGTTCATCTAATTTTTTGGCAAAATTAGCAAAATTTTTCTTTGTTAATTTACGATCGTAATGACATTTCATAGCTATTACCTCCTAGGCATAATGATGTTTATTTATAAACTCGTGGTAATCTTTCAGTAAAGCCACAAGCAATTTCATAATGAATGGTACCACATTGATCAGCAACTTGTTGCAAAGTGATTTCTTTTCCGGCTTGTTTACCAAAAATAACCACTTCAGTTCCTGGATTCATTTTATATGGTAATTTAACCATAAATTGATCCATACAAACTCGTCCCACAATTGGACAGAGATGCCCATCAACTAAAACTTTAAATCCTTGCATTGAACGACGAACTCCATCAGCATAACCAACTGGCACCGTTCCAATCCATTGATCATCAGCAACGGTATACGTAGCTCCATAACCAATTGATCTACCTGGTTGAACTTGCTTCGTATAAACCAACTCAGTAGTAAGACTCATAGCTGGTTTCAAAGCAATGGGTGATGCTAAAACAGTTCCAGAAGGATTTAATCCATATGCGGCAACTCCAAAACGAATCATATTGGAACCTGTCATCTTGTGCCACAAACTAGTGGCAGAATTAGCTACCGAAACATAGCGTGGTTTGGTCTTAAAACATTTCATTAACTTTTCAAAATTTTGATATTGAAAGTTGAAATAGTCAGTATTTTTACCATCTGCAGTTGAAAAATGTGTAAATACACCATCTAATAATAAATTATTCTCTTTTGAGTTAATAAATTCAAGGAATTCATCTACCTCATTCGTTGTTTGAAGTCCTACTCGTCCCATGCCAGTGTCTAAGGCTAAAAACATTTTAATTTTATTTTTTAATTTAAGGTCTTCAAAAACCTGATTTGCTTGTTTTACCCACTCAACTGAACTAACGGTCACATCAATATTATATTTAGAGATTAATGGTAAATCTTCAACATCGGTAATTCCCAGTACTAGAATGGGTTCATCAACGAAGCCTGCTTCACGTAATTGAATTGCTTCGTCTAAAATAGCAACACAAAAACCAGTTGCTCCAGCAGCTTTGGCAATTTGAGCTACTTGAACTGCTCCATGATTATAGGCATTCGCTTTCACAACCATAAACATTTCAGTTTTATCATCTAAACGATTAATTTCAGCACTAATGTTGTCATAAATTGCTGACTTATCAATCACTAATTGAGCATTACGATTTCTTCCGACTACCATCGTCTTTTCCTCCAAATAATTCAATGATTCAATTATACCATTAAAAAAATTAAAAAATGGTATAAAAAAAGACCCTTTTAGGGTCTTTTTTTATTAATGTTTGTTTTTAATGACAAACTTACCGCTACGGCCTGATTTGTTGTCGTTTCCACGATTGTTACGACGATCATGTCCGCCACGACTGTTGTTATCACGGCTACCACGGTAACCACCACGACGATGGTTATTGTTTCCACGGTATCCACCACGGCCACCGCCACGATGTCCACCATGACTCTTAAGTGGACGTTCAGGTGTAATGTGAACTTTCACTTGGTCACGTGACATTTCGTTTAGTAAAGCAGCTACTAAATCAATAGCTTCATAGTTGCCTAATAAAGTATTAGCAACGTCTTCATACTTTTCAGTCTTAGTACGTTTAACTAATTTATCAACATCTTCTAAAGCAAATTTCATTTGACCAGCTAAAGCTTCATCTTCAGTAGGTGGCTTTAATGGTAACATACGCACCTTAGTAAGTTTTTCAACTAAACGTAAGTAGCTCATTTCGTTTGGTGCAACGAAAGTTACTGAAACACCATGTTTTCCGGCACGACCTGTACGTCCAATACGGTGAACGTAGCTTTCTGGGTCTTGAGGAATATCGAAATTGTAAACATGGGTAACACCAGAAACATCAATACCACGAGCAGCAACATCAGTAGCTACTAAGTAGTTGATTTGGTCACGTTTGAATTCATTCATGATTTGAGTACGACGATTTTGAGTTAAATCACCGTGAAGCCCAGCAGCTTTGTAGCCACGAGCAATCAAACCTTTAGCAACTTCATCAACACGACGTTTAGTACGACAGAAGATGATAGTCACTTTAGGTTGCTCAACATCAAATAAACGAGTCATTGTTTCAAATTTTTCGCTATCTTTAACTTTAACGTAGTATTGGTCAACTAAGTCAGTAGTTAATTCTTTAGCTTTAATTTTAACTTGTTTAGGATCAGTCATAAATTGTACCCCAACACGCTTGATTGGATCAGGCATAGTTGCTGAGAATAGCAATGTTTGACGAGTTGAAGGAGTTTGCTTGATGATATTTTCGATATCTTCCAAGAATCCCATGTTCAACATTTCATCAGCTTCATCAAGAACTAAGAACTTAACATGGTCAAGCTTCAAAGTACGACGGTTGATGTGGTCAAGTAAACGACCAGGTGTACCTACCACGATTTGTGGGTGTTTCTTCAAATCATAAATTTGTTTACGGATGTCTGAACCACCATAAACAGCTTGAGCTTTAGCACCTTCGCCACGACCCAATTTTTGAATTTCTTTTTGTGTTTGAATAGCTAATTCACGAGTTGGTGAAATTACTAATGCTTGCACGTGTGGATCATTAACATCAATTCCTTGAAGAATTGGTAATGAAAATGCAGCAGTTTTACCAGTACCTGTTTGTGCTTGTCCAAGAACATCTTCCCCTGCAAGGGTCAATGGAATAGTTTCGGCTTGGATAGCAGTTGGTTCTGTATAGCCGTTATCTGCTACGGCTTTTAGTAGACTATCTGATAGTCCTAAATCTTTAAACTTCAAATGTGTTCCTCCTATTGAAACATCACCGTAAATTCAATACATTGCTCAGAAAAAATCCGTTTTCCTTGACGCGCAACATACCTGATTACACTTTATTTCTTTAACGTTTTTAATATAACTATCCTATGATATATCATTTCGTACAATTAATCAATCAAAATGCATTTTCAAACTATTTTAAAGCTTGCAAAACAGCTTCTAAATGCATTCCGTGACTCGCTTTAAGCAACACCTCATCACCAGACTTAATTAATGATTTTAATTCAGTAATCATGGCATCTTTTTGGTCAGCTGAATAATGGAATAAATTTTGACCTAATTCATATTTACTAGTCAATTTATCAGTCAATGCTTGCATGTCATCACCAATTAAAAGGACATCCGCTACTTTTTCTGGATCAAGACTGTCTGCTAAGCTAGCATGCATTGCCTTAGATTGGTCACCTAATTCAAGCATGTCACCTAATACAACAATTCGTTTACCAGTTACGTGCGTATTGTCAAAAGCCTTTAAAACTGCTTTTACAGCGGTTGGATTAGAATTGTAAACATCACTCAAAATCATTTCGCCTTGAGCACCTTTAACCCATTCAGTCCGGTTTTCAGTTAAGTTGGCATGTTCTAATCCTACTTGCATATCTTTAGGACTAAGTTCAAATAAACAGCCTACTTCTAAGGCAGCTAAAGCATTATTTACATTATATTCACCTAATAAATTAATGGTAAACTCTAAGTTTTCCCAGTCATTCGTAGTAAATTTAGTATTCGTATCACCATCAACAATTTGCATTGGATAAATGTCATTAGTTTCATGGCTACCAAAAGTTTTTTTATTAAGTTTAAGGTCAGCGGCTCGTTCTTGAAGTAATGGTTCGTCACCATTGAAAACCAAATCGCCATCTTCATGCAAGCCATCTACAATTTCCATCTTGGCATCAGCAATCCGATCACGGGTCTTAAAGAATTCAATGTGAGCTTCTCCAATCATAGTAATAACGGCAACGTCTGGACTTACCAAGGTACTTAAAGCATGAAGTTGACCAGGACGATCCATTCCCATTTCTACTACTAAAACTTCAGTATTGGAATTCATCGCAAGTACTGTAACTGGGACACCAATTTCATTGTTGAAGTTTCCTTGTGTCTTTGCCACATTAAATTTAGTTGCTAAGACAGATGCAATTAAATCTTTAGTGGTTGTTTTTCCGTTACTCCCCGTCACTGCTACTACACGTGGATTGATTTTTGCTAAGTAATACTTAGCAAGCTCTTGTAAAGCTTGTAAAGTATCTTCAACTAAAATTACCGGAAAATCAGCTGGAGCTTGGTCAGCATGATCTAGTTTCCACAATGTACCAACTGCACCGTTTTCTCTTGCACTTTGAATATAATCATGACCATCATTTTCACCCACCATTGGGATGAATAATGCATTGTTTTCTAATTTACGACTATCAAAACCAACACTTGTAACTTCAACATCAGCTCCTTGGCTAATCGTTCCATTAACAGCTTTAGCGATTTCTTCAAGTTTCATCTTCATATTTGACTCCTGCTTTCAATAAAAATCATTCGTTTTATTATACAACAAAATAAATTCCATAAAAATAGCGGACTAGCATCAACCAATCCACCTTGATTAAAGATCATTAAGATCCTGTTCTCTATTAACTTTTAAATCGATTGACCACTTATTACTTAACGTATTATAGGTTAGGGTTCCTACCTGTTCGGCATTAGATAGAAGTTGGCCTTCACTGCCCCATACTACCTTAGTTTGCGATTTATCAACTTTAAACAAAGGCATCTTAAATTGACGTTGTGTTTCTTTTCCTAACTCAAACGCAATAATCATTCCTTGAACACTAAAATGCAACAAATCACTTAAAATATCTTGATCAATATCTTTCATTTGAATTGGACGCGCAAAAATCCGCTTATTATTGCGTTGATGCCGCAAGTGCCGTTTAATACTTAGTTCTAAAATATGATCCAACTCTGTAAAATTACGGAAATAAAAACGATTAAATCCGTTTGTTCCCCCTAAATAAACAAACTCATTATCTAGTTTAACGGAAAATGGATTTCTTCGACGAGGAACATCCATGTGTGCAAGATATAACAAATCAGCAATTTCATCATCGCTAAGTGAATCTAATCCATCTTTGGTTTGATAGTCCATCCATTTAGGAAGAACCCCCGTTTTGTGCCCTCGAATAACATAGTCACGGACTTGACTCTGACCGGTAATGGTTGGAAATTTGGAATGAACATTAAAACTATTTGAATTATCAACATCATCATTAATCATAATAATATTTTGTGGAACTTTACTAATCCCATTAATGTAATCCCCTGCTGAAATTCCCCACGTTACCGAAAAATGATCAACTGGACTAACCTTTAAATAGATTAAATTAGTTAACATGCACACACCTCCTCTTAAAACTTCAATTGTCTTAAATTATACTCTGAAAAAATACAAATAACACAGAATGTGGAATTATTTTTAATATTTATTCTACCTGTAACATTTCCGTTTAAATGCGTGCGAAAGCCACCAGTTATTGCTATGATAGACATACTATGCATCTCGAATGGAGGTAAAAAATGGCTAAAACTAATGTTCTTTTTGTCTGCCTGGGAAACATCTGTCGTTCACCCATGGCTGAGGCAATGTTCAAAAAAATGACGACAGAACAAGGAATCTCTAATCACTATCAAATCAACTCGGTGGCTACTAGCAGTGAAGAAGCTGGAAATCCACCTCATCCTGGGGCGCAGGCAGAAATGGATAAGCACAATTTAAATTATGCTGGTCATCATTCCCGTCCAATTACTTCAGCTGATATTAAAAATGCAGATTATATCATTACAATGGATGAAAGTAACATTTATGATTTACAACACATGATTCCAACAGATGAACAACATAAACTACATTTATGCATGGATATTGTGCCAGGACAACACGGTGTTAGCATCGTAGATCCTTGGTATACTCACCGTTTTGATCAAACTTATACAATGCTAAAGGAATCATTGCCATTATGGCTTGATCAAATGGAAAACAAACGAAAGGAATTACAAAATTAATGGAAAATACTAGCACCTCCAAACCCGAACAGGTTCCTCGATCGATTTGGCATCGAAATTTAATTGCATTATGGTTTGGATTATTTCTAACCTCGATGGGATTCAGTGGAATGATGCCGTTTTTATCACTCTATATTGATACTCTAGGTAAATACACACAGAGTCAGCTTAATCTATATAGTGGATTAGCTTTCTCGGCTTCGTTTATGGCAGCTGCAGTGGTTTCACCAATTTGGGGGAGTTTAGCTGATCGCTATGGACGTCGGATTATGTTATTACGTGCTTCATTTGTAATGTCCATTGTGGTTTTAATGATGGGATTTACAACCAACGTCTGGCAATTAATCGCTTTAAGATTTATTCAAGGAATTTTCTCAGGTTACTTTCCTAATTCTAATGCCCTTTTAGCTATTCAGGTCCCCAAACGAGAAAGTGGAAAAGCGCTAGGAATTCTAGCAACTGGTGGAGTTTCAGGTTCATTACTTGGTCCATTTGCTGGAGGTATCCTAGCTTCAATCTTTAGTTATCGAGTCACATTTTTCATAACTGGGACATTAATGTTCTTAGTATTTTTGATTACGGTATTCTTCGTTAAAGAAAAATTCACTCCAGTTACTAAAGAAAAGAACTTACATACTAAACAAGTGATTAAGGTTTTAAATAATCCTAAATTAATTTTTGGAATGTTTATTACTACTATGATTATTCAAGCTTCTAACTATTCTATTTCACCAATTTTGTCATTGTATGTTCGAGAAATTATGCATCATAGTCCTTCCGTAACTTTCTTCAGTGGAATTGTAGCGGCCGTTCCTGGTATTTCAACTTTAATTGCCGCTCCTAGGTTTGGAGCATTAGGTGATCGAATTGGAACCGAAAAAATTATGATTTTTGGTTTCATTTTGGCCATTGTCCTCTATATACCCATGGCATTTGTTACAAACGTCTGGGAATTGATGGGATTACGGTTCTTACTAGGAATTTCCAATGCCTGTATGTTGCCTGCTGTGCAGGCCATTATTGCTAAAAACACTCCTGCTCAAGTTACTGGGAGAATCTTCAGTTGGAATCAAAGTTTTCAAGCCATTGGAAACTTTACTGGTCCTATGATTGGTTCAGTAATTTCTTCAATGTTTGATTATTCTGGAGTATTCATTTCAACTTCAATCTTAGTTTTCATCAACTTGATGTTAGTTTTAAGTGAAACCAGAAATATAAAGAAATCTGAAGCATAAAAAAAGACTTAACCGTTTGGTTAAGTCTTTTTGTTTGGTTACAATTATTTGTTGAAACCGTATTTTTTGTTGAAACGATCAACAGCACCATCTGCTTGAGCTGATTTTTGTTTACCAGTGTAGAATGGGTGTGAATCTGATGAAATTTCAACACGGATTAATGGATAAGTGTTTCCATCTTCCATAGTAATAGTATCTTCTGAAGTAGCAGTAGAACCAGTAATGAACTTAAAGCCAGTACTTGAATCTTGGAATACTACTTGGTGAAAATCTGGGTGAATTCCTTTTTTCATGTTATTACGCTCCTTTTGCCCTGAATTTATAAAATTCAGAGATTGATTTATATAAATATTCAACTTTTGTAGTGTACCACTAAAAAAGAATAGTTGCAATACTCGAACTATGCTTCAGCACTAGCCGGCACAATTTCGTCATCTAATTCAACATCAGCATTTAAGCCTGATAATTTAGTAACGACTTGATCATAACCACGTAAAATGTGGTCTGCATGAGTAATGATAGTATCACCATCTGCCATTAATCCAGCAATTAACAAAGCTGCTCCAGCACGAATCTCTCCAGCTGACACCACGGCCCCGTGTAATTGTTTCGTTGGACTAATCACGATGTTATTATCAGCATTAACCTCAATATTAGCACCCATTTTTTGTAGTTCATGAACGTGTTTTTTGCGCTTAGGGTAGATAGTATCAATAATGAGACTACTACTCTTGGCGTTTAACAATAATGGTGTAATTGGTTGTTGCCAGTCTGTGGCAAATCCAGGAAATGGATCAGTTGTGATCTGAACTCCTTGGATATTACTACTTTCTGGTACAAAAATACTATCATCATTAATTTCTAACTTTAGACCCATTTCAGTTAATTTTTCTGTAAATGGCTTTAGATGTTCTGGAATTACGTTTTTAACTAAAATTCCATCACCAATCGCTGCAGCCAAAGCTAAATATGTTCCTGCTTCAATACGGTCTGGAATTACAGTATGCGGTTCAGTAGCTGAAAGAGATTGAACTCCTTCAATTCTGATGTCATCTGTACCAGCTCCAGTAATCTTAGCTCCCATGCTATTTAAAAAGGTAACAATATCAACAATTTCTGGTTCCTTAGCTACATTATGAATTAATGTAATTCCATCTGCTTTAGTAGCAGCAAGAATGGCATTAATTGTAGCCCCAACGGAAACCATATCAAAGTTGATAATTCCACCCTTTAAACCATGTTTTGTAGCATCGATGTATACAGTATCACCATCTTCGGTAACCGTAGCACCTAATGCTTCAAAGGCACGAATGTGTTGATCAATTGGTCGAGGACCAATGTTATCTCCACCGGGAAAACTAACAATTGCTTTATGAAACTTACCTAATAATGAACCCATAAAATAATATGAGGCTCTTAATTTTTTAATCGCTTCACTAGGAAGACGGCTTTCTTTAATATTAGTTGGATTAACTTTGAAAGTTCCATCATTAAATTCAGACGGTACGTTCATTGACTGCAAGATTAGCATTAAATTATGAACATCTAAAATGTCAGGTACACTATTGAACTCAACGGGGGAATCTGAAAGAATAGCAGCTGGTATTAAAGCAACTGTACTATTCTTTGCACCACAAATGGTAACTTCTCCCATGAGTCGATGGCCACCATGAATTTTCATCATACTCATATTATATTTTCCTTTTCACTATTCTCACGTTGTGCAACATCATTAATCATAATTAAAAATAGTAAATATTACAATAGCAATCTGATGAAAATAGTAAATATTATTAAATGTTATTTTTCGTTTTCTTTGTGATATTTGTCAGCCGCAGCGATGAAAGCTTTAAATAAGCCTTCTGGACGGTTTGGACGTGACAAGAATTCTGGATGATATTGTGCTGCAATAAAGAAACGTTTGTTAGGAACTTCAACAATTTCAACTAAACGATCATCAGGAGAAGTACCAGAAATAACTAATCCGGCATCTTCTAATTCTTTTCTAAATTTGTTGTTAAATTCGTAACGGTGACGATGACGTTCTGAAATTTCTTTCTTGTTGTCGTAAGCAGCTGCAGTAGCAGTACCTGGTTTCAACTTAGCTGGGTAAGCACCTAAACGTTGGGTTCCACCCATGCTAGTAACGTCGTTTTGGTCAGCCATTAAATCAATCACGTTATGTTTAGTATCGTGAACAAATTCAGTTGAGTTAGCGTCTTTCCAACCTAAAACATCACGTGCATATTCAATAGTAGTAACTTGCATACCTAAACAAATACCGAAGAATGGAATATCATTTTCACGAGCGTAACGAATTGAAGTAACCATCCCTTCAATTCCACGACTACCAAAACCACCAGGGATGATAATTCCATCAAATCCTTTAAGCTTATCAGCTACGTTATCATCGTTAATGTCTTCAGCATCAATGTTAGTGATGTGCACATTAGCATCCGCAGCATAACCCGCATGACGTAATGATTCGTCAACTGAAATATAAGCATCTTTTAACTTAACGTATTTACCAACTAAAGCGATATTAACGTCGCCTGAAAGATGACGAATATGTTCTTCCATTGCTTTCCATTCTGACATGTCAGCTTTAGGTGCTTTGATACCGAAGTGATCAAGTACTTGAGTATCCATGCCTTGTTTTTGGAAACTAAGTGGAATTTGGTAAAGGTTAGGAGCATCAAGTGATTCAATGATACTCTTTTCGTTTACATCACAGAACATAGCCATTTTTTGTTTCATTGCTTCAGTAACTGGTTTTTCAGCACGAAGAACAAGCATGTCTGGTTGAATACCAACACTACGTAATTCTTTAACAGAGTGTTGGGTAGGTTTAGTCTTCATTTCACCGGCTGCTTTAATGTAAGGAATCAAAGTAGTGTGAATGTAGTAAGTATTATCCACACCTTCATCTTTACGCATTTCACGAATTGCTTCTAAGAATGGTAGTGATTCAATATCACCAACAGTACCACCAATTTCAGTAATGATAATGTCTGAATCAGTAGTCTTAGCAGCACGTTTCATTTTTTCCTTGATCATCCCAGTGATATGTGGAATCACTTGTACAGTAGCACCAAGGTAATCACCATGACGTTCTTTTTCAAGAACTTCTTTATAAATCTTACCAGTAGTTACGTTTGAGTATTTATTTAAATCGTTGTCAATAAATCTTTCGTAATGACCTAAATCAAGATCAGCTTCAGTACCATCATCAGTAACAAAAACTTCACCATGTTGGTATGGGTTCATAGTTCCTGGATCAACGTTAATGTATGGATCAAATTTTTGAATTGTTACTTTCAATCCACGGTTTTTCAAAAGTCTACCTAAAGATGCAGACACAATTCCTTTTCCAAGTGAAGAAACTACCCCACCTGTGACAAAAATATATTTGGTCATAATAAATACTCCTATCAAAAATACTTTAACAACAAAAACAAAAAAAGCTCCCCATTCTGAGAACGGGGAGCTTTTTAACTCGATTGCCTTTACATCTCTGTAAAGTGCCCAAGAAAGATGATAGTCGAAATTCGACTAATAGTCAAGAATTTTTATTCTTCACCGTCACCTAAGTCTTCGTCATCGTCGTTATCAACATCGTCAATATCGTCTTTGAAGTCGTCGTCTTCGGGATCATCATTGTCGTAATCTACAACATCATCATCTTCAGGATCATCGTTATCGTAATCAATAACATCATCTTCGTCAGATGCATCAGCTAAGAATGCGTTAATCTTGTGACGTTTCTTAGTTTTTGGTTCATCATCAGCTTCACCAACAGTAGCTTCATCAACTGATTCGTATGGGTACCATGTACGTAATCCCCAAACATTATCACCTAATGAAATAAAACTACCATCAACGTTTAAATCGCTGTAAAAGTTAACTAGTTTTGATTTGATTTCATCATCACTGAATCCGGTATATTTTTGAATTGCATTAACTAAATCAGCAAATTGCATAGTCTTACCTTCATCAGCAAGAATTGCATGTGCTACTTCAATCATTGATAATTCGCTTTTTTCTACATTATCTAATTTTTTAAGTTCCAAATCAAACACGCCTTTCTGGTTTTTTCCGTTATACCTTATGATACTAACTTATCGATTAAAATGCAATTTAATCTGATAGTCTCCGACTTTTTCGTCATTAGTATAGAGTTCGTAATCAACGTTGATATTGCCTTCAAGCTCTTTGTGCGTAGCATCAACATCAACTTTTTTAGCTAAAGCACCAATGGTCATTTTACCGTAAGGAGTTTGGTAATGATTCTTCGTTTTTTCGCCTTCCACAAATTCTAACATTAAATCATTAGCTGCTTTACGGGTTAAACGAACATGATGTTCCCCACTAATCTTGAAGGTTACTGGTGTCTCTTGACCTTGAAAATGTTCAACATAACGGATGTACATCACGTTATTAATTTCAGCTAATTGTCCAGTTTCTGCAAAATGATGACTTTCAGTTTCCCCATCTTGGGTAATTTTTGTATCAACTACAACATGAATATCTTGATATTTCTTTTCATTTTCCATAATTATTACCTCACTGTCATTCTAATTTTACCGCCATTTATCTTAAAATGCACTCATATCCGTCTAAACTGACGTAGCCTAAGGATTTACGCTATAATATAGGTAAACACTCAGCAGGAGGCTCGAAATGGGATATTATTCAACACCATTAGACCAAGAAAAAGTAATTCGTGATCCAGTGTTAAGCCACGTATATATTCAAGATCAAATTATTATGGACTTAATTAACACCACTGAATTTCAACGATTACGTCGGATTCACCAACTTGGTACAACTTCACAAACATTTCCGGGAGCCGAACATACTCGTTTTACCCATTCTTTAGGCGTTTATGAAATTGTACGTCGGATTTGTAACCAGTTCCAACGTAACTATCCTAGTAAAACTCCAGGAGACGGACTCTGGGACGATTCAGAACGAATTGTCGCAGAATGTGCTGGCTTACTCCATGATATTGGACACGGGGCCTATTCACATACATTTGAACATATTTTTCATACCAACCACGAGCAAATTACGCAGGCCATTATTACTAATCCTGAAACAGAAGTTAATCAAGTTCTTAGTAAAGTAGGACCTGACTTTCCTAACCGGGTGGCTAGTGTTATCAACAAAACTTATGATAACCAACAAGTGGTCCAAATGATTTCTAGTCAATGTGATGCCGATCGAATGGATTATTTATTACGGGATTCATATTTCACAGGCGCCCAATATGGTAAATTTGACTTAGATCGGATTTTGCAAGTTATGCGTCCTTATAAAGACGGTATTTGTTTTAAAATGAGCGGACTTCACGCAATTGAATATTATATCGTATCGCGTTTTCAAATGTACCTACAAGTCTATTTTCACCCAACTTCACGTTCGATTGAAGTTATCTTAGCTCATTTATTATTGCGAGCTAAAGAACTTGCCGAAACTACGGATGGCTTAGAACATTTTAATCCTACCCTCTTAATGCCATTTTTAGAGGGAACTTTTAATCCAGAAACTGACTTGAAAGATTACCTCAGATTAGATGATGGGGTATTAAATACTTACTTCTCTACCTGGCGCGATGCACCTGACAAAATCTTAGCTGATTTAGCGGACCGCTTTGTTAACCGGAAACCTTTTAAATCTGCCATTTACACGGATAAAACTAAAGATTTATTACCAGAATTATCGAAATTGATTGAGGATGCTGGTTTTAATCCTGAGTACTATACAGCCACAGATAATAGTTATAACCAACCTTATGATGTTTACGATCCCAAAAGTGAACATCATAATGCCCAAATTGAATTAATGCAAAAAGATGGCAGTTTAGTTGAATTATCCCAGGCCAGTTTGTTAGTTCGCACAATTACTGGGAAAGACGTCGGTGATAGTCGTTTCTTCTTTCCCAAAGAAATGTTACAAACTGACGATAATGTTGAATTATTCAAGCCAATATACGATAATTTTCAAAGATACATTAAAAACGACACAATTATAGATCCCAAGGAGAATTAATGATGGATATTAAATTAATTGCCATTGATATTGATGGTACTTTATTAAACGAAAAAAACGAATTAGCGCAAGCAACCATTGATGCTGTAAAGACCGCTTCAGCTAAAGGGATTAAAGTTGTGCTTTGTTCTGGTCGTCCCCTTTCCGGAATTCGTCCATACCTTAAACCACTTGGTATTGAGGGTGATGCTCAATATGCCATTGCCTTTAATGGTTCAGTTACTGAAACAGTTTCTGGTAAGTTAATTTCAAAAGTTGGAATCCACTACGAAGACTTCTTACAAATCGAAATGATGTCCCGTGAAATGGGTGTTCATTTCCAAATTGAAACTTTAAATGAAATTATTGCTACTAACCGTAACATTAGTCCATATACTACTTTTGAAGCTAGCTTAGTTCGATTACCAATTCACTTCCGTACTCCTGAAGAGGTTACTCGTGAAGATGATATTATCAAGATGATGTACGTTGATGAACCAGAAAAAATTCAATACGCCCAAGATAACCTTCCTAAGTCCATTCAAAACCGGATGCACGTAGTTCGTAGTATGCCAATCTTCTTGGAATTTGTGAATACTAAGGCCGGTAAAGGTACTGCTTTGAAGAATCTTGCTGAAAAACTTGGTTTAACTAGAGATAATGTTATGGCCATTGGTGATCAAGGTAACGATCACAGTATGATTGAATACGCTGGTCTTGGAGTTGCCATGGGTAACGGAATTCAAGAAAATAAAGATATCGCCCAATTTGTAACTAAGCCTAACTCTGAAGATGGAGTGGCATTTGCAATCAACAAATTTGTGAATAACAAATAAATTTAAATAACCAAAAAGAAGTTTGAGCTCATTTTGAGTTCAAACTTCTTTTATTTTGCTACTTTTTCATTTTCCACAAACCACATATAAGCCCCATAACATCCGTTTGCAAGCTTCATAATTTCTAAGGCAAACATTGATGCTGAAGCTGGACTAAATGCCTTAAATTGGTTATACCAGATAATTAATGATACTACATCCCAAGCAATCCAAACCAACCATTGAGAACGGTAACCACCCATCATCAAAAGCATTCCAATAATACTTAAAGGTAACAGTGTGGCATCCAAATAAATTTGCGTTCCATGGAAAGTTTTACTGAAATACAACACAATTCCATAAATCATTAGAATTCCAATCACAATTAAACCGATTTGTAATTTAGTTAGTTTGCGTGGCTTAATTACTGCTTGTTGCTTTTGCTGCTCAATTTGTTTATCCCACAAAAAAATTCCCATAAATTGCGTAATTAAATAATAGATATTCGTCGCAAAATCACCAATCAAACGATTTTCTAAATCAATCAACAAAAATAAAGTTGATTCAGCTAATCCCCAACCATAATTGGTAATTTTACCCTCATCACATAACATTAAATTGATTAAACTAAAAACACTAGCAACTAACGAAACCCAACCAATCCAATTACTAAATTCCTTACTTATAACAAAAGTCACAAATGTAATTATTAGACTACTAATTAACAATATCTTGGTTTTAAATTTGAATTCTTTAATATCACGTAAATTATTTTTAATGCTAAACGTTTTGCTTAATGCATTCATTCGTTATCCACCTATTCTATTCCACAAAAAAAGCCGCTGAAATCAGCGACAATTTTTATTTTATTAGTTCTTTTTATCAGGTTTAATTTGGTCAGTTTCATAATCAAAACGGGAATTGAATAATGGACTAACGGGACGGTTTTGGTCAATTCTAAGAATGGCATCACCGATTAATGGAGCAATTGAAATTTGCTTAATTTTAGCAATTTTCTTTTCTTCTGGTAATTGAATTGAATCAGTAACTACCACTTGTTTGATTGGAGAATCATCTAAACGTTGGATAGCAGGACCAGAAAGAACTGGATGAGTACAACAAGCGTAAACTTCTTTAGCACCAGCATCAATTAAGGCTTGTGCACCTTTAGTAATAGTTCCAGCTGTATCAATCATGTCATCAATCATAATACAACGTTTACCTTTTACATCACCAATAATGTTCATAATCTTAGCAACGTTAGCTTTAGGACGACGTTTATCAATAATGGCAATTGGTGCACCTAAGAATTCAGCTAAAGCACGAGCACGAGCTACACCACCATGATCAGGTGAAACAACAACTACGTCTTTATCAAGACCATTAGTAATGAAATAATCAGCCAATAATGGTGCACCCATTAAATGGTCAACTGGAACATCGAAGAACCCTTGAATTTGAGCCGCATGCAGATCAAGTGCTACAACACGTGTAATTCCGTCATTTTGTAACATATCTGCTACTAATTTGGCAGTAATTGGTTCACGTGAACGAGCTTTACGATCTTGACGTGCGTAACCGTAATAAGGAATCACAACGTTAATTGTAGCTGCACTGGCTCTTCTAAGAGCGTCAACCATAATTAATAATTCCATTAAATTATCATTAACTGGAGCAGAGGTTGATTGGATAATGTAAACATTATCACCACGAACACTTTCTTCAATGTTAATTTTAATTTCGCCATCACTGAAATGATCAACGTTTACTTTACCCAAAGGAACACCCATGTGTTTAGCAACTTTTTCAGCTAATGGACGGTTAGAATCCAATGAAAAAATTTTCAAATTTGAATCTTGAGCTTTTGTTACCATAATTTCCCCCGTTGCGTTTTTTACTTTGATAGCTTAATTATATTATGCAAAAGTTATTTCGGCAAATATAACTAGTCAGCACCATTAAATGGTAATTTGTGATAATATCCTGGCTTGTTAGTTTGGCGTTCACGAGCAATTGCCATATCATATTGGTTAATATCATCAGTAATAGTTGAACCAGCTGCGATAAAGGTATGATCAGCAATTTCAAGTGGTGCAATCAAGTTTGCGTTACTACCAATAAAGACATCATCGCCAACTTTAGTTTCGTGTTTGTTTTTACCATCGTAATTAGCAAAAATCACACCACAACCAACGTTAATGTCTTTCCCTAAAGTAGCATTACCAACGTAAGTTAAATGACCAATCTTTGTACCTTCACCAATGGTAGCTTTCTTAACTTCACAGAAGTTACCAATGTGAACGTGTTTGCCAATGATTGATTGTGGACGCAAGTGACTGTTAGGTCCAATGTTTGAACCATCCATCATTTCTGAATCTTCAATAGTTGAAGATGTCACGGTGACGTTATCATGAATTGTACTACCAGTGATTTTTGAATGAGCACCAATCACACAGTCGCGACCAATCTTAGTATGATTTTGTAACTGCACACCAGGTTCGATGATAGTATCTGATCCAATTTCAATATCAACATCAATGTAAGTATCATCGGGATTAATGATGGTTACCCCATTGTTCATGTGGTATTCATTAATACGGCGTTGCATAACCTTAGTAGCTGCTGCTTGAGCAACTCGGTTATTTACACCCATTGATTCGTCAAAATCATCCATAACGTATGCATCAACAATATCGCCAGCGTTTTTCAAAATTTCAATGGCATCAGTAAGGTAGTATTCACCTTGGGCATTGTCATTAGTAGTTTCGTGAAGCGCTTTGAATAATTTTTGATTATCAAACACATAAACACCAGTGTTAATTTCATCAATCGCACGTTCATCCGCATTAGCGTCTTTTTGTTCTACGATTTTAGCCACGCGGCCATCGGCATTTCTCACAATCCGACCATATCCAGTTGGATCAGGTGCGATTGAAGTAAGGATGGTAGCGGCAGCATGTTTTTCGTTATGATAAGCGAAAAGCTTTTCTAAAGTTTCTGCAGTAAATAATGGAGTATCCCCACTAATTACTAAAGTAGTCCCTTCAGAATCTTTTAGTAAATCTTCGGCACGCATTACAGCGTCACCAGTACCATTTTGTTGGTCTTGGACCACATACTTAGTCCGGTTACCGAGTTCTTTTTCAACATCTTCAGCACCGAAACCAACAACGGTCACAATGTTATCCATGTTTAACTTTGAAACTTGAGTTAAAACGTGGTCAACCATTGATTTTCCACAAATTCGATGCAAAACTTTATATAATTTTGACTTCATTCTAGTACCTTTACCGGCAGCTAAAATAATCGTATTTTTTTCACTCATGTCAGTCTCCTATTTGGCACTACCAAAGATTTTTTCGTCATAATTACCCTTAGTGATAATCATGCCATCATCAGCTGTGTTTTCCATCTTAACTAATGAAGTATAATCTCCGAAGTTTTTAGTTTTGTCATTGACACCTTCAGCGAAGAAAGTGCTACCAACTAGGTTACAGTCAAATTCTTTAATCAATGATGAAAGACCATTAATGGTACCACCACCATGGATAAAATCATCCACGATAAGCACGTTTGAGCCTTCATCAAGGCTACGTTTTGAAATAGTCATTCGTTTGATTTTTTTGCTTGAACCAGACATGTAGTTAACATTCACAGTTGAACCTTCAGTGATGTTACTGTCATGACGAGCAATAACAAGCGGAACATTTAAGTATTGTGATGCTGCTTGAGCAATTGGAACACCACGGGTTGCAACAGTAAGCACTGCATCAACTTGTTGATTTAAGTATTGAGTTGCGATAATGCGACCTAAGAAGCGTAATTTAGAAGGATCACCAAGGATATCTGACATATATACATATCCACCAGGAAGTTGGCGTTGAGAATTATTTAAAATTTCAATCACTTCATCCATAAATTTGTTAGCATCTTCTTTAAGAATGTATGGGATATATTTAGCACCACCAGCTGCTCCAGGAACAGTTTCTACCAAACCAATTCCACGATCTTGGAAAGTACGTTTCAAAATAGTTAAATCTTCACTAATTGATGATTTAGCTGAATCGTAACGTTTTGCAAAGAAAGTCAATGGAATTAAAGTATGGGGACGGTTTAACATGTAATCTGTCATATCTACTAATCGTTCACTACGTTTAATTTTCATTTTTTCACCTCATTAATCTATTTACACACAACAAGCATTTTAACACAAACGTTCGGTTTTTTATCGACATTTACTAAATTTTATCAAAAAAAGCCTAAGTTTTCCAACTTAGGCTTTTAAAATACTAATGTTAAGATTTTTCTTGATAATGATTAAAGGTTAAGGCCCCAAAATAAATGATACATTCAATCGTAGCAATGAAGAAACTAACTGGCCAATTGGTTACATAACCTAAATAAAGACCAAGCCATACTCCAATTAATCCAAACCCAATTGCACAGGCAATCATCTTACTAACAGAATGGGCAAAGTATTTGGCACTAGCAGCTGGTAAAGTTAATAAAATAAAGATTAACAATGATCCAACAATCTGTGCGGCAACTGAGACACTCAATGCTAACAAGATTAAGAAAATAATTGACATTAAACTACTGTTAACGTGTTGTGCTTTAGCACCAATTGGATCAAAAGAATCGAATTTTAAATTACGGTAAATAACCAGTAGCACTACTAAGACAATGATTGATAAAACTACCATTTGTTGCACATCTGCAGCACTAATACCTACCACACTACCGAATAAGATATTTGTAGCATAACTAGCACTTTTATTTGATAGAGCGAGGAATAAGACCCCTAGTCCAATAAATAAACCAGAAACTGCACTAATCGAATCTTCCCGGCGTGAGGCCTTTGATCCCATTTTACCAACTAAAACCGAACTAATAATCGTAAAAATTAACATTCCATCTAACGGACTCAAACCAACGAACATTCCGAAAGCAGCCCCCGCAAAACCAATTTCTGACAAAGTATGGGTCAAAAATGGCATATTCCGGGAAACCACGAACACCCCGATGAACCCACAGACAATCGCAATAATGGTACTGGCAATATAGGCATTCCGCATAAATTCAAAACTAAACATGCTCTTGACCTCCTTGATAATCAGAAATGTTTAACTCATTAATGGGTCCACATTCGTAACCATCTGGCTTTAATAATAGGAACTCTGTTGAATATTGTTTAGCTAACGGAATATCATGAGTAACTGAAATTACAGTTACTCCAGTAGTTTGATTTAATTGTTTTACTAGTTCCAATAAATCTTCTTTAGCCACAGGATCAAGACTTGCAGTTGATTCATCTAAAATCAGTAAATCCGGATGATTAACTAACGCTTGGGCTAAATATGCCCGTTGTTTTTCCCCACCAGAAGTGCGTCCTAATGGTTCATTTTCAATTTTAATTAAATTAGTTTGTTGTAAAACTTCATTAAGCCGTTGTTTTTCTTCATGATTTAACCAAGGTAATTTATAGCCACTAAAATTTAATCCAACAAAATTTTTAACGGATAAAGGATACTCATCATCAATATTTCTAAATTGAGGAACATATCCGATTTTAATCGCCTTACGACTCGGAAAAAATTCAACTGAACCGTGAGTTGGCTTCAATTGACCTAAAATTATTCTAATTAAAGTAGTTTTTCCTACTCCGTTTTCACCAACAATACTAAGAAACGTACCGCGTTTTAATTTAAAGCTTAAGTTATTGAGAACTTTCTTTTCAGAAAAATCTTCCCATAAATCATGGGTTTCTAAAATCAAGTCGTTCATGTGCTACTCCTTTGGATTATCCAAAATTTTTGCGAAAAAAAAAGACTATATAGTCTTTTTCAATATTAACATTAACCTTCGATAAACGTAACCTGAATGTCTTCTGTTAATACTTTTGAATATGTAAAAGAAGCATGTGCAGGCTCGTCATCTGATGACAAATCAACAATGAATACAGCTGGGAAAACTTCTGCAAGTGTTCCTTCGTATTCGTTAGTACGTTTTCTGCCCGCTTGTTCAATAACCCTTATGTTACTGCCAAGATGGTCTTTAATCCAACTCTTGATATCTGGTAAATTCATACAAATCACCTCAAGTTTGAATTATACGCTTTTTTATACACATTGTAAAGTTATAATGTTAATATTTTTATTTTAATAGTCCTTGTTCGTGAAAAGCATTGGCCATTTGTACAAATTGATCAACCGTTAAGCTTTGAGGACGGATGGTTTTCTTAATGTTTAAATGTTCTAAAACAGTTTCAACTTGTTCTTTAATTTCTGGTTGTTTTCCAAAAACGCCTTGTAAATTGTTCCAAATGGTCTTCCGACGATGCATAAAGGCCCCGTGGACAAATCCAAAGAAAGCTTTTTGGTCATAAGCTTCGACTTTACGATTTTTACGTGGCACTAATTTAACCACGGCTGAATCAACTTTAGGTGCGGGAATAAATGATTTATGTGAAACTTCAATCGCAATTTCAACGTCATCTAAATATTGGGTAATTACACTCAATGAACCATAGTCATGAGAATCTGGCTTAGCACAAAGCCGATCAGCTACTTCACGTTGCATCATGAATACCAAATTAGTATAAGGAACATTTCCTTTAAGAATACTCATCAAAATTGGTTTGGTAATGTAATATGGCAAATTAGCCACAATCTTTAAATTATGTTCCCCATCAAAATTTTCAGCAATTACTTTTGGTAAATTGGCCTTCAAAAAGTCCTGATGCAAAATAGTTACGTTATTGTACTGGAATAACGTTTCATCTAAAACTGGTAATAAATTATCATCAATTTCAAAAGCGACAACTTGATGAGCTCGGCGAGCAAGTTGTTCTGTCAAAGCCCCAATTCCGGGCCCGATTTCAATTACATCATCAGCTTCAGTAACTTCAGCTGCTTCCGCAATCCCATGAAGAACGTTTAAGTCGTCTAAAAAGTTTTGACCTAGACTCTTCTTAGCGCTTAAATGGTATTCATTTAAAATAGCAAGGGTTCTGGTTCTACTTCCAATTTCTGGAGTTTCGTTCATTGATTTTCTCCTAATCTAGTTGTTTCAAAGCTGCTTCAAATTCTTCACGAGTAATCCCAAACATCCGCAAACGCCGTTGAAGTTGTTTCGCATTTACATATCCAAGATGTAAAAGTTCCCCTAATTCTAGTCGGCGTTCTTTGGCATCATGACTTCCCATTAAATTAGCATCAATTAATTCTTGTTGACTAATTACCTCAGGATTATCATCGCTTTCCGTATAGACCTCACTTAATGCTTCCCGAATTGCGTCTGGACTTGCATGTTCTACCCCTAATGAACCCTTAGGATTATCAGGAACTGCATCCTTCTTTTTCAAAAAAGCATGTTTGGCTTCAGGAATTTCATCAGAAATAATTCGTCTGATTTTTTCCCCAGAAAAATCTGGATCAGTAAAGACAATAATCCCTCGTGTCTGTGCTAATCGATCAATTAATTCTAAGGTTTCATCGTCGATGGCTGAACCACGAGTTTCAATGGTATCAGCATCAACTGCTCGTTGAATTCTTTTAGTATCGTCTTTTCCTTCAACTACAATAACTTCTTTAATTCGTTTCATTTATTTATCCAATCCAAAAATTCTCATTGTATTAGCATAAGTCGCTTTAGCTAACTCATCAGGATTCATATCTTTATATCTAGCAATTGCTTCTAATGTATATAAAGTATACGCTGGTTCATTTTGATGTCCACGCAAAGGTTCTGGGGCTAAGTATGGTGCATCAGTTTCCACTAAAATTCGATCCATCGGTGTTTGTTTGGCAGCTTCATGAATTTCTTTGGTCTTTTTAAAAGTAGCTACTCCACTATAAGAAAGATTCATTCCGAGATCTAAGAATTTTTTCATCCATTCTACGTCACCGTTAAAACTATGAATAATTCCCCCGACTTCTTCGATGTGTTCATCTTTTAAAATTCGGTACGTATCTTCAAAAGCTTCTCGATTATGCACTGAAATTGGGATATGCATATTTTTGGCAATTTCAATTTGACGCCGTAAAACTCGTTCTTGAACATCCTTTGGTGATGTCTTTTGGAAAAAGTCCATTCCAATTTCACCTAAAGCAACTACCTTATCATCAGCTAGTTGTTCTTCTAACTTAGTTTCAGCAGCTGCATCGTAATGAATGGAATCTTCTGGATGCCAACCAACAATAGCATACATATCATCATATTCATGAGCTAATTCAATCGCACGTTGATTTAAATCATAGTTAGAACCAACGTTAGCAACTTTCACTACCCCTAATTTTTTGGCATGATCAAAATATTCTTTAACATGACCATCAAATTGTTCTCCGTTTAAATGGGTATGAGAATCAAAAATTTTCATTTTAGACTTACCTCCTAATAAGCAAAAAAGTTTCACCAATTTTACTTAGTGAAACCTAATTGATTATGCTAAATCACTACCATTTTCAAGTGATGGATCAACAGTTACAACTTGAATGTCACCGTTTTTCTTTTCAATTGAAAGAATCATTCCTTGGCTTAATTCGCAACGAAGTTTGATTGGTTTTAAGTTAGCAACAATAATTACTTTTTTACCGACTAATTTTTCAAAATCAGGATACCATTTAGCAATTCCGGAAACGATTTGACGTTCGCCTTCATCACCAGCATCTAATTTGAACTTCAATAATTTATCAGCTTTTTCAATTTTACCAACTGACTTAATTTCAGCTACCCGAAGTTCAACCTTTTCGAAATCAGGAAATTCCATGTTTTCTTTAAGGTTTTTAAGCGTAGTTACCCCAGCTTTTTCTTCAGCCTTCTTTTCGTCAGCTTGTTTCATCGCAGCACGACCCTTAGCCTTTTCATTAACGGTCATTTTGCCCTTAATGTAAGCAACTTCTTCTTCCACATCAACCCGTGGGAAAATTGGTTGTCCGTTTTCAACAACTTTACGGCCACCAACAAAGTCACTAATTTTAGCGTTCTTGATATCGAATAATCCAGCATCTAAACCAAGTTGGTTCATGATTTCAAAGGCTGCATTTGGCATTGCAGGGCTGATTAAAATCGCAATCAAACGAAGGCTAGCAGCTAAATGTGCCATGACATTCGCTAATTGTTTAGCACTAGCTTCATCATCAGCTTGTTTTTTAGCAAGGACCCATGGTTCAGTTTGATCGATGTATTTGTTAGTTTGAGAAATTAATTTCCAAACTTCTGAAAGAGCATCAGATAAATGAACGGTGTCCATTAAATGCTTATATTCTTCAGTAACATCTGCAGCCATCTTTTGTAATTCAAGACTTGGATCATCTGTTGTATCAGTGTAGTCTGGTGTAACTCCACCTTCATACTTGTTGATCATTGCAACTGTCCGGTTTAATAAGTTACCTAAATCATTAGCTAAGTCGAAGTTTACACGGTTAACAAAATCTTCAGGAGTAAATACACCGTCACCTGCAAATGGAACAGCCTTTAATAAGTAGTAACGAGTTGCATCAAGACCATAACGCGCAATTAAATCTTCTGGGTAAATAGCATTACCTTTAGATTTAGACATTTTACCGTCTTTCATAGTAATCCAACCATGTCCATAAATTTCTTCTGGTAATGGTAAGCCTAATGCATGAAGAATAATTGGCCAGTAAATACAGTGGAAACGAACAATTTCTTTTCCAATCATTTGTAAGTTAGCAGGCCAGAATTTCTTAAAGAGTGAGTCATCTTTGCTGTCATAACCTAATGCAGTGATGTAGTTAGTTAAGGCATCAATCCAAACATAAACTACGTGTTTTGGATTAGATGAAACTGGTACACCCCATGAGAAAGTGGTTCTTGAAACAGCTAAATCTTCAAGACCTGGTTTCAAGAAGTTATTAATCATTTCATTCATTCGTGAACTGGGTTGAATGAAATCTGGATGTGCCTTGTAGTAATCCATCAACCAATCAGCATACTTGCTCATCTTAAAGAAATAACATTCTTCGTTAACCAATTGAACTTCGTTACCAGTAGGTGCAATTCCCCCAGTTACGTTTCCTTGGTCATCATGATAAACTTCTTCTAATTGTGATTCAGTAAAGTATTCTTCATCAGAAACTGAGTACCAACCAGCATAAGTTCCAAGATAAATATCACCTTGATCTAATAATTGTTGGAAGATTTTTTGGACAGCTTGGACGTGACGGTCATCAGTAGTTCTGATGAAATCGTCATTAGAAATATCTAATTCAGCCCATAAATCTTTGATTTGTTTGGCCATTTTATCCACGTATTGTTGTGGTTGAACGCCTAATTTTTCTGCCTTTTGTTCAATTTTCAAACCGTGTTCATCTGTTCCAGTTAAATAAAATACATCATAACCAGATTCACGACGATAACGGGCAACTGCATCAGCTGCTACAGTTGTGTAGGAGTTACCAATGTGTAATCTACCAGATGGGTAGTAAATTGGTGTCGTAACATAAAATGTTGGTTTTTGATCTGCCATGTTGCTTCTCCTTTTTCGTTTTATTAATAATGTTATTATACTACATTCCGTAACTACTCGGCAGTAGGAACCGATGTCATTGGAACAAGTCTAACTGCGTTGTAGCTAAGTTATTTGCTTTTAAATGCAGAATTTGTTTCATCATCATCGCATTTTCAGCAGCATCTTTACCAGTATTATTATTAAAAATCACTACTACTTCTTTAGCTGATTGAGCTAGAGTTGTAATTTTTTGTGCAATTTCTTCTAATTCGGCTTTCTGATAACGGTAGCGATATCTTTCCCGGGTTCCCTTCGCCCAATCAACCTCATTATGTCCATGAAGACGGACATACACTAACTGCTGATTAGTTATCACTGGATGAAATGGCAAACCATTGGATAAATTATGTGGTTCATCAACAATCACTTCCGTTATTTTTAGCTCGGTAAGAAACGCATCCGTTTTTTTACTAAGTTTTTCACTTAGCCAGGAAGCATTCCGAAACTCAAATGATATCGGCGCGTTTCCCATCCACTTTCTAATCTGGCGTAAATATTGGACATTTACTTGATTACAGGGAAATGATGGTGGAAATTGAAATAAAAATGATGCCAATTGATGGCTATCAAGCATCGGTTGAAAAACGGTTCTAAATTTAACAAATAGTTGCTGTAATTCTCCCTCTGATAAGTCCTCTGGTTGCTTTCCCATTGGTGTTTTCGTCATTGCAGAATTAGCCTTAACAATAAACTGAAAATCATGGGGAACTTCTGCTAGCCATTTTTTAACCCATTCAATCTTAGGAATGGCATAGAATGGACTATCTACTTCCACAATCGAAAAATAATCACTATATTCTGGAAGCGTAATTTTTGCTTTTTGGTTATCTGCTAAAAATGGATGGTCTGTCCAAGTAGTTAAGCCCACTTTAATCATAATTAAACTCTTAAATCTGTAAAAAATTTCACAGCATCCATTTTTTGCATAATAAACGGAACAGGTAAATTTAATTCTTCTTGATTAATCACTAGAACCCTAGCACCAGTTTGACGATAATCAAGTAATCCCGCAAAAGGATAAACGCGCATCGAAGTTCCCACAATCACAATTAAATCTGCTGATTGGACAGCTTGAATACTATGCATAACCGTTTCTTCGTTGATTCCTTCACCATATAACACAATGTTAGGCCGTAAAATGCCACCACAATTTTGGTGGTACATTGATTTAGCATAGGTTTGGTAATCAACGTGTTTGCCACATTTTTGACAGTAAATATCATAAAGATTGCCATGGAATTCAGATAAATGATGGGCATCGGCTTGTTGATATAACCCATCAACATTTTGAGTCACAATCGCAGCTCGATTTAATCTCGTTAACTCAGCTTGTTTGTCATGAATTACGTTGGGTTTAGCATCTGGATAATACATATTATTCATTACGTAATGATAAAAAACGTCTGGTTCGTTGACTAAACAATCATGACTTAAATAATATTCGGCTGGCTTATCCGTATCATCAGTAGTGTATAAACCACCTTTGGAGCGATAATCTGGAATACCAGACGGCGTAGAAACTCCTGCTCCAGTTAAAAATACAATTTGATTTGCCTCATCAAACATTTTTTGTAATTCATTCATTTCCATGAGTAGCCTCGTTTATCTAATCAAGTAAGGAATTTTCAATTCATCAAATAAATCTTTCACTGTCTTAGCATAGGCAGTTTGAATAAACGCTTCCGCTTGTTTGTCGTCGGTTGGTCCAGCTAAAATAAATGAGTTTTGATCATCAGCTGAAGCAAAACCAATGTACGCACGCGTTAAAGTGGCTTTGTTTTTAAGTTGGGAATGGTAAAGTTTAAAGACTTGGCTAACTTTTAACCCAAGTTGACGTTCTGAAAACACAGATGTCACCATGGCAAAATCAGTTAAATGAAGTTCTGGCAAATTCCAGCCTTTTAGCTGAGCATCAAAAGCCTTGAATAATTTAACGACATTGCGACGGAATGAAAATGGACTATCGGTTGGTTTTTCGGTAATAATTTTATAGAGTCGTTTAGCTGCTTCAGTTGCAATCGGAAAGTTTTGCACAAAAACGGCGTCATTATCAGCAAATTTATCGCCAAAGAAAACCATTGCATCCAAAACAGTTACAACTCGGAGAATCATTTCTGGATCAACTTTTCCTTGTTCAGGTGTAATAGTTTGTCGAACTCCTTTAATGTATTCTTGCTCTACTTGAGGAGTTACCAATCCATGTTTTCGTTGTTCAGAGTAAACGACAAAATGAGCAATTACATCAAATAATTCCGTTCCGATAAACCGAAGTTGTTCGTCTAATGCATCATCGTCAGTAGTTAAAGGAAAGTAGACTTGCGGAAAACCACGTAAAGTCATTAATAAATGCAACAATTCATGAGTTGCAATAAAATCTGGTTCTGTTTGGTCATTAATTTGGACAAACAAATTTTTACCATCTTGCATAATTTGCGCTTGGTCATGTTTTACATAACCTGATTTTAAGTTACCAATAAATTGGACTTGAACATCTCCGTCAAAGAAACGGGATACAGCGTTCAATAAACTTTGGGCTTTAGGACCTAATTTTAATTCTTCTGCCAATTTAGTTTGCTCCTTTAATTTCATCTAAAATTCTAGTAGCATTTTCTAGATTTTGAGCAGCATCCGGTAACTCTGCTAATCTAGTTACTACTCGTTTAATTTCATCTTTTTTAGCACCAGCTGTCATTGCTAATGATTTAAGTTGTAACCGCATGTGACCACGTTGAATTCCATCTGTGACCAATGCTTTCAAAGCCGCTAAGTTTTGGGCCAAACCAACTCCAGCTAGTACTTCCATCATTTCAATGGCACCAGTGATTCCAAGAATTTGATAGTTAATCTTACTCATGGGTAGTAAATGGGTTGCTCCCCCAATTGTACCAGTTGGAATTGGAAGCTTAATCATTCCCTCGAGACCATTATCAGTCACACGCCATTTCGTAAGCCCTTTATAAGAACCCTTGCGAGCAGCATAGGAATGAGTAGCGGCTTCAACTGCCCGCCAATCATTTCCGGTAGCAACTACCACAGCATCAATTCCATTCATGATACCTTTATTATGCGTTGCAGCCCGTTTAGGATAAATATTAGCTACATGAGATGCTTCTTCAATTTTACGGGCCACGGCTTCACCAGTGAGATCAGCACGTTGCAACGCATCAAACGGAACCATTCCTTTAGCAATTACAATATTATAATCACCATAGTTAGAAAGAATACTCATCAATACTTCTTGCCCTAGATTAATTTCAATGTTTTTTGCTGCGGCTTCTAACATTGAATTCATAGTGTTAGCACCCATGGCATCTCCAACATCAACAAATAATTCAAAAGAAACGTGTTCTTCGTCAATCATATTGTATTTGATGTCACGAATCCCACCATATTGCGTAATACTTGGATGCGCTTTTAAGGCAATTTCAATTAATTTATCTTTATTTTTTTCAAACCAATCTTGAACTCCAAGAACATTATCAGTTTTTAAAATAATTTCACCAGTTAAAACTCGACTTTCAGCTGTGGCAGTAATTCCTCCACCATCTCGTAACATTTTTGCACCGTTACTTGCAGCAGCAATTACTGAGGGTTCCTCAGTAACCATCGGAATTAGGTAATCTTTACCATTAACTTGAAAATTAGTTGCAATTCCTTCTGGAAGGCCATAATCAGTCAAATAATTTTCAATTAGTTCACTTCCAACTGATTGAAAAGCATTATTAATGGTAGTTAATTCAGCTTCAGTTAAGTTAGCATATTCAGCTACTAAATTAAGACGTTCTTGATATGGTTTGCGAAAAAAGCCACTAAGGTTTGTCATTTGCTTAACTCCATTTCTTAACTAATGTTGTTGTTCTACGTATTCGTTAACGACTCCTTCACGAACTCCTCCATCAGAGAAAATTACGCGTTTGGAATCAATAAAGTCCATTACAGAAGTTAGATTAATTAATCCACCCACAATTACATCAGCCCGATCACTTTCAAGACCGTTAATTTGTTGCCGCTGTTTTAAATTGTCATTGAGAAAGATTCTCATCGTGTGATTAATTTGTTTTCTCGTTAGTTGGTAATCTTGAATTCGATCAACATGTTTAAAATGTTGATGGCGGCGATTAATGCGTGCTAAAGTTCTGGCAGCTCCTCCAATTAAAACAATTGGATAATGTACGGGATGATTTAGCCAGCCAATTTTACTATACATCTCAATAATGAATTGTTGCGCTGCAAATAAATTAGCAGCTGTAATTTCATCACTTAAATTAAATCGTTCCGTCATTTTAACAGCACCAGTTGGAATACTAACGTAGTTGATTGCTTTTTTATTCCGCACATGCACGATTTCAACGCTAGCACCACCGATATCCATCAGAACATAATCTTTAATGCTAACACGCTCAACAACACCCTCATAGTCATAATAAGCTTCTGTATTTCCTGTCAACACATGGACATCTAAGCCTAATTCTTCTTTAATACTATTGAGGAAATCTTGTTGATTTTGTGCTTGCCGTACTGCAGCTGTTGCAATTGCACGAACTGTTACATTCTCTAAACGACTATATTCTAATTTAAAATGTTTCAAAGCAGCAATTGTTCGCTTCATTGCTGAAAATTGCAAAATGTTTTTTGAACCCATACCTTCTGATAAACGGGCATCATTCTTCATTCGTTTTACTTCATGGTAGGTTCCATCCGCATTAATTTGATACACGGCCATTCGTACCGAGTTCGAACCGATATCAATGATGACAAAATTTTCCATCCGAATCTCCTCTACTAGCGGGCTAGACTAGTTAAAGTAATTAATTCCCATTGCGTCCCGTGCTTCTTGTAAAGTTTGTTCTGCAACTTTGTTAGCCTTTTTACTACCTTCTTCTAAAATCTTGTAAACCTTAGCAGGATCTTGTTCAAATTTTTCGCGACGTTCACGAATTGGAGTCAAAATATTTTGTAATACTTCGTTTAAGTATAATTTAATTTTAACATCTCCAAGACCACCACGAGTGTATTGATCTTTGAGTTCTTGGACTTTAGCTTTGTCATCCGCAAAGATATCTAAGTAAGTGAAGACCACGTTTCCTTCAACTTTACCAGGATCTTCAACGTGAATATGGTTTGGATCAGTGTACATTGACATAACTTTTTTCTTTACTGTTTCAGCATCATCTGATAAATAAATACAGTTGTTTAATGATTTACTCATTTTAGCGTTACCATCTAAACCAGGAATCCGACCTTCACCCTTTGGTGGGAAGTATCCTTTTGGTTCAACTAATACATCTGTATGGTATGCACTGTTAAAGCTACGGACGATTTCACGGGTTTGTTCCAACATTGGTTCTTGATCATCACCAACGGGCACAACAGTGGCTTTAAAAGCGGTAATATCAGCTGCTTGTGAGACTGGGTAAGTTAGGAATCCGGCTGGAACACTTTCTTTGAAACTCTTTTGTTGGATTTCGTGTTTAACAGTTGGATTTCTTTCCAAACGTGCAACAGAAACTAAATTCATGTAAATCATGGTTAATTCGTTTAAAGCGGGAATTTGTGATTGCACAAAAATTGTTGATTTAGTTGGATCAATTCCGACAGCCAAGTAATCTAAAGCAACTTGGAAAAGACTGTTACGGATTTTTTCAGGATCACGTGCATTGTCAGTCAAAGCTTGCATATCAGCAATCATGATGAATGGTTCGTAATCTCCAGTATTTTGTAATTTAACTCGGTTTTGTAATGAACCGACGAAGTGTCCAATATGTAATTTACCTGTAGGACGATCTCCAGTTAAGATAATTGGTTTTTTAGTCATAATAATATTCCTTTCTATCAAAAAAGCGCCCATTGATAAAAATCAATAGGACGCCGAAACGTGGTACCACCTAATTTGCATTCGTTAAAATGCCACTAATAACTATAAGGTTGTTAACCATTAACCCATTTCGTCTTGTCTGGTCATTTTCAGCAAATCTGACCTCTCTGTTAAGGTGACTCAACTACTAAACTTTAGTTTAATTTTAGGGGTTTTGGTTGTAAATGTCAAAGTTCAAACAAATTGACAGCACGGCTTTTTCCAACTAAACTTATGACCGACTTATAAACGAGGAGTAGTTATTTTGGACAAGCAAGATGAAAAAAAAGAACAACAACGAGTAACGTTTATTTCTGATTTATTGAACCAAAAAATCAGTAAAACTAAACAAGATGTGGCAGATGCAGAAGCTGAAGCCCAACAAGTTCAAAAGAACTACGGTATCAATACTTCCGTTAACTATTTAGAAGCTGATGACCGAATTGAAACTAAGGCTGATTTACAACAACAAAGAACTTTAGTTAACAAAGTTGTTGAGGATGAAAATATCGTTAAACGTCAACTACGCACTTTCAAAGAATTGAAACATTCACCTTACTTTGGCCGAATTGATATTAAAGATGAAGGTTATCCCGATATTGATCAATTGTACATTGGGACGGCTTCTTTGTTAGACGATACTACTGGTGAATTTTTAATTCATGATTGGCGCGCTCCTATTTCTAGTATTTATTACAACGGAACGTTAGGTAAAGTTAGCTATGATACGCCAAATGGTGTCCAGAACACTGATTTATTGAAAAAACGGCAATTTCAAATTAAAGATGGTCAGATTATCAATATGTTCGATACCAATGAAACAGTTGGTGATGAACTATTACAAAAAGAATTGAATGCTAAAAGTTCTGATCAATTGCGCAATATTGTTGCTACCATTCAACGAGAACAAAATGATATCATTCGTGACACTAAGAGTGATTTATTAGTAGTTCAAGGGGTCGCTGGATCTGGAAAAACTTCGGCTTTATTACAACGAATTGCCTTTTTGCTTTATCACAGCCGGGATGACTTAAATGCCAGTCAAATTATCTTATTCTCACCTAACCTCTTATTCTCAAACTATATCAAAGACGTTTTACCTAGTTTAGGTGAGCGAAATATGCGTCAAGTTACGTTAGCAGAATTCTTCTCACAACGTTTTGAAGGGATTAAAGTTCAGACTTTATTCAGTCGTTTTGAAGATCATACGGCTAATACACAAATTCATGATTTAAAAGGTAGTAAGCAATTTATTAATCAAATTGATGATTATTTGAATCATCTTTCAGGTGATCAAATTGTCTTTACTGATATTTATTTTCAAGGAAATGTCTTTTTTGCAAAAGAAGATATTCAAAAAATTTATAGTAGTCTAAATCCAAACTTACAGTTAGCTGATAAATTACTAAAAACTAAAAACACTTTAATTAAAACTTTAAAGCATCGCATTCAAGCAGATATCCATGATGATTGGGTGTTAGACCGTATGGATTCGTTATCTGATGAAGAATATCATAATTATTTAATTGATAAGAAACCATCTGACTTTGAAAATTTTGATGCAGAGCATGATTACATTGCTTATCAAATTGCCCAAGAACATTTGCGAATTGTCTATGATGCCATTTATAACAACAGTTTTTGGGATCCCTTTACGCAATACACTGATTTTTTAGCGAACGTTAAGTTGCCTGATGATATTAAATCACTTGATTGGAATGCTGACATTGCTCAGTTCAAACACCAATTTGAGTTTCATCAAGTTCGCTTAGATGATGCCGCCCCAATGTTATATCTTCGTGATAAATTCACGGGTGAAAATAAAAATAATAACATTAAATACCTATTTATTGATGAAGTTCAAGATTACTCCATTGCAGAAATTATGTATTTGAAATTAATTTTCAAGAACGCTAAGTTTAATTTAATTGGTGATAGTGAGCAAGCTATTTTTAAAGATGTCGAAGCGGCTACACAGCTCCTAAAAAAATTAAATGACGCTATTCCCGTGAAACATGCTCGTTTGATTCATTTAAACCGTTCATATCGTTCAACCTATCCTATCACTACTTTTGCTAGTTCGTTGTTACCTGATGGTGAACACATTGAAGCTTTTAATCGGGATGGGGAAAAACCAATGATGTACGTTGAACCAGATGAAAATGCTAGCATCAACCGACTTAAACAAATTATTACAGATAAACTAAAACTCAAAGATTCAGTCGCAATTATCACTAAAAATCGGCAAGAAGCTGAATTATTATATCGCAAATTACGTAAAGATTTTGATCCCCTATTAGTTTCAGATTCAGCCCGTACAATTGATAAAAAAGTTATTATTTTACCAGTGTATCTAGCTAAAGGAATGGAATTTGATGATATTATTGGTTGGGATATTTCCGCAGAAAATTATCCTAATGAACATAGTTTAGGAATTTTATATACAATTATGACGAGAGCTATGCATTCACTCACATTAATTAGTAATCAAACCATTAGCCCTTTAATCCCAGAAAAAGCCATCAAAAAGCATTTAATTGAAATAAAAAAAGTTGAGAAATAATTCTCAACTTTTTATTTTTGATCTTTTTTCAATAAAGTAACAATTTCTTCAAGATATTTATCGGTACTACTTACTTTAGCTTTTTTCTCTGCAATCACATGATATTTAGTCAAAATTTTAACAATTAAAAATACCACAAATGCAATGATTAAAAAGTTAATTACTGAATTGATAAATGACCCATATCTAAATGTAGCTGACCCTACTTTAACTACTAAATTAGAAAGATCCACTTTTCCTAAGAAAATCCCAATCAAAGGATTAATTAGATTTTTTACTAAAGAAGTGACAATTGAAGTAAATGCAGCTCCAATGATAACACCAACGGCCATATCTACTACGTTTCCCTTAGAAATGAACTCTTTAAAATCTTTTAACATACTACTATTCCTCCAATTAATTATTAACTATCATGAATATTATAGCAGTATTGATTGTGATTTTATACACATTCGTTTTTTACGATTAAGCCGCTTCGGGGATTTGAACCCTGAATCTTTTCCTTACCATGGAAGTGCTCTACCTATTGAGCTAAAGCGGCAAATTAATTTTATCATATCTATTCTAGATTATGAACAACAAAAAAGACCTTAGCTAAATGCTAAAGTCTTTTTTTGCTTGCGTGGCAACGTCCTATCCTCGCAGGGGGCGATCCCCCAACTACTTTTGGCGTGCTGAAGCTTAGCTTCTGTGTTCGGCATGGGAACAGGTGTATCCTTCAGGCTATCGCCACCACACTATTTTTTTGAAAGAACTTCGTTCTCTCAAAACTAGACAATATTATTTTCTTCCGATATTTTCCATTGTATCTATAATATAAATACTTGGTTAAGTCCTCGACCGATTAGTATTAGTCCGCTTCACGTATCACTACGCTTCCACTTCTAACCTATCTACCTGATCATCTTTCAGGGGTCTTACTTCCATAAAGGAATGGGAAATCTCATCTTGAGGCGAGTTTCACACTTAGATGCTTTCAGCGTTTATCTCATCCATACATAGCTACTCAGCAATGCGCCTGGCGGCGCAACTGATACACCAGCGGTATGTCCATCCCGGTCCTCTCGTACTAGGGACAGCTCCTCTCAAATTTCCTGCGCCCGCGACGGATAGGGACCGAACTGTCTCACGACGTTCTGAACCCAGCTCGCGTACCGCTTTAATGGGCGAACAGCCCAACCCTTGGGACCAACTACAGCCCCAGGATGCGATGAGCCGACATCGAGGTGCCAAACCTCCCCGTCGATGTGAACTCTTGGGGGAGATAAGCCTGTTATCCCCAGGGTAGCTTTTATCCGTTGAGCGATGGCCCTTCCATACGGTACCACCGGATCACTAAGTCCGACTTTCGTCCCTGCTCGACCTGTATGTCTCGCAGTCAAGCTTGCTTTTGCCTTTACACTTTAGGAATGATTTCCAACCATTCTAAGCAAACCTTTGAGCGCCTCCGTTACTATTTAGGAGGCGACCGCCCCAGTCAAACTGCCAACCAGACACTGTCTCCGCGCACGATCAGTGCGCAGGGTTAGAGTGTTCACATAACAAGGGTAGTATCCCACTAACGCCTCCACCGAGACTAGCGTCCCGGCTTCTATGGCTCCTACCTATCCTGTACAAGTTATGTAAACACCCAATATCAAGCTACAGTAAAGCTCCATGGGGTCTTTCCGTCCTGTCGCGGGTAACCTGCTTCTTCACAGGTATCTTAATTTCACCGAGTCTATCGTTGAGACAGTACTCAAATCGTTACGCCTTTCGTGCGGGTCGGAACTTACCCGACAAGGAATTTCGCTACCTTAGGACCGTTATAGTTACGGCCGCCGTTTACTGGGGCTTCATTTCGGTGCTTCGCCGAAGCTAACACTTCCACTTAACCTTCCAGCACCGGGCAGGCGTCAGCCCATATACTTCATCTTACGATTTTGCATAAACCTGTGTTTTTGATAAACAGTCGTTTGAGTCTTTTCACTGCGGCTGACCTTGCGGTCAGCACCCCTTCTTCCGAAGTTACGGGGTCATTTTGCCGAGTTCCTTAACAATAGTTCTCTCGCTCACCTGAGGATACTCTCCTCGACTACCTGTGTCGGTTTGCGGTACGGGTAATTAATTACTAACTAGAAGCTTTTCTCGGCAGTGTGACGTCAGATACTTCTCTACTTAAATTTCGATCCTCATCATTGCTTGTCAACCCGCTTGAAAGCATTTGACTCTCAAACTGACTTACAATTTAAACGCACATATCCAACAGTGCGCATATCTTAGCCTACTGCGTCCCTCCGTTGTTCAAACATAATTAACTAGTACAGGAATCTCAACCTGTTATCCATCGCCTACGCTTCTCAGCCTCGGCTTAGGTCCCGACTAACCCTGGGTGGACGAGCCTTCCCCAGGAAACCTTAGTCATACGGTGGATCAGATTCTCACTGATCTTTCGCTACTCATACCGGCATTCTCACTTCTAAGCGCTCCAGCAGTCCTTACGGTCTACCTTCATTGCCCTTAGAACGCTCTCCTATCACGCAACATAGTTGCGTCCGCAGTCTCGGTAATATGCTTAGCCCCGGTAAATTTTCGGCGCAGAATCACTCGACTAGTGAGCTATTACGCACTCTTTAAATGGTGGCTGCTTCTGAGCCAACATCCTAGTTGTCTATGCAACTCCACTTCCTTTTCCACTTAGCATATATTTAGGGACCTTAACTGGCGGTCTGGGCTGTTCCCCTTTCGACTATGGATCTTATCACTCATAGTCTGACTCCCGGACATAAATCAATGGTATTCGGAGTTTATCTGAACTTAGTAATCCTAGATGGACCCCTTGCTCAAACAGTGGCTCTACCTCCATGATTCTTATTCCGAGGCTAGCCCTAAAGCTATTTCGGAGAGAACCAGCTATCTCCAAGTTCGTTTGGAATTTCACCGCTACCCACACCTCATCCCAGCACTTTTCAACGTACACGGGTTCGGACCTCCGGTGCGTATTACCGCACTTTCATCCTGGACATGGGTAGATCACCTGGTTTCGGGTCTACGGCAACATACTAAGACGCCCTATTAAGACTCGCTTTCGCTACGGCTCCGCTTTTTCGGCTTAACCTTGCATGCAACTGTAACTCGCCGGTTCATTCTACAAAAGGCACGCCATCATCCATTAACGGACTCTGACTGCTTGTAGGCACATGGTTGCAGGAACTATTTCACTCCCCTTCCGGGGTGCTTTTCACCTTTCCCTCACGGTACTGGTTCACTATCGGTCACTAGGTAGTATTTAGCCTTGGGAGATGGTCCTCCCAGATTCCGACGACGTTTCACGTGTGTCGCCGTACTCAGGATCCTGAACTGAGGGTATTTGATTTCGCTTACGAGGCTATCACTCTCTTTGGCTTAGCTTCCCAGCTAATTCAACTATCAAATACTTTTGTAACTCAAATGTTCAGTCCTACAACCCCGAACCACAAGGGTTCGGTTTGGGCTATTCCCCGTTCGCTCGCCGCTACTTAGGGAATCGAAATTTCTTTATATTCCTGAGGGTACTTAGATGTTTCAGTTCCCCTCGTCTGCCTTTGCATAGCTATGTATTCACTATGCAATGACCAGCCATTACACTGGTCGAGTTTCCTCATTCGGAAATCTCCGGATCAAAGCTTACGTACAGCTCCCCGAAGCTTATCGCAGTTAGTTGCGTCCTTCATCGGCTCCTAGTACCAAGGCATTCACCATGCGCCCTTATTAACTTAACCTATAATCCTACGGATTATAAATTATATTGAGTTTTAGCGATTAAAACTAATTAAAAAACTCAAAAATAACACAATGGTTATTTCTCGGTTCAATTATATAAAAATATAATTATTACAGAAAATAATATTATCTAGTTTTCAAAGAACAAAATCAATGACACTAACGTGCCAATGGAGAATAGCGGGATCGAACCGCTGACCCCCTGCTTGCAAAGCAGGTGCTCTCCCAGCTGAGCTAATTCCCCATAATATTCAAAACCGACTTTTCGGTATGGGCCTAAGTGGACTCGAACCACCGACCTCACGCTTATCAGGCGTGCGCTCTAAACCAGCTGAGCTATAGGCCCAAAAAGCGAATACTATGAATATTTAATTAAGAGAGTAGAAACTCTCAAAACTGAATAAGATTTTGATTAATGTAAGGTTCCGAATTATTCCTTAGAAAGGAGGTGATCCAGCCGCAGGTTCTCCTACGGCTACCTTGTTACGACTTCACCCTAATCATCTGTCCCACCTTAGGCGGCGGACTCCTAAAAGGTTATCCAACCGACTTTGGGTGTTACAAACTCTCATGGTGTGACGGGCGGTGTGTACAAGACCCGGGAACGTATTCACCGTGGCATGCTGATCCACGATTACTAGCGATTCCAACTTCATGCAGTCGAGTTGCAGACTGCAATCCGAACTGAGAACGACTTTAAGAGATTAGCTTGACCTCGCGGTTTCGCAACTCGTTGTATCGCCCATTGTAGCACGTGTGTAGCCCAGGACATAAGGGGCATGATGATTTGACGTCGTCCCCACCTTCCTCCGGTTTATCACCGGCAGTCTCTCTAGAGTGCCCAACTTAATGCTGGCAACTAAAGACAAGGGTTGCGCTCGTTGCGGGACTTAACCCAACATCTCACGACACGAGCTGACGACAACCATGCACCACCTGTCATTCTGTCCCCGAAGGGAACGTCTAATCTCTTAGATTGGCAGAAGATGTCAAGTCCTGGTAAGGTTCTTCGCGTAGCATCGAATTAAACCACATGCTCCACCGCTTGTGCGGGTCCCCGTCAATTCCTTTGAGTTTCAACCTTGCGGTCGTACTCCCCAGGCGGAATGCTTAATGCGTTAGCTCCGGCACTGAGAGGCGGAAACCTCCCAACACCTAGCATTCATCGTTTACGGCATGGACTACCAGGGTATCTAATCCTGTTTGCTACCCATGCTTTCGAGCCTCAGCGTCAGTTACAGACCAGATAGCCGCCTTCGCCACTGGTGTTCCTTCATATATCTACGCATTTCACCGCTACACATGAAGTTCCGCTATCCTTTTCTGCACTCAAGTTTATCAGTTTCCGATGCACTTCTCCGGTTAAGCCGAAGGCTTTCACATCAGACTTAATAAACCGCCTGCGCTCCCTTTACGCCCAATAAATCCGGACAACGTTTGCCACCTACGTATTACCGCGGCTGCTGGCACGTAGTTAGCCGTGACTTTCTGGTTAGATACCGTCACACCGTGAGCAGTTACTCTCACGGCCGTTCTTCTCTAACAACAGAGTTTTACGAGCCGAAACCCTTCTTCACTCACGCGGCGTTGCTCCATCAGACTTTCGTCCATTGTGGAAGATTCCCTACTGCTGCCTCCCGTAGGAGTATGGGCCGTGTCTCAGTCCCATTGTGGCAGATTACCCTCTCAGGTCTGCTACGTATCATCGCCTTGGTGAGCTATTATCTCACCAACTAGCTAATACGCCGCGGGTCCATCCAGAAGCACTAGCACAAAGGCCAGCTTTCAAACAAGAACCATGCGGTTCTTGTTGTTATACGGTATTAGCATCTGTTTCCAGGTGTTATCCCCTTCTTCTGGGCAGGTTACCCACGTGTTACTCACCAGTTCGCCACTCAGTCGGATCTAAAATCAAATCGATGCAAGCATCTCATTTCAATTAGGCGACTTCGTTCGACTTGCATGTATTAGGCACGCCGCCAACGTTCGTCCTGAGCCAGGATCAAACTCTCATTTTAGAATGAGAACTTTACTAGCTCTTATTTATTACTTTTCGCAAATTGACATTGCAATTGTTTAATTTCTAAACTAAGTTTAAAAATTATCCTTACACTTTATTGTAATCAAAATCTTGTTCAGTTTTCAAAGATCTACTCAAGTTCTGCCGTAACAGAACAAGAACTATGTTACTCGTTAAAACTAAATCTGTCAACAATAAATCAAAAATAATTTAAAATTTATTTATTGGCAAATCACTTTTGTCCTTAACGAACGATTACTATAATATAATGAATAAAGAACAATGTCAACAATAAAGGTCAAAAAAGTCAAAAATATTTTTTAAGGAGCTTATCTGTTGTTAAAACATCATAAAAGTCTACTAATTGGGGTCTGTCTTTTATTAGTTCTCCCACTAGCGGCCTGTACAAACAAAAACAAAACTAAACCAAATAAAATTAACGTAGTAACCTCCGTAAACTTCTATAGTGATGTAGCTAAAAAAGTTGGTGGTAACCACGTTAAAGTTCAATCTATCATCAATTCAAATGTCGATCCACATGACTTCGAGCCTACTATTAATGATTCTAAAAAAGTTAATGAAGCCAATGTTGTAATTGATAATGGAGTTGGCTATGATGATTGGATGAATAATATTCTTGCAAGTGCCAATACCAAACACATCAAAAATATTACCGTAGCAACGCTTCTTCATGCCTCAGACGGAAGTAATGAACATCTTTGGTACAATCCAGCTACAATGCCTAAGCTTGCAGACAAGTTAGCACAAGTGTATTCAAAGCAAGATCCTAAACACGAGCGTCAATATGAAGCCAATGCAAAACAATATCAAAAAGACTGGCAACCTATCCAGAAACTGTTGAATACAATCAAACAAAACTCGCATGATGCATCCGTCGCCGTTAGCGAACCCGTTTTTAACTATTCCCTTCAAGCTATGGGATACAAAGTTATCGATCCTGATTTCGCTAACTCAGTTGATAAAGGAGTTGATCCTTCCGTTCAAGACATATCACAACTTCAAAATCAAATTAAGCATCATCAAATCACGTTCTTCGTTAACAACACGCAATCATATGATCCAGTCGTTACTAATATGGTAAAACTAGCTAAACAAAATCATATTCCAATCGTGAACGTCACTGAAACGCAACCAAAAGGTAAAACATATCTTCAATGGATGACTGATGAATACCAACAAGTCTTAAAAATCCAACAAAAACAATAGCATACAAAAATGGACTCCACTAATTAGTGAAGTCCATTTATTTTGTTTCAAATTATTTAATGTTCATTTCGGCAGCAACTTTTTGTGAAAGTTGAGCCATTGCTTGAGCTTTTGATTGTGCTTGGAATTCAGCAGCATATTTCTTACTCAATTTTTCTTTTTGAGCAGCAGACATGTTTGGATTCTTTTGCATATCAGTCATCATCTTGCCTTGAACATATTCAGCACCTTTAGCCTTGGCAGCTGCCATTGCTTCTGGATTTGATTGCATAGCTTTTGCTTCAGCCTTCATCTTAGCACCAAATTCTTTAGCTTGAGCAGGTGTCATAACTAGCACACCACTCTTAACGTTAAAGGTTTTAGTCCGTTTGATAAGTTCATGCTTTTGCGCAAAGCTAAACATTGCCTTATAGAAGTTGTTCTTGTAAACCCAATAAGTACTCTTAGTTACAAGTTCATTTTTTGCGGCATTTTCTTTAATTACATTTTTAGTATCCATTGCTGGCTTAGCAACAGTTGGTTTCTTTTGATCAGCCTTTTTGTTATAAATTACGGCACGTTCAGTACCATCAGTTCCAACTGGTTGATTCATAATCATCATTTGTTGTACGGGAGCAATTTTTTCAGTTGTAACAACTGTTTGTTTTTCCATACCCATGTGGTTTCTAAAGTTACCAAGCATGGCCAAAACTGACAAAATGGCTAAAATAGCAAAGAAGATACCAGTAACATTTGATACTTTTTGATTTTCAATTAAATTCCAGCATAAGAAGAATGCTAAAACAGAAATTCCTAAAATTACAAAAATCATTATTTATCGTCCCCCTTACCTACTTCAACTGCAGTAACGCGGCCCTTTTTCAACATAAATCCAGCAAAGAAGGCTACTAAACTGATACCAAAGGCAATACCAAAGGCAGCAGCATAACCCTTTAAGGTTGCATTAATTGCTAAACTTCCGTAATGGATTGGGTTGAGTTTCATAATGTGTTTTGCAGGCATGTTATCAGTAGTTACATTAGCAAGAATTGATACCATGATAGCAGTGGCAATTGAACCACAGATTTGACGAACCGTATTATTAACAGCAGTACCATGACTCATCATCTTAACTGATAATGCGTTCATACCTGAAGTAGTAACAGGCATCATAGCCATAGCAACCCCGAACATACGAATTACGTAAAGCATTGTAATGTAGTGAACTGGTGTGTTCTTAGTTAAGAACATGAATGGGAAAGTACCCAATGAAAGTAAGAATAAACCACCGATAGCTAATTTCTTAGCACCATATTTATCAAAGATCTTACCAGTAAAGGGACTCATGATACCCATCATAATAGCACCAGGCAATAGAGTTAAACCAGAATGGAAGGCAGTCATACCACGTACGATTTGTAGGTAAAGTGGAATGATCATTTCTACCCCAATCATAGCCATGAAGACAACAGATGCAATCATAGTTGCAATACTGAATTCAGCAGACTTGAATACTGAAAGGTTCAAGAATGGGTCTTTCATAGTTAATTGACGCCATACGAATAACGCGATGAAGATTGCACCGATTACTAATGAAACGATAACAGTCTTGCTACCCCATCCGTCAGAACCAACTGATGAGAATCCGTATAAGGCACTACCAAAACCAATTGTAGATAGAACTAATGAAAAGACATCTAATTTTGATTTAGTAGTTTTAAGAACTGGTTTAATGTAGAAAACACCAAGAACTAACACAATAGCGGCGATTGGAATTAGCATTCCAAATAAGTCACGCCATGAATAGTTATCAATGATCCAACCTGAAAGTGTAGGTCCAATCGCAGGAGCAAGTCCAATAACGATACCGGCCATACCCATGGCGGCACCACGATTTTCAGCAGGGAAGATTGAAAGCATAATAGTTTGAAGTAACGGCATAATAACCCCTACCCCAACAGCTTGAATCAATCGACCAGCAAAAAGTACTTCAAATGATGGTGCTATAAAGGCCATCACTGTACCAATTTCAAAAATAAGCATTGCGCCTAAATAAAGCCATTTGGTATTGAATCGAGTACTTAGCCATGCACTAACAGGAATTAAGATACCATTTACCATCATGAATCCAGTGGTTAACCATTGGACAGTAGAAGTATTAATATCGAATGTATCCATTAATGTAGGGAAAGCAGTTGCCAAAATAGTTTGATTTAAAACGGCCACGAATGCACCGACTAAAAGCAAAAGGACAAACATCGTACGATTGTATGGTTTGCCGTTTGCATCAACAGCTTGATTATTGTTCATGTATAAATCCCCCATATATATTTCTAAACATAACTATTACTATACGAGCATTTTAACAATTGTCAAGTAATCTGACAATTATTTATTTGCTATAAAAAAAGCCTGCACTATTAAAAGTACAAACTTAATTCAATTAATTATCTGTTTTCGTCTAGCTTAGTCTTGCTTACGATGTTTAAGTTTTCGTCAATATCGTAAACAATTGGATCACCAGTAGCAATTTCAACATCCATGATGTCTTCATCAGAAATGCCTTCAATGTACTTAGTTAAGGCACGTAATGAGTTACCATGAGCAGCAACAATCACGTTCTTGTGATCTAATAATTTAGGAGCAATTTCGTCTTGCCAGAATGGAATTACACGTTCCAAAGTAGTCTTAAGGTTTTCACCTGCTGGAATTGCACGTGGATCTAAATCAGCATAACGACGATCTTTAGTTGCAGATCCTTCATCATCGGCACTCAATAGTGGAGGTAGAACATCGTATGAACGACGCCAGATGTGAACTTGATCTGGACCATACTTTTCAGCAGCACGTTCTTTGTTGTGACCTTGTAAAGCACCATAATGACGTTCGTTTAAACGCCATGATTTCATTTCTGGAATCCATAATTGGTTACTTTCATCTAAAGCGTAGTGCAAAGTTTTAATGGCACGTTTTAAAACTGAAGTGTAAGCTTGGTCGAATTCAAGACCTGCATCGGCAATTAACTTACCAGCATGTTTAGCTTGCTTAACTCCTTCTTCACTTAGGTCAACATCAACCCAACCAGTAAATTTGTTTTCTAAGTTCCATTCACTTTGTCCGTGACGGATTAAACATAATTTAGCCATTGTTTATACCTCTTTCGAATTAAAGTCTATATTAGTATTACGTTTACATCATAACATCATTTTACATATTTTTTTAATAATTTTCTCACAAAACCTGAATTTTTCTCATGATCTTTATTTACTTCGTTAACTTTTTGAACTCCAAAAACATCTAAGAAAAATGTAAAAATTGGAACAGAAACGATCAGACCCCACGTCCCTAAGAAATGTTCTCCAATTAATAACACAACAAACGTGTAAAAAATTGGAAGCTCAGTTCTTGCTGACATGAATTTAGGATTCAAAATATAAGCTTCAATAGCGTGGACAACTAAAATGATAATCACGATATAGATTACATAATTAATTCCTCCAACTGCATATCCTGCAATTGATAACGGAATCATTGATACAATCACTCCGGCAACTGGTACTAAGCTCAAGAAGAAAATCATAATTGAAAATAGGACTAACTCCGGCATCCCCATAAAGGCTAAACAAATCGTTGTGATTGTTGTGTTACAAATAGCAATGAAGAATTGTGCCTCTAATACTACCCCAAAGGTTTGCACGAAAATGTCACCAAAAAATTTTAAATCTTGGAAGAACCACCCAAAAGTACTATCTAGAAATTTGGCTGAGAACCGTTTTGTTTGATCAAGTTCTAGGGTAAAGAAGAAACTTAATAGCATTGACATGAATAACGCCAAGCTTAATGTTCCTAAACTAGACAAGAAACTCCATAAATATCCAACAGCATCCTGAATTTGATTAGGCACATTCACGCTGTGCATTACTTTAATTACGACTTCGCGTACTTGTGGATCAGCAATCCTACGAGGATGTTGATAGAAAGTTACCAGTTGCTCAGTATATTTGGCTGTTTGATCAGCAATGGTTGGCAAAAAATTAATGAATACAAATGTAATTGCACCAATAATTAACAAATACAAGCAGATTACAATAATTGGAACTGGGATTTTGACACGTTTCCGAATCGCATCCACCAGCTTAACAACTAGTAATGTAAAAATAAACGTCAACAGTGCCGTAGTCATCACGTTGCGGCAAAGATAAACGATGGCAATAATTAGCATTAAAACTGCTGCTCTTCTCAATCGAACGTTATTAATAAAATTATTCCAGTGTGCTTGCATTATTTTCTCCTAATTAAACCTATTTTGATATTCACTTGGGTTTGTATAAGCATTAAGTGAATCATCATTTTTAGTAGTTACAGTACTATTATTACTAGTTGCTGGAGTACTAGCATTGTTATCAGTTGAACTGGCATCACTCTTTGATTTAGATTGTTCATTTCCTTCAGAGTTATTTGCAGTTTTAGATTCATTACCGTTTTCATCATCTGAATTCAACATTGCTAAATTGGATTTTCGTAAATCTTGAGCCTTAGCTAAAATATCACTATAATATTTTTCATTTATTTTATTATCATCTAAAATCTGATTCAATGTTGCATTTGAAGCAGTATAATTTTTTGCATTATGTTGGGCAACTGCCACACTATAAATTTGATTATAATTATTGATTGAATTATTGATTTCATTAACTAATTTGATTTTTTCATTAGATCGGTTAACTAAAACATCTGAAGCATTGGTTATTTTAGTTACTTTTTCAAAATTATTCTTGGCAGTGTCAAAATCATTGGAATTTAATCCATTTTCCCCATCAATATAATTACTAACTTGATTACTCAATTGACTAGCATCATTTGATGATGGATTAGTATCTAATGCATTTTTAAAATGTTTTTGCGCTTTATCATATTGCTTTTTATTTAAGGCATTATGGCCTTTTTCAATGTTAGTATGATATTTTTTTGCTTTACTTTCATGATTAATAAAAACTACACTACCTATTAAGATAAAAACTACTAGGATAATCATCCCTGACATCCATTTTTTCATTAAAAACTTCCCCCGTACATTTAAAACATAACAATTATCTTCGATTATACCATATCCCCGGTTTTATCAATTATGGTAATAACCATAATAAAAAGGTTCTAACCAATGGCTAGAACCTTTTCTTCATATCATTATAGAAACATTGCAAGTGTAAAAACTAAACCTAATCCGATAATAACTGATAATGCCATTGAACGAGTCCAAAAAGCAATTGCGATAACTACCACACTAGAAATTAATTCAGGTAAGTGTCCTTGTAATGTAAAATCGTAAGTTTTTGTAATAAATAAATCTTTAATTACCAATGAAGTGAACAAACAAATGGGAACAAATTCCATCCATTCGTTAAACCATTTAGGGATTTTTCGAGTTCTAAAGATGTAGAGCGGGATAAATCTTGGTAACAATGCTACAAAAAAACAAAGTATAACTAACAGAAAGTGTTGCATTCCGTTCATTTCCATAATTTAATCCTCCCTAATCTTCTTTAGGTGTTCCAGCAGGGTTTTTGAACATCTTAATCAAACGACTCTTATGATGGGTCTTAATTCTACGACGACGTAAGTAGTTATCCAGTAAGAAACCAATAAATGAGGCCACTAACGTAGAACAAACCAAACCTAATGTTGATTTAGTAAGGGTTAAGAAGAAAATAGCCAATCCAGCTGCTAGCAATGCAACAAAAATCTTCAAGAAGTTTTTAACTTGCATCACAATCATGAATAAGAATAAGGCTGTTAAGGCAAAGTGCACTACTGTTAAATCAATGTGAATTGCTGTTCCTAATAAACTACCAACCAAGTTAGCCGCTGTCCAGAAGAACAATGACCAATGTTCAATTTGCAAGGCATCACGCGTTGTAAATTTTTTATCAGTTGAAAACTTCAAATAGTTAACAGCATAATTTTCATCATTCATTGAAACCGCAAAGAAAAACGTAAACAATGTACTCTGACCATGCAGATATTTTGACAAACTCGAACCCAATAGCGCGTAACGCAATTCCAAAAAGAATAACATTAAAACTATCGTTAGTAGTGGTGAATTAATCGTCAGCATTGAAGCAACTAAGAATTGTGCCCCCCCTGAGAAAACTAATAGTGAGAGTAAAAACGTGTTAAAAAAGTTGAATCCTGCTGCATGTAATAAAATACCACTAGCTAAACCAATCGGAATGTAACTAATATCTAGCGGAAATGAAATCTCAAAGTTCCGACGCCATGCGGGAACTTTTGGATTTGCTACCATTTTTGTCAATTGAAATCCTCCAAATAGTGACTTCATATCTAATTATAATTTATACCCAATACTTTAATTATATTGTATCTTGCTTAAATAAAAAACCATTTGCTTGAAATTTCTTGAAAAATGGTTAATTTTTATTGAATTGTGCCAAATTTAATCAACAAAAAAAGCTAATCAATCTGATTAGCTTAATTATTTTGTTTTCCAACAAGTGGAAGTGTGAAAATAAATGATGTTAATTTGTCAGTTGAGGTAACGTGAATCTCTCCACCTTGATTTTGCACAATTTCTTTAACAATTGCCAAACCTAAGCCACTTCCACCGGTATTGGTGTTTCGTGATCCCTCTTCTCGATAAAATCTTTCAAAAATTTTATCCGTAATTGCTTGCGGAATCTTTTTTCCATTATTAGCAACCGTAAATTGAATCTGCTGTTTAATTACAACCGCCTTTAAAATAATTTGAGTTGCTCCTTCTCCATATGAAATGGCATTGGTAATTAAATTATTAAAAACACGGCCTAAAATTTCAGCATTGGCTGTCATTACTACACTCTTCTTTAATGGCTTAACATCAATCTTGATGCCTTTTTTCTTAGCTTCTAGGGCAAATGAAATTTCTAATTGAGTCAATAATTGATTAACATCAATTTGATTCATTTCAAGCTTTCGCTTCTTTAAATTGTTGGCTTTTGTATATTCAAACAACTGATCAACCAACAATTTCATTTGTTGTGACTTTTCGTATGCAATTTTACAATATTTCAAAATGTCAGCTTCAGAATGATATTGATGGTCTTCAACTAGTCCTAAATAGCCAATAATTGAAGTAAGTGGCGTTCTTAAATCATGACTAACACTAGTTACTAAATCATCTTTTGATTTTTCAATGCGTCGTTCATCATCCATTGACTTAATTACATTATCAACTAGACAGTTAACACTATTAACCACCCGTTCATTATCACCAGTTAGATGAAAAGGAATTTTGTGATCAAAATGGCCATCCGAAATATAATGTAATTCATCAATAATTCGTCCAATCTCAATTCGTTTATAAATCCGAACTAAGCGCCACCAGACAATTAAGCCATCTAAAACTAACATTAAAAACCAGAAAAGGCCTTCCCAGCTCAATAGTGGTTGTTGAAATGGTCCAAAAGTTACGGATTGTTTGATAATAAAAATTCCATCCGTTACACCTTGGTTATTGCGAATAAAATTAACCAAAATGTTTCCAACGGCAAAGTTGACTAGAATTAAAAGTCCCATGGTTAGGATACCTTCAACCCACAATTCTTGGCGTTCACTACGTTTTAGTTTAAACCCAGTATTATTCTTCAAGATTAACCTTCGATCTTGTAACCAACACCCCAGACAGTCTTGATAATATCTTTACCGTCAGTTGCTTCTTCAATTTTATCTCGCAAGTGACTCATGTGAACCATTACAGTTTTAGCTGAGATAACACTTTCTTGTTTCCAAACTCGTTCAAAAATTTCATCTGCAGAGAAAACTCGATTTGGGTGACTTGCTAACAAGTACAAGATACCAAATTCAATGGCAGTAAGTTGAATTTTAACACCTTTTTCGGTAGTAACTTCGTGAGAATCCTTGTTGATTTGTAATCCATCAGCATCAATTACATCAGGTTCATTATTGGTTACGTTATTTTGGCTACGGCGAAGTAGTGAATGTACTCGAGCCATTACCTCTAGTGGATTAAATGGTTTCGTAACATAATCATCTGCCCCAGTAGTTAATCCTTGGATTTTATCCATGTCTTCAGTTTTGGCTGATAAAACAATAATGGGAACCTGTGAGTCTTTACGGATTTCGTTAATAACTTCAATTCCGCTCATTCCTGGCATCATAATATCTAGAATTACTAAACCAATGTCACTGTTGGTGTGGAGCATTGAAAGTGCTTCTTCACCATTGTAGGCAGCAATTGGAGTGTAACCTTCGTTTTTAATGTAGATTTCTAATAATTGGGCAATCTCGCGATCGTCATCGACAACTAGTATTTTCATAAGATATAAAATCCTTTCTGTATCTGGCTTTTCATTAATTCTAACGAAATGATTTTGCAAAATAAAGTAAATGGCGTAATTATAAGAAAAACTTAGCAATTAAAAAAAGCCATTTTCCAAAGAAAATGACTTTTTCTGAATTAACGACGACCGGCAAACAAACCGCTGGTAATTGTATATTTAGTACGCATGTAAAGCACTCCCACTAATGCAAGAGCTCCAATTACAACGTTTACGATTGGTGAAACTACTGGATTTAATCCAGCTGGAAGCATGTTAGTTCCATAGAAGACCATCATCCAAACCATGAATAAAGCAACCATCATGATTGAACGAACTAGTCCATTGTATTTGTGTTTTACACCAGGGGCAAAGAGTTGGGTTACCACTGGCATACCAACTCCCGCAATTACTGATGAAAGGATGATACAAGTAATTCCGGCTACCCCACCTTGTTTTGCTTGTGCAGGAGAAACCCAAAACATTGCAGCATACATAAAACTAAATAGAATTAAGAACCACAATACGTTGTATGACGCATCAATGATATAACGTTCTTTAGTCATCGGACCAGCTGGCTTACGGGGTGGATTAACAGTATTAGTAACTTTTTCAGTTACAGTACCATAAAGACCTTTAGCAGTGATGCCTTTCTTTTGAGCAGCTAAAATTTCTGTGGTCATTTCTTCAATAATGGCCGTTTGACGTTCAGCAGGAACCTTTGTTTCAGCTAACGCATCTTTAAAGTGAACTAAATAATCAATGTTACGTTTAGTTAAACCTAATTTATCGAATTCTTCATAAGTGGCTTTACGACCACTAGTGTGATGTTGTTGGACACCCGCATTACGTTGGTTGTTTTCTGTTTCGCTCATGTTTCCTCCTATACGTTGAAGCGGAAGTTAACGATGTCACCATCTTGCATGACATATTCCTTACCTTCAACACGTAGCTTACCTGCTTCTTTAACAGCTTGTTCACTACCTAATTTATCTAGATCAGCAAATGACATCACTTCGGCACGAATAAATCCACGTTCAAAATCAGAGTGAATGATTCCGGCAGCTTGAGGTGCTTTAGTACCCTTTAAGAATGTCCAGGCCTTAGTTTCTTTTCCACCAGCAGTGAAGAAAGTTTCTAAATCTAATAACTTGTAGGCAGCTCTAATTAATTTATCCAAACCTGGTTCGTCAACACCAGCAGCATCTAAGAAATCTTGTTTATCAGCATCATCAAGTTCAGCAATTTCTTCTTCACTTTCAGCAGCAATTCCAATAGCTTCAGCATTATGGTCATTAGCAAATTTCTTAACTTCTTGGAACAATGGATCTGATTCTGGGTCACCCATTGAATCTTCACTAATATTAGCTACGTAAAGTACAGGTTTTGAAGTCAATAAGAAGAAGCTCTTAACAATTTTTTGTTCGTCTTCATCAAAATCAATATCACGAACTGAACCACCTTTTTCAAGAACCGGTTGAATCTTTTCTAAAACTTCTAATTCAGCTTTGGCTTCTTCGTCACGACCCTTAGCTGCTTTAGCAACTTTGGCAAGTCGTTTATTAACAGCATCTAAATCAGCCAAACTAAGTTCTAAGTTAATGGTTTCAATATCTGAAACTGGGTCAACTTTGTTAGAAACGTGGGTAATGTTATCGTCTTCAAACGCACGCACTACGTGAACAATGGCATCTACTTGGCGAATATTTTCCAAGAATTTGTTACCAAGTCCTTCACCTTTACTAGCACCTTTAACAATTCCGGCGATATCAGTAAATTCAAAAGTAGTAGGTACAATTTTCTTTGCAGGAATTAGTTCTTGAATACGATCTAATCGTTTATCTGGAACTTCAACCATTCCAACGTTTGGTTCAATAGTAGCAAATGGATAGTTGGCCATTTCTGCTCCAGCTTTTGTAATCGCATTAAATAATGTAGATTTACCAACGTTTGGTAATCCTACAATTCCGGCTGTTAATGACATTTATAATTACCTCTTTCTTATTCTTCAGTATGTTTTTCTAAAACTTTTTTCATCCGTTTTTCAAATTGACGTCTAGGCATCATCACAACGTGACCACAACCTAAGCATTCTAATTTGATATCGGCGCCCATTCGAATGATTTCCCAACGATTAGTGCCGCAGGGATGCGCTTTTTTCATTTCAACTACATCATGAATTCCGTACATCAAATTACTCCTTAATCTAAATGAATATCAAGTAACTCTAAGATACGACTTAAGTCAGAGTTTGATAGGTAATCAATCTCAATTTTACCCTTTCCTGATTTAGGTCTAGTTTCGTTAATTGAAACTCGAGTCCCAAATTTATCTTGTAATTTATCTTCACCTTCGCGAAGGTATGGTGACTTACGAGTTTTAGTATTCTTTTTCTTTTTATCTTCTTTAGGATTTAACGCATTAATTAATTTTTCTAATTGACGAACCGTTAAAGTTTCCTCAACTGCTTTATTAGCTAATTTAACTAGCTCTTTTTTATCTTTAACAGCTAATAAAGTTCGAGCTTGTCCCATTGAAAGTTGACCCTTTTGTAACATGGTCTTAACTTCAGCAGGTAAGTTTAATAAACGCAAGTAGTTGGCAATATATGGCCGACTTTTACCTAAACGACGGGAAACTTCAACTTGAGTAATATCAAGATTGGTCATCAACATTTCGTAAGCTTTGGCTTCTTCTAGTGGATTCAAATCTTCACGTTGTAAGTTTTCCATCACGGCAATTTCCATCATTTGCGCATCCGTTGCATCACGGACAATTGCAGGAATGGTTTCTTTTCCAGCGGCTTTAGAAGCCCGAAAACGCCGTTCGCCAGCTAAAATTTCATACTTATTCGTTTCTTTATTAGGTTGACGCACAATAATTGGTTGAAAAACACCAGATACTTTAATAGATTCAGTTAAATCATTTAAAGCCCGTTTATCAAACTTTTTACGTGGTTGGTATGGGTTGGGTGTGAGATTTTCAAGATCAAGTGTTTGAACTGCTTCATCACTCAAACTGATATCGTTATCATCAAATAAGGCATCTAGTCCGCGACCGAGCCCCTTACTATTATTTGTCATTGGCAGCTAACACTTCCTTTGTCAATTTCATGTACTCTTTGGCACCTTTAGAACTTGGATCATAATCAATAATTGGAAGTCCATGTGATGGAGCTTCTGAAAGGCGTACATTCCGGGGAATCACGCTTGTATAAACTTTTTCTTTAAAGAATTTACGGACTTCTTCATTTACTTGGGCCCCTAAATTAGTCCGGGCATCGTACATAGTTAGAAGTACCCCTTCGATATAAAGATTGGGATTAAAATGTTTTTGCACTAATTGAACGGTATTCAATAGCTGGCTCAATCCTTCAAGAGCATAGTATTCACTTTGAACTGGAATTAAGATTGAATCACTAGCAGTGAATGCATTAATTGTAATCAAACCAAGTGAAGGAGGACAATCAATTAACACAAAGTCATATTGATCATCAACTTGTTTAAGGGCGTTAAGCAACCGTGTTTCCCGTGCCATTTGCGGGGTTAATTCAATTTCAGCTCCAGACAATTGAATGGTAGCAGGAACAATATCAAGGCCTTCTCTAGCAGAATGCATAATTACATCTTGAATAGGTTCTTCATTAACTAACACATCATAAATGTCTTTTTTAATGTCTTGTTTACTAATTCCCACACCACTAGTTGCATTACCTTGGGCATCAGAATCTACGATTAAAACGCGCTTGCCTTCGCTTGCGAGCCCAGCTCCCAAGTTAACAGCAGTCGTGGTTTTACCAACTCCGCCTTTTTGGTTTGCTAATGAAATAACATGTGCCATTATATGGATCCTCCTTTTATTTAATCGGTTCTTTATTTGGTGTACCTGGTTTTCTTGGATATTTAATTGGTGTTTTACGGACTTTATCAATCACAATAATATGCCGTTCCTCATCATTTTCTGGCAAACGGAAATCAAAGTCTTCCCCAATTTCACCGCCAAGGACGTGGATGGCTTTAGTGGCATCCGCTAATTCTTCTGGTGCTTTAGCTGCTTTCATAGCAATTAATTTTCCACCAATTTTAACGAGTGGTAAACAAAGTTCGCTCATCACACTTAATCGTGCTAATGCGCGAGCTGTTGCTAAATCAAAACTTTCCCGGTATTTAGAGCGACGTCCTCCAAATTCTTCTGCACGAGCATGAACTAAGTGAACTCCATCTAAACCTAGTAAGTTCACTAATTTTTGGAGAAAAATAATCCGTTTATTAAGTGAATCTACAATGGTTACTTCTAATCCTGGATTAATAATTTTCAAAGGAATTGATGGGAAACCTGCTCCGGCTCCAACATCAACTAAACTTTTACTGTCTTTTAAATCTGATACATAAAATGCTGGAGAAATTGAATCGTAAAAATGTTTGAGATAAACATCTTCACGTTCAGTAATGTTAGTTAAATTAACATTTTTGTTATATTCTACTAGCAATTCAAAATAATCTTTGAATTGTTGCATTTGATGGTCAGACAACTCAAAGCCTTGCATTGCTAAAGCTTTTTTAAATTCTTCTGGTGTCATCTGAATCTCCTAACTGGTTTTTAAATCGTTCAAAATTTTACGCTTATATAGTCCATTATAACGAAAAATTCCGGTTTTAGTTAGCTAGAAAACAAAAAAGATTGGAAAAATATCCAATCTTTTCGTAAATCTTGTGTTTAATTTCGATAATAGGCCTGGCTAGCGTATCCAGCTTGTCCACCGCCAATAATGATTCGATCTCGATTGCTATCTGAATCATCTGAATCGTTAATTTTTTGTCCTTTGGGAGCATATACTACTGGTGCAAATGCGGAAACCATAATTGAGGGATCAAAACTACCAATTCCCCCTTGTAATGTTCCATTAGTAACTCTTGACCCACCAGTAAGAACTTGTGGATAACCATTTCTCTCAGTATCAGCAATAATAACCCCTTTATTTACGGTCCATTTAGAATTGGGTTCACTTTCAACTGTATTGGTTACATCCATCGTCTTACCGGCATTATTCGTCCATTTACCAACTAAACTAGAATAATCATCGTTACTAATTTGAGATATGTTTAAACCGGCATTAGCATTTGTACTATCCTCAGTTTTTTTATTGTCTGTTTCAGTAGCATTATCTTTGTCATCTGAAGTCACAGTATTATCTTTTTTCGTAGTGGTATTATCTTGTTCGTTGTCACTAGAATCTGCTTTCTTAGCAATTTTAGCACTTGGACGTTTAGTCGATACCTTATCAAAAAGATTATTTGATTTTGAAGATGCTAAATAGAAGCCAGCCAATGCCGCAATTAAAAGAATTAAGGCAATTAGAATACTATAAAGCAATTTATGTCCATGTTTCGAATGTATTTTTGTCATTTTAAAACTCCTACAAATCTTTGGTTAAATTACATTCATCTAGCATACCAAAATAGTACTACTTTGCCAATATTCTGCGGAACAAAAAAGACTAGATTAATTTTCTAGTCTTTCTCGGTTATTTCATATTTTGGACTTCAGCTTTAAACCATTCATTAAAGGCTTCTGCATCAATATCAACACAAACTTCAGCGTTCGTTTTGCCATCATGATAGGCACCACGAATGTCAGCAACCGTTTCTCCATTTGCTGGACCTTCAGTTTGAATATCAATCCACAATTTTTTAGTAGTCATAAATTCGGGATGCAACAAATAGAAAATGGTGTTTGCATCATGAATTGAAACACCCGCTTCACTTTGGTCACCATCACTGGTAATTAAATCATGGAGCATTTTACCTGACCGATTCATGGTTTCAATTTCAGCTAGTGTTTCTGGAGTAACTAAGGCTTTCATAGTTACATCAAGTCCAACCATCACAATTGGAACTCCAGATTGATACATTATTTTAGCAGCATCCGGATCAGTAAAGACATTAAACTCAGCTGCACTAGTCATATTTCCTCGACCTAATGTTCCACCCATCGCAATAATGCGAGTGAGTTTACTCTTCACTTCTGGATATTCTGAGAAAAGTAACGCTACGTTAGTGTATGAACCAGTAGCAACTAACGTCATAGGTTCGTCACTTGCCATAATTACTCGATGCATGGCTTGAACAGCAGTTTCTGGTAGTGGTTTTGGTAAATCCCCCACAAAATCATAGCCCCGCATTCCGGATGCTCCGTGAATTCGAGCAGCATCTTCAAACGGTTTGATTAATGGTTGTTCCGCCCCAGCTGCAACAGGGATTTCATTACCTTTACCAAAAAAGTTGATGATTTTCAAAGCGTTGATAGTCGTTTTATCGACCGTAACGTTACCGGCTACCGTCGTTACCAGTTCTAAATCTACTTCCGGATTATTGATGGCCAAGGCGAGTGCAGCTGCATCATCAATTCCAGGATCAGTATCCATTAAAATTTTAGTCATTAGAGTTCGCCATCAAGGAATTGGTGTTTTCCTAAACCAAAACTAAAGTCTTCAGCATGGTTAGTGGCAAAGGTGATCATCAAATCTTCTGGACGAAGACCCATTTCAGCTTGGAATCTTTCCGCAGCTGCTTTAGCATAAGCTTTCTTTTGTCCAGTCGTTCTTGGAGTAGAAAGAATTTGAATTAAAATAACATCATCAGTTCGTTTAATTCCAAGTCCAGCATCTAATAAACACATTTCGTAAGGTTCATGTTGGGTAACTACTTGGAAACGATCATCGGCTGGCACCGCAAAAGTTTCACGAGTTATATCATAAGCAATTTGCATCACTTGTTTAATTTCATCAGGAGTTCGACGTCCCTTTACTAAATCGATACGCATAAGTGGCATATTATTCACATCCATTTCTGTTTTATTACTGCAATTTTAACATATTTATAACAAAAAAGAGCAGCCCGTGGGCTACTCTTTAAAGTGATTTTACCAAACAAAGATACCAACGATTCCGGCTGACATTAGTGAAACTAAAATACCAGATAGGAATAAGTAAACAATGTTTTTAGCAACGTAATCGTTCTTCTTACGATCAACGATACCTTTCATACATCCAATAATCATACCAACAGTACTTACGTTAGCAAATGATGTAAGGAAGACCGTTAATTCAGCTTGGAAGTGAGCGTTGAATACGTGAAGGTTGTTAATCTTAGGTGCGATTTCACCCATAACAACAAATTCGTTAGTGATTAACTTAGTACCCATGTATTGGGCAAATTCAAAGGCATTGTGTACATCAAGACCCATTAACCATGCGAATGGGAACATAACGATACCAAGAATGTGTTCTAGTGATAACCATGGGTTGATTAAACCAAGTAATTTACTGATCAAGGCAGCTAAAGCAACGAATGCAATAACGTTTGCACAGATAATCAAGATTAATTTACCGGCATTAAGAATTGAATCACCCAAGAATGAGAAGAATGGTTCTTTTTCTGGCTTACCTGGTTTGTCAGCAACAACTTCTTCAGCTTCTTCGGCTGGGTTGCTAACTTCGTAAATTACATCTTCTTCAGGTGTAACTTTAACCGGGTTAAGCATGTTAGTAATAATAATTGCGTTTAAAATGTTTAATGGAATAGCAGTCAATACGTATTCACCAGGAACCATTTGAGCATAAACCCCAACGATTGCGGCAGTAATACATGACATTGACATCATAGCAATTGTCAAAAGACGTTCTTTTGAAACGTGTTTCAATTGAATACTTGAAACGGCCATTGCTTCAGTGTTACCTAAGAACATCATTTCTACTGAGTAGAATGATTCAAATTTTGGTTGACCAGTAATGAAGGCCATACCTTTACCAATCCATTTGATACAGAATGGAAGAATTCCAAAATAAGTCAAGATATCAAACAATGGAACAATCATCAAGATTGGTAACAATGCTGATGTAAAGAAGTTCATTTGTTTAACGTGAACCCAATCAGGGAATGCAAAGGCAATTCCTGTGTAAGAAACATTAACCAACCACTTGAAACCGTCGGCAGCTCCTTTAACCATATCACGTCCCCAACTAAAGTTGGTAAGGAAGAATGCAAGAACAAGGTTAATTACTAAGACTACTAAAACTGAACGCCAGTTGATGTTTTTACGATCTTTTGAGCAGAGGAATGCAATTCCAAGAAAGACCAACACACCAAGAATGTTAACGAGCAAATACGTGTTCATTATATAAATTCCTTTCGAATATAAAAAATACCAATTAATAAATCGTTACTTCATGCAGGGTAATAAGCTGTGTTTGGGCGAAATAACCGCGTCTTGTAATCCCATCGCAGCAAGGACTGTTGCACCAACTTCACACACATAAGGTTCATCTGTAAAATGATGACAAGTTGATGCATTATCATGCATCATGACTGGTAAAATCTTGTAAGTTGAGAATCCATCGCGAGAACGATTATCCCCTACTCGACTCGAAACTACCATTAACAAATCATCATCGCGCAAGTTATTCATAATATTAGTCAAATGTTGGTCAACGACTGCTAACTCATCAGAGAAAGCATCAAAGTCATCATTTTCTGCTAATTCCTGTAATTGAGGAAGTTGCATGTAAAAGAATCCAGCATCATTTTTACCCAATTGATGTTCGAGTTCAGCAAAAGCCTCTTCATCGGTACATACTTGGTAAATGTCACTTAGTTCTTGTGAAAATAAATAACTAACAAACTTTGAAATAATAATTGATTTAGTTTTCTTTGCCGTTTCTTCAAAGACACTAGAAACTCGATAACTCAAAGAGCAATCAAACATTTCACGTAAACCAGAACAAGGCTTATTAACAATACATCTCGTTCTCGTTAACCCAAAAGTTGCTGCAATATGAGGATTAACTTCTTCGTTATCATTGAAATAAATATTAAAGAAACCTAACTTATGCAATGCTGGCAATGCAAAGTCCGATGACTGGTTGAGCACATGAGTCAACATGGTGTCATTATCTGAATTGTGTTGAGCAGACTCGTTGTCAGATCTAAGACCTAAGGCAGCTAAATCCACTAAAATTACTCGCTTATAACTCACTTTAAACCCTCCAAAAAATAATCATCTGAGTCAATTATAAATGATGAATTTGTTTGTCGCAATCTTTCCTTAGCAATTTCTTAAAAATAAGTTACAATAAAATTAAATAATACGTATAAAGGACCTTTATCATGAAAAACAAAGAACATTTAATTATGTTAGGTGACTCAATCACGAACGGTTTTGACGGTCATCAGGACTTAGAAAAAAACGTTTCCTACTATATAAAGCAGTTAAATCCAGAATTAAGCATTACTAACGCTGGGGTGAACGCCGGAACCATATGTGGCCATTCCGAACGAGACTTATCCTATCAAGTTGAATCGCACAACTTTGCTGATTATCAATTAGCTACTATTTTTTACGGTACCAACGATTTTGCCCATCGCGAAGAAACTTTAGAAATCCTTGGTCGGATCTTACAAAAAAATATCGACATTATACTAGAAGAAAATTCCAAAATTAAAATTTATGGAATTCTACCCATCAATCGTTTTGATGGCGGCATTGATAATTTCAACGTTGACGGATTATCCCAATATACTTTTGGGGAACTATTAGAGAAACTTTCTACTATATATAAAGCAAATAATATTCCTGTTTTAAACTGGCGTAACGTTGCTCCGCAATTACTAACTGAAACTAACTACTATACTGCTCTAGGAGATCACCGTTTACACCCTAATTCTGAAACATATCATCAAATGGCTAAAGTAATTAGCCATTTCATTTTCAAACATAATCAATAACAAAAAAGCTCCAATCAAATTAGATTTTACATCTAATTCGATTGGAGCTTTTAATATTTAAGCACGTTGGAAGTATGTTAAGTATAAGTTAACATCTTCTGCGTTTTTAAATGTCCCATTTAAATCATTGTCAAATGCAACTTGAGTAGTTTTAGCACCATCAGTTTCATCAACATATTGGTCGGCATGACTGTAATCATAACCTTTAATAGTAGGAACTAAGTTTTCGTAATTCCAACTTTGACCAACGTTTCCTTCAATTTTAGTTGGAGCAGAAATTTCATTTCCATTTTGATCATGATAGTAAATGTTAACGGTTGGTTTGCTAAATGTTAAGTAAACATCAGTTGGACCTTCAGCTGAGAAAGTACCACTTAAGCTATGGTTAACATTTGCTTGGTTGTATTGATCAGCATGGTCATAAACATAACCATTAATTTCTGGAACCCAGTTCGTGTAATCCCAGTTTGTACCAGTTGCGCCAGTCCAAGTGAACCCAGATTGACCATCATTAGTCTTAATTTCATTTCCGTTTTCATCATGGAAGTGGAATCTTACTTCACCAGCAGCTTGGTTTTGATCGTAAGTGAGATAGACATCTTCGTTAGCATTTCCAGCATAGCTTCCAACTAAGGCATGACCGTTTAAAGCATTGTTTACATATTGATCAGCATGACTGTATGTGTAACCGTTAATTTCTGGAATCCAGTTATTGTAATCCCATTGTTGACCTTCATCACCAGTCCATGCAAATGATGCATGTCCATCATTAGTTTTAATTTCGTTTCCATTAGCATCGTGGAAGTGGAATGTCACAGTCCCCTTGCTTTGTTGTGCTTGGTCATAAGTAAGATAGACATCTTCATTAGCGTTTCCAGCATAGCTTCCAACTAAGGCATGACCGTTTAAAGCGTTGTTTACATATTGATCAGCGTGACTGTATGTGTAACCGTTAATTTCTGGAATCCAGTTACTGTAATCCCATTGTTGACCGTTATCACCAGTCCAGGTAAATGATGCATGTCCATCATTAGTTTTGATTTCGTTTCCGTTAGCATCGTGGAAATGGAATGTAACATTTCCTGTACTTGGTTGTGCTTGTAGAGTTACTACGTTTGCTTTTTGTTGACTAGTGTTGATAGTTTGAGAATATTCATTAATTTGGTTGTTAGCAACTAAGTCTTTCAAAGCGCTTTGATCATTTGCTAATTTGCTTTGGGCATTGGTTAAAGTTTGGTTTAAAGTAGCCATATCAACAACAGGAGTTGGGTATTTACCGTTGGCATTAAATTTAGTGCTATCTAAAATAGTAACGCTTGGAATTGCAATAATATGAATTTGGTTCATGTTATCAATAAACGTACTCATTTCAACGGTAGCGCAAGTTGCATCTGCGTTTCCACCCATTAATGAAATTGTGTGTCCTTGGCCTTCTGGAGCATCATTAAACATCATTTGTTTAACCATTTCATAGATTGATTTTTGAATTCCATCCATGGTTTGGTTTCCATATTTAGCTAGGAATCCAGAACCGTAGTTTTCGTAATATTGGCCTGAGTTATCAAGACCATTATTACTTGCAGCACTGAGAATTACATTAACATCATGGCCTTTAGTTCCATACCATTGGTCATTTTCGTATCCAGCACGAATTTGGTTGGCAAACTGAGTAACCCCATCACCGTCAATTTTAACTAATGGAGCTCCAGCTTGAGTTCTGATATCGTTAATCAAATTACCAGTGTATTGTTGAATTTGTTCAGTTTGATCAGAAGTCAAGTGTGCGTAATCGGTAACCGTTTCAGCGGCTGCTTTTTTATCTGTCACATAATTATTTCTTGAATCATTGATTCCTTGATTGTCCCAAGTACTCCATTGATTGCTATCAGGATTGTTTTGAAGTGCTTGTTGGGTCATACCGCTTGGTAAGTACATATTTTGTTGTACATCGGCATTGTTTACTGCATTTTGGGCATCATTGACCGCTTTTTGATCTGATGCAACTTGAGTGTTCATTGCATTAATTTGTGCGTTGTTATTATTTTGTGCACTATTTGTTTCATTGTTATTATCATTTACTTGATTATTATTGGTGCTAGTTTGTTGCACAAGTTGTGTATTATCAATTGGGGTAGCATTATTAGCTGGTGTAGTATCAGCAGAAGCACTAATACCACCCATTGCAAACACACCACCTACAACAGCTGCTGTAGCAGCAGCACGTAGCCATCCATGTCTTGTTTTAACTAATTTAAATCTTTTGTTTGCTTCCATAATTAATTCACCTATTTGAGCTTTCCTTTTCCGAGGTGTACATTTTGTATATCTCTACAAGAAGAGAATAACACACAATGTGTATTGAGTACAACAGTTTTTATACAAAATGTGAAAAAATAATGTGAAACTCTATACTTCAAAACGCCACAAGTACTGATATATCAACATTTATAAACAATCTAAGTGATTCACTAAATATCTAAAATGTTACTCATATACATTTTGTGTAACATAAATACCCTATCAAAGTTAATTGATAGGGTACTTCTCACTTATTAATATAAGTTTGTAAAACTAGTTCATGGTAAAAGATACTTTGCTTTTTCCAACAAATATATTAGGTTTAACTGCTAACAAAGATTATAATTAAAGCAATAAATTGTTATTCAAAGGGGTAAAATATGCGTAAAAAAAATACAATTCCATACGAATTTGATCAAGTAGATATCATGAACAAAAATTACAGTGAGTTAATTAGCTCTGGTAATCGCATTGGACTTGATGCTACTTTCGAAAAAATTTCTGCTTTTGATGCTAAACAACGTGACATCAAAAAAATAATGAACGTTCGTAATTCACTCTTATACAAACCATTACTCCATCTAAAGAGAAAACGGATGTCAAAATCAGATTTTGCTTTTTATCGGGGAACTGTCGATATCATGAACTATGATTTAGACAAACATTACGCTAGTGGAATCAAAGCTTTAATTGGTGGTGATGCTCATCTAGGTAACTTTGGTTATTACGGATCAGCAGAAGCCCAGTTGCTTTTTGATATGAATGATTTCGATGAATCACACGTTGGTTATTGGGAATATGACGTTAAGCGTTTATTAGTTAGTGCCCTATTAGTTGCTAAAGAACAAGGTTTTGACATTGAAAAAGACGTTAATCCTTATCTTGAAAAGGTCATGAATACTTATTTAAATGCTTTAGTTCATTTGAAAGAATTACCCGCTATGAAACGATTCATTATGCCAAATACTTTGCCTAACATCGAATCAACTTTTGATGCAATTCATGATGATCGTGATGAATTTAATGATTCATACCTTAAACTCGTCAATAAAACGGTCCAAAAAGCCCTACGGAGTAATTCAGATTATGCGGTGCAAAAATATACAGAAGTTACGGACGATAAACGTCATTTTATCGAAAATAGTCCGGTAACTAAACATGTTGGCGATAAAACTTACAATCGTTTAGCTAAGGGATATGAACATTATCTTAAACACACTCGTAGTGATGTCCACCAATTTTTAGCTAAATTTAACATCGTTGATATCGTTCGTCACAGTGTTGGGGTTGGAAGTGTCGGTACACTTTGCTATCTCATTCTATTAGAAGATCCCAACGGTAATTACATTGTGCTTCAAGTTAAACAAGCTCTTCCTATCTACCAAAACTCAACGTTATACATTAATAAACACCATTCATGCGGTGAAGAAATTGTGGATTGTCAACGAATTCTCCAAAGTTCATCTGACGTTTTCTTAGGATATTTTGATACTAAAAAATATAGTTTCTACGTTCGTCAATTTAAAGATATGAAAGGTTCAATTAAGCTAGATAAACTTGATTGGAACGCTTATTGTGACTACGTTTCCGTTTGTATGAGTCTTTTAGCCCGTGCTCACAGTCACTCTCAAACCTTCCCAATGGTGATTGGATACCTTCAAAGTCAACCTTGGATGAACAAAGCCTTTGTTTCCTTCGCAAATAACTATCTCAAACAAGTCGAAATTGATTATCAAACTTTCATTAAAGGAGGAAACTAATCTATGGACCCAAAATACGACGGTAAATGTTTTAATCGAGATTTAAGTTGGCTACTCTTTAATCGCCGTGTCATCGAACTAGCTAACCAAGCAACCACCCCATTTTTAAATAAATTAATGTTTCTAGCGATTGCCGCAAATAACTTAGATGAATTTTACAATGTGCGGGTTCCTAGTTTACAAACCCAGTTAGCTGTGTCTGATGATGGGATTGAAAAGAAATCTGGGATGCATTATTCCGAAATTCTCAAGAAATTGCACAAACGTAATGAAAAAAACTTTGAACTCCAATATGGTTATTATCAACAATTAAATTTACAATTACTTGAAAATCAATATTGTAATTTAACCGGATATTCAAAATTATCTTCACGCCAACAGGATAAAGCTAATCAGTTCTTTGATGAACGGGTCTTGCCTTTCTTAAGTTTCACGACTTATAACGGTCATTACGGATTACAATTTTTGAAAAATAAACGGATGGCTTTGGGCGTTTCCGTTAAGAAAAACGGAAAACATAAAATCCGGATTGTTCCAATTCCAACTGATTTGAAACGGTTAGTAAAAATTGAGAGCGAACCTTACCCCACCTATATTACTATTGAGGATTTAATTCGTCATAACCTCTCTAATTTCTTTGGTGATTGTAAAGTTGAAGATGTAATCACGTTCAGAATTCTCCGTGATCTAGACGCTTCCTTAGATGTGGAAAAAGATGATAACAACAAGGATACCATTAACAACTTACGGCAATACCTTTCTGATCGAGAAAAAGGAAAAGTAACTCAGTTTGCCGTCGAAAAAAATGAAAACTTAAATCCAGAATTTTTGCATAGTTTTATGAAGAAATTTGATTTAAAGAAACATACTTTTTACGAAGTTGATGGACCACTAGATTTAACTTTCTTATTTGCAATTGTCAAAAAATTATCCAAAAAGTATCCAGACTTAGTTTATAAGAAATTTGCACCCGAACAATGGTCAAATATCAATACCATGTTGCCTTATTTAGATCATCATGACCTATTGCTCCAATATCCCTATGACTCATTCAATCAGTTTTTAACCTTCTTACAAGCTGCAATTAACGATCCCGAAACGGTAGCGATTAAACAAACTATCTACCGAGTAGCTGACCATTCTAAAGTAATTGAGTTATTGAAGCAAGCTGCCCAAAAAGGAATCAAAGTTACCGTTATGATTGAACTTCGGGCTCGTTTTGATGAAGCTAATAACCTTAAAGTTACAACTGAATTAGAAGATGCTGGATGTAATATTATTTTCGGGAAAAAGTACATGAAAGTGCACAGTAAAACTTGTTTAGTACTAACCGAAGACGGTGCCAATCCTCATGGTTATGTTCAAATTGGAACCGGAAATTATAACGAATCCACTGCCCAACAATTCGTTGATTTGAGTCTCTTTTCAAGTAGTGATAGTTATGTTAAGGATTTGGCTTCTTTCTTCAACTACTTGGAACAACCAATTGCCACTCCCCCCAAATATGAAGTTTTAACTGCTTCACCTCACCGAATTGAAGATATGGTAATTCAAGATATCCATCACGTAAAAGATTATTATCAAAAAACCGGAAAGGGTCATGTTTTCCTAAAAGTTAACTCTTTAACCGACGTGGATGTAATTGCGGCAATTTATGATGCTGCTACCGTTGGTGTACCTTTCCGTTTAATCGTCCGTGGTGCTTGTTGTTTGAAACTCGGAATTTGTGGACCTAAGGAAAACATCGTTATTTCCAGTATCGTAGGCGAACTTCTAGAACACAGTCGGATTTATGCTTTTTATGATGACAATACAACGTTCTGGATTTCTTCAGCCGACTTAATGACCCGTAACATGGACAACCGGGTGGAATTAGCTGCCCCTATTTTGCAACCAAAATTAAAGCAACAAATCCAAGATATCATTTCTATTTACGATAACGATGATGTAGATGGTTTCTTTATGAATGATGAAGGATACTACTTTAAGTATGAAAATCCAAAGGGTAAATCAGCCCAACAAACATTTATCAAAGAAATTGGGAAATATGCACCAGTAATTCAAGAACCTTCGTTCTTCGAACGCCTTTCAAACCGGATTAAAACCATTTTTAAATAAATCTGTATCAAAAAAAAGGAAGATCACATTTTGTGGTCTTCCTTTTCGTATGTTCTAATTTTCCCGGAAATCAGTTTCACCAAGTTCAACAATCTTACCGGTTTCACTGTAAATCAAGTATTCTGCCAAGTTAACGATATGATCACCAATTCGTTCAAGGTAACGAATAACCATCAAGTAACTTGAAGCTGCAACGGCCGTTTCTGGATGAGCCAAAATTCCTTTGGTAATCGCAATTCTCGTTGAAGCATAGTATTGGTCAATTTTATGGTCTTCTTGCACAATTTCAGTCGCAATATTGGCATTGAAAGTTGTATAAGCCCCTAGAATTTGTTCCAACATCTTGCGAATATGCTTGGTCATCTTTGCAATGACTTCTTCAATTTCAGGCATCCGCGGATTACCTTTTGCTAGAATGGTTTCCTTTGAAATTCCGACCGCTGCATCCCCAATTCGTTCCATATCTGTTCCGGCTTTCAAGAAACTCATAATGACCCGAAAATCAGTGGCAACAGGTTGTTGTAACGCAATCAAATTCATCGCGTGTTTTTCCATGTGTGATTCGTTGTCATTCACTTCAGCATCATCAAGCTTAACTTTTTCCGCCAATTCCACATCATGATCAATGTATGATTTAGTGGCTTGATAAATTTGTTCACTCACGTCAACACCCATAGCGTTAAAACTCTGACGTAATTTTGCTAAACGATCTTCAAATGTAGTTACCATAATTAATATCCCCCTGGATTATCCAAACTTTCCGTTCAAGTAGTCGCTGGTTGCTTGTTTTTCTGGATTTAAGAAAAGTTTCTTTGTCTTCCCATATTCTACCAAATCTCCGTTCAACATAAAGGCTGTCTTATCAGAAATTCGCGATGCTTGTTGCATACTGTGAGTCACAATAATGATTGTATATTGGTCTTTGATTTGGAGCAACATTTCTTCAATTTTGGCGCTAGAAATAGGATCCAAGGCACTGGTTGGTTCATCCAACAAAATCACTTCGGGTTTCACGGCTAACAAACGCGCAATACAAATTCGTTGTTGTTGTCCCCCAGAAAATGATAACGCATTTTTATCCAAGTTATCTTTCACTTCGTCCCAAACTGCAGCTTGACGAAGACTTTCTTCGACTTTAGCATCTAAGATTTTCTTATCTTTGATACCTTGCACCCGTAAACCATAAGCTACATTGTCATACACCGAAAACGGAAATGGGTTTGGTTGTTGAAACACCATTCCGACTTTCTTACGTAGCTCTGTTACGTTTTGTTTTGAACCATAGATATCTTGGCCATCTAAGAGAAAGCTTCCCGTAATCGTCACGCCATTTACTAAATCATTCATGCGATTCAAGCAACGAAGATAAGTTGATTTACCACAACCAGAAGGTCCGATTAAAGCAGTAATTTCATGTTCTTTAAAATCTAGATTAATTCCGTGTAAAGCTTCTTTTTCGCCATAGTACAAACGAATATCACTAGTTTTGATTAATGTTTCAGTCATTAGAATCTCCTTTAGCCAAAGTGTCCTGAAATGTAAGCTTCAGTTGCTGGCATTTTCGGGTTGGTAAATAATTTGGTCGTCTTGTTGTATTCAATCACATGTCCTAAATGGAAGAACGCCGTAAAGTCACTTGATCGTGCTGCTTGTTGCATGTTGTGAGTCACAATAATAATCATGTATTTTTCTTTTAATTTTTGCATCGTATTTTCAATCTTACGACTGGAAATCGGATCCAACGCACTGGTCGGTTCATCCATCAATAAAATATCTGGTTTGACAGCAATCGCGCGGGCAATGCAAAGTCGTTGTTGTTGTCCCCCAGAAAGTGACAAAGCACTCTCTTTGAGTTTGTCTTTCACTTCATCCCATAACGCTGCGTCGCGTAAACTTTCTTCAACCCGAGCATCTAAATTATCAGTAATTCCATTTTGACGTAGTGCAAACGCGATGTTTTCGTAAATTGATTTTGCAAACGGATTCGGATGTTGAAACACCATTCCAATATTATGACGGACTTCGTAAACATTCACGTTCTTGCCGTTAATATCAACACCTTGGTATTCAATCTCGCCCGTTACATTCGCAATATCATCATTCAAGCGGTTTAAACTCCGAAGAAAAGTTGACTTACCAGAACCAGAAGCCCCGATTAATGCGGTAATTTTATGTTTGGGAAATTTAAGGTTAGCGTTAAAAGTGGCCTGTTTGCTACCATAAAAAACATTCATTTCCTTGGTTTCTAACGCTAAGTCACCTTGAATATCAATTGTGTAGTTATCGTCTAAACTAAATGTGTTCATCTTGGATTCCTTTCTACTTGGTTCCACTCATCTTGCGGTACAGGAAGTTTCCTAACCAACGTGAGAGAATGATAATCGCTAAAATAACAAGAATCAAGACGGCCGATGCCCCACTCGAAATTTGGTTAGCATCTGGTGTAATTCCGTTAGTGTTCAATTTCCAAATGTGCACGGCTAATGTTTCAGCGGGACGCATGGGATTTAAGAAACTAGTGGGACTCATTGGGTTCCAGTCGCTGTAACTAATCACTGGTGTACTTTGACCAGCAGTAAAGATTAACGCAGCAGCTTCTCCAAAGATGCGTCCAGCACTCAAGATCACTCCAGTTACTAAACCAGGTACGGCAGCTGGCAAAATAATTTTCATAATGGTCCGTGTCTTTGATAATCCTAGTGCCCAACCAGCTTCTCGTTGTGAATGTGGCACCGCATGTAAAGCTTCTTCGGTATTTCGCGTTAACAACGGAATGTTAACGAACATCAAAGCAAATGCTCCTGAGATGATTGAGAAATCAAATTGGAACTTGATGACCAAGATTAAGTAACCGAATAACCCAATTACGATTGATGGTAAAGAACTCAAAACTTCGATAGTGGTCCGAATACTACTAGTTAAGAATGATGGTTTGGCAAATTCAGAAAGATAGATTCCGGCTCCTAACGCTAGCGGACAAGAAATTACCAAAGTAATGATCAAGATATAAATTGAGTTAAAAAGTTGGTTGGCAATTCCCCCACCGGCTCCGAATTCTTTGGAAGTCGTCGTTAAGAATTTCCAAGATACATGAGGCAATCCGGTAATTAAAATGTAGCCAAGTAAAGCGGCTAAGATTAAGACCACTACACCAACCATGGCTTTGATGCCCACGATGGCAAGGTCATTGGTACGTTGCGCATTTTTCATTATTTCATTGTTCCTCGTTTTCCGATAATTTTAACTAAGACGTTAAAGATTACTGACATGATCAATAGCACTAATGCTAGTGACCATAAGGCATTGTTAGGTAGGGTTCCCATAATGGTATCTCCCATTTGAGAAGTTAATTGACTCGTTAAGGTTGAGGTTGGTGTGATTAAACTAGTTGGTGTTAACACGGCATTCCCAATGACCATTTGAACAGCTAAGGCTTCCCCAAAAGCCCGCGCCATTCCGAAGACAATTGCAGTCATAATTCCAGGTGCCGCAGCACGTAAAATAACTTTATAAATCGTTTGCCATTTCGTTGCTCCTAAGGCGAATGATGCTTTTCGGTAATGATCTGGGACTTGTTTCAAACTATCAATCGTCAATGAAGTAATCGTGGGCAAAATCATCACGAATAAGACTAATGATCCGGCTAACACTCCGAAACCAGTTCCGCCAAAACTTATCCGAACGGCAGGAACAACAACGACTAGTCCAATAAATCCGTAGACAACTGATGGAATTCCAACTAATAATTCAATCACTGGTTGCAACATTTTAGCCCCTCGTTTTGGCGCTAACTCAGTCATGTAAAGAGCAACGGCAATTGCAAATGGTGTAGCTAATAATGCTGCCAATAACGTTACCGCAAAAGATGCCGCAATCATTGGGAAAGCTCCCACTTGTGGTTGTTTATCGGGACCTAGTTTACCAGGCATCCAATTACTCCCGAATAAGAAATCAGTCAGTGAAGCATGATTTTCATAAAAAGTTGCCATTCCGTGGATGGCGATAAATCCGATAATGGCGACGGTCAAGACTAAGATAAAACTGACACAGATTAAACTGATAATCTTACCAGTGCGATCTTGCTTGGTCGCTTTACTGGGTCGCAATAATTGCTTTTGAATTTCGTTCATCGTAATTTCTCCTATTTCGGTGTCACAATGCCCTTAGCATCGGTTTTCACTTTCATATCGTGAACACTGACATAACCAGCCGTTTTCACTAATTCTTCTTGTGTCTTTTCTGATAACAAGTAATTTACAAACGCTTTGGTTTTGGCACTTGGGTTCTTGCTGGTGTACATGTGCTCGTATGACCAGATTTTCCATTTGTTAGTTTCAATGTTTGCGGGAGTAGCCTTAATGCCATCCACACTCACTGATTTAATTTGTTTATTTAAGTATGGTAATGAAAGGTAACTGATTGTTCCGGGAGTATTTTGAACAATCTTCTTCACTGTTCCGTTTGAATCTTGTTCCTGACTCTTTACCGCTTCTTTGCCTTGTAAGACAAATTTTTCAAACGTTGCTCGGGTTCCACTTCCTTGAGCTCGGTTAATTACGATAATTGGTAAATCTTTTCCACCGACTTCTTTCCAGTTCTTAATTTTCCCAGTGAAGATTTCAAATAACTGCTTCGAAGTTAAATTTGAAACGCCATTTTCGTCATTCACAACTGGTGTGATTCCCACAACGGCGACTTGATGGTCAACCATCTTATCAGCGTGAATTCCTTCTTTTTGTTCCGCGAAGATATCTGAATCACCGATATTAACAGCGCCCGTTTCCGCTTGGCTCAAACCAGTTCCAGACCCACCACCTTGAACTGTGATGTTTGTTTCTGGATGTTTGGCTTGATAATCACTTCCCGCTTTTTGAATTAACGGTTGCATCGCAGTTGAACCAACTGCCGTTACAGAATTTTCTTTATTTTTTCCACCACATGCGGTCAGCATCAAAAGCCCGACACACGCGATTCCAACTGGTACTAATCTTTTCAATTTCATTAGCGATCTCCTAGTAATTGCTTTTCTTAATTACAAAACTAAGTATAATATTGGGTTGTAAAGGTAATTTATGATTTGTGTAAAGATTGTGTAAATTAAAAAACACGGGGTGATCTCTTGCAGCACGTAACGTTAGTAACGGAAAAACTGCGGTTGGCAATTAATATGAGTCAGGCGTTTAACGAACAAGAATATTTTGTCGATACTGTCGATCAGATCAGTCACGTTGATCGGATGATGGTACAAAAGCAAAGTGTTGGTCTCTTTTGGGACTTAGATAGTTTCCCATTTTCAGATAATCAAGATAAATTATCCAAAATCAGACGCCATCATCAGATCCCCATTATCATGTTGGCTAAAGATAAAAACGAAACCATCGATGTCATTAAAGCCGGCTTTGATGACGTGGTTGTTACACCGTTTGACTTTCAAGAATTAATGGCCCGGTTACAACAGAAACAGGATTTGTATGCGCGCTTAGGTCTTAAGCCCATCAATAAAGATAAACATCAAAAACCCAGCTATGTCGTTGGTGACGTTGTCATTGACCGCCAAAAATATAAAGCCTTTAAAAACGAAAAAGACCTTGGATTGACCCCTAAGGAATTAAAATTATTAGTCTATTTAATTGAAAATTCACCGAATGTTTTAAGTCGTCAGCAATTACTTGAAGGGGTCTGGGGAGATCTTTATGATGTCTCACAAACCTCGCGGATGGTGGATATCCACATCAGTCACCTGCGTGATAAAATTGAACCTGATCCGAAACATCCGCAATATCTCAAAACGGTTCGTGGTTTTGGTTATCATTTTGTCGGAGACTTCAAAAAAATATCGTAAATAAAAAAGCCTCGTAAAAAATTTGCGGGGCTTTTCTTGGTTAAAATTTATGATGTGGTCCATAGATTAAATCTTCTGGAGCCGTCTTTAATACCTTAGCTAGATACTTTCTGAAAACAACTGGTTTCACAGGAATTGGTTGCGTAATCCAGTCCTTAATTAAAGCAATCATGGTGTAGACATACACTGTGATTGCGGCACTCTTAGGAATAATATTCTTATTATTATAATTGGCAAAGACGACCTCTTTAACAATTGTGGAATAAGTCGTAATTAAAAATTTCATCCAACGCCCGCTTAAATCACTGGTATATAATATTTTAATTTCGTCTCGATGCTTATAAATCGCATTTGTTAATATTTCAAATCCACGCGTTACCAGTTCTTCAGTATTATCAATCTGCATAAAATCATCTAAATCTAAGCTATCATTAACCATTTCAATCGTGTAATCCGAGACTGAGTCAAGACCATCAAAATGATTATAAAATGACTTCCGCGATACTCCTGATTCATTAATCAAATTTGAAACATTAATTTCTGATAGTGGAATAATTGCAACTTCGTCAATTAACGCTTTTGCAATTTTAACTTTTGTATTTTGTCTCATTACTTATTCATTCCAATCTCATCTAGTTAACTTTATTATCGCACTATTCCATAAGCTTTGGTTTTTAGCCGATTTAGTTTATTATAATTTGTTAAAGTAGCAAAAAAGCAGCGTAAAATTTAAATTCTACGCTGCTTTTTTAGTTTGCTTGTAATTTTTGTTGTAACTCTTCGGTTGTGGTAGCCCCTAAATTAACCAAATTATTTAATTTCGGATTTAATTTTATCACTAAATCTTTCGGTAAATAAGCTGCCGTATAGGTATTAAACTTCCAGGTGTTTTTTCGGGGAACTTCACCCTTTACATACCAATCAAAAACGTTAACGGCTAAAATTTGAAAGCCGGGATAACCAAATTGACGCTTCGTTTCGTAAGTAATTAAGGCATGTAAAATGAGATGTTCAATCAGATTACAGTAAACTAATCGTTCTTTTTTCTGATAGGCATATGGATAACGATAATACTTAATGAAGCGGGGATTACTTAAATTTAAAGCGTGAATCTCATCAATATGATGACAATATAAGCCTTCTTTAGTGCGACTCACTTTACCTTTCGTCAGCGTTTTATTAATTCCCGCTAGAAATTTATCATAAGATTGCTCTGTAAAATAATTATGCTCAGCTGGTCCGTATTTTTTCAACAAATATTGAACAGCTTGATCATAGTTCATATCTAATAATTTTAAATCATCTTGAAATTTTGCATCAATATCCATTTTATTAACCTCTGAATTTAATCACTAGTAGTTAACTCTCGCATTTTTTCATACAAATAGCCCACGTTATTTTTGTGCGCCAATACATACAAAGTATCGCCTGGTAGAATTTTAGTTTTTCCTTTCGGAATGATGGTTAAATTTCCCCGTTTGATGGTTACTAACATCGAGTTTCCAGGCCATTTAACATCTCGAACAAATTCATGTGCAATCTGACTGTATTCGTAAACTGGCATTTTCACTAAATCAGTTGGTTCTTTCGAATCTAAATATTTGTGAATTTTAGTAAGTCGTTCGGCTAACGCTTGATAAATCGGCTGACTCCCTAACGTATCTGAAGTGACATAGGCTACCAAAACCACAATTGCGAGTGACATAAAGTTATGGGTGCTCCCAACTAATTCAGTAATCAAAATAATTGATGTAAATGGTGCCTTACTAACTGCCGTAAAATACCCGGCCATGCCAAAAACCAACAAATTATTGGTATATGCATTATTCATTAAACCAAGCTGATGCATACTAGCTCCGTAGACTGCTCCAATCAAGGCTCCAGCAGCTAAGATTGGCATAAAAAAGCCCCCCGGAATTCCTGCACCATAAGAAACTAAGCCAAAAATAATCCGTAAGACTAAATAAAAAGCCAACATTTTTAAGGGATAGCTATGTGTGGATACCAACATGATAATTTTGCTACCACCTCCAGTGGTTTCCGGAAACCAAATTCCAATCGGAATCACTAAGAGAATGGGAATCAAACACATAAAATACCACGGAATAATGCGTAATTTTGCATACCATAAGGGAAAATCTAATAATCCTTGATTATAGATATAGCCTAACACACCCAACACCAAACCAAAGGGAATTAGCTGCCAATAATCAAGCGGCTGAAATACGTGTTTGTAAAAAATGGGCAAAATTGGTGTTAGTCCAAAGACATTAAACGACACAAAATTTGCTGTAACTGCACCAGTTAAAGCCGATAACCAGACAGTTGGTTGAAAATTACGATAAATACCTTCCATTACGAAAAAAGTTCCCGCAAGTGGAGCACTGAAAGTCGCTGATAAACCAGCTGCAGCACCGGTAGCAATTAATAAGCGGCGATCCGATCCATGTTTCTTAAATCCTTGCGCAACTCCTTGACCAACTGCTCCACCAAGTTGAATTGAAGGACCTTCACGTCCCATGAAAACTCCGGTACTGTCAGTTAAAACACCCGCAATGAATTTTCGCCATAACACCGAAAACCAATTCATTTCTAAATTACCAGATAGTTGAGCTTCAACTTGGGGAATTCCTGATCCACGGATATTAGGATTACCCTTCATCAATAAACCAACTGTGATTCCGACTAGGACAAAAACGACGATTACAAGCCATAATACATTGAAATTATGCCGAATCATCGCAAAACTCATTAAACTATAGTTCAATCCTTTTTCAATTAGTAACCGAAAAACTGAAATTACGATTCCGGTCAAAATTCCAATGATGGCACTAATTCCCACGAATTGAATATTTTTCATTTTTGAATCCATGCGTTCATCTCCAAACTTTAATATCTTAATTGTATCAGTTTGAAAGGACAAAAAAAGAAGCATTCCGCTTCTCTTTGTTAATTATTATCTGAATCATCATTATTGTTATTGGTGTCAGAATTTTGGGAATCATTGTTACTGTCAGAGTTGTCATCATCGCTTGATTTATCTTTGTTTGAATCAGATTTATCGTCATTAGAATCCGACTTATCAGATGACTTATCATCAGAATTTGATTTATCGTCGTTTGAATCGGAATTCTTATCGCTAGAATTGTCATCGGATGATGATTTACTATCTGAATCGTTGTCATTAGATTTAGAATTTTCTCCTGGATTTTTCAATCCAAAATAATGATAAATTGTATCTGGACCGTTAACAATATCACTACTACTCATAACTTTAAATGTTTTCGAGTCAATTACTACTTTTACAGCAGGCATAGTTTCAGCTCCACTACCTTCAACCATAGTTACAGTATTGCCATTATTTTTAGTTAAAACTACCCCGCCATCTCCAACACCACTTTTATTTTCTTGAAATAAGAAAATACTATTGCCAGGAAAACCATATAAATCATTACTTGCTACATAATCAACATTGGCTTCGCTAACAGCTTTGGCCCCATCTGATGAAGTATCGTTAACTTTCTGTAAAAAGTTCTTTGCTGATTGAACTGTCCATTTTTCACTATTAAAATTACTGTCATTATTAGCTTTACTTGAACTATTTCCAACATTATTTTTAAGCACATTATTTCCAGTAACTGGCTTAGCTTTACTAGTCTTTTCAGTTTGTGATTTAACATTATTTTTAACGTTTTTATGTTGGTTGGCTTTGATAAATCCAGCCGTTCCGCATCCAATAATAACTAGAAAAGCCACCACTATTCCAATCAAAATCTTATTAGTTTTACTCACAATAATCCCTCACTATGTAATTATATTTATAATAATTACTCTACCACTCTTTAGAAAAATTTAAAGTTTACGGCATTATAAAAAAGGAATCAAAAAACAACCATTCTCTAACTTTGGAGTGTTAATAGTTATTGCTTTTTGTTTCTTTGTGCACTAATGATTAAAACTAATAATACCATTGGAACAATAACTCCAAGAATTGATTGAAGCCATGATGAAACACTACATGAAAACCCAATGTATTGGAACAAATATTTGTCAGTAAATATTTCTATAATTGTTGAAACTAATAAGATAATACTTAATACTAATAATATCCAACTTGCAACTAATCTATTTTTCATACCATTCTCTCCTATTTTAAATTTATTTTATTATATCATTTATAAAAATTCCAATTAAAAACACAAACATTCAATCAAAAGCTAACAAATATTAAAAAAATTACCGAAAAATAAAAGTTTTTTTGCTTAATTTTAGCCATTTACACCTATATATTCATCAAATTCACGTACAATCTGACACCGTGTGAACTAAAAATCATAGTTATTCGGCTTTTTATTTAAAATTACGAATATTTTAACGTTATTTTATACATATAAACACGAAAGTAGAACAATTAAATATGTTATCACAAAATCAAGTTGCAAAAACGAACACTAGATGATAATATAGTTCTTGTAGCAGAGAGCTACAAACAAATTATTGACGTGTAGTTCAGTTGGTAGAAACACCTGACTGTTAATCAGGATGTCGCTGGTTCGAGCCCAGCCACGTCAGTTGGATCATTAATCCAAAAGTAACAAATTATTGCTGTGTAGTTCAGTTGGTAGAAACACCTGACTGTTAATCAGGATGTCGCTGGTTCGAGCCCAGCCACAGCAGTTGAATCTTAAATTCAAAAGTAACAATCATTGACGTGTAGTTCAGTTGGTAGAAACACCTGACTGTTAATCAGGATGTCGCTGGTTCGAGCCCAGCCACGTCAGTTGGATCTTAATCCAAAAATAACAATTATTGCTGTGTAGTTCAGTTGGTAGAAACACCTGACTGTTAATCAAGATGTCGCTGGTTCGAGCCCAGCCACAGCAGTCATCCCCAAGTCGTGAATTCCTTGAATTCGCGGCTTTTTCTATTGGTCATAATTCGATTGGGCGTATAATAGATGAATATTAAACAATCAAAGGATCATCTATCATGCTCGAAAATTTAGGAATTAACATCTTTAACTTATTCATCTTTCTGTCAGTCGCTTTAATTGGCCTCCCACTATTAGGTGGCTTTATCAGTTATTATTTAGCAAAAAACTTAAAATCATATATGGTTGATAATTTCAGTTTCAAATCTCAATATTGGATTGGTGGCCTCGGAGTTATTATTCATGAGTTAGGTCATGCCGTTTTTGCGTTAATCTTTTTACATCGAATTACTAAAATTAAACTCTTAAACTTTCATCCAGAAGATGGAACCTTGGGAAGCGTTGAAAATAGTTATAATCCGCACAATTGGTACCAAACTCTTGGTAGCTTTTTCATTGGCTTAGCGCCCTTATTTATGGGTCTTTTCGTCTTTTGGCTGTTAATCAAGTTTCTCTGTCATCCAGTTTATTCTATGTTGCCATTACACCAAATTAGCCAGTTAAATGTCACTAATTTTTTATCGTTACTTTCTAAATTAACTACTACCTGGCTAGGTAATATCATTTCTGCCTTTCTGTCAGCTGGAATCGTCCACCAACTAATCTTAATTGTTCTGATTGGAATCATTAGTTCCACCGTTTTCAGCTTGTCAGAACAAGATTTACATTCTAGCTATACGGGACTTCCTAGTTACTTCATAATTGTCTTTGTGCTTAGTCTGATTTGTGGCCTCTTAGAAACCTTCAATTTTTCATTCCTGCTATTCTTTGAAAAATTTATTATGATCATCGCTGCCCTTTGGTTAGTACTACTCATTTTGATTTTCATCTGTATGATTATTAGTCTAATTGAGATGTGGTTCATGCGTTTGATTTTAAATTTTAGATAACAAAAATGGGTTGATAAACTTTTTATAGTTTATCAACCCATTTCATTACTTCTTCAACTGTGTCGCCAATATATTTAGTCTTGTTGTTTTCGGCATCTTTCATCGCTAGTAGTGTCGTCTGGTTCAATGATTTCTCGTCCAAAATCTTCACCCCAATTGAATTCACCTTCATTTGGCCAATCAATTTGATAACCAAACTTTTGCATTAATCTAGAAGTTTCCATCGTCATCACTCCTTTACCAAATATCATACACAATAAAAGCCCGTTTTCTCACGAAAACGAGCTTTTATTTTATTTAAATGGATTAAAGAATCGGCCACTATTCACTTTGAACAATGCCAAAGTCAAACAGAATAACGCGATTGCCAAACCAACAGTCGCAAAATCACGACCACGGAATGGTTGTGACTCATACCAGGTTCGTTTTTTCTTACTTCCAAAACGACGAAGTTGCATAGCGGTACTAATCTTATCGATATTTTCAAAACTCGATAAAATCAACGGAATTACGATACTAACAATTCCTTTCAGACGTTCCATCAACTTGCCTTTGTTTGATAATTCCACTCCCCGTGCTTGTTGAGCATAGGAAATATCCCAAAAACTGTGTTGAATATCGGGAATGTAACGCAAAGTTAGTGACACAGCGTAACTAACTTTGTAGCTCACACCCATCCGATTCAAACTTGAAGCAAACAAACTAGGACTAGTGGTCATAATGAACACGAGCGCCAATGGAACGGTACAAACATACTTCAGCGCTACATTCAACAAGTAGAATAACTCTTGTGAGGTAACCGTTAAATAACCAGCATGTAATAACACTGTGCGACTACCGTACAAATTAGCCCCATAACTGGGGGAAAAGACAAAAACCATCAAGACGTTCAAAATTGAGAATACCGCAATAAATTTCACGACAAACGCAACTTGTTGCCATTTCAAACCAGAAAGATAAAAAATCACTAATGAGAAAATCGCAATTGCCACCAAAAAACGCGTGTCAAAAGTTGTCATACAAGCTACTGACACAAAGAGGAAGAACAACAATTTTGCGGTCGCATTAATGTGATACAAAAAGGTATTTCCAGGATGAAATCCAATTGTTTTAGCATCATTCATCGATTCGTTGCCCCCTTGTCTTTTGTTCAAGTTGGATAAAACGACGCACTAAGCGTTCATCTGAAACTCCAACTAGCTTGGCTAATTCTGACAAACTCGTCTTGGCTAAATTAGCTTCTTTAATTAATTTATCATCATTTAAAATACCAAATGGTGTGGTATCAGCCAGTAACTTTCCGTCACCAAACACTAATGAACGATCAGTATATTCGGTCATTAATTGCATATCATGCGTGATAATTGCAATCGTAATGCCATCACGATGTAATTTTTCCAAGAAAGTCATAATTGTGGTGTAAGTATCCCAATCTTGTCCAGCCGTTGGTTCATCCAGAATCAATAATTTAGGATTCAAAACTAAAATAGCAGCAATCGTTACCCGTTTACGTTGTCCATAACTCAAGGCACTAATTGGCCAATTACGGAATGGATATAATCCACAAACGCGTAAGACTTTGGCAACTCGACCTTCAACGTCATCATAATGCCGTAAATTCAAACCTAAAGCGACTTCATCAAAAACCGTCTTTTGGGAAATCATCTTGTTCGGATCTTGCATCACGAATCCAATTTTTTCAGCAATTTCTTTGACTGATTCATCAGCTAGAAATTTTCCTTGCCAATCAATTTCACCAGTTCCACGTAAGAAACCACAAATCAATTTCATAATGGTTGATTTACCAGCCCCATTTTGACCGACGACACTGACAAAATCACCCTCATTAATGGTAAAGGAAACATCTTTAAGTGGATGAGGTTGATTATTCGTATAAGCAAAACCAACGTTTTTCACCTCTAAAAGTGGTATATCAGATAATTTTGGTTTCACGTATTGTCCAGCTTCAACCCAGGCCACAACTTTAGCTTTATCTGCAGCAGTTAAATTCATCTTAGCTAAACTATCTAGTTCAGCATACTGGCTTAAATCCACGCCGGCAGCTTTCAAAACATCAATGTACAATGGCGGTTCAATTCCGTTTTGTTCCAAAATATCAGAACGCAATAACGTGGTCACATCAGAATCACTAACAATTTTTCCTTCATTAAAGACTACAACATGATCAACTTCTTGTGATAATACCTCACCTAAACGGTGTTCAATCATAATCACCGTAAAGCCAAGTTCTTTTTGCAAACGATTAACTAAGGCTAAAATTGCCAAACTAGATTGTGGATCAAGGTTCGCCAAGGGTTCATCTAATAACAAAATGGGCGCATTATTCACCAATACTCCTGCAAGAGAAACTTTTTGTTTTTGTCCGCCAGATAAAGCTTGAGGTGCATTATTCAAAATACCAGTAATGTTTAATTTTTTCGCCCATTTAGAAACGATCTCGTGCATTTCAGCTTGTGGTACTTCATCATTTTCTAACGCAAAAGCAATATCTTCCGCACTAGTTAACCCCGTGAACTGACTATCAGTATCTTGCAAAACCGTTGAGACCGAAAACGAGAGTTCGAATAACTCCGTTTTACCCACCGAATGGCCAGCAACTTTCGCATTTCCAGTGATGACACCTTCATCAACGTTGGGAATCAATCCATTGATACACTTCGCCAATGTCGACTTTCCACTTCCTGATGGTCCGACAATCAGCACCTTTTCACCCGGCATAATATTCAAATTTATGTGTTGAAGACTAGGTTCCATTTGACTGTTATATTTAAAGGAAAAATCAGTAAATGAAACAATCGGTTCCGTCATAATCGTCATTCCTATTCTTTGTGTAAACTGTCTTTTTTAACTCGCGTTGCGGCGTAGGCCTTGATTAGGATGGTTCCCAAAATGGCAACTGAGATACTATCTAAGGTTGCTGAAAGTAAACCTTGGAAATAAACTTTGTTCGCTGGTTCACTGTAAATCAAGATATCCAAAGTTGGTGCAATCACTGCCCAAACAATGTAGTTCGTGATAATTTGAATCACGTTAAAGCTCAAGATACTCTTGAAACTAAAGATTCCTTCATTAACCTTGAAATGCTTTCCAGCAAGTCCAATGACAAGTCCGAAGATTCCAGAACAAAGGACCCAACTCCACCAAGGGGTACCAAACATCATAAAGTCATTTAAAGCATGACCGATAAAACCAACTGAGAAACCAACTACTGGTCCGTAAATCAAAGCAAAAAGGGCTAAGAAAGCATAAGTAGTAGCTAAGCTAGTGTTGGGAAATCCAGTAGGAATTGAAGCAAAACGGTCTAAAATGACAAAAATTGCGGCTCCAATTCCGATTGCGACAACATTTTTTACAGAGTTATTTTTCATTTTTTATTCTCCTTTTACTTTACGTAAATCAACTTTCCAATCGTTACCAATTCCAAGATCAAAAGTATCCGCAAATGATTTTTGGTTCAATGCGATTCCAATGTTTACCAATGAATTAATGTAAATCAATGGTTCACCTAACGCTACGTCAGCGAACGTTTTTACGAACTTAATGTTCTTTTCAAATACGGGAGTGCCACGATGGGAAATCACAACGTCGAAGATATCACCGTATTTAATATCATCTTTTTCAAAGAAACTGAATGGAATGTTAGTCCAAACTGATCCGTAACGAATGTCCAAGACATCAATTGTACCAGAAACTTCGTCTTCACGGTTAACTGGTGGGAAAATGTTTAATTTACGAACGGCATCAACATCGAGTTCATTTTGATAATTATCAAAATGGGTATTGTCAGTAGCGAGTTTCGCACCATTATAAACGTATACATCACGGCCATGGAAAGTGTTACTCTTTTCAGAACCTGGTAAACGGTCAGTAGCTTCATCAATTTCTTTAACACTTTCAATCCCAACGTATTGAGCAATGTGCGTAATCGTTCCGTTATCAGGGGTGATAATGTATTGCCCAGTCTTAGTTTTCACGGCAATACTCTTACGGTTACTACCAACCCCAGGATCAACTACGGAAACGAAGACAGTTCCAGCTGGCCAGTATTTAACCGTTTGGTATAAACGATATGAAGCAGTCCAAATATCGTATTGAGGAATGTTATGCGTTAAATCGTAAATATCCAGATCCTGGTTAATTGTTTTTGCAACTCCGTACATTGCACTAACTGCCCCATCATCTAAACCAAAATCTGTTTGTAAAACTAAAGAATGTTTCGCTACCATAATAAATCCCTCTTCCTTATTGTAATATATTTCTTATTATATAGATAAATCTTAATTATAACAATGTAATTTTATAGATAGTTCGTGTTTGCTAACTAAAAGTGGACAAAAAAAGCAGTCATCCCTCTAGAAAGGACGACTGCTCGTGATACCACCTTATTTTGCGCACTCTTTACAAAGTACACCTCAGCAAGTTACTCAATGTTCAGAATAACCTTGTATTAGTAACGAATACAAACCCGTTACTAGCTAAGAAAACTCGTTCGCTAGTAAGACAATTAAAAGCCCATCTTCGAAATCGTGACCTCATCCATTCTCACCAACCAGGAACTCTCTTACAAGTCGTAAATATCTACTCAACTTCATGTCATATTTGATTGTTTATTATGATAAACATTAAATATTGTAATGTCAATTTTTATTTTTCATAGAATCAATAAATTCTTTAAAATTATATTTTTGAACTTTATCTTTTATCTTATCAATATTGTAATTAGATAACACATCAACCAATATTTTTTCATTATATTCTTTTTGTTCATCATAATTACCATTATATAAAAAATCTTCTTGTTCAATTTTACTAGCAAAATCAACTAGATCCTGTCCAGCCTCTATATCACTAATAATTTTAAAAACTATTTTGTCAATATCATTATTTATTATTTCAAAAAATTGCTTAGCAGGAATAATTACATAATTTTCAATTTTTTTATGTTTAAAAATACAATCAATAACATAAATAGTATATTCTTTGTAAATATTATCCAACTGATTTTTAAATTTATTTTTTAATCTTATGTCTAATTTAATTTTATTAATGCAAGCTATAAATTTTTTAATAATAATATCATACTCATTATTTTCAATTTCTATATTTGATATATAATTATTAAAAAATTTATCACATTCTTTAATTTGATCATCATCTAAAAATAAAATATTTCTTTCCCTTTGTTGTAATAAACTCATATACAAATCAATTTTATCTAAAATATTAATAGAATTATTTAATATGAACCCTTTTGCTTTAAACTCATCATTTTTCAATTCATCTTCAGAATTATATCTAATATAATTTAAATTATTTACAAGTAATAAAATATTTGATTTTTGTTTTGAACGATTATTGTTGATTAATTCAATTTTAATTTCATTTAATAAATTAATACTAACTGCATTAATATAATCATCAACATATAAAATATCACTATAAACCAATTCTTTAATATAACTTGTCAGCATCAACTGTTCCTTTAATCCATTTGCACTCTTAATTTTTATAAAGAACGTCCTTAAGAATACATTAAACTTATTGTTATCACTGTTTACATTCATTTGATTATATCTAACGTTATATAATATTTTAAATTTTTCTTCATCAACAGATTCTCCACTTTTAAGAAATTCTGTAAAAATATATATTGATATAAATGAATTTTTTAATAAAGTTAACAATAATTCATCATTTTTAATTTCTGGTAATTCATCAATAAGTTCCTCAAACGTATACAAAATACTATTTATAGTTCTCAAATTCACAAATTTATCTTTTCGTAATATTTCAAAAAAATTTTCAAGCCATATAAGAAATTCACCTTTAATATTTTCATCACTAATATTATTTAATATTACATTCATTTTTTCTTTGATAATATCACAAGCAATATCAGCATTGTATTTACCAAAATAAACACTTTTATTAATTATTTTCTCTTTTATTATTTTAAAATCATTATCTTTAATTTTTGATTCGTCAACAATAATAATAATTTTAATCCTATAACTAAGTAATTTAGTTACTAATCCGATAAATTCATTAGCATTTAATTTGTTTTTATTTAGAAATCTTTCAGTATCATCTAATATTAATATTTTCGTCTTGTTTTCACTTTTAATTTTAGATTCCATAGATGCATCAATGGAATAATTTATTATTTTAGGTATAACACTAAATCTACCTAAATTATTATCTTTATCTAAAACACCTAACAAATCTTTAGCTGTATCTTTTATAGATGATTCATTACCAAATATTCCACCAAAATTAATTTTATATAATATTTGTGAATAAATATCATCATTTGCAGATAATTCGTTAAGAGAAATATATGTTAATTTAATTTTATTATTACTAAGATAATTTTTAATATATGATTTTATAAAGTATGTTTTTCCTGTACCCCATGATCCATTTAAAGCAAATGCCAAATCATCGTTACTTTTCAAATACCTATCTAATGATTTTTTTACGATTTCATTATTATAGTCCAATATAACAAGTTCACTATCCTTCCAATTTATCTTTCAGTTTCTGCAAATCTTCCGCACTTATCGATTCATGATGATCTGCCTTTTGTGGAGATTGTTTTTGTTTATCATGCTTTTTAAACAAGTTCTTAAATTTAATCCAACGATACTCAGCATAAACCTTCAAAAAATTCCATAACTTCAAATCACTATCAGCTAGAACAGCTTTGTACTGGTCATTAGTTCTTTTATACGTATCTCTAACTTTATCGGTTCTACCATTAGCACGTTTAATTTCTTGAGCTAATTGTACATTCTTCGCCTGTTCTTTTTCAAAGCGTATTTCTAAATCTTTATGCAGTGATTTTAAAATATTAAGTTCACGATCAATTCTAAGTTTGTGCTTTTGTCGTTTATTTTCTTCCAACACTCTTTGTAAAACATCTTCATCAATCGTATTTTCTCTAGTAAAGATATCAGGAATATCAGCATCAGTAAAAGTCCCATTATGTAACTTTCGTTGCATTCTTCTTAACATTTGATCACGCTCTAATACCGATTTTTCTTGCAATAATCGAGAAATGATAACTCTCTTGCTAACTGTCTGAACACCAGCACTAGTTAATTCAACAATATTTTGACCCAACACAAAGTCCTCATAGGTAGTTAAACTAGATTCATAATCAGTATTAATTTCAGCTAAAGTATCATTAATATCCATATTATCAATTTCTACATCATCAAATCCAGTTCGATCTTCTCGCAATACTCTAAATTCAGTCTGTTGATATTTGTTCTTAAACGTCTTTTTAACTCGTGCTTCGTACATATAGACCGTTCCAACAAATCCAATAAATAAATCATTTCTCGATTTAAGTTTTTGATAATTAGCATTGGTTAATTGAATATGTAAATGTTCAAGATTAATTTTATATTCTAGGTTAAAAACATCAATCAATAATGCCACGTATGGATACTTATCTGTGTCACCATACTTATTTTTATTAAAAGAACACAAATATCCAATAAATTTAATTCTCTTTCCAACTAACGGATTAAGTTCTTTACGGTTACGAATAATTGTATTCGTATTTTCTGATTCTTCCATTGTCATAACCATTCATCTCCTGCCGTTTTTATGTAAAATTCGATGTTTCATATTTTAAGCGTAAGTATATCTTATATGTAGTGCTTGGTAAACGATTGGGGCTACGTTCATTGGCAACGTGAGAAATATTAAATGAACATATTTTGCATTAGATATTTTTTTAATTCTTTTAGTTTATTATTTTTAATATTTAATAAATTCAACCTATTATTTATATTATCTAAAATATCTACAAAAATACTTTGATCGTTAAAATTATCATTAAATTCCACAGATATATTTCCTAGATCATTTAAATATACTCCAGGCTGTGCAGAAGTGGTTGAAATTCTTTTCAAATCATCTTTGAATTTTTTTGATGTGAAATAGTAAAAAAGATAGCTAGGGTTCAATAATTGTGTTCTAACAAAAGCTACTGATCTTTGAAATGCAATTTCAGGATATTTTTCAGCATGATACATAGCTACATTTCCTAATGTTCCAACAATGCTTAGTAAAATATCGTTATTTTCCAAATTATAATTTGCATATATACTTTGGTAGTCAGATTCACTTATATGTCTATCATTTTCATCGAAAATAACTTTATGGTTTTTTATATTTTTGGCACTTAGTAGATAAGGACCTGATGCATCTTTAAAGCTGCCATGTGTTCCATCCTTTATAAAACTGGATATATTTTTAAGCTTACGATTATGATAAGTATTATTAGAATTCACAATATATATACTTCTGTTGAAAATATTATTCACAAAATAATTAGCTAAAATATGAGTATTATTTATCTCATTCTCATTGGCATCGATAAGTTTATCTAAACTACTTATTAAAGAACCAATCTGTTTTTGTTCATTTATATTAGGGACATTTAAAGTCTGCCTTAACAAATCTTTAGCTACTAAATTTGTCATCATAGTTGATTTGGATGTTGATTTACGTAATACGTTTTTCATAACTGGCTCATAATGAATTGCATATTTCCAATATTTCTGATCATAATCAACAATAGGTCTAAATACATCAAAAACATGTGAAACTATCCCATCACCAATATCATTTTCTACAAATCTTCCAAATGAAAACTTTTTACTTTTATTACCCTCAAATGCGATATCACCAACTTTGAAAATATTATAGGTTTTCATATAATCTTCGCTAGATTTTGGAATATTAGATTTAAAATACATCTTTGCAACAGAAATAACTTTGTCACTTTTATAACTACCATTATTTTTATCAGTTATCTTTTTATATAATGATGATACCTTACGCTGTTCCCAAACTTAATGATTTAATTTATATGCTTATGAATGGGAACAGCGTAAGTTGGGTGATGTTGTAGATATTCAAGGTGGAGGGACACCTTCATCAAAAAATAACTTATTTTGGAATGGAAATATTAATTGGTTTACACCAACAGAAATTGGCAAGAATAAGCATGTTAATTCATCTATACGAAAAATAACAACTGAAGGTTTAAATAATAGTTCAGCTAAAATATTGCCTAAAGGAACAATTTTGTTTACATCAAGAGCATCTATTGGTGATGTAGCCATTATTGATGAAGAGGCTACCACTAATCAAGGGTTTCTTTCATTAATACCAATTAAATCAAAATCGTATAATTATTATATATATTCGATTAGTAATCAGATTAAAAATTTCTCTCTAATTAATGCAAATGGTTCTACATTTAAAGAAGTTAGTAAAAAAACATTGAGTAATATGAAATTAAATATTCCTAGCTATAATGAGCAAGTAGAAATTGGAAATATATTTAATTATCTAGACAAGCTTATCGATGCCAATGAAAGAAAGTTAAGAAAAGTCCAGCAGATTACAGAAATACTTACTAATATATTAATGAATCAGTATTGGAGATTTGAAAAATTTAATTCCTCTTGGAATGAACGTAAGCTAATAGATATTTCTGATAAATTGTTTGATGGTGATTGGATTGAAAGGGAGCATATACACTCAATTGGAGAGTATAGAATAGTTCAAACTGGGAATATTGGGATTGGAAAATACTACGATAAATCTCAAAATGCAAAATATATAAATCAAGATGATTTTGAAGCGCTAAATGCTACAGAAGTTTTTCCAAATGATATTTTGATTTCTAGATTAGCAGATCCAGCTGGACGTTCAATCATAGTTCCAAATATAAATAAAAAAATGGTTACAGCAGTTGATGTAGCCATAATTAGAAATTCCGATAAGTTCAATTCATTCTTTTTGATTAATTCAATAAATTCAATTAAAATACTTAACAAAATTAATATTAGTGCTACTGGTACAACTAGAAAGAGAATTAGTCGTAAAAATTTAGAAAAAATAAAAATTGGAATACCATCAATTGAAGAACAAAACAAAATTGGAGAATTATTAAAAATTAGTGCTATTCAAATTGAAAAATATAGTGAAAAAATATCAGAATTAAATAAATTAAAAACATATTTAATGCAGAATATGTTCATTTAGTTTTCTCACGATGCCAATGAGTGTAATCAAAAATCAGACATTTCTTTTGAAATGTCTGACACTATCGCTTATTAAATTAAACTAGCCAAATGTTTCATAACTTTATCATTGTCTTGATTCTCTAATTCTTGAATAATGTGAAGATAGGTATGCTCGGTCGTTGTCATATTAGAATGCCCTAATCTTCTGGCAACTGAGGCAATACTAACCCCAGCATATAGCAGTAATGAAGCATGTGTATGACGCAATCCATGCACTGAAATAACCTTAATCTGAGAACTCTTACATAATCTTTCCAAATAGTGATTAACAGTATCGTTATACACCTTTCCATCAACAAATATTGGCTCATTTTCAGGTAATTTTTTTGTTAATTGTGAAAATTGAATAACCGTTTGCCAATCCAATGGTATTTTTCTCATCGAAGATTTATTCTTTGTTGGTGCAAATCCTCCCCTACCTGTTTTATAGTTCCACGTTTTGCTTACAGTCAATGTCTGATGAGCAAAATCAAAGTCTTTCGGTGTAACCCCAAGAGCTTCAGCAAATCTCAAACCTGTCTTAGCAATCAATAAAATAAAGTAATCCCAATTAACTTCACCCTCTAGTTCCAATGAATTCAACAGTGCTTGCAACTCATATTGATGCAAATATTTGTTCTTATGATGACGTTGCTTAACCCCTTTAATAATGGCCTTTCTAGTGGGATCCTTATCAATAAAACCCTCTTCTAATGCATCAACTAATGAACTTTTTAAATGTCTGTGAAAATCCATTGTAGTTTGTCTTTCATGATTACTAGCATAATCATTTAGCAGCTGCTGATAAGATAATCTAGTTAAATCACTCATCTTCAAATCAGGAACTAACATAACTAACTGCCTATGCGTCATCTGATATTTCTGATAAGTAACCTCCCTCACTGCATCTAACTTATACAACTTCATCCATTGATCAAAATAAATATGAAACTTAATCTCTCGTGCCATTTTAAGCACCTCCATAAAAAAATAGAACAGCTTTTTTAGCTGTCCTATTAAAAATTACATATTTATTCAATTTTTTACATAAAAAGCTATTTCACTTATTAGCAGCGTAAGTATATTAGATGAACATATTTTGCATCAAATATTGTTTAATAGTTTTTAACTTTTCAATTTTAGTTTTGTAATTATTTGTTAATTTATCTAGCTTAGTTAAAAGATCCGCAATAACTTGTTGTTCATTTTTATCATCGGGAATTTTAACGCTAATACTATAAATTGAAGATGTAGTTAAGCTAGGTAAACTTGTTGAAGAATCATATTTTTTCCAATTAATTGTTGTTGTAACATAGTAAATGAATTTAGGAACATATTTATCAAATATTCTGGTATAAAATAACGTATCTACTGTCCAAAATGGTTCATCAATAAACTTGGGTTTATCTATGGTACCCTTTCTTCCAATCAAAACACTACTTTCAGAATATAGAGGAATATTAGTTCTACCAATTTCACCACCAGTTGCTAAGATCGGATATTTACCATCTTTAACTTCAACTTTTTTTTGGCTTTTTCCATTTTTTATTTCAAATATTTTACTCAACTTACGATTGTTCCAGACATTAGCACAATTTTCTACCAAAATTGATTCATCAAGTAGACTATTTCTCAAAAAATTAGCCATTCTTTGGGTCTCAGCATGCTTAACCCCATTGGCATCGATAAGTTTATTTAATTTATCTAATAATTCATAAATTTTAATTTGTTCTTTTATTACTGGTATTGAAATATCTAATTTTGATAGTGATTTTGAACTAATATGTCTGATTGTTGATCCAGTTACATATTTTAAAATTGATTTTCTATTTTTATTAATTTCAAATGATATGAATTTACTAGAGATATTATTATCAATTTGCCCAATTAAAACGTCTCCGCCAGCGAATATCTCTGGTAATGATAATGATGAAGTTCTTGCCAATCCCGAAGAAGTTACATCAGATTTTGGAAATAATATTGAATTTGTTTTTATTTTCACCCCATCTTGGGAGTCAGAATAATTAATGATATTATTTTTGCTAATTATTTCTGGCATTTTATACAAATCTGCATAGTGGATTACTTTATTTTTTCCATTATTAGATAATTCTGATTTTGAAATTCCATTTCCACTATTCCATGAAACAACATCACCCAACTTACGCTGTTCCCACGCGTCATAAAAACCTTTGAACCTTATTCTTGGAGTTATTTCTTCATTTTTCATTTGAACAACTCCTTGATTTTATCAAGCTGCTGTTGAGCGTCAGTGTCAGAACCAACTAATTCATCTAACATTGAACCAATTTCACCATTTAGACGTTCAATTTCAGCATCCGTTTCTTTCATATCTTTAACTAGCTTATCGACATCTACTGGTGGTTCTGGTTCAAAAGTATCTACATAACGAGGAATATTCAAATTAAAGTCATTTTCTTTAATTTCATCAAGTGTTGCAACATGAGCATATTTATCAACATCTTCACGTTTCTTGTAAGTATCAACAATCTTTTTGATGTTTTCATCAGTAAGCACATTTTGATTACGTTCTTTATCAAATTCACGACTAGCATCAATGAACAAGATATTGTCATCTGTCTTATCTTTTTTAAGAATCATGATGACTGTAGGAATTGAAGTTGAGTAAAAAATATTAGCTGGAAGACCAATCACGGCATCAATTTGATTCTTAGCGATTAATTCTTCTCTAATTTTACCTTCAGCAGCTCCCCGGAATAACACACCATGTGGCAAGACAATTCCCATAGTTCCAGTTGGTTTTAAATGATATAAACCATGTAACAAGAATGCGTAATCAGCTTTTGATTTAGGCGCTAATCTTCCATAATCACGGAAACGAGGGTCACTCATACGATCTTTGTTGTTATCCCAATGAGCTGAGTATGGTGGGTTCATAACTACAGCATCAAATTGGTAAGGTTCTTGGGTTGGCCAATCAATATCTAAAGTATCACCATTATGCACATGAATATCTTCATAGCTAACCCCATGAAGCATTAAGTTCATTCGAGCTAAGTTATAAGTAGTCGTGTTCAACTCTTGACCATGGTAACTAATTGGATAGTCACCAGTAACTTGATCAGCAACGGTTAGAAGTAATGAACCTGAACCCATAGTTGGATCATAAACACTACGTAATTGTTCATCACCAGATTTATGATTAATAGTTACAATTTGGGCAATAATTTCACTAACAGTTCTAGGAGTATAGAATTCTCCGGCTTTCTTACCAGCACTCATAGCAAACGCACTGATTAAGTATTCGTAAGCATCACCTAAAACATCACGATCTTCATCAAAATCAATATCTTTTAAAGCTAGGATAACATCATTGATAACTTGACTAGGATTCTTACCTAAACGGTTAGAATCTAAATCAATATCATCGAATAAACCTTCAAAGTCTTCTTCAGCTGGATGACCTTTTACAGATTGTTCCAAGTTGAATAAAGCTTGTTTTAAATCAGATACTTGGAAATGATGTTTTTGAATTCTATCTACGATTGAATCAAATAAGTCATTGGGTTCGATAATATAACCATTGTCATCATACAAAGCTGACACGATATCATCATGTTGATCTTCCCAATATTTTTTGTATACTTCGATTGGTTTTTCTGTTTCACCAGTAGCATCCATTACTGCTTGTAGAGTTTTTTCGCTCAAAAAACGGTAAAAAATCAATCCTAGTAAGTAGTTCTTGTATTCACTAGCATCCATCTTTCCACGCAATACATTAGCAGAATTCCATAAGGCATTTTCTAATGATTTTGAATCTTTCTTTTCTGTCTTATCCATTATTGTCTCCAAATCCTTTTAAATCTTCACTGATGAATTCTCGCCATTCTTTTTGAATTACACCTTTATAGTTCAACAAGTTCTTAAATTCATGACCATTAGCTTCAGCTCGTGCTTTATCCGCAGTCATCTTAAGTTCTTTTTCATGGGTGAATTCACCATTAGCTTCATAACTAGTAACTAAACGGCTTAATAGATCTTTATCTAGTCCCCATTCTTCAGCGAAATTCTTAATTGCTTTTTGTTTTAATTGACTTTGGTGTAAAGCAAATCTAGCTGTTGCATCATAATCATCATCAAATTTTTGACCAGATTCTTTTTCTAATTCAACGAATTTCTTAATGTTTTCAGCTTCAACAGTTTTACCAGAATTCTTATACTTAGCCATTGCTTCTTGATATTCTTTTTGAGCAACGTCATCATCTTGGCGTTTCAAAGCTTTAGTAGCTAGACTCAATACATATTCTTTATCAATCTTCATATTAGTAATGTAAACATCATCAAAATCAAAACGAAGTTGAATTGGATCTTTTTCATCATCGTCTTTGTCATCTTCAGTAACTACATTTTTAATATTTTCAAAGGCCCCTTGATAATGAGCATAATCATCCTCATTAATATTGTAATAATTAGCTTGTTCATCCCAATTAAATTCAGAATAAGAGCTAATATATTTCAATTTCTTAGCCATCTCTCTAAAACGACTCAAATATTCAATTTGGTCGTCCATACTTTCACCTTCAAGAGCATCCGCAACTTCAGGAGTAGGTACGTATTTTTTTAAATTCTCGACGGTTTCCTTGAATTCTTGTTGCATTTGTTCAAAGTCAGGTCGGAATACTCGACTGAAAGAACCTTCACCTGCATATTTTTCAAAGGCATCTTTGGTTCTTTCTTCCATTAATTTAGGACGTCTGAAAATGATAATATTTCCTTCAGACTTGTCCTTGCTATAAATACGATTAGTTCTTGCATACGCTTGAATTAACCCTTGATATTGCATTAATTTATCCATGTACAAGGCATCAAGACGTGGTGCATCAAATCCTGTGAGTAGACGATTAACCACGATTGTTAAGTCAATTTCTTCATCCGAACTTAGATTCTTGTATTGAGCTTCAGTTCGAGCTGTTCGTTTAGCTACATCATCAATATAAATATCAATATTATCTAAATTAAATGTACTTTCAGAGTCAGAATATTGAAGTGAATAATCTTTCATTGCTTCAACTAATCCAGCACGTTGTTTAGCATTTTCGTCACCATTTTCATTTAGTGAATATGTTATAGCGACTTTAATTGGACGTTTACTATCTTTGTTCTTTTCTTTGAATAATTTATAGAATGCAAGTGCTTGGTCGATATTTGAAGTTGCTAATAAAGCGTTAAATTCTCCATTTTCTGATTTACGCTTCCAGTTTTTGTACATCCAGTTCACAACTTTTTCACGGTACTTTTGCGCTTCTTCTGAATCACCTTCATATACTGAATCAGGTAACATTTTTTCACTTTCAAAATCATCATTTTCATTTTGAGCTTGAACTAAAGAAACATATTCAGCATTAAAGTCTAAAATTGCGTGGTCATTTAATGCATTACCAATATTGTATCTGTGTAATTCAGGACCAAATTGACTTTCTGTGGTTTGATCTTGGGGCGTCTTGTTAAAGTCAAAGATTGGAGTACCAGTAAATCCATACCAGTTTTGATTAGGGAATGCTTGGCGAATAACACGTTGCATATCTCCGAATTGAGAACGATGAGCTTCATCAACGATAAAGATAAAACGTTTATTATCGATTGCTTTATCTAAAGGACCTTTTTTGCCTTTTTCATGAGATTCGTTATTCTTATCAACGGCAATCTTCATTTTATTAATGGTTGTAGTAATTACGCCATTCTTTTCTTGTTTAAGCTTCTTGATTAAATCTCTAGTATTATTTGTTTCAAAAATAGTGTCATCACTATTAGTTGAGAACTCACTAAAATTTTTACCTGATTGATTATCTAATTCTTTACGGTCTGACATAAAAATAACTTGATTATGTGGATCACGTTGAATCAATGTTGCTGTCTTATACGCAGTTAAAGTCTTACCTGAACCAGTAGCATGCCATACGTAACCATCTTCATGTTTTGCTGCCGCTTCTCGAACTGCTTTAACCGCATGGATCTGGTAAGGACGGAGAACTTTTAATATCTCTCCATCTACTACCATATAGTTACTTATGATATTGTGAGCCATTGGGATTTTTAAGAATTCTTCAGTGAATTGTTCCCAATTTCTGACTGGCGTATTCTTGTTATCCAACCATTGGAAAAAGAATTTGTCGTTAAACATATCAAATGATTTTTCATTAGCAAAATAACGTACAGCATTTTCTTTTAGCACAACAAATAATTGAACTGATGAAAATAGACCATCATATTTATTTTCTGACTTATATTTTTTAATTTGATTTGATGCTTGTTTTAAGTTCACGTCAATTCGTTTTTCTTCTATTTGAATAAGAGGAAGTCCGTTAAATAATAAGGTCACATCAAAACGACGATTGGGACTAGTCAAATCATCTTCTTTTCCTGGTCGAACTGCTTGACGAACTACTTCATATCTCATTCGTCCACCAGCAATATCATCACGCCAAAATACTTTAAGATTAATTTTTCCCTCTTCAGGATTATCACGTGATACAGTAATTTCTGCTACATATCCATTAGTAAGAAAATTATTCATTTCAGTTGGTGTCATAGCTGAAATTTTACGCATTACTTCTGCAAATTCATTATCAGTTAGTTCAACACCATGTAATTGTTCTCTATTATTTTGATTTAATATTTCTCGAAAATGTTCTTCAAGTTGTTTTGGACTTGCATCATCAAGTTCTTTAACATGTGTCCATCCATTATGGGTTAATTTATCGACTAAATCAGACTCAAATTTTAGTTCACTTTTCTTTTTAGTAACCATAGTTTGTCCTTTGATTATTCATATGTACATATTTTTTATTGATATTTCAATAATCTTATTGTATCAGACTTACGTTGATTACAAACTGTAGCAAATTTCAAAAACTATTATCATTATGATAGCTAAAGAGTATTATTGATATCAATATATACCTATATCAACATTATTTATATAAATATATTTTTACTTAAAAAGGAGTTTTTGTTATGGACAAGCACGTTTCTAGATTTATAAATATAAAGTCAATTTTAGATATTATCAATACTGGAAATAATGATTTATTAAAATCTTTATTTAACTCGTATGATAACTCTTTTTCAAAAAAGACAAATAAGCAGCGAAACATAATCAAAGATAGTGAAAAAAATGACTTATCAAAATTAATTAAGTTAATTGTCAATAACGGTATTAGTCCAATGTTTGATGGATATCTATTAAACTACACTTTTTATAATGGCATTAGAGAAGAATTTGATATTCTTCGATTTGGTAGTGAAAATGTCTTAAATATTGAATTAAAAAGAGAAAAACCAAAAGAAGATATAAAAAATCAGCTAATAAGACATAAACGTTTATTGAATTTAATGAACAATGATTCTAGCCAAATTAAAGCTATTAATCTATTTACATATGTTTCTTCCTCAAATACGATATGGAAATTAAATAATAAAAATGAGTTACAAGTGTCTAATATTAATGAGCTTATTAATTGCATAGATGAAAAATGGATTAGGTATAATCCACTAAATGATTTAGATATGACTAATTTAATTATCTCACCTTACTCAGAGCCTGAAAAATTCATCCAACATAAATATTTTCTCACATCAAACCAAGCCAAAATATCAAAAGAAATTTCAAATTGTAAGTCACATTCAATTTGTTTAACTGGAGGACCAGGTTCCGGGAAAACATTAGTACTATTTGACTATGCTAAAAAAGAAACTTCAAAAGGAAAAAAAGTTTTATTTATAATATGTTCTCCATTAAAGAGTAGTGAAGATGCACATTTAAGTTCTATTCTAGGATTAGATGTTAAATCTATAAAAAATGCCTTCCCATATAATCCAGGTAATAGACGAAATTATAACTATTTAAGCAAATATGATGTAATTATTATTGACGAGGCTCAGCGAATTTATGAAAGTCAATTAAATATCATTTTATCAATTGAAAACTCTAAAAAAATATTTTCATGTGATCAACGACAAACATTTCATCCTAGAGAAAATAAATTAAATGTAACAAAGATATTAAATGATAACGGGTCAATTGTTTTTAAATTATCAGAAAAAATAAGAAGTGATCCTGCGATGTCTTCTTTTATTCAAAAATTTTTAAATCTAAGGGTAAAAAAAATACAACCATTTGATTATGAAAACGTAGATGCTATATTTTTTGATAATATTGATGAAGCAAGAAAATATATGCAATATATGGAGTCTTTATACAATTTCCAAATAATAGAGTTAACTGAGTATAGAACAAAATCAAGTAACATATTAAAAAGAAAAAATATAATGGATTCATCAATTTCAACTCATGAATCGATTGGAAAAGAATTTGATAATGTTATAATACCCATCGACCAATATTTTGAATATGATAATAACGCAAAACTAAGTTCAACATATGGCTACTATCCATATAATGAAGATAGACTAGTATTTGAAGGGTTAACAAGAGTTAGAAAAAGATTATTGCTAGTTGTAATTGACAATCCTAAAATATTTAAAACAATTTTAGAAATATTATCTTGGAAAAATGATAAATTATTGGAACAATAATAATTAAACACAAAAAAAGGCCGACATCAGCAGATATCGACCTTTTCCTTTACCTAAACAACCTAGGCAGCTTTATCAGTTTTCTTACTATCATCAAAAATGGTGTAGTTACGATGGTCCAGATAACGGGCACCCACTGGAGTAACATACTGCTTAATCCCATCTTTTTGAAACATTTCCAAAGCGGAAATTCGTTCCATTAATGATTTTGCGTTTGCTTCCGTTAAATCTTGGTTTGCGTAATTGAATCTCATAGTACGAACTTTGTGTTGTTCTGATTTAAAAACGAATTCTAATACCTTCATATGCTAATCTCCTCTTATTCTGCGACTACGGCTGCGTTAGTTACGACTACTTTATCAAATGCTTCTCCAGAAACTTCTGCCAAGATAGCACCAAATTTAGCGAGTTGTTCGTCGGATACGTTTTCAATTAAGTTCAAATAATTTACTTTACGTCCCTTGAGATGTTCTTCGCCGACCATTGTGTATGTTGCAGTAGTTTTTAACCAGTTCTTTTTCATTTCTTTTCTCCTCTTTGTAGGTAAGTTTTCTATTTTGTAATCAGTTGGCCAACCCTTACATGTATTAGTAACGAATCAGCTCGACTGTGTGTTACCCCAAATTGGTTTTATTTTCGTTTTAATTTTATTGCGCCACACGTAGAGTGTTTTTCGCGAGACTTGGAGTTCTTCTGCCAGTTGCGACATCGTCTTACTTTCCAGATATAAACCGCGCATTAGAATGCGTTCTTTTTCATTCAACACTTCCATGATTTTTTCAAAAATGATGTTCGTTTCAACATCATCTGAAGCCCCATCATTAAATGATAAATTGGTTAGTAGGTCTACCCCCCCCCCCCCGCAAAATCGTTGTATTGACGCGGGTTTGACGGCGTAATCGATCTAACATCCGCCATTTTACAGACTGATAAATATAACTCAACATTTGTTTTTCGTTGCTCCGGTCATCGGGATATTTTTCGTACGCTGCGATAAATTCTAACCGTCCATCTTGAACTAAATCCTGATAATGGGCATGCCACGGTCTGACGTTTAACCGTTTTAAAACGCCAAAGACGACAACTTCATGATCACCTTCTAACAAAAAGTCAAAGGCTTGTTTTGTGATTTCTGTTTCCAAATAAAAAATCTCCTGTCTGATAGTTTCTGACAAGAGATACGCAAAATTAACTTATTTGATTTTAAATTGTGTGATATTTGTTTATTTTTTAGTAATTGCTGCGTCAACGTAACCTAATAAGAAGAGGAATTTAGCATCGTCTAAATCAGGTGAAACAGTTACCGCACCAACTTGGACTTGTGACTTAGTTTCATCCTTTTCGTCCTTCTTAACATCGAGTTCAATATTAAGTTCGATTTTAGCAGGTAAGGCACCCAGTTGAACGTTATCAGCTTTAGAGACAATCATAGAGAATTCTTTGTCACCAATGTGATCCATGATTTTCTTAACTTGTTGGGTAATGAAGTGTTTCCAGAAGTTCACGAATTCGGCGCGGCCTTCATCAGTTTCTACGTTAAATGGTCCAGTAACGGCAATTTGACCGTCACTAATTTCAATGTTTAAGTTCATAATTATTGCTCCTTTGTCTTTTCCTACATTATAACAACCTCTTTTCAATAGATAAACAATGCTGATTGGAGAAATTTGTATTAAAATTAGAGTAAACCCTAAAGGAGCGTTTTATTATGACTGAACAAAGAGAAAGCTTATTAGATCGTTTTTTACGTTACGTTAAAGTAAATACTCGTTCTAACGAAAATTCAGAAACTATCCCTTCTGATCCAAAAGAAGTCATGTTTTTGAATGATTTAAAGAAAGAATTAACTGCCATGGGCATGCAAAACGTCCGGACTGAAAAAGACGGTTACGTGTTTGCTGACCTACCCGCTAATGACGACAAGCAACGGGCCAAAATTGGTTTCATTTCCCATGTTGATACTGCTGATTTCAATTCAGAAAATATCAATCCCCAAATCGTGAAAGATTACGATGGTAAATCAGTTATCAAATTGGACAAAGATGGTAAATATACCCTTGATCCTAAAGTCTTTCCTAGTTTGACTAAATACAACGGTCAAACTTTGATTACCACTGATGGTTCAACTTTACTTGGTGCCGATGACAAATCTGGAGTATCTGAAATTATGACTACTCTTCAATACTTATTTGACCATCCTGAAATTAAGCATGGTGAAATTGTGGTTGGTTTTGGTCCTGATGAAGAAATTGGAACTGGTGCTGATCACTTTGACACCAAAGATTTTGGGGCTGAATATGCCTACACTGTTGATGGTGGTTCATTAGGTGAACTTCAATATGAAACCTTTAATGCCGCTGCTGCTCACGTCCACTTTAACGGGACTAACGTGCATCCTGCTGAGGCTAAAGATGTCATGGTAAATGCTGCCCAATTAGCAATGGATTTCCATGAATCATTACCTGACGACGAACGTCCTGAAAAAACTGACGGACGTGATGGTTTCTACATGTTAACTGACATGGCTGGTACTCCTGATGCAGCTGATTTAAACTACATCATTCGTGACTTTGACCATGATAACTTCGAACACCGGAAAGCTGTTATCAAAGACTTAGCCGCTAAATTCAACCAAGAATATGGTGATGGTCGCGTAGAAATCAACGTTAGTGACCAATACTACAACATGGGTGACGTCTTAAAAGATGACTTAACTCCCGTTGAATTAGTAGAATCAGCTATGAAAGAAGTTGGCATTACACCAAATGTCTTCCCCGTTCGTGGTGGAACTGATGGTTCTAAGATTTCCTTCTTAGGTACACCAACTCCTAACATTTTTGCTGGTCCCGAAAACATGCATGGTCGTTTTGAATATGTTTCTTTACAAACGATGCAAAAAGCCGTTGACTTGTTAGTTCAAATCATCAAAGATGTGCCAGTTGAAGATTAATTTAGATATGAAAAAAGCTCTCATCAATTGATGAGGGCTTTTCTGTTGGACTATTTTTCGGCTGGATGAGCTTGAGTTAACTGATGAACTTGCACTTTAGCATCCGCTTGTTTAGCAACATTTTCTGGATCTTCTAAGACACTAACAATCAATTTAGCAACTTGTTGGGCATCTTGTTCGTCAAATCCACGAGTGGTGATAGTTGGACTTCCAACACGAATTCCTTCCATCGTTGTGCCATCTTCTAAAGGCAATAATTCCTTATTAGTAGCGATTCCGACCGTGTAGAGTAATTCAGCTGCTTGTTCTCCAGTTAGACCAGTCGCATTTAAATCAAGAGTCATTTCATGATTTTCCACGGCTCCAGATACTAGCCGAATTTTATCAGCTTGTTTGAAAATTTCACCCATGGCTTTGGCATTTTTTACCACGTTTTGGGCATAAACTTTAAATTCAGGTTGTAAAGCTTCACCGTATGCAATTCCTTTCGCAGCCACTACTTGTTCGAGTGAACCACTTTGCGAGGCTGGGAAAACTCCTTCGTCCAAAGCATCCGCATATTTGGCTTTGGCTAAAATCATTCCTCCCCGAGGTCCCCGTAAAGTTTTATGAGTCGTTGAAGTTACGACATCAGCTTCCAGAACTGGATTAGGATGAACACCCCCGGCGACCAAACCAGCAATATGAGCCATATCAACCATCAAAATGGCATGCACTTCATCAGCAATTTCACGGAACTTGTGCCAATCAATGATATGACTGTAAGCAGATGCTCCGGCAATAATTAATTTAGGTTTTACTTCCAATGCTTGTTTGCGAATCGCATCATAGTCGAGTAATTCAGTCTTAGGATCAACGCCATAGAAATGCGCGTCGTACAGTTGACCAGAAAAGTTATGTGGTTGACCATGAGTAAAATGACCTCCAGCATGTTCACTCATCGCTAAAATAGTATCCCCTGGTTGTAAGAAAGCATTGTAAACGGCTTGATTTGCTTGGGTTCCAGAATGCGGAAAGACGTTGGCGTATTCAGCGTGAAATAATTTTTTGGCACGGTCACGGGTTACATTATCAATTTGATCAATGGCTTCGTTTCCGGTGTAGACCCGTTTGCCGGGATAACCAACCGCATATTTGTTAGTTAATGCGGAACTTTGCACGGCTCTGACAGCAGGTGAGGCAATATTTTCCGATGCGATTAATTCAATGACATTTTCTTGTCGTTCAGTTTCTTCTTGCATTGCGTTCCAAATTTCAGGATCTTGCTTTGAAAAGTCGTACATAATTATTTCCCCCTAAGTATAAAAAAAGACGCCCCTGTACTTTCGTACAAGGGCGTCAGTAACACTGTTCCACCTTATTTTGTAGTAAGCTCGCACTCACTACCTCATCGTCTTAATGCGCATTAAGAATTCTATTAAAAACTGGTAAGCCTTGACTGCCTTCGTTTCATTTGATGGTTTTCCGTTGCACTAAATCGAAAACTCGCTGAACATCAGATTTGAAATTACTACTTTCAAGTTGGCAATATCATAACAAACATTATTTTTCGTTGTCAACTGAAAAAGTACAAGTTTTTAATTACCGATTCCCAGCAATCTTGTCAGCAGCGGCTTCCAGGTCCAATAACATTTTAAAATCAGCGGCCTTAAAATCAGCGACTAAACTAGCACTTTGAGCTTGATATTCGCCTAATTTTCGTCCGGTGATGCTAACAAACTCTAACGTTTTGTCATCGACTGGTTTAACCGAATCATAGTGACCTTCTTCAGCATTATCCAAATAAGCTTGCAATAAATCTTGAATGGTTTGGTAAATTAAATCGTCTTCAGCAACTGGATGTCCTTCTTGTTCCAAAGTTGCCATGCGTTGATGAATTTGTTCCATGGTTTCTGGAATCATTGGTTCATTGTTCATCTCAACACCTCCTAATGTCTTAATTATAACTAATTTATCCGCGATTATGCTAATATTGCTATGAATGCTTGAAAGGAATGTGACAGATGAAAATTGCAATTATTGGAGCCGGCCCTCGTGGCTTAATGATGCTCCAAAGTTTACTAAAAAATTTACCGCAACCAGCTGAAATCGCCCTTTATGATCCTTACCCAATTGGGGGAAAAGTTTGGCAAACAAACCAGTCTTTGGACTACTTAATGAATTCAACGGCCCAATTAATTACGTTATTTAATGACTTGGATCAAGATGAATTAACTGGTCCCACACTGTACGACTGGGCTAAAAGTCCGGCTGCTAAACAATTTATTAAGCAACAAAAATATGCCAATGACTTTGCATTAGTTTGTGAGCAACTTCAGGCTAATGATTTTGCCCCACGAGCTTTATTTGGAGTTTATTGTCAGTGGTTTTATCATGAATTACGCAACCATCAGTCAACTGAAATTAAGATTAATTTTATCAACGATGAAGTAGTTAACGTTGATAAAAATGAGCAACAATATAATTTAAGCACTAACCAAACTAGTCAAACTTATGACGCTTTAATTATCAGTACTGGTACAAGCGCTAATCGCTTAAGTGATGATCAAGAATCGCTCACTAATTATGCCGCCAAATATGATTTAACCTATCTTGCTCCTGGATACGTGACTGATGCTAATTTAGCCCCAATTACGGCAGATCAAACTGTCTTACTCCGTGGCATGGGTTTGAATTTCTTTGATTACTTGGCAGCATTCACCACGGGACGTGGTGGTAAGTTTGTCCGGAATGCAAATGGTGAATTGGATTATCAAGCAAGTGGCCAAGAGCCTCATTTAGTCGCTGGTTCGCGTCGCGGAGTGCCTTATTATCCTAAGACTTCCAATGAATTGCCAGTTGGGCATCATTTGCCACTATATTTCATGAACTGGAACCAAATCAACGCTAACTTAGTGGATGGAAAATTGCCTTATGCCAAATTTTTCGCCCTCTTTCAGGCTGAAATCGAAAATCGTTACTACCAATTACTCATCAACTTGAAATATCCGAAGTTAAATGCAAAAGACTTTTGTCAGGAATTTGTTGCTAGTAAAGATCACAAGGCCACCATTCAAAAATACAACTTTGCTGAGGATGATATTTTGGATTGGAATTTACTCGCTAATCCGGTGGCTGGCATTAGCATTACTACGACGGCTGCTTATCAAAAAATATTGCTTCAATGGATTGAATTGATTACGAATGATGCCAAACTTGGTTCATTACATGCTCCCATTACCGGCGCTCTTACCATTTTTGTGGATATGCGTACTACCATTCAAAAATTAGTGGTCGACCATTACTTCACTAACACAGAATATCTCCAAAAATTTCTTGGTGAATTTAGTCCGTTCACTGGTTTTCTCACTTCCGGTCCACCCACAGAACGTTACGAACAATTAATTGCTTTAATGAAAGCCGGAATTGTCACAATTGTGCCCCCACAATTACAAGTAATGGGCGCTAATCATCATTTCATCGCTCGTTCGCATTTTTATCCTGGAGAAATCTTTACTTGTGATGCGATGATTGAAGCCCGTTTACCAAAACCCGATTTACGCATTACTGAAGATCCAGTTTTAACAACCATGCACCAAGAAAAACTAATCAACAATTATGCTTTTCAAGTCCCAGATGGTAACTATCCAATTGGAGCCATCGCTGTGTCAGCCGATTACAATGTTAACCAGCAAAATCTCTACTTCTGGGGTTTACCAATTACTGGCTTAGAATGGATGACGACCACCCTTCCCCATGCGTTATCTCATGACCGGAACTTTGTCATTTCTGATAAAATTGCTCAGCTAATTGCTCGTCATTAATTCAAAGTTTACGAAAAGTAGTTTATAATTAAATTAATCAAACTTTTTGGAGGCACAACTATGGCTTACATCGATGAAGAATTCAGTAACTTAGCTACTGATCTAATCAAGTACCAAGAAAAACATGACATTGACGACAACTCAATGGCCGTTAATCTTATGATGAGTGTGGAACGTTACCACGCTATCAAGAGTATGTGGGAAAAACCTACTGAAGCTGAAGTTAAGAATATCAAAGATTTCTTAGTTCACAACAAATAATTTGTAATGAAAAAGTTCCGTAGAAAATTAATTCTACGGAACTTTTTTTAGTTATTTTTCTAAAATGAAAGGGTTGAAAAGATGATTTCCAACCCTTAATATGTGATGTTACATACCGGTACGCACCCATTATAACAGGTATTAGCGGGAATTAAATGTTTTTTACGATTAATTTACCCTTTGTATGACCCTTTGCCAATTTTTGATAGGCTTTTGCAACGTCCTCAAATTGATAAACTGAATCAATAATTGGCGTTAATTGGTGCTGTTCCACCATCGTCGTGAGCATTTGTAATTGCTGCCCACTTGCATGCATCAGTAAGAAATCATATTGGACATCCGCTTTTTTAGCTAATCGAGTTAACTTATGACTCGCCAATCCAAATAACAGTGATTTAGCCAAACTAAAACCATGCGTTCGTCCAAATTTATAATCTGGCAAGCCGTTAATGGTGATTAATTTAGCCCCTGGTTTCAAAATCTTAAAACTATCAGCTAAATATTTTCCGCCCAAAGTATCAAAAGCCAAATCATAATTTTGTAAAACATCTGCGAAATAATCAGTTTGATAATTAATTACTTGATCAGCACCTAATTCACGCACTAACTTCACGTTGGCTGAACTAGCCGTGGTAGCCACATAGGCTCCTAATGCTTTGGCAATTTGAATCGCAATCGTGCCAATTCCCCCAGCTCCAGCTTGAATAAACACTTTTTGGCCTGGTTGTACGTGACCTAATTCTATTAGTGCTTGATAACTAGTTAACCCTGTCAAAGGAATTCCACTAGCAGATACATAATCGAGATCAGCTGGCATATGTGCAATTTGGTTAATGGGCAAGGAAATCATTTCCGTTAGCGTTCCAGTGTATGCATGCGATGGTCTGGCATAAACCCGATCACCAACTTTAAAATCAGTGACCTGATTACCAATTTTCATCACCTCACCAGCTAATTCATTGCCCATAGTAAGCGGTAAGTGATAGTGCATTAAAATTTTCATTTTTCCCGCTTGAATTTTCAAATCAACTGGATTGAGTCCAGCAGCTTTAATCTTGATTAATACTTCGTTTGCTTGAGGTTTCGGTTGAACAATTTCTTGAAATTTGGCGGGATGATGGTATTTATTAAATTGATAAGCTTTCATCGTTCCTCCTACATGAATTTCGGAATTATTTTATCCATTAACCACGTTGGTAAAATGGCATTCATCCATACTGTTGGTTTTGCCATAAACCCAATTAAATAACGTGCTTTGGGATGACGACTTGCAATCGCTTTTTGAATGGTTTTGGCGATTAAAACTGGTTGCGAAGCTAACTTAGAGGCGTAGATTTTATCCATCTTTTGTTTCATCTCAGCCGCTTGTTTAGCATAATCAGTTCCTTGAGATGCTTCTTGTAAATGTTTCATCGCAATGCCTTCCCAGGAACTTTTAATGACTCCGGGTTCAATCAAAACGACTTCGATTCCAAAGCGTTTCATTTCCATGCGAAGTGAATCTGATAAAGTTTCCACGGTGTGTTTTGAGGCAAAATACCACCCCGCCATTGGGCTACTAAAGCGTCCAGCCATAGAAGAAATATTGATAATTTCTCCTTGCTGCCGTTGTTTCATGGAAGGTAACACTAATTTAGTCAATTCAACCAAACCAAATACATTTACTTCAAATTGACGCTTAGCTTCTGTTTCAGACACATTTTCAAGTGCGCCAAAAGATCCATAACCAGCGGCATTAACTAATACATCAATCTTTCCAGCTTGTTTAAGTACCTGCTGAACTCCTTGTTTTCGTGATTCAGCATCAGTCACATCCATCACAATTGGAGTAACTCCAAATTGTTTCAAGGGCTCCATTTTTTCAACATGACGGGCAGCACCAAACACTTGATATCCTGCTTTGGCTAAGCGTTCAGCCGTTTGATATCCCATTCCAGAACTAGCACCAGTAATTAAAATTGTTTTCATTTTTTTGCTCCTTGATTGCTTAATTTATGTAACACGTGTATCTTATTATACATATAGGACGTTATCAAGGGATATGCCGTCCCTTCTGTAACTTAAGTAACAGATTAGAAAAAGTGGGTATTATTATGACCGATCGTCGCATTTTAAAAACCAAAAAAGCCATTAAACAGAGTTTTCTAGAACTATTAAAAACCCAACCAGATTTTGATCATATCACCGTAAAAATGATTTGTGATCAAGCTGATATTGGACGCAAAACTTTTTATGCGCATTATCAAGATAAATTTGACTTAATGGATGAATTTTTAGACCAGTATTTAGCCGAACTAGAGGTTCATTGTGCTAATGTTGACCCCAACCAAATTAAAAAGAATGCGGAAATCTGGGTACATTTTTTTATGCAACATCGGCATTTTTTTCAAATTCTGTGGCGGAGTAGTGATACTTATCAGTTTAGAAATAAGCTCAATCAATTTACTCGGCAACAATTTTTACCTAAAATAACCTCTAAAAATCCGTACTTATTAGATTTTATTGCTTTTGGCGTCGATGGCATTATCGAACAAGTCGTTTTGAGTAATCATGCAATTGATGAAGCCAAAATTGTTACCAACATGACTGAAATCTTATTAATTAACTTGAAGCATTAACTATTCCTTTCACAATCAGGCAGTTAAGTTTAAAATAGGACTAACGAATAAGTTTAAATTATTGGAGAATACATATGAAGAAAATTTTATTATTATCAACTGTCACCATGGCTTTATTTAGCTTAACTGCTTGTTCAAATACGCCTAAAAAGCCCAATACTGATAAAAAAGCTAAAACGGAAAAAGTTGAGAAAAAAGCCAAAAAGACTCCAACTAAGACTACCTCTGATAATGCTACTAGTAACTCATCAGATACTAACTCAGGTAGTTCAACTAATTCTAATAGCTCAAATAACGGTAGTAACCAATCTAGTTCTCAAACTAAGCAAAGTAAAACTACTACCACTAATTCTCAAGGCAAACAAACCACAAAAAATACTAGCAAAACCACCACTACCCCAACTAGTACCACTAATAGTGTTCCATCTACGACTGGAACAACTACTACTTCTACTACGGGTACTGCTCCAGCAGCTAGTACTTCTAGCACCACCACTTCAACTACTGATAACTCAAATGCAAACTTGGACGTTTACACTAATCCCCAAGAATACGCTAATCGTTGGAACTAATTATGTAACCACATACAAAAAGCTCGATGAATTTAAAATTCATCGAGCTTTTTTATTTCCAACCATCAGTGGTTAAGTTCATATCTCGTTTTAACATTTTAGAAACATAAGGATTACCAGCAACATAGAATCGATATGGCTTTTCGCTCCAAGATCCTTGTGTGCTGACCCCAATTCTGCCAGTAGATATGATTCTTTCAGGGGTTTTACTATGAACGAGGTCGATATCAAGGTTGGTATCGCCAAACTCCAAAAGATTCATATCTTTGTTAGTAATGCCTAATGCTTCCATCAATTTGCCAGGACCGTTCGTCAAATCAAAGCCGTGCCGGGCTCGATTGGCTTCCATCAGTTCAAGTCCTTGAACCGGTTGAATCGCACGAATCAAAATACCTTCAGGGATATCTTTTGCTCGTGTGGCAACATCCAAACATAAACGGGAATGAATTGAATAAATATATACTGTTCCAGGAACTCCGTACAAAGCTTCATTTGAAGGAGTCCGTCTACCATTATAAGCATGAGCCGTCGTATCTTTAGTTCCAAGGTAAGCCTCAATTTCAACGATATAGCCACTCATTATTCCTGCCGGTGAATGATAAACCAACAACTTACCTAATAATTTTTTTGAGATTTCATCAGTTGTTCCATCACTAAAAAATTTCCTCAGTTGTTCTGACACAATAATTACCTCTTAACGAACTACGATTACAGAAATTTTGGCACGTTTAGCCAATTTAACACTAATACTGTAGAAATGGTGTTCACCATCTTTATCAGCACCACAAACTAGTAAATCTGGTTTGTAATCAGGAATGATAGTATCGAGAATTTGATCATCGATATCTCCACCTTCACTAGCAATAGCAGAAACGTTTTCAATACCGAATTCTTGGGCAGCAGTAACATATTTGTTAATAACTGCGTTCAATGCGGCACGCTTCTCGTCTAATTTCTTCGGTGTTAAAGAATCGTAGATGTTAATATCATCACCCTCTAATACCGAACAGATTCCGAGATCAGCGCCGAATTCTTTAGCTTGGGTAACCGCATAGCTTAATGCTTTTTGGTTAGCTTCAGGATCATCAGCATCGATTGTTAATAAAATTCGTTTGAAGATTGTTGGTTGTACAGTTGTCATAATTTTCACCTCCAGTGACTATCATAATAATATCATAAGAATTTGTTAAAAGCCTCACTTTTTGTAAAATATACAAAAAGAGACCCTCAAAATGAGGATCTCTCAGAGATTAATATTGTTGACTATTAGTATCAGAAGAACGATTCAAGCGGGCAGCCATTCGTTTAGCACGAATTCGTTGCATCTTTTCTTTCTTCTTTTCAATTCTCAAATCATCCAAACCTTTGGCTTTAAGCAAGATTCCTTCATCGTTTTTCACCATGTGGTAAATCGAGCATAAAATCATGATACAGACAAACATTAATGGGAATCCAGAGATCGCACAGAAAGTTTCAACGGTGTTGAATCCTCCAACGACCACAATCCCAAATGAGAATAACACGAAAATGATCACCCAAGTCATTCGGTTAACTTGACTAGGTTCTTGGTTATCTTTCAACTTCAAACTAGTAAATGATGAAACGATGTAAGCAGAAGATGAAATGGTAGTGGCCAAGAAAATAAAACATGAAATTGTATAAACAATAAACACGATTGTTCTACATGGCAAACTTGATAAGACGGCAGTAATAACTGCTTCTTGACCCTTAGTATTTAAGATATGTACTAAGTTAATGGTTCCAGTTTTTTGTAACCAAAGTGAATAACCACCTAAGATGGCGTAGAAACTAGCACAACCAGCAGAACCGTATCCAAGCATTCCTAAAAGAATTTGACGAATAGTCCGTCCCTTAGAAATCCGGGCGATAAAGAGTCCCATAACAGGCATGTAGGCTAACCACCAACCCCAGTAGAAGATAACTTCGGAGTTCGCAATATCTGGAGTTCCATTTGGTACGGTATTAGTACTCAATGAAACAAACTTACTAGTTAATAAACCTAAACTATTAGTTTCAGAACTTAAAATGTAGATGGTTGGTCCGACTAAAAGGACGAAAGCTAAGAATAAAATAGCGGTCCAAATATGCATATCACTTAATTTGTCGATTCCACCGTTAAGTCCATGCCAAACTGTCCAGGCAAATATGACGAATAAGACACCAAACAATCCAATTTTAAGCGCCATGTTATCTGGTAAACCAGTCAAACTACTTAAAACGTTTGAAATAATGGGAATTTCCATTCCGACAGAAGAACCTACCCCACCCATGATTCCGAAAACAACTAAGAAATCAACGAGTTGACGTAAAGCATACTTCCATTTTTCGTCACCTTGAAGGAATGTGATTGATTTACTCAATCGTTGCACATGTCCTTTTTTGACGAATAATATGTAACCAATTGCAATGGCGGCTGGTGCGTACATCATCCAGGCCATTGGACCCCAGTCAAATTGACCGAGCATATGTGCGTAATTATAAGCATTTTGTGAAAATGGTTTAAGTCCAAATGGTGGTGCAGAAACATAACGAATCGGATCACTAATACTCAACATTAAGATACTAGCATCAATGGCAGTGGCAAAAACCATGGCACCCCATTGAAGATTGCTATACTCAGGGGTTGAATGTGGATCACCTAACCGAATCGCTCCGTATTTACTGAATAACAACCACATGAAAAATAGGAAGTTAACCACGTAAACCATCATGTAAGCCCAACCCATCTGCTTTGTGATCCAAGCTAAGGCAACCGTTAAGACACCTTGTAAACTTGATCCACCCATGATTAAAACAGCGGAGACGACTGCGAAAATCAGCATCGTCGGAATAAAAACAAACTTATCAATATTAAAATGTTTAAAAATAACTAAAATCCTCCTCAGATTTATTAAAAATTTCTATCAAAAAACACCGTAGAAATGGAACGAATATCGAACCACTTGTACAGTGTTTTATTGTACAAATGCTAAAATTTAAACTTCTCTTAAATTATAGCACTTATAGATTTTATATCATGTTACTTGTCTTGACCGTTATCAATCGTCTTAATAATACGAGCAGGATTCCCGGCAATGCAGACGTTATCACCAAATGATTTAGTAACTACTGCACCAGCACCAACGACGACGTTATCCCCTAAAGTAACTCCAGGAAGGATCGTAACGCCACCACCGAACCACGCATTGTCACCAATTTTAATGGGAGCACCGAGTTCAACATCCGCCACTCGTTCTTTAGCAGTTAGCGGATGAATATTAGTGTAAAGCCCACAGTTAGGGCCAATGTAACAGTTTTTCCCAAATGTAATTGGACAAGAATCCATCAAAGTTAACCGGTAATTGCCAAAGAAGTTATTGCCAATGTGAATATTCCAACCATAATCAAATTGTAAATCAGTTTCGATAAAGAATTCGTCACCTGTATCGGCAAACAAGCCTTTAATCATGGTATTACGTTCCTCATTATCTGGAGTATTGTTAATCTGTTGGAGCATTTTACGAACTAAAATTCGACGCTTAATTAGTTCATGGTCGAATTGATTAAAATCGTCTCCAGCAGTCATTTTTTCACGTTCTGTTGTCATATGTATTCTCCTTACATGTTATCCATGGTTTGATTTAGTAACTCATCGACAAACACGTTTCCCTTGTTGGTCGCATGTCCCTTAGTCCAAGCATATTGAATTTTCGGGAATTTTGCCAATAATTGGTCTAATTGGGCCCAAAGTTCCGCATTTTTTAATTCTCCGGCACTCCGTTTCCAACCACGCCGTTTCCAGCCTTGGATCCAACCTTTTTGAATTGCATTCAACACGTAGCGTGAGTCAGCAACAACTCCGATATTATAATTATTGAAATTATTTTCGTCTAACCACTTCAAAGCTTCGACTAACGCGGTAATTTCCATTTTATTATTGGTCACACCCATTTCTCCAGCAGAATCTGAATGTTGTTTGCCATGAAAATCAATTAAATATGCCCAGGCTGCGGGATCAGTTGATTTAACGTGTCCCCCAGCAACATTCCCGTGATTCCGAGAACCTCCGTCAGTAAAAACAATAATATCTGGCTTTTCGGTCGGTCCTTTTGGGGCTGCGACTGCGTGACTTTTAGTTTTTACGGCACTATCTTTGCCTTGCATAAATTGTTCAGCAGCTGCTTTAGTGGGAAAACTTTTATATCTGGCATTGGGATAACCATCAACTTGGGCTTTGGTATCATTCCAAGTAGTGTAAATTCCTGGTTTTTTCCCGACGCGAACTGCATAAAACTTTTTTGAATTTGCCATGGTTATTCTACCTCTTTAAATTGTTAAAAATTATTTATTAATGGACATTTGCCCTTTGAATTAGGCCTAAAATATGCAAAAATAGTAAGTAATGATATACATATTGAAAAGGAGGAAATGAGATGTCTGATATTAACATCAAATTAATTACTGCCGATCAAGCCATGAAAATGTTACGCGATCGACATGCGAAACGTAATGAACGTTTTCCAGAGTTAATCACTCCTGGTAGTTACATTTTACCAGACTACTATTTAACTCGAAAAAGAGAAGCGTTCAAGATTCGCCGTCATACCTTCTTAAAGAAAAAATCACGTTCTTATGTAGCTTTTGACTCAGAAAATGGTCAAACATTATGGCTACGTAATTTCACTAGTTTATCTGAAGCCATGTTTTGGCTTACAACTGGTTTAAAACCAGCTGATAGTGACTCAAATAATTCATTTATCAAATGGAAAGAAAATCACACTGCTGAAATCGATAATTTAAAAGATCAATTGAGAGCGTTATCTAAACCTAAGAAGAAAGACATTGCTAAAGCTACCAAAGCGAAAGCAAAATAATGAAATAAGAGATCATCGGGATAATTTCCACGATGACCTCTTATTTTTTTGCAATAAAAAAAGCCGCCGAGGCGACTTTCAATTATTTAGCAGGTGTTTTCTTTAAGAATTGTTGTAATTCAGCAACTCTTTTTTGTTCTTTCTTACGGCCTTTTTGGTCGATTGGACGACGTCCTTGAACACCATTTGGATGACAAATTCTCATGATGGAATGCTCCTTTACATTTATACTTACAAATAACAGCTTCTTGTATTATAATACATTCAACCATATAAAATCAAATAAATTTAAATGACAAAGGCAGGTATTGTACTATGATTAATGATTATCCTCAAGTTGTCACCATCGCTGGTAGCGATAGTGACGGAAGTGCGGGAATGCAAGCTGATCTGCTTACATTCTTTGCTAAAAAAGTTTATGGTGCTACCATTATGACCGCTTGTGTGGCAGGTAACTCATTCGGAATCCACGCTGCAGTGAACATGGAACCAGCTTTTATCGATCAAGAATTCAAAGATTTAGCTGATGATTTCAAGATTCGGGCTGCCAAAACTGGAATGCTTTCAGATACTAAAATTATCAACACTGTTGCTGATAATTTAGAAAAATACGATTTTGGACCAATCGTGATTGATCCAGTTATCATTACGAAACACGGTGACATGTTATTGGAACAAGAAGCTTACGATACTTTAGTAAAACGCCTTATTCCGATGGCTGACGTCTTAACTCCTAACTTCTTTGAAGCAGTTAAGTTAACTGGCTTAGATGATAAAGATCCTGATTTTCAAGCAAAAGCTGCTCACAAGTTACAAGATTTAGGTGCTAAAAATATCATGGTAAAAGGTCGTCATGACAATGACAGTCAAACTGAAGTTACTGACTACGTCTTACTTGAAGACGGTTCAACTTTCACAATGACTGAACCATACTTCAACACCACTCACAAAAATGGAACTGGTGACACTTTGTCAGCTGCCATTACTGCTGAACTTGGTTTAGGTAAATCAGTTGAAGAAGCAATCAGATCTGCCAAAAAATACGTTGATGCTTGTATCTCAAATGGAATTGAAGTTGGTCACAAATTTGGACCTATTAACCATTGGGCATAATAATTGAATTATAAAAGGAGCTGAAAATTCAGCTCCTTTTTGTTTGTTATTGGATATTAAAGATTTATTATAAATTTGGTGTAAACTTTATAAGTAGCAATAATTTACAAGGAAGTAGGTTCATCACATGAAAAAGATTATTTTATTTTTAGTATTATTGATATTTGTTATTTCAGGTGGAATATACTTTGGTTTAAACAAAAACACTTCAACCCCCGCAAAACAAAATCAATCTTCAAAAGTTACAAAGAATTCAAAGCAACCAGTTCAAAACAACACGACCCAAACTAATTCAACAAACAGTCAAAATAATAGTGTACAGGCTACATCAACAAACAGTAATGTTGATACACCAACTCAATCTACACAACCACAGAGTAGTTCTAATGACAATCCACAAACACAAAATACCTCTAGTAATAATCAATCACAAAATAAGGATGGTCATGGGACTGATCCGTTTAGAGGTCCAGGTCCACAATTGGTTGGCCCACGGGGCGGTGCCAGTCCAGAGGCAGTTGCTAATGAAGAGTATTGGTTACAAAAAGATGGAATGGCATCAAGCCAGGCAGATGCTGCAAACCAAATTCAACAGGTTGATGCTACTTACAGTCAAAACTAATTTACTAATATTAAAAACAAAAAGGAGAATTATCTATCTAATTCTCCTTTTTGTTTTTAACATATTTACCAGTTCGTCGGACTCCAAATTCGGCCGTCAAGCTCCATTTCAGCTTGTTCTAATCGTTTGGCTTGTTCTTTTGCAACGTCTTTTGCTGCTTCTAACAACGCTTTGTTAGCAAAAGTTGTTTCTTGCGTTTGTAATTCATCAATTTGTGATATTAACCAATCTAAATTTTCCAAATTAGCCCTCCTCTTCTTGGCGAATCATTTTAATTTGTTCTTTCAAATCATTTAAATCAATCTGGTTTTGTTCCAATTGATCAATAATTAATTGTAGTTTGGTTTGATTAGTATCATTCATTATCTTTTTGAGCTGTTTAATCACCCAATCCTGACGGACGTTAAAACTAAGTGGATAATCCGCACTCAAATATTGCTGATAATCAATTAACAATTTTGTTTGTTCCGCAGGTGTCATATATTCAAATTGCGAGATGACCAAAGGACTCATAAATTTCATTCCAGCTCGGTGTGCCAAAGCACGATAAGGAACTAGAATTTCAGAAATGCTAAATCCCTCTGTGGCTCCTGCTTGAAAATCTTTTTCGGGGTAACCAAGGGTGGTCACAATGCCGAATTCTTTACCAGCTAACATGCCTTTTTCATTTTTAAAGGTAAATGCACGAGTAAGTACATCATCTTCCCACTTTTTTAAAGTTGCTGGTGCACTGTACCAATACATCGGAAATTGAAAAATAATCCGATCATGTTGCATTAACAATTTTTGTTCAGCTGTAATATCCAGTTGTTCACTCTCACTAAGATAATGCCAAGTGACGTTTTCTAAACCTTCCGTGGCTCGTTTTAAAAAGCCCTGAGTCCCAGAGTCATGGTATTCTGGGTGTGATACGATCACTAAAGTTTTCATTTAAGTTCCATCCATTTCTTAATTTTCCATTTAAAATAATTATAATTGTTTTTATTTTGTGTAATATTTCATTTGTATTCAGCTATTGCGTTCGTCTTTTTTTGCATGTAAAATAGCTCCTAGTAGGTGTTACTAAAAGTTAGTTAAACCCTAACGTTAACTAAAAAGGAGCTATTATTTTGGAATCCCAAGCAAAAACAAGTGCGTTATACATGAACCCCAATCGTAAGGTTGCCGTCCTCGATTACAATAAGAAATATGTTACTGACATTTTTTCTTTACTCGATAGCTCAGAATTAGCCCAAGTGGTAACTGATTTCTTAGCAGAACAAGGTCACAGTGAATCAGATAATGATTTTAATAATGTTACCGCTGACCAATACGTTCAAACTATCCAAAAAGTCTTATTGGATCAAAAAAATGCTTACGATAATTATTCACGTACCGATATTTTAGCAAGTATTGAAAAGCTATACTCATTTTACCGCTCTTTCTTGCGAATTTCCGTTCTCAACAAAGAAGGAAACGATGCCGCTAATACTTTTATCAGTCTTGATAATAACTTCAATGATTTAGTACTCCAATTATACAGAACTGTCGAAGAAAAACTACAAGGGTTTCCTAACCACACTTATCGTCAAGTGAACGCAGGAACTTCTGCCGCCGCTTTAATTAAAAAACATGATGTTAAGTTACCAGCTCAATATGATGCTTTGAAGGATATTCCATTTTTAAACACTTTAATGCTTCGTCCCCCAATGATGATTACTACTCCAAGTAACAAACGTAAGGGGGTTTTCTCTGCTGTTGATTACAACCCCGTTGACCATTTCAACGCCTATCAAGACCAAGAATGGTTCTGTTACCCAGCTAAAATTGGGGAAAGTCTCGCCTTTATTTACTTCCATCGTGATTACTTTGCTGCTGGAATTTCTTTAGCTAACTTGTTTGAAGTTGCTTCTGCAGACGAAGTTAAAAACAAAAAGCCAGATTTAGTATTGTTATTCGGTTTGAAACATACTGAAGGTGAAGTTTCACATTACCATCATGATGCTGAAAACAACATCTGGGTTGGTGAAGTTCCTTACAACGATGATACAACTTACTTTGGTTACATGAAGAAAATGTGTTTAACATTGCATAACTTACACATGATTTACCAAAACAGCCTTCCAATTCACGGATCAATGGTGCGCATTAAATTCTCAAATGGAAAAGAAAAATCAGTGGTCTTCTTTGGGGATTCTGGTGCCGGTAAATCTGAATCAATCGAAGCTTTGCAAGAAGTAGCGGATGACAAGATTATTAGTATCGAAACTATTTTTGATGATATGGGCAGTTTTACCCTTAAAGATGGCGAATTATACGCTCAAGGAACTGAAATTGGGGCCTTTGTTCGTTTAGATGATTTAAGTAGTGCTGTGGCCTTTAACAACATGGATCGTGGTATTTACCTAAATCCTGATCAAAAAAATGCTCGAGTTATTATTCCAGCCAATACGTACGCTAATGTGGTTGCCCCTCATCATGTTGATATGTGGGTTTACGCCAATAACTATGATAATGAAATTGGAATTCACCGTTTTGATGACAAAGCAGCTGCTAAGAAAACCTTCGTTGATGGACGTCGTAACGCCCTTGGAACGACTGATGAAGTTGGGATGAGTACTACTTTCTTTGCTAACCCATTTGGCCCTGTACAAGAGCCAGAACGGACTCAACCAGTGATTGATGAAGTGTTTGATTGGTTCTTTAATCATGACACTTACATTGGTGAAATTTACACTCATCTTGGTAACGATAAGTCCAAAAATAGCCTACAAGAATCAGCAAAAGCACTCCTTGACCAATTAATGAATTCTTAATGCCCAATGTTGACATCGACTAGTGGTATGTTATTATATAGTAGATGTATGTAAAGTTTCGAGTTTTTAAGGTTTCTTGTTTTGTTTATGATGAGATAACTTCCTTAATAATCAGACAGAGCAACATTAATAATTTATGGAGGTATATATATCATGAAGCAAGGTACTGTTAAATGGTTTAACGCTGATAAAGGTTACGGTTTCATCACTACTGATGATGGTGACGTATTCGTACACTTCTCAGCAATCAACAAAGACGGATTCAAGACTCTTGATGAAGGCGAAAAAGTTACTCTAGATGTTGAAGATGGCGATCGTGGCCCACAAGCTGCAAACGTTACTCCAGTTGAAGGTTAATAACTTTTAAAAAACATCTCATTTTGTGAGATGTTTTTTTACGGGTATTTTTAATTACATATCCAAAAGGCTCCCTAGAAATTAATTTTTCTAGAGAGCCTTTTTTTGTTTTAGTTCGTTTTAAAGTGCATGTATTTAGATGCAAAGATCACCAGTTCATCAACCGGTTGTTTCATGCCATCTTTCGTCCACGTAATGATAACTTCGGTTAATCCCCCCGAAATCATGGCAACCAACATTTCAGTCGATTTTTCACGCGTCTTTAAGATTTCATTATCAACCAACGTTTTAATGTACCCACGCAAAGCATTCAACAAAAAGTTCGACAAATCATTTTGGACAATGGCTTCCATCATTAATTGATTTTCTTTAATGATGGTAAAGAAAGTCGTCGCAACATCAAAGAACGTAAAGCGATTTTGAATCACTAAGCGTTTAATGAAGGTTGAGTATACTGTTTCAAATTGTCCAAAAATAACATCTTCTTTGGTATGAAAATTCCGATAAAAAGTCATCCGCGAAACGTCAGATTGTTCACAAATTTCTTTAACTGTAATGTCAGCATATGGCTTTTCCATCATCATTTCAAACAAACCAAAAATGATTAATTCTTTAGTTGTATATTTTTTATTGGATGCTTCTGTCATGTTAACTTCCTTATCGTTATTGAATCCGTAAATGTTGCGATTCTTCACTAGTTAAGTGATGTTTTTTTCCAGTTTGGTCAACTAAGACTAACCGAAAATCATCTGTTATCCCTGTTATCTTACCACTGATTTGGTGATTACCAACTATAATGGAAACTAATTTGTGTTTCCAAATCATATGTTGTTGATATTTTCTAATGATATCATGCTCATTCGGATGTTGAAACATTAAAACGATTAAATTATAAATTTGCGCAATCAATTCATTTTTAAAATCATTATTTTGCGTCAAACTGGTTGCATTGACTTGATCCAGAATTTCATTAGCAACTAAGTTAAGTCCAATTCCAATCACAAAATTTTCGAACTGGTTTTCATTATTCGTTTTGGTTTCAACGAGAATCCCACCACATTTTTTCTCATGATAATAGATATCATTAACCCATTTAAGCTGTGTGGTGATGTCTAAGACGTCTTTAATCGCTTGTTGTACACAAACACCAATTCCAAGAGTTAACATTCCTGGATTAGCAATAAACAGCTTGTAAGCTGGAGTGATAATTGTCTCATAGATTCCAGTTGCTGGAGAAGAGAAAGAATGTCCATGTTGTCCCTTCCCTGCAGTTTGATGATCAGCAATAACTAAATTAAGCCCAGACCAGGAATTGGTCTGAGCATAATTCATTGTGGAATCAATTTCGTCAAAAACCACTAGTTTAGATAACGGTTGGTGAATATTATCTAAGATTTTTGCTTCATCTAAATTCATATTTAGTTAGTTGAGAATAAATGGACACCTTTATCAACGTAAATCACATCACCAGTAATACCAGTTGCTAAATCACTCATCATAAAGGCAGCTGCGTTACCAATTTCGGCTTTAGAAACACTATGACCATCAGTAGTAAGTGCTTCTGATTGTTTAAGTAATTCACTATGACCTTTAACACCAGTAACAGCAAGTGTTCTAACGGCTCCCGCTGAAATAGCATTAACAGTGATTCCTTGACCACCTAATTCAACAGCTAAGTAACGCATTGCTGATTCAAGAGATGCTTTGGCAATTCCCATCATGTTGTAGTTAGGAATAGCGTAAGTTGAACCCATGTAAGTCATGGTAAGAATTGAACCTTTTTCGTTCATGATTTTTGAAGCTTCACGAGTAACTGAGATAAATGAATAAGCACTAATATCTTCAGCTAAATTAAACCCAGGTTTCTTGGTGTTGATAACTCCATTTTGAAGAGTTTCACGATCAGCAAACGCAATGGCATGAATTACACCATCAATGTTTCCTACTAAACCTTGGATTTCTTTGAAGGCTTTTTCAACATTGCTATCTTCAGCAACATCACATTCAACCATCAAAGTATCTTTGCTTACGAAACGATCAAGACTTTGTTTCATTCTGTCATTTTGGTAAGTCAATACAACTTGACCACCTAATGCTTCAATTGCTTTTGCACATCCCCAGGCGATACTTTTTTTGTTAGCAACACCCATTACGACAATCTTTTTACCCTTTAATAAATCCATTATATGTAGTCCTCTCAGATTATTATTAAGACACAAAACTAACTAATGGGATTCCATTAGTTAGTTGAGGTTTAAAATTCACGATAACGTTGATATCTTTTTTGTAACATTTCTTGCACTGGTATCGCTCTCAACTCTTCTATTTTATCAAATAATTGGGTTTTGAACTCATTAATTTCTGTTGGAGTCTTAACTTCTGGAATAACTTTATCAATAATTCCTTGTTTGATTAAGTCTTCTGGCGTTAATTTCATTACTTCAGCGGCTTCATGAGCTCGGCTAGAGTCTTTCCACAAAATAGTGGCATATCCTTCTGGCGAAAGAATTGAATAAATACTATTTTCAAACGCCCAGACGCAATCACCAACGGCTAAAGCTAATGCTCCACCACTTCCACCTTCACCAACAATCACAGAAATATAAGGAACTTTTAGTTGCATTCCTTGCAAAATCAATTGCGAAATCATATATCCTTGACCATGATATTCGGCTTGTACATCAGGATAGGCCCCTGGTGTGTTGATTAAAGTAATCACCGGACGATTAAATTTTTCTGCTTGTTTCATCAAACGGAGTGCTTTACGATAACCATCTGGTTCAGCAGAACCAAAATGTACATCCATATCACTAACTTCATCGTCACCTTTACGAATTCCTATGACAGTTACTGGTTGTCCATTTAAGGAACCAATCCCAGCGTAAACCGCTTCATCATCACCGTAAGCACGATCACCATGAAGTTCGATGAAATTATCAACGATTCCATTGGTTAGGTCTTTGATATCAATTTTATCCTTAGAACGAGCTTCTAAAACTCGATCAAAAGCAGTTTTTTTAGTCATTACTTCCACCGCCTTCATGTAGAGCTAACACGTTACTAAGAGTTTCTTTCATATCTGCTCGTTTAATAATGGCATCCAAAAATCCATTTTTCAACAACGTTTCAGCTCGTTGAAAATTTTTGGGTGGAATTTGTTGAATCGTTCGTTCAATTACCCGACGGCCAGCAAATCCAATCAAAGTATGCGGTTCTGAGAAAATTAAATCACCTTGCATCGCAAAACTAGCAGTTACTCCACCAGTGGTTGGATCACAAAGGTAACTGATATATAGCAAACCCGCTTTACTGTGTTTAGCGACTGCCTCAGAAACTTTGGCCATTTGCATCAAGGATTCAATTCCTTCTTGCATTCGAGCACCACCAGATGCCGTGAATAAAATGACTGGCATATTGAGTTCAGTTGCTTTTTCAAACAACCGCGCAATAATTTCACCAGTTGCAGAGCCTAAACTCCCCATCACAAAGCGCCAATCCATTACCCCAACAGCAGCCTTATGGCCATCAATTGTAGCAATTCCAGAGAGCACTCCTTCGTTTAATCCGGTAACTTTCCGTGCTTTTTCAAGCTTAGCAAGGTATTTGGGATCATTAAACTTAGCCGGAGCTTTGATATCGAGATTAATTGGTTCAAATTCATCACAAACCATCTTAATTCGATCTTGAGCGCCTAAACGAAAACCATAATGACATTCAGGACAATCACGGTATTCATTCATATGTTTTTTATAAATTGCATGTCCACAAATAGGACATTTAATCCACACGGCGGGAATATCATCCATCCGCTTTTGTAACTCTTGATGAGTAGGCTTTCCATCGTTATTTATCATGATGACTCACCCATTCTTTCAAAAAATGATTTTCCACATAGAGATTATTAAAATCACCATCCAAGAAATGTTGATCTTGTAAAAGAGCAACTAAAAATTCTCGGTTAGTTTGAACCCCTTCAATTTCAAATTCTTTTAAGGCACGGAGCATTTTTGCAACCGCTGCCTTTTTAGTTGGCATATGTACAATAATTTTAGCAATCATTGAATCATAAAATGGTGAAATTTTGCTGCCAGTTTCGACTCCTGAATCTACTCGTACCCCTTTAGTCCCATATGGGAAATGGACAAATTCAATAGTTCCAGGAGTTGGTTGAAATCCCTTAGCAGGATTTTCAGCGTTAATTCGGCATTCTAAGGCATAACCTTTAACTTTACAATCTGCTTGATTGAAAGGTAGTGGTTCCCCTTCAGCAACCATAATCATTGCTTTAATGAGTTCGACACCAGCAACTTCTTCCGTAATGGTATGTTCCACTTGAAGCCGAGTATTCATTTCCATGAAGTAGAAATGATGATCTCGGTCCATTAAGAATTCAAAGGTCCCAGTGTTTTCATAATGAATCCCCTTCATGGCATTTACTACCACTTCACCCATATGCTGACGTTCTGCAGGGGTTATTTCTAAACAAGGTGATTCTTCGATGATTTTTTGATGATTCCGCTGTAAAGAACAATCCCGTTCTGGGAAGTAAACAGCATGTCCTTGTTGATCAGCAATGGCTTGCATTTCAATATGTTTGGAATCAGATAAATCTTTTTCAACATAGAGATGATCATCACCATATGAAAGTTTACTTTCTCGTTTCGTTTCTTCATAAGCTTTACGCAGTTCATCATCATTATCAACTTGACGAATTCCTTTTCCACCACCACCAGCTGCCGCTTTAAGCATCACTGGATAGCCGATTTCATTAGCAATTTTCAAAGCTTCATTTAAATCTTTAATATAACCATCTGATCCTGGAATAGTCGGAACACCAAGCTTTTTCATTGTTGCTTTAGCATTTGATTTATTTCCCATTAAGTCGATAACTTCGGCAGATGGTCCAATAAATTTAATTCCATATTCTTGGCAGAGTTCGGCAAATTCACTATTTTCGGATAAAAAACCGTATCCAGGGAAAATGGCATCTGATCCGGTTAAAGCAGCAGCGTCTAAAACGGATCCCATTTTCAAATAGGAATCCGTTGGCAAACCACTTCCGATACAAACCGTTTCATCCGCCATTTTAACGAATAAACTATCAGCATCCGCAGTTGAATACACCGCAACGGCTTTAATATTCATTTCATGTAATGCTCGAATCGTTTGGACAGCAATTTCTCCACGATTAGCAATTAATACTTTTTTAAACATCCACTCACCTATTCGATTGCGAACATCAAATTAGCATCCACAATTACTTCGCCATCACGAATAACTTCGGCATGGCCAACTCCAATATTGCGTTTCAATTTAGTCAATTCTACTTTTAGATGTAAAACGTCACCAGGACGCATATTATCTTTGAAGTCCGCATTCTTAATTCCACCAAAGAACACGTTTTTACCTTTGTGTTCTGGCATTGAAAGAATCGCAACTACTCCAGTTTGAGCTAAAGATTCAACAATAATTGGATGTGGCAAACTAAATTGATTTCCATTTGAAAAAAACCATTCATTAACTGAAAGGTTTTTCACTGCTTCGGCAGACTTACCCGGTTGGACATCAATAATTTTATCAATCATCTCAAAGGGGTAACGTTGTGGGATAAAATCACTTACTTTATATTCCATCTTAATCCTCCTTGATTTCAAACATTGGTTGATCAAATTCGACCATGTCACCATCACCAACTAAACGTTTAGTAATCGTTCCACTAACCGGACTTTTAATTTCATTAATTAACTTCATTGCTTCAATGGCACAGATAGTATCACCTTTTTTGATATGAGCACCGACTTCTTTATAAGCGGGCTTGTCAGGACTAGGGGCAAAATATACTAACCCAACCATTGAGGCTTTTAATTTATAATCTTCATTTGATTTAGCAGTTGGTTCAACAACCGCTGCACCAGGAACGGTAACAACCTGAGCTGTTTCTGGTGCTTTGTTAGCTAACTTACTGAAATAGACGTCAACACCGTTTCCATCAATCTTTAATTCTTGTAATCCAGATTGATCGAACTTTTCAAGTAAGCGTTCAATGTCTTTTTCGTTCATTAGTCGCCCTCGTACTTCTTCATTGCGATAACGGCATTATGCCCACCGAAACCAAATGAGTTACTAATTGCAGTTTTGATGTCAGCTTTTTTGTTGTCATCATTAACTAAATCAATGGTTACTTCAGGATCTTTATTTTTCATTCCAACGTTAACGGGCATTTGACCGTTTTCTAACGCACCAACTAAGGCTACGGCTTCAAGTCCACCAGCAGCACCAAGTGAATGACCAATCATACCTTTGATAGAACTAGTCTTAATGTGGTCGTTGTCAGAGAATAGCTTGGCAATGGCAGCACTTTCACCTGCATCATTAGCATGAGTAGCAGTACCGTGAGCATTTACGTAATCAAGATCTGAGGTAGCAATTCCTGCTTCATCAACAGCTTGTTTCATAGCTAAGATAGCGCCTTTACCTTCTGGATCTGGAGCAGTTAAATGGTAAGCGTCACTGGTAGTTCCATAACCAACCATTTCAGCTAAAATCTTAGCACCACGCGCTTTAGCATGATCATAATCTTCAAGGACTAAAGTACCAGCACCTTCACCTAAAACGAAACCATTCCGGTCAACGTCAAATGGCATTGATGCGGCCTTTGGATCAGTTGATTCTGATAAGGCAGTTAAAGCAGCAAATCCAGCAATTCCCATGTTGGTAACAGCTGCTTCAGCACCACCAGTAATCATTACTTTAGCTTTACCTTGTTTGATAAATTCAAAAGCATTACCAACCGCATTAGTACCTGAGGCACAAGCAGTAACAATAGCTTGGGAAGTATTTTTAGCATCAAAGTACATTGAAATGTTTCCAGCGGCCATGTTTGAAATAGCTTTAGGCACAAACAATGGTGAAACACGACGTGGTCCTTTGTCATGAGCTTTGATAACTTGTTCTTCAATAGTTTCAATACCACCAATACCAGTACCATAAATTACTCCAAGGTCTTCTGGTTGATAGTTTTCGCCTTCAACTAAACCGGCTTGGTCCATAGCTTCTTTAGCAGTGTAAAGTGCGTATTGAGCATATGGATCAAGACGTTTAAAGTCTTTTTTGTTAAGACGTTTAGTTGGTTCAAAATCTTTAACTTCACCAGCAACTGTAATTCCAGTTTCTGAAGCATCAAATTTAGTAATTGGTGCAATTCCAACTTTTGAGTCTAACATGTTATTAATAAATTCTTCAGCACTATTTCCGATTGGAGAAATGGCACCAATTCCTGTAACTACAACTCGATTACTCATCTATTCTCTCCTTTAGAAAACTAAATTACATTGTAAGTCCACCATCAACAGTAATAACTTGACCGGTGATGTAATCATTTTCAACTAAAAATTCGACGGTTTGGGCAATATTTTCAACGTCACCAAAACGATGAAGTGGAATTTGACCTTCCCATTGTTTAATAATTTTATCGCTTAATTTATCTGTCATTGCAGTTTTAATCATTCCAGGGGCGATTGCGTTACAACGCACACCACGTAATGATCCTTCTTGAGCAGTGGTCTTGGTTAGCCCAATAATTCCAGCTTTACTAGCAGAATAGTTTGCTTGACCTACGTTACCGTGAGTTCCAGCAATACTAGACATATTGATAATTACTCCAGAACGTTTCTTTTGCATGGTCTTTAAAGCAAACTTAGACATGTTAAAGGTTCCCACTAAGTTCGTGTTAATAACATCTTTGAATGATTCCTCAGTCATTCTAGTCATTAATTTGTCTTGCGTCATTCCAGCATTGTTAACTAAGACATCAATATGACCAAATTCTTCTACTAAATCGTCAATCATGCGTTTGGCATCTTCTTCTTTAGCGACATCACCAGTCACAATTTTAACTGGATTGGCAAATTGAGTCATTAGTTCAGTTTTTGCGGCATCATCTAATTCACGATGAGAGTTAAGCACTACCAAATTGGCAGCATTTTTTGCTAATCGTTTAGCAGTGGCGAGGCCAATTCCTTTGGTACCACCAGTAATTAAAACAACTTTTTTTTCTTCATCCATCATTAATCCTCCGTATGTATTGCTTGTTTTACTGCATTTAAAGTTTCAACACTATCAATATGATATGTTTGGACGTCTTTTAAGGTCTTTTTAGCAAACCGACTAAGTGTTTCACCGGGTCCAATTTCAATTAAGGTATCAACATCGTAATGATCCTTAATGTAATTCAAATCACCTTCAAAGTGAGTTGGGTTAATCAATTGCGCACGTAAAGTGGCTTTCACATTTTCATCAGTAAATGGTTCTACAGTTGTATTGCTAATAACCGGAACTTGAAAGGGACTAAATTTTACATCTTTAAGTCGTTTAGCTAAGTTATCGCTAGCCTCTTGCATCAAAGGAGTATGTGAAGCAACCGCTACTTTGAGTGGAACTACGCGTTTTGCGCCTGCCGCTTTCAGTTCCTCACAAGCTTGTTTAACTCCAGCATCCGTTCCACCAATCACAGTTTGCGTTGCTGTGTTGTAATTAGCTGGAAAAGCTTCCGGAATTGTTTGACAAATTTCAGTAACCTTACTTGGAGCTAATTTTAAAATTGCAGCCATTGATCCTGGATGATTAATTCCAGCTTGTTCCATATAATGAGAACGATCCTTAATTAAGGCAATTGCCGTTTTAAAATCAAGTGCCTGACTAGCTACTAAACCTGAGTATTCCCCTAAACTTAAACCAGTCATTGCAACTGGAGCTGGTAATTCATTTGCAATTGTTTGGTAAATCCCAAAACTCATTGCAAGAATTGCCATTTGGACATTTTGCGGATCATCCATATTATCTGGTTGTGATAAATCAAAACCTAAAACTTCAGAAGCTGCATCAATAACTTGTTTGTAAGTTGGTTCTGATTGATAAAGGTCAGCTCCCATATTAGCAAACTGACTTCCTTGACCACTAAATAAATAACCAATTTTTTTCATTAACTATCAATCCTTGAATTATTTTGCGTTAATTTGTTTTTCAACGTAATCAACTAATTGTTGAACAGTTTTAATTCCTTCGTCACCGTCAATTTCGATATCATATTCGTCTTCTAAGGCATCAACGATTTCGAAAATATCTAGACTATCTAAGTCTAACCCATTTTTAAGGTCGGTATCTAATTTAATATCGTCAACATTAATATCATCTAATTGATCAGCCACGATTTCTTTGATCTTATCTAAAATTTGAGCTTGATTGTTTTCAGTCATAATAATTCTCCTAATATTTAATGATTACTGTTCCAACCGTAAGTCCGCCACCAAAACCAGTTAAAGCTAGGTAGTCGCCCCGTTGCAATAATCCTTGTTCTTCTAATTCAGTAAATAAAATTGGTTCACTAGCGGCAGCAGTATTCCCATATTTATCAATATTAACTGGAAATTTATCCATTGATAAACCTAATTTTTTAGCTACCCGTTTTACAATTCTTTCATTAGCTTGGTGCATAATGAAATACTTAATATCATTTAATTGTAAACCTGCATCCGCAACAGCTTGCTCAATTGATTCGGGGGCTCGTTTAGTTGCAAAATTATAAACTGCATGTCCGTCCATTTTAATGTAGGGATCATCTTGTTCTTGGTTTTCACCAAATGGATTTTGCCCTGCATGATGACCAGCAGTTAAACACATTCCATCCGCGCCATATGTACTTAAATTTTCGCTCACAACTTGGGAAGTACTACCGTCATTTTGCACTAAAATTCCAGCAGCTCCATCACCAAATAGTACCGCAGTCCCACGATCTTGCCAATTGATTAAGCGACTTAATTTTTCACCACCAATGACAATTCCAATGCCATTGGGTTTACCAGCAAGTAAGGAATTCATAACTGAAGTTCCGTATACAAATCCAGAACAAGCAGCATCAACATCAAAAGCTACGGCATGATCAGCATGAATCGCACCTTGAACACTCGCAGCTGTTGAAGGTGTTTGGTAATCACCTGACATAGTTGCTACAATGATGAAATTAATTGTATCAACATCGATTCCAGCTTTTTCAACTAGTTGTTTCGCAACATCAATACACATTGAAGTATTCGTTTCTCTTGTTGCAATATGTCGTTGAGTAATTCCAGTTCGTCGTTTAATCCATTCATCTGAAGTATCCATGATTTTAGTCAAATCATCATTAGTCACCACTTTTTGGGGAATGGATTTAGCAATTGCTTTAATTCTAAAGCTATTCATGATTATTGAGTTCTTTCATTCTTATCAACAATAAATGTTAGTTTAGTTTCACAACATTTTTCGTCACCAACGTAAGCAATACAGTTCACTGATCCAGTACGGTCACGAACTTTTTCCATAGTAACGTGGAAAGTTAATACGTCACCAGGTTCAACCATTCGTCTGAATTTAGCATTTTTGATGCTACCTAGATAAGCAGTTTTATTTTCAAATTGTGGTGATTTTAAAATTAAGATTGAAGCAACTTGTGCCATTGATTCAATAATCAAAACTCCAGGCATCACTGGGTTGCCAGGAAAATGTCCTTGGAAATATTCTTCATTAATAGTTACATTTTTAGTTGCAACAATTGATTCACCCGGTACCATTTCGTCTACTCGATCGATAAATAAGATTGGGTAACGGTTAGGGATTAAATCCATAATTTCTTTTGCGTTCATTACAGCCATGTTTTCCACCTCTAAAAATTCTTCTCGTTTATTTAACAATCTAATTTTCTGCAATTTAGGCGTATTTTACCAATTTTAATTTTGAAACATGTCTGTAACATTATGTACAATCCTTGTGATAGCAAGGGTTTATAGTCTACTCAAAACTCTGTTACACATGTATCAATGAGTAACAAACTTTGATTTAACTTTAAATATATAAAAAACGAAGCCGGATTTCAAACTTGACCTGAACCCTTAAAATTGGAGAATGGTTATGCAATTTTCTGGGCGGAATAGAGCCGGTATTGAACCGGTGACATTCCGCCCAGTTTTTCTTTAATACGATAATTATTATATATATGGACGTATTTATTAACAGCTGACTTTAGTTTTGAGTAACTATCATAACTAAAGTTATGAATTGTTCCAACTTTTAATTGATTGAAAAAACTTTCAATACAAGCATTATCCAAACATGTAGCCTTACGGCTCATGCTTTGAAATACTTTATTATCTTTCAAAATATTTACGAATTTTGCATTTTGATATTGAAATCCTTGATCAGAATGAACTGTCATACGATATTTTAATTTTGGACGAGCTAAAACTAATTCTGCTAAAGGTTTTACAACAAACTCTACAGTTGGATGCAAACTTAGACTCCAGGTTATAATTTCGTTATTATACAAATCCATATATGCTGTAAAATAAGCTCGTTCATTCATGGTCTTATTACCCCAACGTATTTCAGTAACGTCAGTAACTATTTTCTGTAAAGGTCTGTCAGTTTTGAATCGTCTATTAATTCTATTGGGAGATACTTTTCCACGTTTTCCTTTGTATGAATTATATTTTCTAGTTTTTCTTTCATAAGCAGTACACAATAGTCCTTCTGAATTCATTATTCGGAGGACTTTTTTGTGATTTATTTTAAATCCTAAATTATTTAATTCTAAAGTAATCCTTCTATATCCATAATCAATAAATTCAGACCTAATTCTTTTGATTTCTGCAATGACCCTTTGGTCATTACTAGAATAGTCACGTTTTAATGAATCATGATAACTACTACTAGATATTTCTGCTATATCTAATAACATGTGTAACGGGTAATTAAAGTCACGCCTTAACTCAGTAATTATTTGTGTTTTTTCTCTGTTTGGCATTTCTTTTGACTTTGAGTTAAGGCTTTTATTTTTCCCATGTATTGAATTTTAGCTTTTAAGTAGGTGTTTTCTTGTTCAAGTCTGTTTAATTTTTCCTCTAGTGATTCTTTATTATTATTCATTTTGATTAGTCTTCCTTTAAAAGGTTTTAGACGTCCAATTGATAATAACTTTTCCCACTGAAATATTGTCACAGGATTCCTAATTTTAAAGTAACGTGAAGTATTAGGATATGATTCATTATTTTCAAGACGCCAATTTATAACCTTAATTTTAAATGAATAAGAGTATCGTGTCTTGGTTGAATTATTAATTAATCCACTTTCACCAAATATTTCTAAACGTTTTATCCATTCGTACAGCGTAGCTGTACCCTTAATACCATATTTTCGCATTATAGTATTTGTTGGAACGCCATTATTGTAATCTTTAATAGCAGCTAATTTGATTTCTGATGTAAACAAAAAGAACCTCCTAAATTGGGTTCTCCAATTTAAGGGGTTCAGTTCAACTTCGTTTTTTATTATTAATATTTTAATTTGATTTGCATAAATAGATTGATTTGATGTTCGGTTAATTTTAATGTTGTTTCTTTACCAAGATGCATTAACCGATGTAATTGGTTTGTACGTTCTTCTCGTGCTCTCCATTTATTTATGGCGTTAACTTCTTTTTTGCCAAGTTCTAAAAACTTCATAAAAATACCTCCTCATCTAAAGATTTGTATCTTACTTAACATTAATTATAATATAGTTGAAAAAATTTATCATGTTTTCTTTCAATTTATTGTCAACAAAGTTTCCGAAGTTTGTGAATGTGTTATAATAGTCACATTAACGCGCACTTATTTGAAAGGAACTGAATTAAATATGGAAAATCAAAGCTCACAAACAAGCGATCCTACTGCGCAACAAAACCTGTCAGTATGGGGTCGTACTCTTAATGTTCTGCTTCGTACCCTAATGTCATTCGTTGGTATTGCTATTTTATCAATGGGTGCTGCTTTATTAAAAGCTTCACCAATTTTAGGTCTAGATCCCTTTACTGCTTTAAATATTGGGATGGCTACCAAATTACATACTACCCTTGGTGTTTACCAATTGGGTGCTAACTTGGTAATTTTCATTTTTGTTTTCTTCCTTGATCGTAAAAAAATCGGAATTGGAACAATTATGAACATGGTATTCGTTGGATTTGAAATTCAATGGTTCTCATCAATTTACCACACCATGTTTCCTGGTAAGGTCACTGCCTTAGTTCTAATTGCTGATTTAATCTTAGGATTATTGATGTTTACTGCTGGTAGTTCCCTTTACATGGCTCCAAGTCTTGGGGTTGCTCCTTATGATGCAATTGCCCCAATTATTTCTAGTCGTTTCCATATCAAATATAAAACGGCCAGAATTGGACAAGATGTTTGTTTCTTAATTGCTGCCCTTCTTGCAAGTGGACCAATTGGTTTTGCTTCAATCGTGGTTGCGTTCTTCGCTGGTCCTTTGATTTCTCATTGGGATCGTTCATTAAGTACCCCTATGATGGATTACATTAACCAAATTAGTGAAAAACCAACGATGAAGTCATTGGCAAATGTAGTTACTAACGCTACTAAGAACGGTTACAACTCACTATCAAATGCTTACAATTCAACTTTAGATTTCCAAATGCATTTAGCTGGTTACACTAACCAAGAATTATTGAAGAAGATTCAAGATACTGAACACAGCATGCAAGAATCACAACGTGCATACAATGAATACCGGACTCAATACAGAATGTTAATTGCTGAAATGGTAAAACGTGACAAACGTGGTGAACTCCACAGAACTCCACGTAATACTAACAACAGTAACAATCATGCTCAAAGCTAAATTCAAACGAAAAGGACTCGTCATTCGACGAGTCCTTTTGTTATCCAATCAATTATTTACGATCATTATTAGTCATGTTTAATGGAACTACCCATTTATCAAAATCAGCTCCACTTAATAAACCTGATTTTACCGCGGCTTCACGTAAATTTAAGCCATATTTCATAGCAAGTTGTGCAATTTCAGCTGCATTGTGATAACCAATATGGGGTGATAAAGCAGTCACTGTCATCAATGAAGTATCAACTAAGCGTTTCATTTCAGCTTCATTAACTTCAATACCAGCAACTAATTTGTCAGTATAGTTTGGTAATAAACCAACTAGTAAGTTTACTGATTCAATGAAAGTTGCAATGATCACTGGTTTATAAACGTTCATTTCAAAGTTACCTTGGCTGTTAGCAACTTCAATGGTAGTATTGTTTCCCATAATTCGGGTAGCTGCCATAGTCATAGCTTCAGTTTGAGTGGGATTAACTTTACCAGGCATAATTGATGAACCTGGTTCGTTAGCTGGAATTGTAATTTCACCATATCCGGCACGAGGTCCACTAGCTAGAAAACGAATATCATTCGAAATTTTCATTAAATCAGTCGCTAAAGTTGCCACTGCCCCATGAGTATCTGTGATAGCGGTATGAGCTGCTAATCCATAGAATTTGTTTTCTACTTCAAATTTCTCATTATAAACACTACTTAAAGTATTGACCATCTCTTGATCGAAACCTGGTTCAGCATTCAAACCAGTTCCAACGGCTGTTCCACCGATGGGTAAATCTAGTAAGCCTTTGGCATTCATTTTAATAAATGCAACATCATGTTTCAGTGTACTTGACCAACCTGAAATTTCCTGACCAAAAGTTAGTGGAGTAGCATCTTGTAAATGCGTCCGGCCAATTTTAACGATGTCCCAGTATTTTGCTGATAACTTATCAAAGACAACAATCAAACGTTCTAATTCTGGAAGCATTTGATTAACGGCTTCAACAGCCGCAATATTCATCGCTGTGGGAAAGGTATCATTTGAACTTTGAGAATGGTTTACATCATCATTCGGTAAAATCTTGGCATCCGTATCAATTTGATTAGCAACGTGTGCTAATACTTCATTCACGTTCATGTTAGTTTGGGTCCCAGATCCAGTTTGGTAAACGTGAAGTGGGAAATCTTGCATTAATTTTTCATCATCTAAAGCCAACAAATGATTAGCTGCTTGTTCAATTAAATCCGCACGATGTTGGTCTAATTCACCTTCTGCAGCATTAACCTTAGCTGCAGCTAATTTAACGTTGATTAGCGCTCTAATTACGTAAACTGGCATAAGTGGTCCTGTGGGAAAATTATGGCGACTCCGTTCAGTTTGAGCGCCCCATAATGCCGTTTTAGGAACCTTAACTTCTCCTAATGTGTCACTTTCAATTCGATAATCATCTGTCATTGATCTGACTCCTTTAATTGTATGTAAAAAAATAGTTCTCAGTATGTACTGGGGACTATTTTAACTGTTTTTTTATTCTAAACCAACTCGTTTGAAAATGTCATCAACATGACGTAAGTGGTAATGGTAATCAAATGCGTCATCAACATCCGCTTTGCTAAGATGTTTCATAATTTCGGCATTGTTTTCAACCAATGGTTTAAATGCTTCTTGGTTATCCCATGATTGGGCAGTAAGTGGTTGCACTAAATCATAAGCCCCTTCACGACTCATCCCACTGTCGATTAATTTAAGCATGACACGTTGACTGTAAATTAAACCATGAGTAATGTTCATGTTTGATTTCATCCGTTCTGGGAACACATCAAGGTTCTTCAAGATGCGGTTGAAACGATGCAACATATAATCTAGTAAAGTAGTTGATTCTGGTAATATGATTCGTTCAGCTGATGAATGTGAGATATCACGTTCATGCCAAAGAGAAACATTTTCGTAAGCAGTGGTAATTAAACCACGAAGCGTACGAGCTAATCCAGTTACGTTTTCTGAACCAATTGGGTTACGTTTGTGTGGCATTGCTGATGAACCTTTTTGTCCAGCATTGAAATGTTCCTCAACTTCATGAATTTCAGAACGTTGTAGACTTCTGATTTCAGTGGCAAAGTTTTCCAAACTAGTTCCAATTAAGGCAATCGTTGCAATGTATTCAGCATGCAAATCGCGGGGAAGCACTTGGCTAGCAATTTCTTGTGGTCGTAATCCCAACTTCTTACATACATAAGCTTCAATTTCAGGATCGATGTTAGCAAAAGTACCAACAGCCCCAGAAATCTTACCAGCTTCAACTTCAGCAGCGGCTTCATTGAACCGTTTTTGGTTCCGTTTCATTTCTGAATACCAACGAGCAAGTTTTAATCCAAAAGTAGTTGGTTCTGCTTGGACACCATGAGTACGACCCATCATAACAGTCATCTTATATTTCAAAGCTTGTGCTTGAATAGTGTCCATTAATGTTTGGATATCTTCTTTTAATACTTTATTAGCTTGTTTTAAACGAAGTCCTTGAGCTGTATCAACCACATCAGTACTAGTAACACCATAATGAATCCAGCGTTTTTCTGGTCCAAGGTATTCTGATACGTTACGAGTGAAAGCTACCACATCATGATGCGTAACTTTTTCGATTTCATCAATTTCATTTGCATCAAACTTAGCATTAGCGTGAATCGCATCAATATCAGCATCCGGAATCAAACCTTGTTTGTTCCATGCTTCATCAATTGCAATTTCAACATCTAACCAAGTTTGGTATTGGTTATGTTTACTCCAAATTTTAGCCATTGGTTCCCTGGTATAACGTTCAATCATTTTTTAATATCCTCCAGCTTAGCTTCTTAATACCTTTATTTTCCTATTGTTCGTGTTTTTTGTCAATCAAACTGGATAAATATCACTTATATTATGGAAGATAATTAAATCCGAACTTTATTTTCACAAATTTTGGCTAAACTCTTGAAATTCTTAATGATGATTGCTAAAATTACTGTGGTTCAAAAATAAGAAAGATTTATATGAGGTGCACAAATATGTCAGTTACAATTGTAGTTGGTAGTCAATGGGGCGATGAAGGTAAAGGAAAGATTGTTGATTTCTTAGCCAAAGATTCAGATATTATCGCTCGTTATCAAGGTGGGGATAACGCCGGACACACAATCGTATTCAACGATCAAAAGTTCGCTCTCCAACTTCTTCCTTCAGGTATTTTTTATTCAGATAAGATTGCCATGATTGGTAACGGAGTTGTTCTTAACCCCAAATCTTTATTCCGCGAAATGAAATACTTAAACGATAACGGAGTTCCTACAGATAACCTCCGCATTTCTTCACGCGCGCAAGTTATCATGCCTTACCACATCTTATTAGACCGTCTTAGCGAAAAGGGACGTACTAACAAGATTGGTACTACACAAAAAGGTATCGGACCTGCTTACATGGACAAAATTGCTCGTGTTGGTATTCGTGTTGCTGATTTAATTTACCCTGAAACATTAAAACGAGTTTTAAAAGAAACTCTTCGTCAAAAGAACGAATTATTAACTAAACTATACGAAGTAGAACCATTAGACTTCGATTCAATGTATGAAGAATACAAAGAATATGGTCAACGAATGAAGAAATACGTTACTGATACCTCAGATATGTTAAATCAAGCTGATGGTAAAAATATTCTTTTCGAAGGTGCTCAAGGTATCATGCTTGATATCGACCATGGTACTTACCCATACGTTACTTCATCAAACCCCGTAGCCGGTGGTGCTGCAGTTGGTGCCGGAATTGGTCCTACTAAGATTACTGATGTTATCGGTGTCTGCAAATCCTACACATCACGTGTTGGTGAAGGTCCTTTCCCTACTGAACAATTAAACGCTGATGGTGATTACATCAGAGAAACTGCCCATGAATATGGTACTGTTACTAAACGTCCTCGTCGAATCGGTTGGTTAGATACTGTAGCTCTTCGTCACGCTGCCCGTGTATCTGGTTTAACTAGTTTAGCTATGAACTGTGTCGACGTCTTAGATGGTTTAGATACCATCAAAGTATGTACTGGTTATGAATTAGATGGTAAAATCATCGACTTCTACCCTGCTAACTTAGATGTGCTTGCTAAATGTAAACCAATTTACCAAGAATTCCCAGGTTGGAAAGTTGACACTACTAAGTGTGATACTTTCGACAAACTTCCTGAAGGCGCTCAAAACTACATTAAAGCCGTTGAACAATTAGTTAATGTTCCAATCGACTGGTACTCAGTTGGTCCTGACCGTGAACAAACTCATAAACGTTAAAATTTAAAGCATACAAAAAGAGGAATATCGCAAATGCGATATTCCTCTTTTAATTTACTTAACTTTAGTAGCCATCGTTCCAATATATTGGTGATCAATTCCTAAAAAGTCAATTTTGAATTTTACACCATCACGTGTGGCATAATCCATCCGTGGTAATGCAATTTCAATGCTTTTTGGTTTACTTACCAAACCTAAGCCCAATTCTTTTAAGACCGCTTCTTTAATCGTCCACAAACGTAAAATTTGTTCTGATTTACGTGGATCTTTTAGCTTGTTTAGATAAGCAAGTTCTCCAACGTTAAAAGCATGACTTAATTTATCAAGTTGTTTGGGTTTAATTTCTTCAATATCAATTCCAATTGGTTGATCAGAAACAGCGACCGTCACTAAGTTACCTGAATGGGAAATGTTGAAATGTTCATCACGGTCCTTAAAATAAGGTTTACCGTGTTCACCCTCAGCAATTGCATCCCCAGATAAGAAAGTCTTTTCCGGAAGTTCTAACAACTTAGCCAGTAAAATTTTACCCACTAAAGTCTGTTGTTGCTTCGAATGATCTTCAATTCCTAAATCTTTGTAATATGGTTGATATTGTAAATCAGTGAGTCTCCCACTCTTAAATTTCAACAAGTGCGAACCCTCCAAGTAAACTTATTTTGCGTCGATTTGTTTAGCAACGTAATCAACTAAGTCTTTAACAGTTGCCATACCTTCGTCACCATCAATTTCGATATCGTATTTGTCTTCAAGTGCATCAACGATTTCGAAAACATCAAGACTATCTAATTCCAAGTTTTCCTTGAAGTTAGCGTCCATAGTAATCTTGCTTGCGTCAAGATCAGTTTGATCTACAACGATTTCTTTAATTTCATCAAAAATTTGTTCTTTATTTGCTTTTTCAGCCATGATTATCTCTCCATTAATTCATATTAAAATTATGTAACAGACTAATTTTAACACAATCTCAATTAATATATAAAATTCTAACGCTTAGCCCAAAGAGCCATTTCACGGGCAAGGTCTTCAGCTTGTGGGATAATCCCCATTCTAGTAACGAATCCGTGCATCATTCCGGCATACCAAATATAGTCAACATCGTCATGAGTTTCTGCGACACTTTTGGCATATGTGTAACCTTGAGGAGTTAAGCAATCATATTCAGCAGCCACAACCATGGTCCGAGGAGCCTTAGCAAAATCTTCTTCACTACTGTTAATTGGTGAAATAATAGCATCACTCATTTCGTGTGAACCGGGATAAATGGCTTTTAAAGTCTTCAAAGATTCAATGTTTTCATCATCCATATCTTCAATTAACTTTGTAGCAAATTCTTCCATTGCTGGCAACTTTTGCTTAGTTGGAACGGTTTCTACGTCTAACATGGGGTAAATTAAAACTTGTCCAGCAATATAGCCAATTTCTTTTTCAGTATCTAAATTAGTCATAACAGCAGCAATGTTACCACCAGCGCTATCACCAGTTACAAAGATCCGAGCTGGATCAACGTGTATTTCTTCAGCGTGAGTTGCAACATATTCAACTGCATGCCAGGCGGCACTAGTTAAGGTATCAACGTCAGCTTCAGGAGTACGAGGATAATCAACGTTAAAGACTTCCCCTTCCATTAATTCAGCAAGTTTCTTACCAAAGTTTTCCGTGTTATCTGGAGTATTTCCGTAAAAATTACCACCGTGGAAGTAAATAAAAGCCGGTTTCTTTTCTACATCGTTTTGGAAATCATATTGGTATAATACGGCGTCCTTAATATCAATTTCACTTTTAACGATATTGTACGAAAGATCTAAATCGTAACAACCATTAGTTTCACGTTCAGCTAAAGCCTTTTGTGCTTCAGCTGATGAAGCATCATTGTTAGCACGTTCAGTAGCTAAACTACGGGCAACGTGATGACCATGACGGCTTTTATCAAAATTAATTGTGTAACTGTCCAACGTATCTTCAACGGCTAATGATTTCTTGTTAACTAAGATATTATCATCATTCCGTTTGAAATTAGCAACACTGTAATTAGGTGAGATTTGTTTAAGACGGTGGTAATATTCGGCTGTTGTAGGAGCCCAATCTTGATTATTTTTCATGTTATTTTTCCTTTCAAAAAAACTCACCGCAGTGGGTGAGTTCGCGTTGATTACTTGTTAAGTCTTTCGAAGAACTTAATTCCATTCATGGTAAACCAGAATTGGAAGAATAAAAATACTACTAATCCTGCAACAAAAATTACAAGACCTAAGATAATTGCTAAAGCAACTGCGAATCCGGTTACGTGAATTAATGATACTAACCAAATTGCAAATACTGAAAGAGCTCCAAATACGATTACAGCAGCCACAAACATAAGTGCTTGTAATACTACTAAACCTAGTAATTGGTAACGGTGACCTTTCATTAATTTCCAAGTCTTAGGAAATGCTTTGAAAAGACCATTATCTTCTTTTTTAGTATCAGCGTAATAAGATAAGTAGACAAAGTACAAACCTAACGCAATATATGCATATACTGCTACACCAATTAAAGCAACGGCAGCTGCAATTGCAAAGAACATAGCATTTTGTTGGCTAATTCCAGTAATTGCAAATCCAGCAACGGCAATTCCAAAAATAAAGAAAAATACCATTCCGATTAAACCAACTAAGAATGAAATTCCAATGATTGAAATCCAAGTTAGGTCTTTAAAACCAACAAAGGCTTTTTTGAATTCAAATTTTCCATCAGTATCTGATTGGAAAAGTCCCATTTGTAATGAAACTTTAAGCAAAGTAACAATCAATGAAATAATAATCATTGCAAAGAATGATCCTTGGATTGCGTTTAAAAAGGCACTTGGATTGTAAGTTGCACTAGCTGCGGCACTAGTAACAGAACTACTATTTGAGAATCCATTAGCAATAAGTCCAACGATAAATGATGGTAACCACATTCCTAAAATTACCCATTTATGTTCTTTAACGGTTTTAAAACCGTCTTTTAATACATCAATAATCATGTTAACTTCCTCCTAAGTAATTACTATATATTTTACCAGATATAGCACCTTGATTAAACCCAAGCAAAAAAGCCACCCAACTAAGAGTGACTTTTGATTATTTATCCCATTGATCAACAGAATCAGCAACCCCATCTGGATTACCGCTCCATTGAAAATCTCCATACCAAATTGATCGTTTATCAAGGTTTAAGCTATTAATCAATTCCATGTCTTCATCAGACAATGCAAAATCATAAACATCCGCATTTTCTTTAATAAACTCTTCGTGGGTTGATTTAGGAATGGTATTAATTCCACGTTGTAATTCCCAACGAATAATTACTTGAGCAGTTGATTTATTGTATTTATCAGCAATTTGTTTAATTTGTTCATTGTTAAGTGCATCACCATGACCTAATGGTGACCAGGCTTCTAATTGAATATTGTGACGATCACAGTAATCTTTAATATCTGTTTCTTGTTCTAATGGATTAAATTCCATTTGATTAATCACTGGTTTAATTGAAGCATGTTTCATCAAATCACGTAGTCGTTGAATATCAAAGTTTGATACTCCAATGGCTCTTATTTTACCTGCCATATATAAATCTTCTAGAGCACGCCAAGTTTCATTATATTTTCCGGTTACTGGCCAATGAATTAGCACTAAATCAATATAACGGGTTTTCAAACGTGCTAGTTGATCTTCAAACGCAGTGATAGTTGATTCGTAACCTGCATCACCATTGAAAATTTTAGTAGTTAAAAAGACGTCACTTCGGTTTAAATCATTTTCAGCTAATCCTTGAGCAAGTCCATCACCAACCCCAGCTTCATTTCCGTATTGCTTGGCAGTATCAATCGCTTTGTAGCCGTGTTTTAATGCCCAACGAACAGATTGAGAAGCAGTAGCGTTATCGCTCCGCCAAACACCCATTCCAAGTCTAGGCATATCAACACCATTATTTAATCTTACTGTTGATTCCAAATTCAAATCCATATTAAATCACCCCATTTAAATTATAAAGCTCTTAAATTTAGTTTTCATTCATCTTGCTTTAGTTCTACAACAAATTCATGAGTTCCACTATTAATTTGTTTCAAAATATATTGAAAGAGCATCATAATCCAAGAAAAAGCTAATGCTGAGGCAAAAATTTCGTAACCAGTTAATGAGAAATAATGAATTCCTTTAAATAAATAACTTGCTAATACAATTAAGATTCCCAATGTATATGAAATCTTTAAAAAGTTCTTTGAAATTCCTGGCCAAAGCCATTTAATTCCGACAATCAAAATAATAATATCGAAAGCCATCGCCCAGGCAAAAATATCATGCCATAAATGCATCCAATGAATTTGCATATTATTTGAGATCATTCCAACCCCTAAAGCATCTACCGCCATCATCGTTAGTAAGAAACGAAGCACCATCGTTGGAACTTTAGGTCGGTGTAGTGGTTTTACCGAAACAAACAAGTAGTCAACTAGAGCAATCATTAGTAAAGCTGCAAAAATAAAGGTTAAGTTGAATTGCCACCCATCAACTGCTTTAGCCGTTCCTAGGAAACTAATGTTGTGTTTCCACCATTGTAAGTTTCCGTTCGATAGCATTGAAACCATTACTCCGCCAAAAATAGTAATCACAAACACATCTACTAACATTGTAGGTGTCACGTTTTCTGCCAATAAAATCATGATGGTATTAATAATTAATTGAAACATTAAGAAAATCAAAGTTGCTGTATAAATTCCAAAGGTCGCCCCTTGAAAAACCCTGGCTAAAATCCAAAAAATTCCTAGTAAACTTAATAGCAAAATTGCTGTAAACGACACAATGATTGTAGGAAAATTTCGCCAATACAAATTACGATAAACCGCATTAACCGATTGATTTCGCGCTTTAATTAAGAAAATTGAGAATAAAATTAAGCCAGAAATCAACCCCAATAAAATTGTCGCAGTTGCAATGGAATAACTACCGGTAAATTTAATTGAACTTTCTTTTTTTGCTGTGAAATACACAAAGAAAATTAAACTGGTCAGAATGGCTGGAATAACACTCCACCAATATGAAACATCCCATCCAGTATTTGCGTCTATATCAGCCTTTTCTAGACGTAAGGCATTGTTTTCAATTTTCAAATCAAGTTTTTCGTTTGGTTTCAGTTTAATTTGTTTAACCACTTGTTCCGGAATTTCAATATGATACTTTTTGTCGTCCATTTTTCCACTTCCTATTTATGTAATAAAAAAAGAGCCCCTAGAGGTTCTTTTTCATTATAACTTAATTTTGAAATGCTAAGTTTAATTGTGCAATCCAACGGTCTTGACCAGCATAATTAGTATAATGCAACCAAGTATAGCCATCTGATTGAACAGTTCCGTCATAGTTAATTGAGTCACCAGCGTATAAATCACCAGTAACAGTACTATTTAATGAACTAGAATCACGGACATTTTGAGTAGTTGCAACGGTGTAAGTACCATTAGCTGGTGTCATATTACTTGTAGAAGTTGGTGCAGCAGCGTTACTGATATTAGCTACCCAACGATTTTGACCAGTGTAATTAGCGTAATGGAACCAAGTATAATTATCTGCTTGTACAGTTCCATCATAGTTAATTGAATCACCCGTTTGGAGTTGTCCAGTTACCCCAGCATTTAAGCTGGCATTGTCACGTACATTTTGTTGACCAGATGCAGTATACGTTCCACTGGCTGCCACCATATTATTTGTACTACTTGGAGTACTTGGCTGAGCTGGTTGTGGCGTCGTAGTTTGATTCATATTTTGACCAATTTGAGCAGCATAACGATAGTTACCATCATTATCTTTAAATTGCATCCAGGTATAGCCATCATTATTAGCTAAGCCATCGTAAGAAATTTGAGTCCCAGCATTTTGTTGACCAGTAATGTTACCAGTTAAACTGGGTTGCGTTCTTACATTAACTTCTGATCCCAATGTCCAAGTTCCATTAGAACTCGTGATACTTGGAGTTGGATTGGTGTTGGTTGTACTAGTAGTTGAAGCATTATTACTTGTAGCAGCAGAACTATCAACTGTAACTGCGGCGTTAGTTGTTGGTGCACTAGTTCCGGGAACAGCTAATCCACTATCAAAACGATTTAAATTATTGGTTTCAATCACATTGATTAATGTATTGGCATAAGTCGGTGCAGTTGCATAACCATCAGCTTGAAGCATCTGACATACATAAGTGTAATCAGTACTTCCAAGAAGATTTGAATAACGTGAGTTTTGGGCTAAGAAATCACCGTGATCTTGAATACTAGATGCGTAATCAGGATAAGCACGGAATTGATCATTAATCGTTACCCACTGTCCGTTATAATATTCTTGGGTTGGAACTGTGACAGACTGACCGTTATTTGATCCTTTAATTCCAAACAAGTTGTTCCCTGGTGCAGATGAACCCCAAGCACTTTCAACAATTGCTTGTGCAACTGAAACACTAGGAAGAACTCCATCGGAATTCCAAGTAGCGATGGCACCTGGTGCAGTAGAATTAATAAAATCATCATGATCAGCATTAGCCATTCTAGCAGTCCAATAACTTTGACTATTTTGGTTGTAATGGAGCCAAGTGTAGCCATCATTATATTGCGTATTATCATAGTTAACTGATTGACCTGATAATAGTTTTCCTGTTACGTCAGCTGATAATGATGCAGCAGAACGTTCATTTTGATCCCATGAAGCTGTATATGTACCTGAATTATTAGTAGCAAGTTGCGTAGTGTTTGCTAATTGATTTTGAATTGGTGTAGTAGTAGCTTGACTAGCTTGATTGCTGTCTGTTTGTTGATTAACATCAACTTGGTTGTCAGAACTACTAGTGTTAGTTGCATTACTTGCAGCTGGTTGGGTAGTTTGTTGTGATAATGAAACTACATTAGGGTTAGTAGTTTCATTTACAGAATTCGTTTGAGTATCGTTATTGGTCGTCACGGTAGTTGTACTATCATTGTTTGTTGGAGTTGCTGGGGTTGTATCAGCAAAGGTAGTATTATTCACCATGAGTAATGAAGTTGATGCAAAGGTAATACCCATAGCAATCTTTAGCCATCCATGCTTTGATTTTGCCAGTTTATTTCTGGTTTTAGTTTCACGACTAGACATAGCCATCCGATATTGTGCTCTAGTATACTTTTCCATAAAATGTTCAGTCCTCTCTAGAATAAATAATATATGTAACGTTTAATATTTTCTTAATATATAACTATTGTAAATAATAACACACTTAGTCTAACAAAACTTTTACAATGTGTGTAATTTTTAAAATTTTAATAATTAAAAAAGAGCAACTTCCAAAAAGTTGCTCTTTTTATATTAATATTAAACGATTACAAATTAATCTTTGTCACCAGTAAAGTCGAAAACAACACGTCCAACAATGTTACCAGCTTTCATTTCATCAATAACTTTGTTGATGTTTTCAAGTTTGTCAGTTCTAACGATTGGTTTAACTTTACCTTGGGCACCAAAATCAAAAGTTTCACGTAAATCTTGACGAGTACCAACTAATGAACCAGCAACTTTAATTCCATCAAGTACAGTCTTGTCAATGTTAAGTGCCATGTCACCTTTAGGAAGAGCAACGGCAACTAAAGTACCATTTGGTTCCAATGCATTAACTGCATTGGTAAATGCTTGTGCACTAACAGCGGTTACGATTGAATCGTGAACTCCACCATTAGTTCCTTTAACTACTTGTTCAGTAGCATCTGCATCGTGACGGTTAATTACTAAATCAGCACCGTTGTCTTTAGCAGCTGCAAGTTTCTTAGGGTCACCATCAGTAACTACTACTTTAGCACCAAAAACATTATGAGCTAATTGAACACCAAGGTTACCTAAACCACCGGCACCAACGATTTGAGTCCATTCACCTGGTTTAGTATCACCAATTTTAAGGGCTTTGTAAGTAGTAACACCGGCACAAGTTAATGAAGTTGCTTCAACTGGATCAAGTCCTTCTGGAACTTTAACAGCGTATTTAGCATCAACGATACATTCCTCAGCCATGGCACCATCAACAGTGTATCCAGCGTTTTTAACGTTTCGACAAAGAGTTTCGTTACCAGTGACACAGTACTTACAAGTACCATCAGCTGAGTAGAACCATGCAATAGATACACGATCACCAATCTTTAGGTTAGTAACATCTTGACCTAATTGAATAACTCGACCAACACCTTCGTGTCCGATAATCCGACCTGGAACAGCACCAAAGTCACCTGATGCAACGTGTAAATCAGTGTGACAAAGTCCACAATATTCAACTTTTACTAAGGCTTCGTTAGCGCGAATTGGACGTAAAGTAACATCCTTAATGTCAACGTAACCATCTGAGTCTGGTCTTACAACAGCAGCTTTAACCATGATAATTCTCCTCTTTAACTATATCTTCATAATTATTATTTTAACAAGTTCATTATAACGTGAACATATTCACATTGCAATTGAAACAAACTAAAAAAGGCCACCCAAAAGTGACCTTTTCAATCGCGCTAATTAAGCCTTCCAATTCCATGGATCTTGGTGCCATTGATTCAATGAATTGTATTTAGTTTCTGTAATTTGTTGGTTTTTGTAAAGTTCTTCAATCAACTTAGCGTATGTAACTAATGGACTAAATTTCAAGCCAGCATCCGCAAAGTTTTTGTCTGCATCTGGAAAACCATAAGAGAAAATTGATACGACCCCAGCGACGTCAAAACCTTCACGTTGAACCGCTTTAGCCGCTTGAATCACACTACCACCAGTTGAAATTAGGTCATCAATCAACACAACTTTGTCAGTCTTTTCAATCCGACCTTCAATTTGTTTTCCAGTTCCATGATCCTTTGGTTTTGAACGAACATATACCATTGGTAATGCTAACTTGTCAGCCACAATGGCAGCGTGAGGAATTCCGGCAGTTGCAACTCCACCAATCACAGTTACATCTGGATATTGGGCTTTAATTAACTTAGCTAAGGCATCAGCAATCATGCTACGAAGTTTAACGTACGAAACCGTTAGCCGTAAATCAGTATAAATTGGTGATTTAATGCCACTGGCAAATTCAAAATAACCTTCTGATTTAAATTGAACAATTTTATCTTCAACTAATTGATGTAAAATTTGCGTTTCTAATTCTTGCATAATCATTCTCCTATTTTAAATTCCAGTCTTGTAAGTAACGTTGATAAGCTTTGATTGGGGATACATTTTGTGTAATCGGACGACCAACAACAATGGCAAACGCCCCATCTTCTCTGGCAGTTTTAGGGGTTGCTACTCGGCTTTGATCTCCAACAGCGTCTTGTTTCATCCGAATTCCCGGAACCACGTATTCAAAATCACTACCTAGCGCTTTATTTAAATCTTTTAATTCAAGCGCTGAAGTAATTACCCCATCACAACCGGATGCTTTCGCTAATTTAGCTAAGGCCACTACTTGTTGATTCATGGGTAGCTTACAGTTTTGTTCTGTTTCTAAGACTTGTTCTGAAATGGAAGTTAATTCAGTAACCCCGAGTAAATGAGGTTCTGATAAACCAGCCCGTTTAGCCCCTGCTTGCAACCCACGTTTGGCAGCTTCCATCATTGCTTTCCCACCTAAAGTATGAACGGTGGTATAGTCAACTCCCAAAGCACCAAGTTGTTCCATCGCTTTTTCCACTGTATGTGGGATATCAAATAGTTTTAAATCTAAAAAGATATCACATCCGCGTTGTTTAATTTGTTTAACTACCTCTGGTCCATATTGGTAAAAAAGTTCCATTCCAATTTTGACTGTGAGTTGACTTGGATCTTCAAATTGATCTAAAAACTGGTTAACTTGGCTGATTTCTGGGAAATCAAGCGCAATCATGATTGGTTTATCCATTACTACCTCCAAAAAGTTCGACAATATAAAAAGACTACCCACTGGTTGCAGAGAGTAGTCTTGTAGAATTAAATTCGGATTTAAATTCAATTTGGCTTCTCTGAACCAATTAATTTGTTGAATGAATTATAATATAAATTTCCAACTTGTACAAATTTATTTTTTGTGGCAAAATGTTTTCTAATTGAAAAAATTACAAATAACTTGAGCCTGTGAGCTCGAATTTGGAGGAAATATTATGAATAATAGTACCGTCATGCACACCCAAATGAGTAAAAACCAAAAATTAGTCTTGCTGTCATCAAGTTCTGGTTTTGGTTTAGAAAATATGGATGTGCAATTTTTAGCTTTCACGATGATTGCCATCATTAGTCAGTTTCACGTTTCTGCTAGTGCCGCTGGGATGATTGGAACTATCACTAGCTGGGGAATGTTAGTCGGGGGAATTTTGTTTGGAGTTTTAGGTGACCGCCTCGGTCGGGTGAAAACCTTTACCTATACCATTTTAATTTTTGCCGTTGCTACTGCTTTAATGGGATTTGCTAATAATATTCATGAAGTTTATCTCCTCCGTTTCATTACTGGAATTGGAGGTGGTGGAGAATATGGCTTAGGCATCACTTTGATTGCAGAAGCTTTTCCCCAAAAAGAACTGGGACGGATGTCTTCAATCTGTGCAATTGGTGGTCAAGTGGGTGCTTTACTGGCCGCTATTTTAGCTGCCATTGTCATTCCTGCTTATGGTTGGCACGCCCTCTTCTTATTCGGACTTATCCCAGTAGTGTTAATTTTCTTCGTCCGTAAAAATCTGACCGAATCAGAAACTTTTAAACAAAGTAAAGCTAAACAAGAAATCACAACTGGCCAAGCCATCCGCAAATACATGTTTAACGATTGGCATACTACCCGCCAAAGTTTAGGTTTAATGGTCATGACCACGGTTCACATTGCTGGTTACTTTGGTTTAATGAACTGGCTCCCTTCAATTGTGCGGGAACAAAACCATCTTAGTGTTTCAAGTTCTTCTCTTTTCATGATTGCCACAATTATCGGAATGAGTTTAGGAATGATGACCTTTGGTTTAATCTTAGATAAAATTGGTCCCCGTAAATCATTTGGAATCTTTTTAGTTGCATCCGCCATCTCAGTTTTCAGTTTATTAATGGCACATTCAACTGTCCAATTGTTAATTATCGGAGCAATTGTCGGATTCTTCTCCAACGGAATGTACGGTGGCTTTGGAGCTGTCGTTAGTCAACTTTACCCTACCGAAGTTCGTTCCAGCGCTAATAATATTATCGTCGGCGTTGGACGTGCCATTGGTGGGATGTCATCATTGATCATTGGATTTATTATGGATTACTACAATTTATTCACGGTAATGGCTTTTCTTTCAATCCTTTATATCATTAGTTTCTTAGTTATGTTAACCATTCCCGGAATTAAACAACTTAGTCAAAAAGCCTAATTCCAGTTCCCCTAAGGTAACTTGTCAGAGTTCTTTGTTTGTGGCACAATATTACAAGCGACAAATAATCAGGGCCAGAGAGCCCTACTTTGGGGGAAATACTTTTATGAATAACAATCAAAATGAGCGCATCCATATGACTCGGAACCAAAAATTAGTTTTAACATCATCTAGTTTAGGTTTCGGATTAGAAAATATGGATGTGCTTTTTCTATCTTTCACAATGAGTTCAATCATTGCTTCACTTCATGTTTCAGCTGGGGCCGCCGGTTTAATCGGGACCATCACTAACTGGGGGATGTTACTTGGTGGAGTATTATTTGGACTTCTTGGTGATCGCTTTGGCCGCGTAAAGACCTTCACATATACCATTTTTGTGTTTGCTTTTGCGACTGCTCTTATGAGTATGGCGAACAGTATTTCTTCTATTTATGTTCTTCGTTTCATTGCCGGAATTGGGGCTGGAGGAGAATATGGTCTAGGAATCACATTAATTGCGGAAGCCTTTCCGAAAAAAGAATTAGGCCGGATGTCATCAATTGCTTCCATTGGTGGTCAACTAGGTGCTGTTATGGCTGCTATTTTAGCTGCCTTCGTTGTGCCTGATCTTGGTTGGCATGCTTTGTACCTCTTCGGTTTAATTCCAATTATCTTAGTCTTCTTTGTTAGACGTCACATCAAGGAATCAGAAGAATTCTTAAAGGCTAAAGCAGACCAATCAATTACCACTACGCAAGCAATTAAGAAATATATGTTTGCGGATGGCAAAACTGCCTGGACTTCTGTTGGTTTGATGATTATGACAACGGTGCAAATTGCTGGTTACTTTGGTTTAATGAACTGGTTACCTTCCATTGTGGAACAACAAAGTCACTTAAGTGTGAAAGGATCATCACTTTGGATGATTTCAACCATCATCGGAATGAGCTTAGGAATGATGACGTTTGGTACGATTTTTGATAAAATTGGTCCTCGTTTATCATTTGGAATCTTCTTATTTGCCTCAGCATTTATGGTTTATGCCTTAGCGTTTGTTCATTCAATTGGCTTACTTCTCATTGTTGGAGCAGTCGTTGGATTCTTTGCTAACGGAATGTATGGCGGTTACGGTGCCATCGTTAGTCGTCTCTACCCTACTGAAGTTCGTTCTAGTGCAAACAACATCATTGTTGGTGTTGGTCGTGCGATTGGTGGGATGTCATCATTGGTAATCGGTTTGATTATGGAACATTACAGTTTAGTAGTCGTAATGCTCTTCTTATCAGTCCTTTACCTCATCAGTTTTACTGTTATGATGACCCTTCCAGGACTTAAAAATTTCAATAAATAAATCCAAAATCATCTCACATTTTGAGGTGATTTTTATTTTAAAAAAATTAGCAAAAAAGAGAGCATATTGCTAACACCTTTGCATAAAATGAATTACTATATAGTTGTACATAAATAAAAGGGAGATATAGAATTATGGCTGATAAATTTGAAGAAAACACAATGTTAGACGAACACATGAACGAAGCATTTGACTGGTCAGACAGTGCAATGCCTGTACGTGATGCTTTATGGGATCACTACATGCAACAAAATGCTAAAGACACTATCAAGACTGAAGAAGATATGAAGAAATACTTGGACATGAGCGATGCTGATGTTAAAGCAGAAGCTGAAAAACTTCTTAAAAAATAATTTTTAACTAAAAAACTTCGTTGAGAAATTAATCTCAACGAAGTTTTTTTATACACTTTTTTATTGGTTTAATGGATCAGTATGCGTTGCTTGGAATTCTTGTTTAGCTTTTTTTTCAACTTTTTTATACTTAGTCGCAAATTCATTACTGACTTTCGTAATCGCGGTATTTTGCTCCGTAATTTTAGTATTAACATGGTGGTTTTGGTACATCAAGTAGGCGTTGCCCCCAATTAATAACACAATCAAAATTACTGGAATTGTAATCATTAAATTAGTCTTCTTAAACGCAAATTTAATTTTATTTAGCATGGTGATCACCTCTAAAGCTTTGGATTAAGTGGAAACGAATTTTATTAGAATTCAAATCTTGATGATTCAAATCAACTTTAAATAAGTAATGGTTAGTTGAGAGGTGGTTTCCTCTTTTACCATAGTAAGTAACCGTGACATTGGAATAATAGTAATGACCCTTTTTAGCTGCATCATTACTATAATTGTAAATTTTAACATTATTCAAGCGGGTGAATTGCTTAGCAGAATTAATTAATTCCGTTGCATCCGCTGTATCCATGTAGTTCTTAGTTAAATTAGTAATCGCAGCTTGTGCATCTGTTTGATTAGGGTAATTGCCAAACACAATTTTCATACTATCAGTCAATGAATCATTGTTTGTTTCGGCAATTGTCTTCATATTTTGATATGTGAGATTTTCTTGATAAGTCACATCACTAGTTTTCATTTCATCTAATGATTTTTTCAACATATCATATTTAGTTTGTGCATCCGCTAATTTTTGGTTGTTTTGATTTAAAGCGTAGATGTTAAACCCGCCCAAAATTAATAACCCCAACGTAATTAAACCCAAAATTCCCGCAATGATTAGCTTGCGATACTTTTTCAACTTTTCCATAATAAACACCCTTCGAATTTTATTGTTATCTAGTATAACCCATCAACTTCAAGTTGTAATAAAAAACTATGGAATTTATCCATAGTTTAATAATTATGATAGTGCAATTTTACCTGTCATCAATCCTACAATCGCAGTAATTGCAATGATTGTCACGATTACCATCAAAATCCATTCTTTGGTATTGATTGGCCGATTATTTTCTTTAGCAGCTTTGATGTAAAAAGCAAAACCTAACACATAAGCAATTGCACATAACCAGAGATATTGAAGTCCAGCAAAACTAATGGCAACCACTTCAAAGACAAAAGCTAGCAATCCAGGAAAAATTAATTTAAATGATTTAGCTTGATAACCTAATTTAATTTGATAAGCAGCAACTAAGGTATAACAAACCACCATAGCTGCTGTACATAATGAAATAGCAAAATTATACGCTTGATCAGAAAAGACAAGGGAGATTAAGAATAATTGCAGTAATACTTGCGTTAAAATCAAGGAATTAATGGGTGCTTGTTTGTGGTTAAGTTTAGCAAACCAATGTGGTAACATCCCTTTTTCTGCCATTTGTGATGTCGCAATCACTGGTGGTAAGGTCCATGATAACCATGACCCGAAAATGGTAATGATTAGTGATAGACTCACTAACATTCCACCGACTGACCCAATCATATCTTCAACGACATAAGTCAATGCAGGATTACTAACATGTGCTAATTGTGCTTGGGTTAAATATCCATAGGGGAGCATTGAAATGACCACATTAATCACTAGTAAAGCCACAAAACTCAAAATTGTAGCTTTACTAGCATCGGATGCTTTGCGAGCCCGACCAGTCATGGTAGTTGCTCCTTCAATTCCAACAAAGACCCACATCATGGTAATTAAACAACCCTTAACTTGTTCAAAAATTCCACTTGGAGTAGCTTTCATGTAACTAAAATTAGTTGTAAAGTTATTCCAAAAATGCGCGGTAAAGACGTTAGTTTTAAATAAGACAATTCCAAGGAGCACAAATGCTAATAACGGAATTAATTTAATAATTGTAATAAAAACATTAATAAATGCTGCATTTTCTACCCCACAGGATACTAAGTAAGTTAATAACCATGAAATAATCGATGCCACAATAATGGCGGGAATTGAATTACCAGAACGAAAACTTGGAATAAAATATCCCACTGCTGACATCATCATAGTAGCAAACGCTACACTCCCAATCCATGATGACAACCAGTAACCCCAACCAGAAATAAATCCGATAAAGTTACCAAATCCTTTTTGAGCGTATTCCGCCATCCCGTTTAAATCAGGATTAGTTTCACTTAAAGATTTCAAACTCATTGCCAATCCAAAAATTCCAATCCCAGTAATTAGCCAAGCTAATAAAGCTGGTCCAGGAGTGGCAACTGCCGCAAGTTGTTCACTTGCATTATAAATTCCAGCTCCAATTGAGGCACTAATTACTAACATAATTAAGCCAAGTAATGAAACTCCATTCTGTTTCTTCATTCCATAAATCCTCTCGTTCTCTGTTTAAACAATGTAATCTATTATACCTTAATTTTTTCTGGAAAATAAAAAATCCCCGCAAAAAAGCGAAGATTAATCTATTAATTTATTCTTGAATTTCTTCTTCCGTGGGTGAGTATTTAAGAAGGTAAATGGCTAAGATAACCAAAATAGCTCCTACAACTTCAGCAAGGCTTAAAGCAGTGTTGAAGAAAATGACACTCAAGATGAAAGTTGATACTGGTTGCAAAGCATCCATTAAACTGATGTTTGCTGAAGTCGTAAACCGAGTAGCAAAGATTAAAGTTGAGAATGTTAATAAAGTACCAAAGAAGATGATTCCACATACTCCTAAGATAGCACCAGTAGTTAAGTGAGGAACATCAGTCCACACTGGGTGGTTAATGTTGTAAGCAATACTTGCCACAAAAGTACCCCAACCCATAACTACGATTGGAGGATTGTCTTTTCCTAAAGATCTTGGTAAAACAACATAAAGAGCAGCAGTCACACCAGAAATCAATCCCCAAATAAATGAATCCATTGGAATTGATAGTTGGCTAATGTCACCTTTAGTAATTGAAAGAAAGACCCCGATAATCGCAATTACAAACACGATAAAGTCGATTTTAGCTGGCTTTTTGTGTTGGAAAACGAATGATCCAAGTAAGATGAACAATGGTGCAAGGTATTGCAAAATAGTAGTTGCCGCAGCATTACCATCTTGAATACTGACATAGAAACTTCCCATGTTAGCTGCAAGTCCAAACAATCCATAACAGACAAGGGCAAGAATTGACTTCCAACTCTTGAAGATATTAAAAATCTTACCTTTATAGACGATGGCACTTACAAGTAACAAGATAAATGCGGCACCGGTTGTTCTTGCTGCCAAGAACCATGGTGCTGGAATTGATGCATTTTGTGATACGAACTGAGTAATAACCCCAGCAATACCCCATGAAACTGAGGCAAATCCAGCAAGAGCAAGACCTTTAGCAGTATTGCTCATCCCTTTGATTTTGTTAAACATTTTCCAAAACTCCTTATTCGTCGCCAGTTAATTTGGTACTTGCCTCAGCCACAATCTCTGGTGATACATCATCACTCAAAAAGCGGGCCATTGGTGTGTACTGATGGCGCTTCTTAAATGATACCTTGAAACTTGCCAGTATTGCAACACGCATTTGATTCTCAGTTAAGAAGATTTGTCCAACGTGGCGAAATTTACCCTTGGTATGTTTCCCAATTCGCCATTCATGTAACTTAAATTCATTTTTGGCATCCCGTTTAATTTGGTAGTTCCCCGAACCATCTTGTTCAACCGGAACTCCAATAAAGCGGAGCACATCATATTTATCAGCCATAATTCTCCGTTATGATTTTAATTCGTCTTTTGTTGATAATTTCCGTTTGTCTTTTTGTAAAATGTAAATCGCAATCACAACTAAAATTGATCCAACAACTTCCATCAAACTAATCTTAGTTTGTAAAAACATGACACTAAGAATAAAGGTCATAACTGGTTGCACGGCATCAACTAAACTAACATCCGCAGAACTAGCAAACTTCATACTGTGAAGCAAACAAGCAAATGGTAATACCGTTCCGATAATAACAATGGCACCAATTCCGATAATGCCACCCATTGTTAAGTGGGGTACTCCAACCCAAGCAGGTTGATGAAGATTAAAGAAGAAACTAGCAATTAAAGTTCCCCAACCTAACACTGTCAATGGTGAGTTATCATCCATTAGTGGACGGGGAATCACCACATAACAAGCAGCGGTAATTCCGGAAATAATTCCCCAGAATAATGAAACTGGTGGAATCGAAAGTTCACTAATATCACCCTTGGTAATTGATAAAATTACTCCGACTAAGGCAATCACGAAGACTAAAATATCCACATGATTAGGTTTGCGATGCATAAAAACAAAACCCCCTAGTAAGATAAATAGCGGTGCTAAATATTGCAAAATAGTGGCAGATGCTGCATTCCCAGTTTGCACACTCAAAAAGAATGAAAGTAAATTAGCCCCTAGTCCAAAAATAGCATAACCCAAAATACATAGAATTGATTTTCGATCTTTAAAGACGTTGAAAATTTTGCCTTTAAATAAAATAGCACTAATTGCTAATAAAATAACTCCTGAAAATAGTGTTCTTACTGATAAGAACCAAGATGCTGGGATATCAGCGTCTTGTGATACGAATTGCAGAATGGTTCCTGAAATACCCCAAAAAGCAGAAGCTAAGGTAGCCCAGAAAATCCCTTTCATAATGTTTTTATTTGAACTCATGATTTCACCCCAAAATCGATTTTTTCTAACAGGTATATCATACTCTTTCTAGCATTTGAAAGTAACCAAAAAATGAAGCCTAACTGTAACGTTAGACTTCATTTTGGCTTTTATTTCGTATGCTTAGTGGTTTCTTGATCCGGATAAGTGAGCTTAATTCCAGCTGACATTAAGATTGGTAAGATGATGATTAAAATTACCAAACCAATAATAACCGTAATAGCAACTTGAATTAATGTCATAACTCCTGATGGAATCAAAGCAGCAAAGGTTCCAGCTAAAATTACAGCGGCTGATAACACGACCACACCGATAAATTCAGCAGCGTGCACAATTCTGGTTGCAGGAGCTGCACTTGGAAGAATATTTTGGTACTTCTGCATCAAGAAGATACTGTAATCAACTCCCAACGCAATTAGCATAATGAATGCGAAGAATGGTGTCGTCCAAGTCAACATATCTTGACCTAAAAAGACGCTACTGAAGATTCGAGTAATTGAAAGTGATGCAAAGTAAGCAATTAGTAATGTTCCTAAGATATATACCGGTTGAAGCATTGACTTAGTAACAAAAATCAAGGCAATTAAAATTCCGACTAACATAATTACAGCAGTCCGCATGAAGTCACTAGAAGCAATCTTGTTTGTGTCAGCAATGGTAGCAGTTTGACCTCCAACGGCAACTGTCGCGTCTTTCATATCAGTTCCAGCCAAGTTTTGTTTAACTTGGTTTTGGATTTGATTGACAGATTTAATGGCAGCAGCACCAGAAGGATTGCTCTTAAGTACTACGATAATCCGAGCAGTATTTTTATCTTGTGATAAGTAAGAATTGACAGCAGTTTGGAAAGTCTTACTTTCTAATACTTGCGTAGGAATGTAGAAAGTATTGGCAGCAGCGGCTGAATCTTGAAGTTGTGATAAGTAGTCATTTGCTTGACCCATTCCACTAGAAATTTGGGTTAATCCCTTGTTGGCTTGCGTAAGTTTTCCTTGAACACCTTCAAGTTGGTTTGCCATAGCTTGGGTATTGTTCCCAATGTTTTGCGTATCACTTGCAATTCCATTTAATTGACTACTTAAACCAGCTTGTTGTGCAGCTGATTGTTGTAATACAGCCCCAATAATTTGCATTTGGGTTGCACTTAATGGTGAACCCATGGCAGTTGCTTTAGCTTGCATATCAGCAATCACTTGTTGACCTGAAACTGAAGAACCAACAGCAGAGGCTTGAATTGCTTGAAGCCGACTACCAATTGATTGAGCAGATGCACCAATGGCTTTGAGTTGATCACCATTAAATGGGCTACTTGAAGCACCTTGTTGAATTTGACTCAATCCAGCATTAGCTTGTCCCATTTTGCCAGTTAAAGTTGAAAGTTGATCATTCAAGTAAAGTTGATTCAATGGAACTCCATTTGGTTGGGTAACTGAAGCAACTGTTTTCACATCTTTCCGACTCCGAAGTTGATTAGTAATGCGATCAATTTCCATCAAACTCTTTTCGTTAGCTAAATCATGATCTGATTTAATATAGATCGTTGATGGTTCAGCAGTTCCCTTAGTGAAGTGTTTTTGCACAACGTTAAGTCCTTGTTTTGAAGGAATTTTATTACTTAGTTCAACGGTTTGATCATAGTTTAAGTTACCGTGACCTAAAGCAATAAATGGAAGCGTCACAACTAAAACAAAGACAATGGCAGGAACAGCGTATTCAACTGATTTCTTAGAAAGAATTCCCCATAGCGCACTAGATTGTTTTTGGCCCTTCATATCTTTCACTGGCCAGTACATCTTTTTACCTAAAATAGCCATGAAGAATGGGTTTAATGAGAGAAGGACCATCAATAAAACAACGACCCCAACTCCGACAGCAAATCCAGAACGGTAAATTGAGAATTTAGCGAAGCCTAAGGCAGCAAATCCGATTAAAACAGAAATTCCACTATAACGAATGGTTTTTCCAGCTGTCTTGCGGGCACTAATCGTAGCGGCTACTTTATCCATGCCATCCGCTAAATTTTCTTTAAATTGGTTATACAACAAGATGTTGTAATCAGTTCCAATTCCAAAGAGCACTACCACCATGAAGACTTGCGTAAAGTTGGAAAGTGGAAAATCAAAGTACTTAACTAAATTCATTACGACACTAAGTGAAACAATAAAGGAAACCCCCACTGTTAATAATGAAATTAGTGGAAAAACTGGTGAACGGAATACGATAATCAAAACAATTAAGATAAAGATAATCGCAATTATCTCAGTTTTCTTAATTCCATCAACCATTGAAAGCCGCATGTCATCATTTAAGATTTCCGCACCAGTAACATATGACTTAAGTCCGTCAATCTTGCCACCTTTTTTCAACTTATTGTTCATGGCTTCAATTGAGTCTTTCTTAGAAACGTTCAATTGCACTAACTCAGTTGATTTATCTTTGGAAATTAATTGTCCCTTAGCTGATGGTGTATCAACTACGGATGTAATTCCTTTGATATCATATTTGTCAGCATGATTATGTAAATCTTTAATCTTGTTATCAATCTTAGTTTGTTGGGATTTAGTAATTGGCTTATCACCATTGTTATAAACTAAGACCACTTGGTTAGTGTTGCTAATATGATGGCCCCAATGTTTTTCAATATTGTTGGCCACTTGGCTTTGCATGTTATCTGGAATTTTGGTTTGTCCCTTTTCAGCTTCCAAGTTACCCATATTAGGTAAGAAAAGCACGGCGGCAATGACTGCAACTAACCAAATTACAGCAATTGTTGAATATTTTTTGATAAATTTATTCACGATCTGACTCCCCCTTTTGTTTAGTAAAAATATTAATTGGTGCAGTACGTTGTAGTTTCGTGATGGTTTGGACAACTTCAGCAGGTTTCTCTGGCTCTGGCTTTGAAATCCAGTAAACAATAATACTCATAACTTCATCAATCACAAATTCTCTAGCATAGTCCATCGGAATATTGTCATTAACAGAAATATCATTGTCTAATTTTTTTAGGGTTTCATTTAAATCAGCAAAAATAATTTGTTTCACTTTACCTAAAAAATAAGGATCGCCATGAGCACTCAATAAAGCCGCAATCATTTCGCGATTTTGATAGAAATTGTTTAAGGTTTCAAGGATAAATGGTGCTGGTACACCCTCACCTTTATCAACCATTAACCAATCCATTGCGTCTGGAATAACAGCATTAATATCAGTACTTAATTGGTCTAACAATTCTGATTCAATGGTTTCTAACAAATCATTGATATCAGTAAAATGGGTATAAAAGGTACCTCTGCCAATTCCAGCTGCTCTAGTAATATCGGTTACATTGATTTCACGAATCCCTTTTTTACTAATTAAAGTAACAAAGGCTTTTTTGATATCTGCAACTGTATTTGTTTTACGAACTTTGTTTTCCAATCTATTCCACCACGCTTTCAATAATTATTATAATTGTTTTTCTTATTAAGTCAACACGGTGTCTTATTAAGAAAATAAAAAAACGATCAAAATGATCGTTTTCTTCATAATATATTTAATTATTTATCTTCGTAACCATTTGGATGTTTTTGTTTCCAAGTCCAAGCAGTACTAATGATATCTTCGATGTTATCGTATTTAGGTTTCCAGCCAAGTACTTCACGAGCTTTGGTACTATCAGCAACCAAGGTATCAGGATCACCATCACGACGAGGTGCCATTTCAGCAGGAATTGGTTGACCAGTAACTTTACGAGCTGCTTCAACAATTTGTTTGTTTGAGAAACCAGTTGAAGAACCTAAGTTAAAGACATTACTTGGGTTACCTTTTTTAAGGTATTCCATCGCAAGAATGTGAGCATCAGCTAAGTCTAAAATGTGCACGTAATCACGGACGTTAGTACCATCGGGGGTATCGTAATCATCACCAAAAATCTTCAAAGTATCTTGTTGACCAGCAGCAACTTTAAGGACCATTGGAATCAAGTGAGTTTCAGGATGGTGATCTTCACCAATTGAACCATCTTTTTTAGCACCAGCAGCATTGAAATAACGTAAAGCAACTGAATGAATTCCATCAGCCTTTTCTACCCACTTCATGATGTGTTCCATGATTAATTTACTTTCACCATAAGGGTTAATTGGTTCCTTGTGGTCTTTTTCATGAATGGGAACACGTTCCGGATTACCGTATGTAGCGGCAGTTGAAGAGAAGACGATGTATTTAACACCGGCCCGTTTCATGGCTTCAAGAAGCACAATCATACCGATTACATTGTTATCGAAGTATTTCAATGGGTTCTTCATTGATTCTGAAACCAATGAGAAAGCATCCATATGAATAACTGCTTCAATATCTTCTTTTGCAAACAAATCATCTAAAAATTTAGGATCGCGAGTATCGCCCAAATAGAACTTAGCTTTGGGGTTAACTGCTTTACGGTGACCAGTTGAAAGGTTATCTGCGACAACAACGTCGTAGCCTTCATTAATTAATTGGTCAACCATGTGAGAACCGATATAACCGGCACCACCAGCAACTAAAACTGCCATAATTAATTTCTCCTTTGTGATTACTAATTTATGTAATTTTTTTCATTATATCACAATGACTTAAAATTAAATAATTGTCCAGGTCTGACAAAGCCTGATAAAGCGCCTGCTAAGTTGACGAACAACATGATAAAATCTATAATTACCATGATATATTTTAGTTACAATTCTAGGAGACTATTATAATGAATAAAACCGATATTGATACTCAATATGCTGCATGGTTAAATGATGCAGATATGCCTGAAGAATTAAAACATGATTTAAATAAAATGCAAAATAATGAAGATGCTAAAGCAGATGCTTTTGGTACTTCATTATCATTTGGAACAGCAGGAATGCGTGGCCTTTTAGGTGCTGGTACTAACCGGATGAACATCTATACTGTTCGTCAAGCGACTGAAGGTTTAGCTAAATTAATGGAAACCCTTGATCAATCAGAACGTGATCGTGGAGTTGCCATTAGTTTTGATTCACGTTACAACTCAAAACTATTTGCCCATGAAGCTGCTCGTGTTCTAGGTGCTCATAACATCAAAGCTTTTGTTTTTGATGACATCCGCCCTACCCCAGAACTTTCATTTGCTGTTCGTAACTTACATACTTATGCCGGAATTATGATTACTGCTAGTCATAATCCTAAACAATACAACGGTTACAAAATTTACGGCGCTGATGGTGGTCAAATGCCACCTAAGGAATCAGACGTTATGATTTCTTACGTTCGTAAAGTTACCGATTTATTCAACATTCCGGTTGCTGATGAAAAAGACTTACGTAAAAATGGTCTTTTAAACATCATCGGAGAAAATGTTGATTTAGATTACTTAGCTGAAGCAAAATCAGTGAACGTTAACCATGATTTAATCGCTGAAGTCGGTAAAAACCTAAAATTCATCTACACACCACTTCACGGAACTGGTAAAGTTATCGCTCGTCGTGCTTTATCCGATGCTGGATTCAAGAACTATGACGTCGTTGTTGAACAAACAATTGCCGATCCTGAATTTCCAACTACTCCATTCCCTAATCCTGAATTTCCCCAAACCTTTGATTTAGCTATCAAATTGGGTAAACAAGAAGATGCTGACGTCTTAATCGCCACTGATCCTGATGCTGACCGTCTTGGTGCAGCTGTTCGTCAACCAGATGGTGAATACACATTAATGACTGGTAACCAAATTGCCAGTGTGCTTCTTCACTACATCTTACAAGCCAAAAAAGATAGCAATACTCTTCCAGCTGATGGACGAGTAGTTAAATCAATCGTTTCTACTGAATTAGCCACTGATATCGCTAATGATTACGGTGTTGAAATGAAGAATGTGCTTACTGGTTTCAAATTTATTGCTGAACAAATCAAGCAATATGAAGAAAACCACGACCACACCTTCCTCTTTGGTTTCGAAGAAAGTTTCGGTTACCTAATCAAACCATTCGTTCGTGATAAAGATGCCGTTCAATCAACTATGTTACTTGCTGAAGTGGCTGCTTACTACAAGAAGCAAGGCATGACATTGTATGATGGTCTTCAAGCACTTTACGAAAAGTATGGTTACTTTGAAGAAAAGACTATTTCAGAAGAATTTGATGGTCTAAACGGTAAACAAGAAATGGCTGATCTTATGAAAGGTTTCCGTGATAACCCAATGACTAGTTTCAATGGTGTTAAAGTGGTTGCTCTTGAAGATTTCCAAACTTCAGTTAAAACTGATGCTGCTGGAAATGAAACTAAGATTGACTTACCTCAATCAAACGTTTTGAAGTACTGGTTAGAAGATGGTACTTGGTTAGCAATTCGTCCTTCAGGAACTGAACCTAAGATTAAGTTCTACGTTGGTGTCAAAGCTGATACTCAAAAAGCTGCTGATGACTTATTAGCTAGCTATGTAACTGCGATTGATAATGAATTATTAAATAAATAAACAATTAAAAAGACGTTATAAACAGATTTCTGTTTATAACGTCTTTTTTTGCTTTCAATAGTATTCTAGAGAAAGGCTGTAACTGCGGAAGCTCCTACAATTAAAACTAATCCAATAATTGTAAATACCATTTCTTTATGAGTTCGTTTTTGATGCAATACATAAATTCCCGTTAATGTTGATACTAAAACAGCCATTTGCCCTAATACAAATGCAGTAGCAAGCCCATTCATGTTAGGTTGTGCTGAAATTAAATACATCAACATACCAAATCCTTGAAATAATCCAGCTATAATTTGTTTGTAAGAAACTGATTCTAAAAATACATTTTCTTTTTTAAGATTAAGCAAACTATAGATTACAGCAAAAAGAACCATTCCAATTGTTTGAGGAAGAAATGCATGAGCACCGTCCATCGGTTGTAAACTTGGAATCATAGCTTTCATTGATGGCATTGTTACAACTTGTGGAGCGGCAGAATAAACTAAATAACCTAATGCACCAATTAACTGTAAAATAATTGCTTTATTCAACAATCCTTTATCATTATTTGATTCACTATTTTGCGTCCAGGCAGTTAAAGTTGCTCCAATAATAATTACGATTAGGGCACAAAAACCAATTGTTTTTCCTAATGTACCTCCCCAATTACCTAACACAAAGATTCCCCATAAGGATGTCAAAATTAATTGAAATGCTGTAGTAATCGGCATAATTCGAGATGATCCAACTAATTTAAATCCTTTGAATTGCATGATTTGCCCAAATCCCCAGCCTAAACCGGAAATAATTGCAAGCACTAAATCAATTCCAGTTGGAATCGATAAACCACGAATTACTACTAGTGCAATGGCAAAGATAAAACCACCAAGTGTGGCTCCTAAAATCTGATTACTAGGTTTACCACCAATTTTAGATGATATTGTGGGAAATAATCCCCATCCAATCATTGGTCCTAAGCCAATTAAAATTGCTAACGCATTCATTTTGATCTCTTCTTTCTTCTAATTTTCATTTAAAGTTGCAATAAATTTTTGAAATGCTTGATTTCCTTTATCATTCAATTTAAATACACCTGCATTTTCTAACACATGCATAAAGACAATTCCTACTTCTTTATCGATAATTTCAGATACGTTTTCTTTTGTAATTTTATAATTTTGCTTAATTGTTTTTGCCCATGTTAAATGATATTCAGCAATTTTGTTAGGTTCATTTAACAAATATTTTTCAACTTCCGTCAATTCAACTTTTAAACGAGCCGGTAAAATTGCTCTTCCCATTACTTCAATTAGGCCAATATTTTCTTTTTTAATATGTTGATATTCTTGATGGGGATGAAAGATGCCATCAGGATATTGTGATGAAACGTTATTGTCACGTAAAACTAAATAAAGTTCAAATTCATCTTGTGTATTTTTTTTAGCAATTGGTGTAAGCGTATGATGCCGTTTCCCATCAGAATTAGCAATAACTCCAACGCTTTTATCAGAATAATGATTCCATTTTTGTCGAATTAATTCGGCCATATTAATTAAGTCAATTTTATTATCACTAGTAAGACGAATTACCGACATTGGCCACTTCAACACTTCAGATTTAACGTGTGCATATTGATCAACATTAAAAGTGAATCTAGGTTTTGCTTTCATCATTGGAAAATCATGTTTACCGCCTTGATAATGTTCATGACTCAAAATTGAACCACCCACAATTGGCAAATCAGCATTACTACCCACAAAATATGTAGGAAACATCGTAATGATTTCAAGTAAATTACTAAAAGTTTGTTGATTAATTATCATAGGAAGATGCTTTTGATTTAAAAAGATACAATGCTGTTCAAAATAAGCATATGGTGAATATTGGAATCCCCACGGTTGCCCATCAATTAACAAATTGACAATCCGATGATTAATTCGAATTGGTGTCTTAGGATTACCGTGATATCCTTCATTTTGCATACATAAATTACATTTAGGATAATCACTAGTTTTAGTTTCAGCTGCCTTGGCAATATCTTTAGGATCTTTTTCTGGTTTAGATAAATTAATCGTAATTTCTAAATTTCCAAAGTCAGTTGCTACTTGATAGCTAATATTTTTCTTAATTTGTGCAGTTTTAATATAGTTATTTAACTTACTCAAATTGTAAAAATAATCTGTAGCTGCACTTGGTGTTTGCTTATAAGCATTCCAAAATTTTGCATTTACAATAGAAGGTCGTGGTGTATATAGATTAGTTAACTTTTCTTCTAACTGTTCACGATTAAATAACGTATTACTAATTTTTTGATTTTTTAACGCAATCTCAATTAATCGTTGTGCCAATTCTAATAAAGATAGTTTGGTTGCTAATTCTTCATCAACATTGGTCTCCCCTACTAAAGCATAGATTTGATTAACTAAATAATTATAATCAAGATTTTGATAAGTACTTCCGGTTTCAATTACCTGTTTGGCATATTGTTCTACTAAATTGGTTTTGTTCACAATAGATACCTTCTTAATTTATAATTTAATTTCTTGGGGACCATCGGAAATATTAGCGATATAAAAATCAGCATCATAGCCAAATTTTGCTTTATAAGTTTTACCTACATGTTCCTTGAAACTTTCAATTTTATCATCTGGAACAATTGCAATAGCACAACCTCCAAACCCAGCACCAGTCATCCGCGCACCAATGGCACCATTTTTCCAAGCAGAATGAACTAACGTGTCTAAGTTAGGTCCAGTAACTTCATAATCATATTCCAATGAAATATGTGAAGCATTCATTAAACGTCCAAACTCATCTAGAGCATTTTGTTTTAAAGCAGTAATCGCTCTAAGCGTTCTTTGATTTTCTGAAACCGCATGACGGGCTCGTTTAATCAAAGTTGCATCATCAATTGCATAGTTATATTCATCAAATTCTTCATTTGACATTGCTCCAAAAGAAGTAAAATCGGCCACTTGATTAATTAACTTAAGTGCTTGTTCACACTCACTTCGACGCTCATTATATTTAGAATCTTTCAATCCCCGTTTTTTATTAGTATTCATAATTACAATTTTGTAATTACCCAGTTTAATTGGAGCTAATTCACTCTTTAATGTATTAGTATCAAGCAAAATAGCATAGCCTTCACGTCCCATTTCTACGGCAAACTGATCCATAATTCCAGAGTTAACCCCAATATAATCATTTTCTACTTTTTGTCCTAATTGAGCTAATTCAACGCCTGATTCAACATCATTAAATTCTGAATTTAAAATTTTACCAAATAGCATTTCAATTGAAGCTGATGAAGAAAGGCCAGATCCATCCGGTAAATTTCCATAAATTAAAATATCAAAACCATGTTGTAATTTATGACCTTGATCGGCAAAAGCTTTAAACATTCCTTTGGGATAGCTTAACCATCCGTCGTTTTTATCATATTCAAGATTATCTAAGTTAAATGACTTAATTCCTGTATCTTTAAAATTTTCTGAGGCAATATTAACTATCATATCGTCTCTTTTTTTTAGTACAGCATAAGTTCCTAAACTAATCGCGCAGGGAAATACATAGCCACCATTGTAATCAGTATGTTCTCCAATTAAATTAATTCTTCCGGGTGAAAAATAACCTTTAGTTGGATTATTCTTATACATATTAGTAAAATCATTTTTTAATTCTTCCATAATTTGTTTTGAAGTTTTTTTAGTTCCATCTTCCATAACAATATTCCTCCTAATATTTTTACAATAAAAGAATAACACTTGTTGGAAGCGCTTACAATAATGGAAATGATTTTTTTACATTATTAAAGTTTTAAAATCAGCCTATTATCCAGATATATGTGATTTTTTTAACAATTTTTTGCTTTTTCGTTTACATTTTCGCACGTTAAATATAGAATTAAAGGGTTAAAGACTACATAAGGAGTATTGCTATGACCTTTGAAGAACTAAAAGAATATGGTCAACTTTTCTATCGAGCTAATTACAAACTCGATAGTGATCTTGAGACTAAAACTTTTAAAATTAAAAACATCAAATCATATCGACATGAACAAAATGATGAAGGCGGCTATACCGACTGGACTGATAATTTGGTCACGCTATACAACTTATTGAGTCCTGTGATTGGAAAAACTTTTGGCTTTGATATTAACTTCAAAACTCGTCAAATGTCACTCTTTTTCCCACTCAAGGCCAAAACTACTAAAGAAGCTTTAAATAATGCTCTTCCATTAGTAGATGTTGTTGATTTAGTACAAGATGAAAGCTCAAACATTGCTACCATTGATATTTCCAAATTCAATGATCGGTATGCTTATGCTTCAAGTCTCTATGATGCCAATCCAATTGCTGATTTAGATTTGAATAATCTTGATAACCTAACTCCTGGAAACGATTCAAAAGATTCCAGTGATAGTGATGACAAGGCTTTTGAAGATTTAAACCTCAACATTGAAAAATTAGACACTTCCGTTGATGCCCTTAAGGAATTAAATGACTTAACTGGTCTTGACGAAGCGAAAAAACAAATCAAAGATATGATTGCGATTGCTAAAATGAACCAACTTCGCGAAGAACGTGGGTTGAAAGTTCCTGCTGGAATTAGTAAACACATGGTATTCGTCGGAGATCCTGGAACCGGTAAAACAACCGTTGCCAAATTATTTGGAACTATTTTAGCGCAAAATCACATTATTGCGGAAAATAAATTTGTCAGCACTGATCGTTCTGATTTAGTTGGTCATTATACTGGTACCACAGCTGACAGAACTAAAAAAGTAATTGAAAGTTCTCTCGGTGGAATTCTATTCATTGATGAAGCTTACCAACTTTCTCACGCTGATAGCCCTACTGACTTTGGTCATGAAGCCATTGATCAATTAATCATTGGGATGGAAAATCACCGGAAAGATTTAATTGTGATCTTAGCTGGATATACTGACCGCATGGAAGAATTTTTAAATGATAATCCTGGATTACGATCACGAATTCCAAACCGTGTGTTCTTTTCTGATTACACAACGGCTGAATTAGTCGAAATTATGAAACAAATGATGAAACATGAGGGCATTGTTAAATTAAAGGATGTTAAATTCTTTGATAAAGACGTGACTGACTTCATCGAAGAAAATCAACCTTCTGGGAACGCACGTTGGGCACGAAACGTGTACCAAGCTATGTTGCAATCCCAAGCACGCCGCGTTGCTTTCATGGATGATCCTACCAATGATGATTTAACTTATATCACTAATGAAGATATTACCAATGCGCTTGCAAATACACCCGCTAACTAAGCTATGACAAATTTGTCATGGCTTTTTTATTTTCCAGCAGTGCTATACTTACAATAAAAACTAAACTTGGAGGCGTTTCCTATTATTTCTCAAACCGTGACTTTTAAAAACAAACTCGCTATTTTAGCTACTGCATTACTTTCCTTTTGTGGTGTCCTACTTGAAACTTCAATGAACGTAACTTTTCCAGAACTATCAAAATTATTTAGTGTTTCACTTGGAACCGTGCAATGGATTACTACCGGTTATCTTTTAGTGGTAACCATTACAATGTCAATGACCGCCTATTTGTTAAAAAAATATCCCATTAAAACGTTATTTCTTGCTGCTGCGATTTTCTTCATTATTGGTGATTTACTATCAGTAATGGCACCTAACTTTACGATCTTATTGTTGGGTCGTTTAATTCAAGCGGGAGCAACCGGAATTTCAATGCCAATGATGTATCACGTAATTTTCACGACGGTTCCTCGCCATAAAATCGGAACTTATGTGGGAATTTGTTCAATGGTCATTTCCATGGCCCCTGCTTTAGGTCCTACATATGGTGGGGCTTTATCATATCTCCTAAATTGGCGATATATTTTCATTATCGTATTACCAATTGCATTTATCACTGTGTATCTTGGATATAAAACCATTGATTTACAGCCTCAAGGGGTCACCAAACATTTTGACTTTTCCGCCCTTGCCTTAATGGCAATTACTTTCTTTGCCTTCGTGTGGGCTGCTAACCAAATTGGGATTAAAGGTGCAACTACCATTAGTTGGCTAGCTCCAATCATCATCGGAATCATCACATTAATCAGCTTTTTATACGTTAATAGTCATGGTAATTCTGAATTAATTTCTTTTGCACCTATGCAAATTAAAGCGGTTTATCTAGATGCTTTTACCTATATGGCATTAATGTTTGTCAATATCGGAATCTCATTTGTAATTCCGATTTATGCAGAAATTGTCTACGGTGCTAGTCCGTTAACTGCTGGATTAATTCTTCTTCCTGGATCAATTGTCGGTGGAATTACGTCCCCAATCTCTGGAATCATTTATGACCGTTTTGGTGCTTTCAAGCCTATCCTAACTGGTGTTTGCGTTATCGTGATGGCGATGTTGCTATTCAACGTAACTGAATCAGTGACTACCAGTTTAACGTTGACACTTTTATTTACCCTATTACGTTTTGGAATTAACATGACATTTTCAAACACAATTTCTAACGCTCAGGCTAATGCTCCAATCAGTCAAACTGCTGATATTAGTTCGATTTTTAATATGTTACAACAATATGCTGGATCTCTAGGAACGACGATTCTTGCCAGTGTCATTGCATTTCATCAAAATCAAGCTACATCACACGCTGAATTTATCGCAAAAACCCGGCTTGGTGGCAACATTGATTATTTAACGTTATTAATTTTGGCAATTATCATTGCACTCGTTACCTTCTACAACTGGTATACTCAATCACGAAAGAAGGCTACCCATGAAAACCACTAATGCTGCGATTGAAAAAATTGCTCCTAACATTCATCAGCTAACTGATGAACAAGAGCAGTTAATTAAACGAATTGAAAAATTTTCTAAGGACCGAATTAATGATGGTCATTCCATTTTTACCATTTATGGAGACTGTGGAACCGGAAAAAGTGTCGTCTTAAGTCAATTATTTTTTGACTTACAACAAGCCAGCCACGATAAAAAAAGTGACTTATATCAAACTCACAACTATTTTCTCGTTAATCATCCCGAAGTTTTAAAAGTTTACAAACAAATTGCTGGTGCCGAAAACAACGTCTTAAAGAAAAACTTTATGCGCCCGACTTCTTTCATCAATCAATTACAAAATCGGGACGAAAAAGCTGACATTGTGATTGTTGACGAAGCGCATTTACTTTTATCCCAACCTGATCACTACAATAATTTTTACGGTCATAATCAACTAGAAGAAATCATTAAACTCAGTAAAATTGTGCTTGTCGTTTTTGATATGCGCCAAGTCATCCAAACTAAAAATTACTGGGATCAACACCGTCTTGATCAAATTCTCAAACCCTATTATCACGAAAGTTATCATTTAACTCATCAATTTCGAATGACCGCTAAATCTGATTTAGTGCACTGGGTAGATGAATTTAGTAACGGAAAGTTGCTCCCAATTCCAGCTGATGCGGATGATGGATATGATTTTCGCATCTATGATAGCGCTGAAGCTATGCGACAAGAAATTGTGAAACGTAATCAACAAGTTGGTCTCTCACGGATTGTTTCAACCACTGGCTATCCGTCAACCCTTGATGGGGGCAAACACTATATTGAGGAACGTGGTGGATTTAAGATGCCGTGGGACCAATATAACTACACTAGTACACCATGGGCAGAAATTCCTAAGAGTATTGATGAAGTTGGATCAATTTATACCTGTCAGGGATTTGATTTAAATTACGTTGGCTTAATTTTAGGTCCCCCAATCTATCTTGATCCAAAAGATAATCGGATCAAGGTTGATTTAAGTAAACAAACGAACACTGAAAGTATCAAAAAGCGCAAAGATATTGCTGATCCACAAGCATTTTTACGGATGCAACGCCAGATTATTCTGAATTCCGTAAACGTTTTAATGAAACGAGGCGTCTATGGAACTTACATTTATGCTCATGATCCGCTTTTACGCGAAACCCTCTTAAAAAGTTTTGCTCATATCAAAAAAAATCCCGACAATTAATGTCGAGATTTTTTTGTTTATTTATGCATATCTTTAATAACTTTACGAACACACCATTTTCTAAATTCATCAATTAAGATTAATGGAACTGGAATACAGATTAAGAATAACCAGTCATGTAAACTAAGATCAGCAGTTCCAAAGAGACCGTGAACGAAAGGCATGTAAACTAGAAATGCTAGCAAACAGATTTCGAAAACAATTCCCCACATGATTCGGTGATTTGAGAAAATTCCCACTTTAAATAATGAGTTGCGTTGAGTTCGAATGTTCAATACGTTGGCGACTTGACAGAAAACAATGGCAGCTAATGTCATGGTTGTGGCAACCATGTAGGTATTACCACTAGCAGCAAGTGCGACATGTGGCCATCCGTGTTGCCAGTTCACAAAGAAGTACGCGAACGTTGAAATTAGTGAGGCAATTAACCCATAATAACCAAAACTCTTCCAAATAATCGTCTTATTCAATAAGTGATCAGTCCGTTTCCGTGGTGGACGATCCATGATTCCAGGTTCACTTTGTTCCGCACCTAGACCTAAAGCAGGAAGCATATCAGTTCCTAAATCAACCGTCAAAATTTGCATAACTGTCAGTGGCAATGGAATGGCACCACCAGAAAGCAAGAATAAAATTGATGGGAATGCTTCCGGTACGTTACTAGTGAAGATGTAAAGCAAGAATTTTTGAATGTTACTGTAAACGGTCCGACCTTCTTCAATGGCAGCTACGATTGAGGCAAAGTTATCATCTGTCAAAATCATATCTGCGGCATCTTTGGCCACATCAGTTCCAGTCACACCCATTGCAATTCCGATATTAGCTTTCTTCAAAGCGGGAGCATCATTAACTCCATCACCAGTTGAAGCAACTACATCACCGTTAGCTTGACACATGGAAACAATACGATACTTATCTTCTGGGGCAACCCGGGCAAAGATTACTTCACCCTTTACTGCTTCTTGAAGTTCTGCATCACTCATTTTTCCCATTTCAGCACCAGTAATTACCCGAGCGGCATCAGAAACAATTCCAATTTTAACCGCAATACTCTTAGCAGTTAAAGTACTGTCACCGGTAACCATGATGATTCGAATATCAGCTGTGTGACATTTACGAACGGCATCATAAATTTCTTCACGAGGTGGATCTTGCATAACAGCAAGTCCGACGAAAGTTAAATGTTGTTCAGTATTAGCTGGGGTAGCATCGTCAAAATTATCAGCATCAGTAGTTGTGTAAGCAAATGCTAATGAACGAAGTCCTTGTGCAGCATATTCTCGGTTAGCTTGATCAATTTGAGCTTTGTATTCAGGCGTCATTGGAACAACTTTGCCATTAACTAAGACAGTATCACAAACTGTCATTAAGTTAGACAAAGCCCCCTTAACGTAGACATAAGTTTTACCATCATTGTTCTTTTGAATCGTAGTCATCATACGACGAGTTGAATCAAAAGGTAATTCTTTCAAACGTGGTGAATCTTTGAGTCGATCAGCTAAACTCAAGCCAGCTTTATCAGTCAAAATATTAAGTCCAGCTTCAGTTGGAGTTCCTAAAATTTTAGGCGCATCTCCAGCTTCTTTAGGTTGTTGAATCTTAGTATCGTTATTTAATAAAGCAATATCTAATAATAAACTCAAATCAGGATAATTCTTCAAATCAACATCTTGATTATTAAATTGAATTTTACCGTTATTGTAGTATCCAGTCCCAGTAACCGTAAACTCTTGATCAGGCAACCAGATATGGTTAACTGTCATTTGATTTTGGGTTAGCGTCCCAGTTTTATCAGAACAAATAACGTTGGTTTCCCCTAAAGTTTCCACACTATTTAAGTCTTTCAACAAGGCATGTTGCTTAGCCATCACTTGAGTACCATGAGCTAATGACAAAGTTACAGTAGGTAATAAACCCTCTGGAATAAAGGCCACAATCATCCCTAAAGCAAAAATGAATGACTTAGCTACAGGATAATGAACAAAGAAGATGGCAAGAACAAAGAAACCAAGTCCAATTGCTAATGAAAGAATTGATAATTGACGAGTCAAATGGTTCAATTCTTTGGTTAATGGAGAATCAGTTTGTTTTTGTCCCTGAGTTAAACTAGCAATCTTACCAAATTCAGTATTCATTCCAGTTTCAATCACCATGATGGTTGCAGTACCGTTTGTTACAACGGTTCCGGCAAACACAATGTTTTGAATGGCAAATGGACCTTCACCATGTTTATATTCAGGAAACTTATCTACTGGAATTGATTCCCCAGTTAATGCTGATTCATCGACTTGAAGAGATGATGAACTAATGACACGAGCATCCGCTGGAATTGCGTCCCCTGCTTGAAGTTCCACGATATCACCAGGAACGATATCTTCAGCAACTAGTTGAATTTTCTTACCATCACGAATGGTACTAACGTAAGTAGGCAACATCTTACTTAATGCATCAGTGGCCTTTTTAGCAGCATGCTCTTCCCAATATGAGAAAAGACCGTTAATAACGTTAACTGCCCAAATGGCAATTCCTAATTCTGGAGTTCCAGCAAAAATAGCAATTAATCCTGAAACCCAGAGTAAACATGCCATTAATGAGACGAAGTTCTTCAAGAAATTAAGTAATTCATTTTCTTGTTTACCTTTTTGAATCACATTTGGACCATCTGTTTCAAGCTTTTGTTTAGCTTCAGCAGTTGTTAAACCAGTATGTATTGATAAATCTAAATCCTTTGATAACTCATCGATCGATAGTTGTGCATATTGATCATCGGTCAATTTATCGTTTTGCATTGAACTCACCTCAATTAATATATTTTATTATGTTGTAGATAAGATTAATATTAGTCTTTTTGGATATAATTTCAACTGTTTTTGTTTGGTTTGGGAAACAAAAACCAACACATAAAAAAAGCCACTAACTACGGCAATAGTTAGTGGCTTTTGTGTTCTTTATGATAATTCTGTCTGTACATAAAATATAACACAGATAGCTTAAAAATCAAATAAATTAAACATCACTATCTAACTTATTGTAGTATTCCACTTCAACTGTTTCAGGTAAGATACGAAGCTTAGTAATACTACCGTTACGGGCAGCTTGACCTTGATCAAGTTCTGGTGCGTAACGATCAACAATCGAACGAATTGTCATTCCGTGAGAAACAATTAAGATGACTTCATCATCTTTAGTGTTTTCACGAATGCGATCAAATCCACGATCAAGCCGTTCCCAGAATTGCTTGTTGTCTTCGGCATTGTTGTATAAATCAGCCTTGGCAATCAAATCACGGGCCCGTTCCAAACCAAAGTTATCTAAAACTCCAGCTTCGTTAGTAATTTGAACTTGTTCTCCAACAAATTGCCACATTTGTTCTAAGTTTTCCCCTTCAAAATAACCATGGAATTGTTCTCTCAATTCAGGGAATTGATAAGTAATAATGTTCATTCCATTGGGGTTTTTCTTTAAAATTTCACGACCAGTTTCGATTGCACGACCTGAATCACTAGTAAAAGCGGCATCAAAGTTAATTTTTGCTAAACGGTCACCAGCGTTCTTAGCATCTTGAATTCCTTTTGAAGTTAAAGGTGAGTCAATCCAACCTTGAACCTTATTGTATAAGTTCATGTATGTTTGTCCGTGACGAACTAAGTAAGCAGTAACAGCCATAATATTCTCCTATTTATGTTTCCGTCTATAAATAATTAATTGTAAAATCACGCCAACAATTCCAAGAATTGTTATTCCTACCCCTATTTTAAGTCCTGGAGTGTGGTAAGTAAATTGTAAACTGTGTTTTCCCGGATTTAATTTAATCCCAGTTAAACCATCAAGAACTTTTGTGGTTTTCACTTGCTTACCGTTATCAGTCACCGTCCATCCTTTATCGTAAGGAAGACTGATAATCACTTGTTTCCGGGCCTTAGTCGTCGTAATCTGACCAGTAAATTCATTGCCATGATATTTCAGTTCTTCCGGATTCTTCACGATTAACCGATATGGTTTAGTGGCTTGGACAAATTGATTGAATTTTACTTCGTTAAAACTAGCAAACATTGGTTCCATTTCTAAAATTCGATTATTGCTAGTAAAACTAACTTTGATTTTGTCATCTTTATTAAAGTTCCCTAATTCAATAATTTCAGCCCCTAATTGCGGATAAGCTGTCTTTAACTTTTTCCCATTTACAGTAACATCCAAAAATTGATTTGGACTGGTGGTAGCTAAATCCATATATTGAGTTCCGGTTTGCGCAGCTGTCATCTGAACTGTGTAACGATAATCATCCTTGTTAGCTTGGGAATGCACATCATTAATCTGATTTTCCATAAAGTAATTAGCTTTAGTATTACTTTCTTTTTGTACCAAAGTATTTAAATTAGCAAAAACATTCTCTTTATCAAATTTAATGTGTTTAATCTGATCAGAAACCGCATATCCTAAACTAGCATTGGCTTTGTCAGTGGTACTAGTGACTTTGCCATCATTAGCAATCGTAATTTGTTGATCAATTCCTAATAATTGTTCCGTAACTGGCGTAACCCCATTCGAGCTAATTCTTCGTTCATTTCTACTATATAATCCAAGTTTTGCTAAAGCATCGTGCGTATTTACGTTTAATGATGAAGTGTAACTATTCACCCCACAGAAATCATACAGCAACGAATCATTATACTGGTTGTATTGAATATTAAAACTATTGCTATAAAGTTGGTTATTAACTTTTGTCCGACCAAATTCCGTTTGTCCTTTAGTTTCAGCCTTGATAATTTTAGTAGATTGGTTGAAGGCCTTTTTAAAGTTAGCTTGGTCACCGTATTCATTTGTGCCGCCAAGGGCCATCCACATATTCGTTCCCATTTCCAAACAAACTAGGACGAGCATCATCCACCACATCCGTTTACCAAAGCGATTAGCTAAGATAATTACTACCACTGTTGCCAAGACAAATAGTAAAGCTGGAATAATATAATGATAATCAGCAACATAATATGGAGTGTGGAAATGATACCGTTTAGCAGCTAACGTTTGTAACATGGCTGAGCCATAGCCAAGGGCAATTAAGCCAGCTAAGATACTTCCGGCTTTAATTACGACTTTGTTATCCGCAAAACTACCATCTATCCAAGCTTTGTACCCAAACACAATCATGACAAAGCTCAACATGTAGACTTCCCGGAATGGAAAACCAGCCGGCATTTGAAACATGTGCCACATCGTATCTGTGGTAGTAATCAACATGCCAAAGAAAATCGCGCCAACTAACCAAAATGACGCATGTTTTTCTCGTTTGTTAGTCTGCTTAGAAAGCCAGAACACAAACAACCCAATCACAAACAAACTGCCAATAAATAATGATGGTTCATGATCAAGCCGTCCAACAAAGTTAGTTGCTCCAACCCCTAAACTAACAAAAGCGGATGGCATAAACCGCATCATTGGGAAGAAACTCCACAAGTTAATCTCACTTTTACCAGTCGAAAGCATTCCTACAATCGTTGGAATTAACATGAAACAAGATAACATCGCAGCAATAATGGAACTCGTGACATATTTAATGGTCATCGTTTTATGCTCAGCTAAGTATTTCCAGAATCCAGTTTTTCGATTTAAAAGTACGAGATAAACAAAGTAAATCACGGAATAAATACAGATCATATAGCCCATATAATAATTCATGAAGATAATCGCAAACAATGCAAGGACATACCCGCCCCATTTCCCCTTGTAAAAGAGCCGTTCAATTCCTAAAGTAACCAGTGGTAACATCATTAAAGCTTCTAACCACATAAAGTCATAAAAATACATGGCCACGAAACCACAAAGACCATATGTGACAGATGCGATAATTTGCATCAAATCTTGGCGATTAAATTTAACTTTGAGGAACCATTCCATTGAAAGTGAAATTAATCCAATTTTTAAGATAATAATGGCTTCCATTAACATGGGAACATCCGCCGCTTTTACCAATACTACCAAGAGATTGAGCGGACTCATAAGATAATAAGTGTAGATTGGAATAGCATTATCTCCAAGCGATAGCATAAATGAATACGTACTAAACGTATGCTCTACCAATTGGCTCCGTAAAAATTCAAAAAATGGTAAGTATTGCGTGGCTAAATCACTGACTAGAATATTATTAGAACCTAGTGGCGCAATCCCGCGGAAAGCAAAGGCTACAATGACTACTAACATCGGAAGCAAAAAGGCTGCTAAATAATATTTACTGTGTTGTAAAAATTTCTTCATATAATCTACTTTCTTTATTCGATTTGCGTTATACATTAATTTTACTATAAAAAAAACTTTCAATCATTAAACCTTAGTTAAATCTTTACTGTGCTATACTTAATTTTGTATAAACAATATTATTTAGGAGGAATTACATATGTTTAGTTCAGAAAGAAAATTCGATCCATTCACTTTAGTAATTGGTATTATTTTTGCTGCCATGTCACTTGTGATTGCTCGTAACCCTGAAACATCTTTAAAAGCCATGATCTTCATGATCGGTTTTGTCTTAATCTTTGAAGGGGTTTTCAAATTATTTGATATTACCATGATTGACAAGTCACTTGGTTTAAACCCTGGTTGGTTAATCTTTAGTGCCGTTATCGATATTATCCTAGGTGGATTAATCTTCTTCGAACCTGGTCTTGGTGCAATTTACATCTGGATTACTTTAGCTCTTTGGTTCATCTTTGATTCACTTTTCGAACTTTGGTTCAGTCGTTTCATCCAAAAACAACACAAAGGTTATTTCTGGTTTAACGTAATTCTTGGTGTAATTGGTGTGATCCTAGGAATCATCTTACTAGTTCACCCAGCAATGGCTATTAGCGTTGGTGTATTCTTAGTTTCATTCTACCTAATGTTCTTCGGTATCTTACTTATCGTTCGTTCATTCTAATTAGAATCAATCTATAAGACGTGGTATTTTTCCACGTCTTTTTTTTATGCTAAAATTTAGACAAAAGGAGATTGTACTCATGAAATATGCCGTAACCGCTGCAACCGGACGTTTTGGCGAACGTGCCGTTTTAAAACTACTAAGTCTCGTGTCATTTAATGATATTGTGGTCATCGCTCGCGATGTTGAAAAAGCCAAAAAGATGTATCCTACCGCTGTCGAAATTCGACAAGGTGACTATGATGATGAAAAAAGCATGGAAAAGGCTTTTGATGGAATTGATCGGGTTTTATTTATTTCATCACAACCTAATGCTCGTCATCCCCGCGTAGCCCAACATAAAAATGTGGTAACTGCTGCTGCTAATGCTGGAGTTAAATTCGTGGCCTATACTAGTTTCCCCCATGCTAATACTAGCGATGCTCCTCTCGCCGAAGATCACCGTAAGACTGAACAAATGATTATCGATGCTCGTTTACCCCACTCATTCTTACGTAACAACTGGTATCTAGAAAACGAACTTAAAGATATCAAAGCTGCTAGAGATGGAAAACCATTTATCTACGCTGCTGGTGAAGAAACTGTTGGTTGGGCTGAAGAAAATCTTTACGCTGAAGGTGCTGCTAAAGTGCTTACCATGATTGAAAATGATCCCATGGATGTTTATGAATTTCACGGTGCTCAACATACGTACAAAGAACTTGCTAAAGCCATCACTGAAGTAACTGGTAAAACCTTCCCCGTTAAGTCACTTGATTTAAAGCAATACCAGGCTGAATTAGAAAAAACTGACTTAGATGCTGCTCAAGTAGCGTTCAAAGTGGATGTACAAAAACTCATTGCGAGCGGTGCTTTAAACGAACGCGTTGCTAAAAAAGACGTTGCTTTCGGAATGTCACATGAAGAAATTCTAGAAAATAACGTTAACAACGAAAACGCCCTTGAAAATGTCCTTGGTATGCCATTACCTAGCTTGTCAGAACAAGTTCAAGATTTATTGACTGCTAAACCAAAATACTTAATTTAATTATTTAGCTAAAAAAAGTTTGTGAATTTAAAATTCACAAACTTTTTTGTTTTACATATTTTTCTTTTCGTAATGACGGTAACCAAGTAATGCTACACTAGCAAAGATAATTGGTCCCAGAATCATCCAAACCGTGTTCATGACTTGACCTTGCAAGACTGGTGCAATCAAAGTAAAGATAATGGCTAACCCAACTGTAAGTAAAACGACAATTGAGGCAACCTTAGCTGAACGATCTGTCTTGAAGAACGTAAATGGACGAGCAACGTTGTCTTTCTTTCTGAATTGCATGTAAGCAAAGGCAATGAATAGGTATGGTAATGACATTGCCACATTAGTCATTGAAATAACAATTTGGAAGAACGCTTTTGCATTGCTACCACCAAATGAAACTAGCAATAAGAATCCAATTACAAGAGCTGCTTGTACTTTCATCGCATTAACTGGTAAATCATTCTTGGTTTTTTGAATAAATTTAGGCCATAGCTTAGCAGGAGTCCCTTCTACCAATTGTTTGATTGGTGAGAAGATAACTGTGGTAAAGGCTCCCATTAAAGCTAAGAACATTGAGAAACCAATGTATCTAGCAGTCCAGAGTCCCATTTCTACTGCTACATGATGGGAGAAGTTAAGTGCTAAACCTAATTGGTAACCAAAGTTGTTCATTGCGATGAACGCTTCATTCCCCAAGTTAACGTGTGAACCTTGGTTAAAGACTTCGTTCCAGTTGGTAAACATTCCAGTAACGAAGATTCCTAAACAATACACCAACGTAATCATAATGGCACTAATCGTTACTCCACGTGGGAAAGTTTTTTCTGGATTCTTAGTCTGATCAACTAATCCACTAATAATTTCGATTCCACCAAAAGCGAAAACGGCGAAGACTGAGAAACTTAAGGTTCCAATAGCACTAGCATATTGTGGATCTGGTGATTTGATTAAACTAGCAAAACTTAGTGGTTGTAATGGATGACCATTTAAAATCAAGATTAATGAACCACCGACAATTAAAATGAAACTAGCCAATAACATGGCTGATCCACCAATTGAAGTAATTAATTTAAATTTGCTAAGTCCCCGACTAGCAATAAAGGTCACTAAAATTACTAATAAGGAAGCTAAAATTCCTAGAGTTTGGACATCACTAAGTCCAAATAAATGCCAATTTTGGGTTTTATCAACTCCGAAAATGGCCGTTGAAATTGGAATCCAAATGATTGAACTAGTATTTAACATCCATGAAATAAATGATGTATACCACATCACGACTCCCACAAAAGCGTATTTTGGACTAACCGCTTTTGCCATCCAAGTGTAAATTCCACCCTTTGCATTGGGAAATGCTGATCCCATTTCCGCTACCATAAAGGCAAATGGTAAGAAGAAACAAAATGCCGCAATCACATACCACATAATGGCAGCGTACCCCATTAAGTAAAAGGCCCGGGGAATATTTACGAAGTTAAAGATCGACGTAAAGACCATCAAGACCAGTGAAATCAAAGTAAGTTGACGTTTTTTCATAATATTTAATTTTTCCTCTCAAAGTTGAGTGTTATGCTTTCTTAATTAATTCTTTCAACTCTGTTTTAGGCTTTTGCTCGATACCGCGTAAGTACTCGTCCATTGCTTCATCAGTTCTAAATCCAGCCACAGAACCACGTTCAGTGACACGGTGCATGGGAACTGCTAACCAAATGGGACAAGCTTGCATCGCAGCAATTACATCTTCAGTTGATTGACCTAATTGGTCAGCCAAACTAGCCAAGCTCAGAGTTTTTCCGTAGGGAATCTCCATAATGCTTTGCCAGACTTCTTCTTGTTGGGGAGTTCCATCAACAAAGTAATCGATACTAAAGACAAAGGTATCACGTTTTCCCTTAAGGTATTTCTTAAGTTCTTTGCGATATTGATCCGTTTCTTTATGCGCGTGAACATATTCAAATTGTGCAAGCGGATAAAAATCTAAGATTTGTGAGACCCCAACTTCTGGGGTACTGACAAAATTCAAACCCTTATCGGTCACTGTATAGAATACTTTTTGCCCATCAACATTAACTGCGTCCCAATAAATTCTTTGCACGGAAACTCCTCCTTTCGTTTTACTGATACTTTCTATTTTAGCATATTTTGGCAATGAAAATAAAAAGGATTGTAAACAACAATTTACAATCCCATTAATTATTTAGTTAAGTTTTTAATTCCCCGATATCCTAAATATCCAAATGTCAAAATCCAGCCGAGCAACGAGGCCATTATGGCCATTTTCACGTAGAATGGTTCTTGATATTTAACATTTAATTCGTTGTGCCCTACTTTAGCTGGCACATAGAGTCCCCCAATTTGAGATAATTGGAATTTTCCAGGGGTATATTGACCGTTTACTAATGTTTTAGCTGGTTGTAAGCGATGACCGTTTAGTTTAACCACTGAGTCATGATAAACAACTTCTGGAATCATCGTCATCCTTTTTTGCCGACTATGCCAGCTAACTTTCATACTGCCATCTTTTTGGTGTTCTTTATTAAACGCAGTATTATCAGTTAATTGATTCTTATATAAATCCTGTAAATTACTTGGTTGCCGTAATTTAGAATGATTAGGCAAATAATCGGTATTGGAGCGAATTGAATCAGCAAGCGCCAAATGCAAATCATTTTTTTGAAAATCTTTGCGAATGCCTTCATTACTTACCTGCTTAGCATAATATCCATATGGCAAGAGGTGTTGCGCATAAACCCCAGCTTGGGGCGCAATGTTGTAATCTTTCCAGTTATTGTTCAACTGTTGCCGAATGTTAGCCATGCCAACAAAAACGGAAACCATTGCTAACACGATCACTAAGCCACCATAGATTTTTTTAACGGCTTTAAACCGTACTTGTCCCATAAATTGATTAACTGATAATAGAAAGCCAGTTAATAACATGATTGCTGCCACTGCGTAAAAACGCGATGGAAACTGCAAGAAATCTAGAAAAACCGGAAAACTTTTGCCAATTGCATCCCAGGGAAATAACTCCGAGGAAAGTGCAAAAAAGGCTAACCCAATAATCGTAAACATGGCGTTTAACTTACTGCGATTCAAATTAAACAGAATAAAAATAATTTGCGCAATTACGATAATAATGAAGACAATTCCCATTCCGCCTTGCATGAGCGTATTACTGCTAAATTGCATGCCCCCACTTTGTAAGGATTGAACCCGAAATGGTGAGATTAAATGATTACTACCAAAAACATTGGCAAAGGCCGCAAAATAATTAGCTCCTAATAGCAAAGCTAGGCCAGCGTTTAAACAAACTCGCTTTAAATATTGCATTTTTTCCGTTGAACGCAAAATTCCAACTATAAAAAATGGAATTAGCATTAATACTGTGATCACTGCACTTAGAATGTGCATTTCAATTAAAATAGCTACCACTAAGGCTAAAGTCACATGAATTTTTTTAGGTGATCCGTCGAGTAAATCCAAGCCAATCATTACCGCAAATGGCAACATCATCGAACCCCAGTCTAAAAAGGCTGAGCTGGTAATCCAATAGGTAGTAAAATTCTGGGAAAGAAAAATAATTGCCCCAGCGGTAGCTAAAATGTAATTAATTTTCAAACGTCTAAATAACGTGAAAGCTCCAATTCCAGACACAAACAAGAGGATAAAATCAGATAATAATTCAAAATTGACCCAACTATGCGTAATAAAGAGTAAAAAACCTAAGAAATAGGCCATATACGGTCCATACACGGCATTCACAATTTGGCCCGATTGAACATACCCATAGTTCGCCATAAAGTAACTAAAGCGCTGATGTTCAATCTGCATTGCTGTATCATAAATCCGATTAAAGTGGAAAAACGTGTCATAGCCAACAATAACATTGCCAGACAGCGCTTGAATTGAAAGCAAGCTTAAAACTGCAATTAGTATCACGCCAATTGCAATCCAATTCTTTTTATTTTGTAATGCTTTTTTCAATTCATCCGCCCCATTTTCGCTCATTGTGTAACAATAAATATTCTACACTAAAAAAATACCTAACTCCATGAAATTCCGGAGTCAGGTATTTTAAGTTTGTGTTACTTTTCTTTAGTTAATTTCCGCCGTTTAAATACATAGTAGCAAACTACTGCTCCATAGGGTAAATAAGTCAGCAAACAAATCACTGCTAAAATTATAACCAAGGGAGTTGCCGCTTTTTGAATAAAGTACGTCGCAATTAAAACCACAAATAGTGGTGTAATCACAAAATTAGCGAACTTACGTAGTTTTAATAATTTTCGGTCAATTTCTTCCACTGTCATAACAACTCTCCTGAACAAAAGTGCTAATCAAGAATTAGCACTTTGATTATTTAAACATTTTAAAGCGTTTTTCATCTTCAATGAATTCTTTATCTTTGGCAGTTCCTTCAACCGAACCAAAATTCATTTCAGCTCTTAATTGCCAACTACTTGGTAACTTATATTTTGCTTTTACGGGGGCACTGATGAGTGGATTATAGTGTTGAATATTAACCCCTAATCCATTTTCTTCTAGACCAGTCCACACTGCAAATTGTGCGTTTCCTTGAGCTTGTTCAGACCAATTATATTGATCATATTGGTAAGTCGCAATCTTCGGATTATCGGCATAAGCTTTCACAACGTCCATATCAGTAAAGAACAAAATTGAACCAAATGATTTCTTAAAGGTACTCATCTTTGCTTTAGTTCGAATAAAGGCGTCCGCATCAACTTGATCTTGTAAAATTTCACCAGTTAAATCCCAAAGTTGATCATGTTGTTCATTAAACAAGACCACGACTCGAACTGGTTGACTATTAAAAGCAGTGGGAGTGTATTTCACAATTGCCTTGATGTATTCGTATAAGTCAGCTTGCGGAATCGTAACATTTTTTCCTAAATCATAAATGGTTCGCCGATGTTTCATTAAATCTAATAGTTGTGTATTCATTTTCGACCTCTTATCTGATTTGATTTTTAGTCTTTCCGGTTTCAATCGCTTCATGAAAATTATCGAAACTAACTCTGATCATATCTTCAGTAGCAGGTTCCGTAAAGAAACCCATATGAGGAGTGATCAAAACGTTTGGATAGTGTTTCATTAATTCAACTAGCTCTTTATCTTGAATATCATCCAAACTGTCAAATTGTTTACCACTAATCGCAGCCCCATGGGCAATTACATCAGCAGCATAACCACCTAATTCCCCATCATTTAAAGCACTAGAAACTGCTCCAGTATCAACCAACGGACCACGAGCTGTGTTAACTAAAATAGCGCCCGGTTTCATATGTCCGATTTCGATGGCTCCAATCATCATGTCGTTTTCTCCAGGGAAATATGGCACATGAATTGAAACGATATCAGATTTCTTTAACAAAGTGGTTTCGTCAACAAATTCTACTTCTGGATTATCATTGGGATGGCGTTGGTAACCTAAGACTTTCGCACCAAGAGCATGGTATAAATGAGCTTCCGCAGCACCCATGTGACCTACTCCAATAATTCCAACCGTTAAGTTATGGATTTCTGGTGAGAAATAACTTGGTAAAATCCGGAAATCACCTTGGTGAGTATTAACGGTTGCATTGGCAACATGGCGCATTAAATCTAATCCCATTGTCATAGCTAATTCAGCCACTGAGTATGGTGAATAACTAGGTACACGAGCTACCATAATGCCACGAGCTGAGGCTGCATTTAAATCAATGTTGTCATAACCAACAAAACGGGTAAAACAATATTTCACATCGTGTTCTTTTAAGGCAGCCATCAATTCAGCGTTGGCATCAGTTGCACCATCAATTAAAACTCCAATCGAACCATTAACCGTATTAATGTTATTCATTGAAAGTGGTTCGTTAATTAATTGAAGTTCAAAATCATACTTATTTAATTTATTGTAAATGGGCTTTTCAAAGTCCTTAACACTATAAACAGTAATTTTAGTCATTGTTTCCCTCTTATCGTTCTACTGGATGAACTGGTTTACCAGTTTTAATGGTACTTTCGAAGTTTTCAAAACTAGTACTAATCATGTCAGTCACAGCAGGTACCGTAAAGAAGCCCATATGTGGTGTCACAATTACATTTGGATAGTTCTTCATCAAATCTTTATCGATTTGGTTAGGAACATCATCTAAAGTATCAAATTGACGATCCATAACGTGTTGTTCGTCTAGTAATACATCAGTACCGTAACCGGCAATTTTAAAATCGCGTACTGCTTGTGCCACAGCTTCGTTATCGACAACGGGGCCACGGGCAGTGTTAACTAAAATAGCGGATGATTTCATCTTAGCTAGTTCAGGAGCACCAACTAGGTTGTCAGTTTTACCTGGAATGTAAGGAACGTGAATTGAAATAATGTCTGATTTTGCTAATAAAGTATCCATATCCACAAATTCAACTGCATCATTAGCTGGATCTGGATGACGTTGGAAAGCTAAAACTTTGGCACCAAGTGCTTTGTATAGTTTAGCTTCTGCAGTTCCAATACTACCCGCACCAATGATTCCAACTGTCGCGTTGTGAATTTCATTAGCAAAATATTCTGGAAGAATCCGGAAATCACCCATATGAGTGTTGTAAGTAGCTGGGGCAACATGACGGAATAATGTCATTCCTAAAATGAAAGCTAATTCTGCCACAGCACGTGGTGAATAATTAGGCACATTTGCAACTTTAATTCCAAGTTTATCGGCTACTGCAAAATCATACTTATCAACCCCAACGGAACGGGTGAAAACTAATTTAATGCCATAACTATTTAAAGCTTCCAAAACATCTTTACCGGTATCATCACCACCGCTAACCAGCACGGCATCTGATCCTTTAGCTTTAGCAACATTTTGCATAGTTAATCGTTCTGAAACAAGGTTTAATTCATAGTTATATTTATTTAATTTATCAAAAAGTGGAATTTCAACTTCTCGAACACTGTACACTGTAATTTTAAACATAGTATGTCTCCTAATCTTATATATAAGCTAATTATAGGTTAGATTTAGGTTGTAGGGCAAGGAATATGAGAAGACAAAAAAGCAAAATCATAAAATGATTTTGCTTTTTATTAAATATTTAATTAATAATAAATTTATTTTAATTATTAACTTCTGACATGTATACAGTAATCCAAGTATTATCACCATTATATGTTCCAGTTAGTGGAGAACTTGATTTATTTGAAGAATTAATTGCATATGAATACTTCAAACCTTTAATAACTGGAATAGCATTAGAAATATCATAACCATTTCCATATTTTCCATACCAGTTAAGGTCATACTTAGGATCTAAATACTTACCAGTATCAGAATCAACAAAACTAACATGAAGTTGTGAATTATCAGTATTATATGTCAAATATAAATTATCTGAATCAGAAGTATAAGTACCATTAGTATTGTGGGTAGTACCTACTGAACTATATTGATCAGCATGATTATAATAGTATCCATCAATTGCTGGAATACTATTAGTGTAATCCCAATTAGTACCTTGTTCACCAGTTATAGATGTTTGTGGTTTAATTGTATTACCTTTTTCATCATGGTAGTAAACATTAACTACATCATTCTTAACATAAGTTAAGTATAAATCAGTTGGTCCATATAATGGATAGTTACCTGTTAAATCATGGTCAAAATAAGTTGGGTTATATTGATCAGCATGATCATATGTGTATCCATCAATTGTTGGAACACTACTTGTATAATCCCAAGGAGTTGCAATTTGACCAGCTAACATAATTGAAGGCTTGATTTCTTTACCATCTTGATCATGATAATGAACATTAACTCTACCTGAATTTGCAATTTGATCATATGTCAAATATACATTTGTTGGTCCATATAATGGATAGTTACCTGTTAAATCATGGTTAAAGTAAGTTGGATTATATTGATCAGCATGATTATAAGTAAATCCATTGATTTCTGGAATCCAATCATTGTAATTCCAACTAGTTCCCATATTACCTGTCCATGAGAAACTAGAATGTCCATCATTTGTATTAATTGCGTTACCATTTTGATCATGGAAGTAGAAGTTAACAGTTCCAACTCTTTGGTAAGTCAAATATACATTAGTATCACCAAAAGCTGAATAGTTTCCAAATAGATCATGTGTTTCACCATTTGGAAGATATTGATCTACATGACTATATTGATATCCATTAATTTCTGGAACCCAACTTGTATAGTTCCAAGGTGAAGTTGCTCCACCTAACCATGTAAATGAACTATGTCCATCATTTGTGGTAATGGCATTTCCATCTTGGTCATGGAAGTAGAAGTTAACATTTTCATTTTTATCATAAGTTAAGTAAACACTAATATCATTAGTTGAGTACTTACCATTTAAAGTGTGATATACATTACTACCATCATATACATCATCATGACTGTATTGATATCCATCAATTTGTGGAACCCATTTACTGTAGTCCCAAGTTGATCCAGATAAGCCACTCCATGTAAATGAACTATGTCCATCATTTGTGGTAATGGCATTACCATTTTGGTCATGGAAGTAGAATGTTACATTGGTTACTTTACTTGGTTCATAAACTAAGTATACGTTATCCGTAAAACTATAGTATTGACCATTTAAACTATGTTTAGTTGCATCATCAGCAAATTGGTTAACATGATCATATCTATATCCATTAATTTCTGGAACCCAATCATTGTAATTCCAATCGCTTCCAACTACACCGTTCCATGTAAATGAACTATGTCCATCATTTGTGGTAATGGCATTTCCGTTATCATCAACAAAATGGAAAACAACTTGTCCAATTTTCTTGTAATAAACGTTTAATTCAGTTGGTCCAACTTGTGAATAATTACCTGATAATGAATTATTCTTGTAATTTGGATTGATTTGATCAACATGATAATATTGGTAACCATCAATTTGTGGAATTGAGTTACTGAAATCCCAGCTTTGTCCATTATTACCTTGTAATGTTTGACCTAAATTACCGTTATTATCTTTAATAGCAATTCCATTTTGATCATAGTAATTAACTTTAACAGTATTTGCTTGATTTTTAGCAATAACAACTACTACATTTTGTTTTTGATCCCGTTGGAAAATATAATTTTGTGGTCCACTAATATAATTGTAACCATCTGGCATCTTTGAAAGAGTATTAATGTTATCTCCTTCTTTTCCAGCAAAATCAGCAGTTGAGATAATATTTCCAGTTTGATCATAGTATTGAACTGTTGTGTTTTGAGCCATATTAGGATCACCAACAAAGTTTTGTGATTCAATACTTGATACTTTAGCAGAACCACTAACAGATACATTTACATCTTGTACTGGACTTAATGTATATCTAAGAGTAGTAAATAATTGGCCTGTTTCTGGGATACTAAGTTCAATACTTTGAGTATCAGTTCTTACAACCATTTTTGAAATATCTGTGCTTCTCAAGATAGAATCGTAAACCATAGTATACCATTCTGAAGGAGCATCTTTAAATGTTCCACCATTTCTCCAGAATGCTAAACGTAAGTTATTACCAGCACGATAAATTCTAATATGTTGTGAACCATCTGTTTCATTAAAATCAAATTCAGCACTAAAATCTGGTTGATCTGTTCCTTGTAAATTAAAAGTATAGTTTTGAGCTAAACCTTGTTGTTTACCTACAGTAACAGTTCCTGAAGTAGCACTAGTATTATTTAATGTTTTGTTATCTTCCCAATCATTAGGATCTAGCCCTACCCATTGTGCCTTAACAACCCCATTATCTAGATAGACTTTTCTAAATGATGCAACCCCAGGAATCGCAATTGGTGTTCCTTGGTCAACAACATCTCCGGAATATTTCCAGTTACCGAGCCATGCATTTTGAACAACACTATCTACAACATTTTTTAATGGATCAGCATTGTATTAGTTTGAACCACCATAATAATCTGAACCAAAATCTGTTCTAAACATTGGAGTATCTGTTGTTGCATAATAATTAGTTGAGTCGTTAGGATCTTGAGTAGAATTATCTGGAATAAATAATCCATTAGCATCAATATGTCCTAACATAGCAACACATCCTTCACCATTTACTAAGTTGTAGTATGGACCATTATCCCAGTTTTGAATTCCAAAGAACATAACATCTTTAATTTCACCAGTAGTTTGGTCTCTCATTCTAGAAATACCAGGTGTTTCAACTAAAGTATATTTAGCAAATGCAGTATTATCATTACCGGCAATTGTTGTTCTACCAATGTAATGGTAGTTAATTCCGTCATCACTAGCGAATTGTGAAATAACATGTTCTACACCATGATCGTAATCTTGGGCAATCCAGATTTCCATTTGATTAGTTTCAGAGTTATACCAAATAGCGGGATCTCGGTTGTCACCTTCATAACCATTGGTAAATTCTGGAAGACCAGTAATTGGATGATCTTCCATTGGAGTAAAGTGATATCCACCATCTAAACTTTGTAAAAGCCATAGATTTTGACCTGTATCTCCATCAACCGTGTTAATTCTTGGAGTACTGATACAAGCGACAACTACATTAGGTGATTGTGGTAAGTTTTTGAAGAATCCATTAGCATTTGTAATGATTGAACCAGTCCAAGTTGCTGTCCATAATCCAGGTTCAACACCAGGAATAGCAGTTCCACAGTCTTGGAAATGAATTAAATCAGAACTTGTAACATGAGCCCATCCACCCTGTCTATATGCATCTACACCATCTGGTCTAGTATCACTATGTAAGTAATAAAAATGCCATAATCCAGTTGAATCTTGCCAAATAGTTTGTACATCATTACCGGCACCTTCAGCATCAGAATAGTGGTATTGTTGACGATATTTATTAAATTCTTGTCCTGCTTGTAATTTAGTTGCAGTTTGGGCATTAATACCATCATTATTATCAATTGCTTTAACATTTGATGAATCTTGAGCAGCTTGTTGAATTTGTCCCTGTGTTTGTTGTGAAACTGTTGCAAGTTCAACTGCTTTATTATTAGCAACTGGTTGAGTTTGTTTTACTTGAGGATCTTTATTATCATTGTTATCTTTTGTAACAACGTTTGTTTGTTGGCTATTGTTAGTTGCATCTTTGGTAGCAGCAACATTTGTTTGTTGATTATTGTCAGCTACAGTTTTGCTATCGTTGCTGTCTTTTGTGTTTGTTGGTAATGTAACGAGTGGCGTATTTTTTGTATCATTACTATTATCAGCAGTCTTAGTTGTAGAAGCATTAGTAGTATTAGTTTGATTCTGTACTGGTGAAACTGCATTATTAACTACTTGAGTCTGATTTTGAGTACTATTATCAGCACTTGTATCATTTGCACTAACACTCATTTGAAATGATGCAAGTGAAACTGAAACAAAAATTGTCCCAACTAAAATCTTAAGCCAACCGTGCTTTGACTTAATTAATTTTGGTGAAACTTTCTTTTCAGTTCCAAGCATATTAGAATTATTATCCATATTAATTATATTATCCTTTCAAATCACTTGAAAAAGTTTACATCATAATAATATTATCACAATATTTCATTTTTTTATTATTTTATTAAAAAAATTTAAAAAACATTAAAAAAGCATAAAAGACAACTTCAAAAAATTGTCTTTTATGCCTTTTATTTTTTATTTAACAAAATAAGTTAAGTATAAATTAGTTGGTCCATAAAGAGGATAGTTACCAGTTAAAGCATGATTGAAATATGTTGGATTGTATTGATCTGCATGATTATAAGTATATCCATCAATTTCTGGCACATTACCATCTAGACTCCATGGAGTTGCAATTTGACCTGAAATACTTGTACTTGGTTTGATTTCATTACCATTTTGATCATGATAGTAAACATTAACTGTTCCAGCTTTTTCATAAGTTAAGTACACATTAGTGTCACCATTTGCTGAATATACACCAGTTAAATCATGCAATTCCATACCATCCGTATATTTATCAACATGATTATATACAAATCCATTAATTTCTGGTACCCAGTTAGTATAGTTCCAAACATCACCTGAAATACCGTTCCACGTAAATGATGCATGTCCATCATTAGTCTCAATAGCATTTCCATCTTGATCATGGAAATAGAAGTTTACTTTTGATGGTTTTCTAACATTATATGTTAAGTAAACATTAGTATCGCCATTTGCTGAATATGTTCCAGATAAATCATGGTTTGCTGCTACAGTTTGTCCACCAATATAGTCATCAACGTGACTGTATTGGTATCCATTAATTTCTGGTATCCAATCATTATAGTTCCAATTGTCCCCTGACATTCCATTCCATGTAAATGATGCATGTCCATCATTAGTTTCAATGGCGTTCCCATCTTGGTCATGGAAGTAGAATGTTACTTTTGAGGGCTTTTTAACATTGTATGTTAAGTAAACGTTTGTATCACCATCTGCTGAGTATGTTCCAGATAAATCGTGGCTTGCTGCTACAGTTTGTCCACCAATATAGTCATCAACGTGACTGTATTGGTATCCATTAATTTCTGGTACCCAATTAGTATAATCCCAGTTATCTCCTGACATTCCATTCCATGTAAATGATGCATGTCCATCATTAGTTTCAATGGCATTTCCGTCTTGATCATGGAAGTAAAACGTTACTTTTGAAGGAACATTTTTTTGTACAGTTACGTAAGCATCTTTTTGATCTACTCCAAAGAAGTATGATTTGTCTCCGCTTAAGTACTTGTATCCTTCCGGAATATTATCTACTGTACTAGAAGATTCACCATATTTACCATTAATCATAGCTGAGCTAACTTCTTTACCATCTGCAGTTTGATAATGAACATTTGTACTTACAGGCCAATTATTTTCCCAATTCCACGTTCCAGTTGCATAATCAATTTTTTGTGGTGTCGTAGCAACATAGTCCCCATTGTCTGATAATGCACCTTGTTGAAGCACCTTATCGTTAACAACTTTAGTAGTATCTCCATTAATTTCTAACATAAAAGTTGGTCCAAAAGTTCTATTATCATAGAAATAAGTAACAAGCATTTTATTAGATCCCGTAGGAATAATATCATGTGAATATTCACTACCATTGGCTACTAAAACCAATCCATCACCATTTAATGGTGTATAGTCACCCGCAATTCCATTATGAGATACAAATCCTAATATATATGATGGATTAATTCCCTTATCGGCATCACCAGTAATTGTCTTATTATTAGAAGCAAAACTCATACCACGAGTAATTGTAAATAAGTACCAGTTACCGTTATATTCAAGAATTGCTGGTCGTTCTAATTCAATTGCAACTCCGTTTCCAGAAACAAGTGGCTTTTTAACATCTTTCAATGAGTAATCATCATTAAGTTCAAGGATTCCAATTGCCGGGTTAGAAAGATATGACTGTCCATAAGTAGTACTGTATGGATGATTCATAAGATCATTAAATGATTGTGTAGCTGTTTGTCCATTTCCATAATATGCAGCATTATTAATGTTATTTAGTCCTTGAGTACCATTGTCTTGACCTGTACTTCCTTCAAAAACTAAATATTTATTTCCATCTTCAGTCATTACAAAGTGAGGATCACGACAAGCAGATCTTTCAAATACACCTATATATCTTGTTGTTTCACCAGCTTGATATACCTTACCATCACCAGTAAAGATAGATTTATTATCAGTAGTTTTATCATGATTAATAAATAATCCATTGTTCCAATCCCCATCAATAGGATCCACTGATAATTGAGCAGTAGCAAGAGTTTGTTCCCAATCTGTATTTGGTGCCCAAATTGTATAGAATAATCTAACATTGTCAGAATCATTATTTTCTAAATAAGCTGAACCTGACCATTGAGCAGTTTCCTGGTTAATATAAGTATCATTACCATTACTACCTTCAGTTTTATCATTAAATACAGTTCCAAGGAATTTCCATGAGTCTAGCGAATCATCAGCAACCTTCTTAGCAAACAAACCAATTCTTGCATTATCATTATCAACTGAAGAAGCTGGATCTACCAATCCAAAATTCAAGTTGTATCCATGATAATCAGCAACAGTTCCATCGGCATTTTTTAATGCCCATGTATCCCACACATGAACTTGTTCATCTTGGTTTGTTCCATTAAAAGTGTTTTTCATAGTTGCTGAAACATTTTGCGTCATGTTATTTGGAACTTCTGGTGCAATAACATTTTGGTTATTAGTGTCATTTGCAATGTTTTCCATATCTGAATGTGTGTAATGGCTAAATCCATAGTCATTGTTTTCAGAAGGAGCTGCAGTGGTGTTAGTATCTAATTGAACAGAATTTGTCTTAGTATCCGTTTCATTTTGTTGAGATGCATTAATTTGTGTATCTTTTACACTTTGAGTTGCATTATTGGTACTTGTAGTCGGTGTTGTTTGTGAGTTCTTAGAATCCTGAACCGTTTTGGTATCAGTTACAACACTTACTTGTGAGTTATTACCATTTTGAACTGGATTAGTAGTATCAGCAGATACCTTACCTTGCATGGCACAAATTGATGCTGCAACAATTAGTGTACTCGTTAACATCTTAATCCAGCCATGTTTAGATTTAACTAATTTTGGCTTTAATTTTCTATCTATCATATGTATAATTCCCCTAAATTTAATTTTTATGAAATTGTAATAATTAAACTATAACACAATGTTACATTAATGTTACATAAACATTAAGAAAATACAAAAAACGACTGTCACCATTTAGGTTTCAGTCGTTTTTATTAATTATTGATTATTACTTGTTGAACTATCTGTAGCGTTAGTTTTTGCAGTACTACTTGGCGTAGTGGTTGGTGCATTATCATTACCAGTTGAAGCAGTATTATTGGTACTTGGGGTTGATGTTTGTGAGTTATCCGCTGCTGGAGCATGGTATGTTGGTGCAGTATGAGTACTGTAGCTTCTAGTTGGTGTAGCAGTTGTTGTTGCAGAGCTAGAACTAGTGGTTGATGCTGTGTTACTGGTTGAAGCAGTATTTGAACTAGATTGACTAGCAGGCGCTGGAGTTGATGGTGTAGTGTCTGCGGTACTTAGAACAACTACCGCACTAATAGCTTTGCTAGTATCAGCTGTGTATTTCTTTGGTTTAGCTTGTTTATCATCAGTCTTCTTTTTGTCTTTAGAATCTGAATCTACTTTGTCAGTTTTTTTACCTTTATATTTACTCAAGACCACTTTATGGTCATTTGCTGCTTTTAATTTTTTCGCAGAGTTAACAATCTTAGCATAAAATGCATTGGTTGCTAAATCATTATTAAAAATGCCATCTAGCGTATCATTTGATTTAGTAAATTCTTTGGCCTTATTTTCTGCTAAAGCTTGGTTATAAATCTTTTCAAGTTTGGTAACATCTACTGACACTACCTTTAAAACTTTAAGATCTGCTTTAGCCCGACTAACCAAAATATCAGAACCATTATCATTATTGATTACGTCTTCTAATGATTCTTTGGCATCATTAAATTGATAATTTTTAAATTTATTTTCACCATCAACGAAGCTACTAGTTTGACTTAATAAACTATTGGCTTCTGGTGAATCAGGTTTAACTGTGGCTGCTTTTTGAAAATCTTTTTGTGCTTCATTATAATTTTTAGCTTGTAAAGCAGCTTTTCCATTTGTTAATCCATTTTTATATGTATCTGCATTAATTTTCTGGTGGATAAAGAATCCCCCAACACATCCAACGACGACCAGAATTCCAATAATCGTCCATACTAATTTCTTCATGTGGCTCCTCCTTAAATTATTCAATAATTTCATTATAGTACAATTAAAACAAAAAATTATTACCAAAGGGCAATAATTTTAGTATGCTGTATTAGGTTTAATCATAACTTTTACAGTTTCAAACATAATTTTAATATCAAATAAGAAAGTACTTTTTTGAATATACTCAATATCTAATTTAACCATCCCGTTAAAATCAGTATTATTACGAACGGTCGCTTGCCACAATCCGGTACATCCTGGTTTAACTAGCAAACGTTGTTTATCGTAATCAGTATATTCGGCTACTTCTGATGGAATTGGTGGACGAGGTCCTACCAAAGACATATCACCTTGAAGCACATTAAACAATTGAGGTAATTCATCCAAACTATATTTACGAATAAATTTACCCACTTTAGTAATGCGCGGATCGTCTTTCATTTTAAACATTGCACCATCAACTTCATTTTGATCCATTAACTCATCTAAATGTTTATCAGCATCTGGAATCATTGAACGAAATTTATACATTTTAAAATGAGTTCCATCTTTTCCAACTCGTTCTTGTACATAAAATGCTTTACCATGAGAGCCATCATTTCTAATTAATAGGCTTAATACAATAAATACTGGACTTAAAAGTAAAATTCCTAATAAACTAAAAATCATGTCAGTTAGTCTTTTAACAAAAAAATATGTAGGTCGATCTTGCACCTTTTTCTTATTTAACCAAACTTCATCATTATTTTCCAAATTAGTCACCATATTCATTCAAAATAATTTACTCTACCATTCCCATAATACCAAATATAATTGTATAAAAAAAGAAACATTAGAGAAAAATTCTAATGTTTCTTAATTTTTAATTACGCTTTTTTAATTTTGCAAGTGTATTTTTAATAAGATGAGGACGGAGAATTAACAATAGTACAGAATAAGTAACCATTCCTGCACCAATCTCAAGTGTCACCATTAGCCAAGTATTCTTCAATACCATGCCTAACCAGAACACTAAAACAAACATTGCTAATCCCGCAAATAGATATTTCCAATAACTAACAAATAATTTGCGCATATCAATTTGTTTCCGTATGGCATACATTTGATATCCAGTAACAGTAATTTCAGAAATAACCGTGGCAATAGCAGTTCCAACTGCTCCCCATAATATGATTAAAGGAATATTAGCAACAATATTAACGACTGCTCCTAATACAACAGAATAGTTATAGGCTTTATTCTGATTCGTTGGCACCAAATATTGAACACCGATTGCATTACTCCAACCAATTAACAATACTACTACTGACTCAATCATCATTAATGGAATCACTGGCATAAATTTAGGTCCTAAGAATAACGGAATCAAAGCTGGTGCGATTGCTGCAATCCCAAAAGTTAGTGGAACCGCAACTGCCGTTACAAATTCAAAGGAAGTATATAAATACCCTTTAACTTTGTCCATTTTACCATTTTTATAAGCATTCGAGACATGTGGTAGCATTACCAATCCCGTAGCAGTAACTACGGCCAGCGACATTTTGACAATCTTGTCTGATTGTTCAAAATATCCGGAAGCAGTAACAGTATCAAGTAGTCCAAGCATAGATTTATTAACTTGCAAGTATACTTGTGTAGCAATTTCTGGGATAAATAACACCATTGATGGCCAAAAATGTCTAAACAATTTCAACTTATGCCATTGTGGCTTACCAATAAAACGTCTTAAGCTTGGAAATAGGGTTAAATTACCAATTAACAAGGATAAAGATAAAATCAAAATATACAATGCTAAGTCATTATATGACTTAACCATCGTAAAAATACTAATTAACGTTATGATTTTAACTACTAAATTACGGACAACCGTAACTGCGAAATCTTCTACCCCTTGGAAGAACCAAGAAATATCGAAAGCAGCTGCCAACAAGGCAAATGATTGGGCAATGTAATAGCTTAACCAATCTCGTCTTACAAAGAATAAGAAAATAAAGAAAACTAAGAAAGCAATTGAAATTGTAACAATTCGCATGAAAAAGATTTCATAGAATGTATTAGTTAATTTTTGCTTATTATCCCTTACGTAGGCAACCTGTCGATTACCATATATGGCAACCCCAATACTCCCAAAAATAATGAAATATTGAATGATTGAATTGGTAAACGCATTGATACCAATTCCATGAGGTCCCAAAACTCGGGCTAAATATGGGGTGGTGATCAAAGGAACTAATAAAACGAAAATTTGATAGGAAGCATTATAAAGATAATTTTTAATAACCTTCATGGTAATTATTCGCCAAATTCAGTTTTAACTAAACGTAAAGCTGACATAATTGTTTGATCCATGTTGTAGTAACGGTATTGACCTAAACGACCACCAAATACAACATTGTCGTCTTCTTTAGCAGCAAGTTCAGTATATTCTTTGTAAAGTGAACGGTTACGTTTGTTATCAATTGGGTAGTAAGGTTCGTCACCACGACTCCAGTTTTTAGGATATTCGTGAGTAATAACCGTCTTGTTCTTGTTACCTTTACCAAATTCAAAGTGTTTGTGTTCGATAACACGAGTATATGGTGTTTCGGCATCAGTATAGTTAACTACGGCATTACCTTGGTAGTTATCAACATCTTTGATTTCAGTTTCAAAACGTAAACTACGGTATTCAAGTTCACCTAAAGCATATTCAAAGAATTGATCAATCATACCAGTAAAGATAATTCTCTTACCTGATTTAAGATATTCATCTTTGTTATCAAAGAAGTCAGTATTTAATTTAACGTCAATTAAATCACTATCTAACATTTTTTCAATAATTTGAGTGTATCCACCAATTGGAATTCCTTGGTATGGATCACTAAAGTAGTTGTTATCGTAAATAAAACGAACTGGGAGTCTTCTAATAATGAAAGCTGGGAGTTCAGTGGCTTTACGGCCCCATTGTTTTTCAGTGTAACCTTTAATTAATTTTTCGTAGATATCAGGACCGACAAGAGAAATAGCTTGTTCTTCCAAGTTAGTTGGTTCAGCTGGAATATTAGCGTTTTTCTTTTGTTCTTCAATCTTAGCTTTAGCTTCTTCAGGAGTTCTAACACCCCAAAGTTTGTTAAAGGTATTCATGTTAAATGGTAAGTTGTAAATTTCGCCATTGTAATTAGCAATTGGACTGTTGATGTAGTTATTAAATTCAGCAAATTGTTGAACGTAATCCCAAATGTTTTTCATCTTAGTATGGAAAATATGAGCACCGAATTCATGAACTTGAATTCCTTCAATTTCTTTAGTGTAGATATTTCCAGCAACGTGGTCACGTTTTTCGATTACTTCAACGTGATGTCCTCTTTTTGCAGCTTCATGTGCAAAAGTTGATCCAAATAAACCTGAACCAACAACTAAATAATCAGTCATTAAAATTTCCTCCAAAACCTTTTTGTTTCATATAAATGAAAACTAAAATAAATATAAATAAGGGTGCTTCGTTAATTATTGTTAACGCTAACATCAATAGTAACAACAAAATGATGTATAAATCAAGGTAGTCTTTGCTTAATAACGATTTTATAAGCGGAATTAAATAGATAAATAATAGCATTAAACCACCAAAAGCCATGATTTGAATCAATCCTAATGAAAAACCAGTATTTCCACCAGCTACTAAGCGATAATGAGCCATATAGTGTTTAATTGCAGCATTATTTCCGATTCCATTTCCAATGAAGGGATGATTAATGAAAGCTTTTAGTCCTGCTCTAATATCATCTGATCTAATACTTACGGAACCACTAAAAGTATTCAGCTTATTAATAATAATTGCGGATACAACTGTCAAAATAATGATCAAACTAGATACTGTGTAAGATATTTTTTGTTTCTTTGTAAAGCGATTGAACTTATCACGATTTAGATACATAAAATATCCTAAACAAGCTAAAAAGCAGATTAAAATTCCACTAGTAGCAACCGTAGTAATTAATGTTAGTAGAATAACTAAGCAATTAAATCTAAAGAAACGATTATGTTTGAGATAAAACAAATTAATAATAAAAGCAGTCGTTAAAATCACACTGTACATTGGTGCTTCGGAAAAGATACTGGTATTTCTAATCATCATAGTTCCAAGAAAATGAGCCGGTTCCTGAGTAAAGTAATATAACCCATAAAATCCAAAGATAACCCGATGTCCACCCCATCCAAGCAATAACGAACAATTTGCTGGATAGCCTAATTCACCCATAAACCAAAATACTAGTGAAATACACGCAATCACAACTGTGATATCAACAATGGCATGTAAAATAACTTTTAGTTGATGTAATTGAGCTGAAATTCCAATGTATAAAATAAATAAAACCGGTAAAATGCAATAAATTAAAACAGCATGAAATAAATGATAATGATAATTAAAACGGTTTAAAATTAAAAACAATCCCATGATTACCAAAAATCCCGCAATTATTTTTAAAATTTCTGTCATTTTTATTTCAATTTTGTATTTTTTTATTACAAAATAATAGACTCCCAATGCAATAAACATAACTAATGGAAGTAAAAACTTTAAGTTTTTAGCAAATGGTGATGGAGAAGTTACATATACCGTATTTGACTCAAATATTAAAAAAGCTACAAACAAAAAGTTTATATATTTAAGTAATTTAAGATCTCTTATCTCCATAATGCTCCTATTTTTCTTCATTCTTAGGTTCTAGATACTTAATCTTAGGATTGAAAAATTTACCACTCCAATATCCTTTAATTAAAACTTTTAATTTTTTCATTGAATATGGTGATTTACCAAAGATTAATTTAAAGAATAAATACCAAAACTTAACTGAGTTACGATATTTTTCACGTTTTGAAAATTCACGTGCAATATAGCTATCATTTCTAATAGCATAGAAGTAACGGCCAATCTTGTTAGGATTCTTTTCTTCTAGCATATCAACACCTGAGTTGGCTTTAGTTTCATGGTTAACAATACTATTAGAAACAAAATAGCCGCTGAATTTTTGCATTACTCGACGAGAAAATTCAACGTCATCTCCCCAAATAAAGAACTCAGAAATTGGTAATCCACATTCAACAAGTGCTTTATTACTAATCAACATTGAAACAAATGAAGAAGAAGCAATCTTAATTAATCCTTCTGTTGCTTTATAATTCCAATCTTCTGGACAAGTAATTGGTGTATTCATAATTGATGGTTGATCTGTTTCATTCCATCTTACATTACTTGCTAAAATCCCTACTTTATCCACATCTTCAAATTTGTTAAGTGCTTCTACAAATTCTTTTAGAGTATCTGGATTAACGTAAGTATCGTCATCCATTACCCAGTAGTAATCAAAATTACCGGCATTGTAGGCTAACTCAAGTCCTTTACTAAATCCACCAGCACCACCAAGATTTTTATCTAAATTAATAACTTCTAAGCTGTCATCATCTAGAGTACTTAAATATTCTTTGGTTCCATCAGTACTACAATTATTAATCACAAAAATTTTTGCAGGTTTGAATTCTTGATTAAGCAACTTTTCTAATGCAACTTTCAAATAATCTAACCGGTTAAAGGTTACCATCACAACTGCAACTTTTACTGTTTGATTCAATTTCTCACCCCATATATTTCTTGATAGCTTTCATAAATACATCAAAATAATTGTCACTATAAAATTTACTGATTGATGCTTTAATTTCACTAGTGTCATTAAAGTTAGTTTCGCGATTAACAAATTTTTGTAGAATATTAGTTAATGCTTTTTTATCACCTAATGGATATAAATACCCATTTTCTTTAGTAACAATGTCCTCTGGACCAGTATCACAATTAGATGAGACTACTGGAATACCATGAGAGATTGCTTCATTTAAAACCATTGGCAATCCTTCAAAAGTAGAAGTTAAGATTAATGCATCGCATTCATCAAACTCTTGCCACACATTGTTAGAAAAACCTTTAAATGAGATTTTATCTTCTAATCCTAGTTTAGTAACATAATCTTTAGCTTCTGCAATGTCTCCAACACCGTAAACATCTAAATGCCAATTTCCTTGAACATTTTGAAGTGCATCAAACATTTCATGGATGTTTTTTTGTCCATTTAACATAATTCTTCCAATATAGAGGAATTTTACTGGTTCATTATTAGACGTTCTAACAATAGACTTATCTACTTTAACAATTGGATTATAGATTACGCTGATTTTGTCATCAGGAATTCCCCTATTTTCTAATTGTTTCTTTATTCCAGTACTAATTACTAAGTAACCATCAGCAGCTCTTAAAAACATTTCTGGAACTTTGTGAGAATCAAGAGAAAAATGATACCAAGCTAAAACTTTATATTTATAGCCAAAAACTCTCTTTAAGGTCATCAAACAAAACCACATAATGTAACTATTTGAAATTACTACATCAGGTTTATTTTTTAAGATTTGTTTGTTAAGTACAAAAAACAAACTAGCTAAATATTGACCCTTTCTAACTAACTTATCTTTACTTAAATTTATAACATTTTTTTCATGAATTGCATCAAGCCAATTACTATTATCAGTACCACCGATACTACTTAAACTCATCTGATACTCATCATTATTAGTTTTGTTATATTCAGTAAACAAATTTGAAATAACTCGTTCTGTTCCACCATATCCTGTCATAAATGGAACAAAAATCATTATTTTTTTCATCGCATTACTCCTGTCTATTAAATAACAACATTAACTAGGCTATTTGTTGATTTTTTCAACTTGCCCATTAACTTTTGCATCATTCAATAATTTAATCATATGTGCTGTATTTTTATCATCACCAAAATCATCGTGGTTTTTATATTTCCATTCATATTGATTGAACTTTATTTTAACTTTATCTCCACGAGAAAGCTTAAGCATTTCATCATTTGTAATAGTTGTTCCACCATACTTAGGGATCAATGGATCCATTGGCATTACTCTGGCATTGTTGACAAAGGCAATGATTGGATGATGTTTATCTCTTTTAGGAGCGGTAATTACTAATTTACCGCTTTTATCATCAATACTCTTAACCTTACCAACTAAAACAGTTTTAGCATGACTCTTTTGTGTAATTGCATCCGGTGATGGAATATTGCCAAAAGCCTTTGTAGTAATAACTACAAAGGCCATAGCAAAAATAACACATATTAAGGCATATAATTCAGATTTGGGAAGTTTAGTTAAACTTTTAAAACTAAACTTTTTGTCCGAAAATAATGGACCATTATTTTTATAATCTGCAACTAAAGCTAAAACAATCAAAGAAACAATCAATACCGTTACAGCTAAAACAAAGTATTGATTATGGATAAATTCACTAATCTGAAATTTAACTAAATCTTTGTGTGTGTAATTCAAATCATTCTCCTAATTATTAACTGCAATATCTCCAGTTTCTGCTTGTGATAAACCTAAATTATTTCTAATTTGGTTAGTTGTGTTTTGTAATTCAGATTGTGGAGTTACTTGCATAATTTGATCATTAATTTCTTTACCGCTTTGACCTTGGATGTAACCATCTTCCATATTATTACGGGCACTTAGGTAGCTAGTTGCAATCTTAGTCAAATCACCAAATGTCATATCAGTTTGAGTTGATTTTGATAATGTTTTAATAAATCCAGCATTTAGTAATGAACCAACTGATCCACTGTTCTTAGCAACTACAGTCAATACCTGTCTTTGACGTTCTTGACGACCATAATCACTTCGGGGATCATCATATCTCATACGAGTATATGCAAGAGCTTTAGCACCATTCATGTGAGTAGCTTGACCCTTTTCGAAATGGTAACCTTCGTAATCAAAAGTTAAGAGTGGTTTAACAGTTACTCCACCGATTTGGTTAACAATTTGTTCAAGTCCATGCATATTTAAGACAGCATAGAAATCAATTGGAATATTCAACATTTTTTGAACTGTATCAATTGATGTTTTGGCACTTCCATATGCGTAGGCGGCGTTAATTTTAGCAACTCCTTCATCAGCATATCCAGGAATATTAACTGCAGTATCACGAGGAATACTAGTAATTAAAGTCTTGTTAGTTTGGGGGTTAATGGTAATTACCATCATTGAATCAGTACGACCCTTGTAATCACGGCCCAATTCACCAGTATCAGTTCCCATTAAAAGAATTGAAATTGGTTTTTTGTTAGCAAGTAATTTATCAGTGTTTCTTTCTTTAGTAATACCAGAATCTTCATATGAATTATCAACAGCACTTTTAATTGATGCAAACTTATAAGCACTAAATCCAGCAATGATTAAAACAATGACTGCAATTACCATTAAAATAATGTTTCTTTTTTTATGTGGCTTCTTGGGTGTTTGATTCTTGTCTCTTTCGACACGACTTTCTTCCATAATTATGTATCCCCTTTTTTAGTGATGATTAATAATATTCTACCAAACATAACTATAATTTAAAATATTTTTTTGTTTATATCATATATAAGTGCATTTTACTCTTAATGGTTAAAAAAGAACAATTGACCTTTTTTGACCAAAAATGAGCTAATATCTTTGTTTATATTCAAAGCAGTTTTATAATATATCTAAGAAGTTGGGAACAACTTTTACATATTAAATTGAAAGAAGGATTATTCAATGGCAAACAATGGTTTTGGAAACGATCCATTTGGCGGAAACGGAATGGATGATATTTTCAACAGTTTATTTAACAACATGGGAAATGATTCAAACGCTCGTTACTCAGTTAACGGACAAGAACTCACTCCTGAACAAGTAGCAGAAATGAGAAGAACAGGACGTATCCCTGGTCAAGTGGGTAATCACAACGGTGCTACTCCTGCACAAGCACAACAAAAAGCAGAAAGTTACTTAGATAAAATTGGCCGTAACTTAACTGATGAAGCTAAACAAGGTTTACTTGATCCAGTTATTGGCCGTGACAAAGAAATTCAAGAAACAGCTGAAATTCTTAGTCGTCGTATTAAGAATAACCCTATCCTAGTTGGTGATGCCGGTGTTGGTAAAACTGCTATCGTTGAAGGTTTAGCTCAAAAGATTGTTAAGGGTGATGTTCCTGCAACAATCAAAGACAAACAAATCATCTCAATTGATCTTTCTTCATTAGAAGCCGGTACTCAATACCGTGGTGCTTACGAAGAAAACATTCAAAAATTAGTTAAAGAAGTTGAAGAACGTAAAAACGTTATCTTATTCTTTGACGAAATTCACCAAATCGTTGGAGCTGGTGCTTCAGGCGATGAAAACGGTGGTAAAGGTTTATCAGATATCTTGAAACCAGCCCTTTCACGTGGTGAAATTTCAGTTATCGGTGCTACTACTCAAGACGAATACCGTAACACAATTATGAAAGATGCTGCTTTAGCACGTCGTTTCAATGATGTTGTGGTAAATGCTCCTAGCAAGGAAACTACTCTTGAAATCTTGAAAGGTATTCGTAAATCATACGAAGATCACCATCAAGTTAAATTACCTGATGACGTATTGAAAGCTGCAGTTGATTACTCAGAACAATACATTCCACAAAGATCATTACCTGATAAAGCTATTGACCTTATCGATATGACTGCTGCTCATTTAGCTGCAAAACACCCTGTTACTGACAAGGTAAGTCTTGAAAAAGACCTTAAAGCTGCTAAAGCTGAAAAAGCTGCACATGCTAAGGCTGAAAAATTCGAAGAAGCTGCTGCTGATAAAGCTAAAATTGCTGAAATCGAAAAGAAACTTAACAGTGAAACAGATTCAACTGATGTTCCAGTTGCAACTCCATCTGACATCGCTGACTCAGTAGAACGTTTAACTGGTATTCCAGTTTCACAAATGAGTACTGACGACATGGAAAGATTGAAGAGTATGGACAGTCGTTTGAAATCACACATCATCGGTCAAGATGAAGCTGTTGACGCCGTAGTTGACGCTATTCGTCGTAACCGTGCTGGTTTTGATGACGGTAACCGTCCTATTGGTTCATTCCTATTCGTTGGACCTACTGGTGTTGGTAAAACTGAATTGGTTAAACAATTAGCTAAAGACATGTTTAACAACGAAGATTCAATCATCAGACTTGATATGTCAGAATACCAAGACGAAACTGCTGTTTCTAAGATGATTGGTGCTACTGCTGGTTACGTTGGTTACAACGATAACGGTAATACTTTAACTGAACGTGTAAGAAGAAATCCTTACTCAATCGTATTACTTGATGAAATTGAAAAAGCTAACCCACAAGTTGTTACCCTATTACTTCAAGTAATGGATGATGGTCGTTTAACTGATGGTCAAGGTAACATGGTTAACTTCAAGAACACAGTTATCATTGCAACTTCAAACGCCGGATTCAGTAATGACGCAATGACTTCAAACAATAAGAAAGATATGAAGATCATGGATCGTTTAGCTCCATACTTCAGACCAGAATTCTTGAACCGTTTCAACGCTATCGTTGAATTCAGTCACTTAACTAAACCAGATCTAAGCAAGATTGTTGATCTTATGATTGATAACTTGAACGATACTTTGGCTAAGAAAAACATGAAACTTGAAATCAGTGATGAAGTTAAGGACTGGTTGATGGAACAAGGTTACGATGAAGCCATGGGTGCTCGTCCACTCCGTCGTGTTATCGAACAACAATTACGTGATAAGATTGCCATGTTCTACTTGGATCACCAAGACATCAAGAACATCAAGGCTGACCTTGATCACAAAAACGATACTATTAAGATCGAAGCTAACAACAAAGCTGCTAAATAATTAGTATCGATAATAATAAAAGAGGCTAAGGAAACCACCTCTAATAACAAAAAAGCTAAAATCTGAAATTAATCAGATTTTAGCTTTTTTGTTATATAAACAAGAAAAATTCTCAGTCTATTTTATTCTTTTGATAATTTGATTTTGATCATTAACAATAACTGAATCACTTGGTACATCTTTATAAATTACACATCCAGCACCAATAATCGCATGATCACCTATTGTAACACCTTTTAATATCACAACATTAGAACCAATCCAGCAATTATCTCCAATAACAATTTTTCCAGAAGTATACCCTTGCTTACTAATTGGAATTTCTTTTTCTTTAAAAATATGATTATGATCATATATCTTTACGTTTTCGCCAAACAATGTAAATTTTCCAATTCTAACACTATTTAATGCATTAATACTACAATAACAATTAAAAAATGCACCTTTCCCAATAGTAATATCTGACTTTTCACCATCAACGACAGCTGAAAATCCCTTATTAAAAGTAACTGATTCTCCAATAATAAATTTAGACTTATTTCCATTAATATTTACAGAAAAATTTTTATCAAATTTAACTTGTTTTCCGAAAAATATTTTACCTTTAAATTTCATTTCAAATATAAATTTATGAATCCTAATACAAACTCTGTTGTTAACTTTTTCAATAAAACTAATAATATTCATATTTTTTAAATACCACCCTAATTTAATGCTACTATTAATTATACACTTATCATTATATCAGGAGATATTTTTATGAAGATTAATAAACTAAAGATTTTTAAAATAGTTGCAATTTTATTTGCGCTATTATTTCTCTACTTACTATTTAAAGATTATCAACCACAAATTGAAATGATGTTTAATGCCAAAGAACGCGGACGCGCTATCGCAGAAATTAGAGACCACGGATTGATTGATGTCTTTATCATCATGATTGTGCTCTATCTAGCTACCATCATTCCTGGAGTTCCCGTAGTTCCTATTGGAATTATTGCTGGGATTTGCTTTGGACCACTCTGGGGGACATTAATTAATACTTTTTCAATTGGATTAGGCAATGTCGCTGCGATTAATTTCATTAGTTATTTGAAGAAGGATTTGGAAAAAACTTATAAAAATAACCGTTTCACTTCTCACTTTCAGCATGCTAAAAATCCGTTAATGTCACTAATTGTTGGATATTCAATTCCCATCATTCCATCATATTTGGTGAGTTTACAAGCTAGCAAAGATGAACAAAAATTCAATAAACGCATTATTTTCATGACTGCGTTGCTTGGACCATTCCCAATTTCATTAATTTATGCTTTAGGTGGAAACGCAATTTTTAGCGCTAATTGGCAACATTTACTGGAATTAGTGGTCATAATTGTCATTTTCTTCATTTTTGCCAACACTTTATTAAAAAAGATGATTAAAGATGAGTTGTAGGGCTAACTAACTTTGCAAAATTGGTGTATCATAGTAGTGATAACAATATATATTGGAGGGTTTTATACCATGTCAAGACACGATCAAAAAGGTCAAATCAAAAACTTATTAGACTTAGAAGCACAAAGCGGTCCTGTAGTTACTATTACTATTCCTTTGGATCCTAAACTAGACGATACTAGATTAGACAAAATCCAAACTGATAGCTTGGTAGACTCAGCCAAAGATGCTTTCCAAAAAGTTTACAAACCAGAACTATGGAATGCTTACGAATTCCAAATCAAAAACTACTTAAAGACTCTTAAACCAAATGCTTCAATCGCACAAGGTGTTGTTCTTTACGTAACTAACGATTCATTAGTAGCTTACAAGTTAAACTACGCTCCACAACCTGCATTCTCATTTAGCGACAAATTACAAATTTTCCCTGTTATCAAGGAATTAGAATTTGTTCCTAACTTTGACATGTTATTCTTGGAACGTGACTCATACAAGCTTTACAACGTTAAAGATCTTGATGTTACTGATCCAGACAACGTTCCTGCTGATCCATTCAACAGTGACAAGACTGAAACTAACACTATCAAAGATCCTAAGAAGAACGGTCCAGAATGGGATACTCACGACTACTACGAAGAAGTTGATAAGTATGTTCAAAAACGTTACTCAGACGTTGACCACAACCCACTAGTATTAGTTGCTAATGCTGAAGATGCTGGTCGTTTTGAAAAGGCTTCTCACAACCCTTACTTAACTACTGACAAAGCAGTTGAAATTGATGCTGACGTTAAAAACGCTGGTGAAAACGCACAAGAAATTGCTCAACGTATTCACGACCAATTCGTTGATGACGCTAAAAAAGCCGTTAAAGGCAAATACAGCGCAATGTTAGGTGCTAAGAAAGCTTCTGACAACTTTGACGAAATCGTTAAAGCAGCACAAGAAGACCGTATTGAAACTTTATTAGTTCAAGACGATGCTTATGTTGAAAGTAAAGATAACGGTGAAACTACTGAAATCAATACTAACGGTTCACGTCCAGCCAACGAACTTAACACTTTAGCTCTTACTGTATTAGGTTTAGATGGTGATGTTGTTGACCTACCTGCTGCTGATATGCCTAGCGATGCAAAAGTTGCTGCTATCTTTAGATGGTAAGATTTAACTAAATAAACATTTTAAGAAGTCGCACATTGTGTGGCTTCTTTTTTTATGCAAACAAAAATGCGTTAATCGATATGATTAACGCATTACTTATTTATTAATAATTAGCAGCCCTTAATAGCGCCCATTCCTTCATCCTTAACGGGTTTAGTGAAGTCAGCTGTAGTTACCTGACCATCTAAGATTTCATTGTTAGTGGTCAATCTAAGCCAGTTATTTACAAATGATAACTTCAATCCTTCATCAAAGAATGTTTCATCATTTTTACTTGTGTAGAACGGAACATCTTGGTTAGTATTTAATTCTTGATCATATGGTGCTTCTAGTTTAGTAACTCCAACAACTTGGAAAGTATCTCCAACAGTACAAGCTCCACCACCGCGTGAATATTGGTTTGAACCGTCATCGGCAGTCAAAATGTAATACTTTGCGTCTGGTAATCTCTTTTCAATATATGCTAATGCATCGTTTGTAATTGTTAAATCCATGATAAATTCCCCCTATTAGTTACTTACTTTATTATAGTATCATTCTCTGATCCAGTTTTCAACAAAGTTGCCTACAACCAATTATGGTAAGGGCTTTTTACTAACCGTTTCATACTAACTATGCTAAAGTAATGTTAGTTACATATTATATTAAAAAAAGAGGTAAATACAATGGTTATGTACAATGATCTAGAAGGTAAAACTGCCATTATTACTGGTGGAGATTCTGGTATCGGTGCTGCAATTGCAGAACGTTTAGGCCAAGAACACATGAACGTAGTTATTAACTACCACAAGAATGTTGATGCTGCTAATGCAACTAAAGCAGTTGTTGAACAAAATGGTGGTAAAGCTGTTATCGAACAAGGTGACATTAGTGACGAAGATAGTGCTAACAAGTTAGTACAAACTGCCATTGATGCTTTTGGTGGTTTAGATGTCTTCTTTAACAACGCTGGTATGGAAAAACGTTGCCCTACTAACGAAATTCCTCTAGAAGACTGGAATCGTATTGTTTCTGTTGACCTTACAGGTACTTTCTTAGGTACTAAGGCTGCTCTTAACTACTGGTTAAAGAACAACAAAAAAGGTAACATTATCAACACTTCTTCTGTTCACCAACAAATTCCATGGCCTAACTTTGCTAGTTACGCTGCAAGTAAAGGTGGAGTTAAATTATTCACTGAAACTACTGCAATGGAATATGCAAAGAAAAACATCAGAATTAACCAAATCTGTCCTGGTGCCATTAATACTCCTATTAACGCCAAAAAGTTTGCTGATCCAAAGACTTATGCTGAAACTGTAGCAATGGTTCCTATGGGCCGTATTGGTAAACCCGAAGAAGTTGCCGCAGGTGCTGCATGGTTAGCTTCAGATCAATCAAGTTACGTTACAGGACTATCAATGTACATTGATGGTGGTATGGTTCTTTACCCTTCATTCCAAGGTGGTAACGGTTAATCATTAATTAACATGAATATTAAAAAAACAATTTAGCCGTTAAGGTTAAATTGTTTTTTATTTTATACTATAACTCACTAGCAAATTTAACTAAATCATCAGGAATATCAAATGGATCCATATTCAATTTAACCACGGTTAATTGAGTTGGATTTTTTATTTTATCCATTATTTCGATTAATTCATTTTCTGAATTAGCATCATAGAATTTGTAATTATTACCTGCCCCAAATGCTTTTGGCATCAAAGCTAAATCAGTTTTTTAGGCACATTATTATAATCTTCATGTAGTCCATGAATTTAACGTTCCATTCCATATCCTTTGTTATCTAAATTAGCCCACAAAAAAACGTTATCAGATTGTATCTACTTATCTGATAACGCTTTTTTAAATCGTTTTTAATTTAAAATAATCCTAAAAACTTCTTTTTCTTTTTAATTGGTTTAATATCTCCTTGATCAATATCATCACCATTTAAAATTGCTTTAGCATTATATTCATATTTTGATGCCATTTTAACACCAAATTGTTTAGCTAATTTAGCATATGCATCTTTCATTCGGTATCGACGTCCTTTGAAATTATGAGCATCGGAACCAAAAGTTGTACCTAAGTTAGCTGCAATAATTTCTTCTGTAAACTTCTCTACTTCAGGTCCAAAGACACCGACATAGCTACTAGCAGTTAGTTGTGTAGCTGCTCCTTGAGATACAAACTTGTAAAGTAAATCATGATCTTTTTGAAATCCATGATTTCGTTCTGGATGAACAATTACAGGAGTAATTCCACGAGCGTTTAACTCAAATAACATATTTTCAGTATATTCTGGTACACCGCTATGTGGAAGTTCCAACATTAAATAGCGGTTATATGGATCAGCAAACAAAATATCATCATTATCAATTGCTTTTAACAAATCACCAGTAATATGCACTTCTTGTCCCGGAAAAACTTTAAAGTTAATTCCATTAGCATCAATTTGCTTTTGAAATTCTTCGGTTTCTTTTTCAACATCGACAAGATGATTAGTATATTCTCCATCCATATGATGGGGAGTAACTAGAGCTGCTGTTATTCCTTGTTTTTCTGCTTCTTTTGCTAGTTTTAATGAAGTTTCCATATCAGGAGAACCATCATCAACACCAGGTAAAATATGACAATGAATATCAATCATAATTATTTATCCTCTGTTCCGTAGTAACCACCATAATATCCACCGTAGTAGCCACCATATCCAGCTGATTTTTTGGCGCTAACTCTATTCATAACATATCCAAGTATCTTGGCATGGACTTTTTTCAATTGTTCAACAGCGTTGGTAACATCTACTTTATTTGCAATTCCTTGAGGAACAACAATTATAGTACCATAACAATCATTTGCAATTAAAGATGCATCAGTTGCTGCATTAACAGGTGGTGTATCAATTAAAATCCAATCATACTTTTCATTTAATGAATCTAGCATCTTATTAAAGTTATCACTACCAATTAGCTCAGCAGGATTAGGTGGAACAGGTCCACTAGTAATTACATCTAAATTATCAATATTTGTTTTTTTAATTACATCATCCAAAGAAACATCATTGGCTAACAAATTTGATAACCCATTTTGATTAGAAACCATGAAAGTACGATGTACTGTTGGTCTTCTCAAATCAGCATCAATTAAGATAGTTCTTTCACCTTGTTGTGCAAAAGTAGCTGCCAAATTAGCACTAAATACACTTTTACCCTCTGACGGATCAGCGGATGTAATTGAAATAGATTTGTTACCATTTCCAATAATAGAAAATTTAATATTCGTTCTAACTGTTCTAAACTGTTCAGATACCGGAGATGTTGGATTACTCTCAACAATTATTGGGGCACCATGTTTCATTGTATGATTATCAAGTTTTCTTTCTTTTTTAAATAATCCCATAATAATTCACCTAAACCCTTCTTCTATGATCAGAACGTTTATCTGAAATATTCTTATTATTCATATCTTTATCATCAATTTCTGTAATAAATCCAAGACTATTCAAGCCTAAATCATTTTCCAAGTAATCACTGTCGTGTATATTTCTATCATTCAATTCTTTAAATATTGATAGTCCAAAACCTAAAATTGAACCTAAAATTAATCCAGCAATTAAGTTTAATACATAATGAGGCGATGAAGGTTTCTTCTTTGGTGTAGCTTTTGAAACAACAGTCACACTATTTACATCCATCATCTTTTTAATTTTTTTCTGAAAAACGTTAGCAGTTTCATTTGCAATATCTGCTGAAGTATATGGGTTCTTAGATGTAACTTTTACAGAAAAAACTTGTGAATTTTGCTGACTTTGAATATCAATTTTGTAATTTTGAGATCCAGGAATATTTTTCAAATTATGCTTAACCGTATGTTGTATGACAGGACTAGTTATAATATCTTTGTATGTTATAACTCTTTGAACATCAGTTTGAGCTTGCTGAGCTTGAACAGCAAGCTCACTCTTACTTAATTTTTGATTAACTAATAACTCTGTTGTTGATGTGTACTTGGGCTTTATGAATCCAAATGTAATAATACCGGATATACCACAAAATAACACAGCCATAACAACAATCATTTTATAATGTTTCATTATAATATTTAAATAATTAATATTACTTTTATTTTTCTTACTTTTACTATAGTCCATTTATATCTCCTTTTTTAAATCGAAACTATGGTTTTCTTTTTTATTAATAGTTAATAACATTTTGAACAAAAATAATATTGAATTTATTCCAATGCTTAAATATAGAGATGAAAATAACCCTTCAATTGAAGCAATACAAAATAAAACTAATAGTCTAGTATATGTAGAATTTCTCATTTTAATAACTTTAATAAACATAATTTGCATAAATACAAAAAATAATAAAAATGCTATTATCCCATTCATAAAATATATTCTCATAAACGAATTATCAATATAAAAATAATAATTCGTAAAATTAGTAGTAAAACCATTTCCCATTTGTATAAAATATTGTCCAAATAACTTTGCTGGATACATAATAGAAGCCTGATTAGCCAAGCTTAATCTATAACTAAAAATATAGTCCAAATTATTCCATGTATGATTTAAACTATCGTATAAATACGTTGAAAACAAACTCCATAATCCTATAAAAGTTGGAAAAACACAAATAAATCCATTGAATATCTTATTTTTTAATATATTATCACTTAAAAAATAAGATATTATTAATAATATTTCACAAATCAAATCAGTTCTAGTATCCGTTAATTGATACAAGTATAAACTAATTATTAAAACGATTACAGGAACTATAATTAAATGTTTTTTCGACGAAAAAGATTTCAACGCAAAAAATGAAATTAGTATATAAAATAACATAGAAGAAAGAATTGTAGTATAACCTACCCCTAGTGACTGCCTATATATACCATTTCTATAATAAATAAGATTAGGAATTATATTTAAATAAGATAATGTTATTGTAAAACATAACAATGATGCCACTGTTATTAGACTGAATTTAAAAATCTTCTTTAAAGAAACATTATTTGCTGCAACAATTACAATGAACGCATCTATTAAATCCCAAGATTTACTACTTAACGTAGTTATAAAAATAATAATACCTATAACAATTATAAAATAAATATATATAGCGTTTATTTTATCAAGAATAAATATTTTTACTAATAAAATTAATATCGCCAAAATATCCAAAAATTTTATTATTGGAATAATCGAAGGAAATACCAAAATCAAAGTAGTATTACCAATAAAATTAAATAATATTAAAAATAAATAACCAATAAAAAATGTAACTTCTCGTAATTTACTATCCATAAAAATTCCACCTTTAATATATTAAAATAATATTAATCATTTAGAACTTTGTTAACGGCTTTCATAATATAATTTCCATCTTTCATTTTCCTAGAAATATTTTTAACATTCTCACACATTTCTTCAAACTCTTGATCTGTAACATTATTAATAAGATCATTTAAATTGTTTATATTACTAGTTACAATACCAATTTTATTATCAAGGACAAATTTTGCTACAGCTGATTTGTCCCAAACAATTACTGGCATACCTGAGTTTAAATATGAAGATAATTTATATGGATTATTATATTTCAAATAATCACCTAAATTACCAGAAATTGTATTAATTTCATCTCCATCCCAAACAAGGCCAAATCCTTTTCCCATCTTATTTGCCAATACATCAGGAGTTACACTACCATGATAGTTTAACGAATCATTTATGATGGATTTGTCGTCAATATTTCCGTATAAGTTAAACTCTAATGGGGCCTTAACTTCCAATTTACTTATGAAACTTGATTTATTTAAATTCCCAGCAAATGTTATTTCATATTTATATTTACTACTATTTTTAAAAGTAATGTCCTTAGTAACATAATCAAAAACATCTAATGGATATGCTGTTGAACTTAATCCGTTATTTTCAAGTAATTTTATCATGCTATTATTATGTGCAATAACTGCATCATACTTATTAATATAGTTAACTTCATCTTTAACATCTTTAAATATACCGGTGTATCCTCGTAAAGTATCAATATCATGGATAAGTAATATTGTAAATAAATGTTTATTTTTAAGATATTTTATTAAATATTCTTCAAAACTTTTACCTGCATATATTGGATATTGAATTATTACAATATCGCCTGACTTAAAACTTATTTTGTCCAATACACTATTTATTCTAGTTTTGATAAATAGATGTTTATCAAAGAAATCGTGCTTGTACTTTTTCAATTTTATTATATTAAAGCCCATGTTATTACTCAATATAAAATTTATATCATCTTTAGGCTTACTGTTAGCAGTATTAGACCCATCTTGAGATACGTCAATTACAAATTTATTCAAAATAAACTCCTATAATCATTTTTTTATAATATCATTTATTGTCTCGACAAATCTATAATCATAATTATTGTTATATAAGTATTCAATAGATTCTTTGATACTTTTCTCATCTAATTTTTTACCATTAATAAATTCATTTATATATTTTTTTAACTTTATATAATCGCCAACATCATATAGATATCCATTAATTCCATTAATGATTATATCACTTGGTCCAGTTGGGCAATCACTTGAAATACATGGTATACCATAACTTAGAGCCTCAATAAGTGTCATTGGAAAACCTTCAAAATTTGAATTCAGCAATAGTGCATTAACATGTTCAATATTATCGAACGGGTTAGCAACCCACCCATGAAGCACAATATGAGTTTTTAGATTTTTATTATTTTCAACAATTTTTTCAATTTCATCAAAATCATCGCCACCACCAAAAATATTTAATATCCAATTTCCATTAATAGTTTTGAAAAGATCTAATAGTCCACGAAGATTCTTTTGACCATCCAAGATTGTTCTACCAACGTACATAAAAACGCATTGATTATCATCTGGTGTAATAATTCGTTTTTGTCTTGAAACGGGATTATAGATAACTTTTATTTTATTATTTAGTATTCCAATATCATTAAGCTCTTTTTTTATTCCTTTTGAAATAGCTAGATTATAATCAGCATATTTTAGTAATTCCATTTTATTGCCTATGTTACTGTCCTTCGAAGATACGTGAATCCATGAAACTACTTTATATTTTTTTCTGAAAATAGTTTTTATATATTTAGCTATCATTATTTGAACAGGCCCTAAAACAATTAACACTCTACTTTTACAAAGAATACAAAATAAAACCAATCTAATTGTACAAATTAAATTAGTTTTTAATTTTGTAGTGTTTATTTTTTTGCCTTTAAATACTCTATGTATTTCATCATTATTGCCAAGATTTTTAAATACAAAAAAATCCAAATTTAACTTTTCATTTATAAAAGAACTATTAAAGATTTCATTAATAACTGTTAATATCCCACCAGGTGGTATATTACCAATAAATGATATTTTATTATTCATTTGTATTTCCTTCCGACTCAATCTAATGTATATAACAAAGCCATAATTAAATATTGCTTTTTAGTTTATCTAAAAGAATCTGATCATATCTATCTTCATAAATAAAATCAATGCTTTTTTTAATACTTTCTGTATTAAAATCAACTTTTCTAGACACAAATTTCACTAATATATCAGTTAGCTCAGTATAATTACCAATTTCATATAAATATCCATTAACTCCGTCTTTTATAATATCAGATGGTCCAGTTGGACAATCGGTTGAAATACATGGAATACCATAACTAATTGCCTCTGCAAGAGTCATAGGAAAGCCTTCAAAATTAGAATTCAATAACAATGCATTTGCTGTTTTTATCTTTTCAAATGGTTTGTCAATCCATCCATTAACCCTAACATGCTGATTTAAAATATCATTACTATTTACAATTTCTTTTAGTTCTGATAAATCGTCTCCAGAACCATATATATTAAAAATCCAATTTCCATCAATTGACGATAAACAATTTAATAATCCTCTTAAATTTTTTTGACCATCTAAGACTATTCTTCCAACATATACAAATTCACAATGTTTATTATTAGGATAAATTGTTCTTTTTTTCTTACTAACTGGATTATAAATTACACCGATTTTATCATCTGAAATTCCAATATTATTTAACTCATTCTTTATTCCATTTGAAATTGCTAAATTATAATCAGCATATTTCAAAAATTTAAATTTTTTTCCAAGTCCTGGATCAGTACTAGACTTATGCATCCAAGATATAATTTTATACTTTTTTCTGAAAATTTTCTTTACGAAGTGAGCAGTTGCAACTTGTAATGGGCTTAAAATAATTACAGCATTACCACTAAATTTAATTAGATAATTAATGAAGTCTAAAGTCCAACCAATAGAATTTGTTTTTTTACTAAAATTAATTTTAAATTTTTTTTGAAAATTGTCTAAAAAATCCCGATTCGTAGGCCTCCTATACAAAAACATTTCTATTTTAAACTCTTTTTTAAATTTTTTGTCATTTAAAACATGTGACAATACTGTGGAAATTCCATCGTGATCAGGTACAGGCCCAACAATTGAAATTTTTTTCATATAATTTTATTCTCCTAAAATGTTACCATTTTTTATTCTTATAAAATTGAATATATTTTTCTGGCATTAAAGTTGCAAGAATTAATGCAACTTTATATTTTAACGGTAAATAATAAATAGTTGAAAAATTAAGATATTTTTTAAGTACTTTTTTTTGTTGATATGCTGTCCAGTTATTATCATTAAGTATACTTCTATGAACATAGAATAAAATAGTCCTAGCTTTAAAACTACTAAAGTATTTAGGTTTGTTTTTATATCCATTTTCATTTAAAACATAAGCCGTATCATTTATAAACTTCTCACATTTTTCGAATAATTTTGGCTCAAAAGAATTTGTTATAGATCCGTTTCTTTTATGAATTAAATAATATGGATGATCAATAAATGAAACTTCGTCAAAAGAAATTACTGATATATATTTTAAAATAAATAAACTATCTTCAAAAAATGTTTTATTAACAAACTCCAGCTTGTTATTTTTAATTACATCTGAACTATATAGTTTATTCCATGCACCCACATCTAATTCATGATTATCAACTAGATATTTTTCTATCATTTGCTTATTACTTTTATTGTTTTCAAATATAGATTTTGTTTCTTCTACAATATTTCCATTAGGAAATTGTTTTTTTATTCCAGCTACTACTAACTTAGTATTAACAGAATATTTTAACATTTGATTTATATAATTAGGTAAATACTCATCATCATCATCTGAAAACATAAAATATTTACCATTTGCATTTATCATTCCGTTGTTTCTTGCTGCTGATAATCCACTATTTTTTTGTAATACAATTTTTACATTTGTATGATTTTTTGCTAACAATCTTATAATATCTATAGTTTTATCTTTTGATCCATCATCAACAATTACAACTTCAAAGTTAAAATTTCCTTTTTGATTTATTATTGATTTAAAGGCTCTTTCTACTGTTTTTTCAGAATTATAGGTAGTTAAAATTACACTTACATCTAAATTTTGCATAAAACGTTAAATTCCTTTCAAAGATCTCGTCTAAATTTAATAAATATAATTATTTTTCTAATTTATTAGCTAAATCGATGATATATGCTTTTAAACCTTCACTTAAATCATCACGATGTAAACCAAATTCAATGTTAGTTTCTAACCAACTAAGTTTATTACCAGTATCAAAACGGTCACCTTTGAATTCATGAGCATAGACATTTTGAGTTTTGTTCAAAGTATCAATAGCATCAGTTAATTGAACTTCGTTACCCTTACCTGGCTTAGTAGTTTCAAGGACATCCATAATTTCTGGAGTAAATAAGTAACGACCAATGATAGCTAGATCACTAGGTGCATCTTCTGGTTCAGGTTTTTCAACGAATTGTTTAACATCATATAATCCATCTTTAACTTGTTTGTTAGGATCAATCACGCCATATTTAACGGTTTCTTCGTGTGGAACACGCATAACTGCAAGTGTTGAAGCACCTGATTTTTCATAACTGTTAATTAATTGTTGGGTTAAAGGTATTTCGTCAGTCATCAAATCGTCACCAAGCATGACAACAAAAGGATCATTACCAACGAAAGTCTTAGCAGTTAAAACTGCGTCACCTAAACCTTTAGGATAAGCTTGACGAATAAAGTAAATGTTCATGTCATTTGTCTTTTGAACTGCTTTAAGCATTTCAGTTTTACCTTTTTTCTCAAGGTTTTGTTCAAGCAAATATTTTGAAGAGAAGTGATCTTCGATTGAACCTTTGCCACCACTAATGATGATTGCTAAATCAGTAATGCCAGAAGCTTTTGCTTCCTCTACAATATATTGAATTGTTGGAGTATCAACAATTGGTAACATTTCTTTAGGAACGGCTTTAGTTTCTGGTAAGAAACGAGTTCCTAAACCTGCAGCAGGTATAATTGCTTTTCTAACTTTCTTCATTAACTGTCTTACCTTTTTATAATAATTATTATGTCGCTTAAAATCTATTGTGAATGTGCATACATTCTTAGTATACACAATTGGAAAGATTTTATTAAGGGGCATTCAATTTTGTAATATCTTTTTAACAGAATGTATTCAAATTGTAATTGAAAATTCATCTAAACTATGGCCTTGTAGGATTTGAAGTTGTTTTTTTACATTTTTAGGAATGATTTGGCATTCAGTTATTACGTTTATTAATCATAAGTATTGCACAATTTAATATGAACTTTATTCACATAATTCTCAATATTTAAGAAACAATAACTAATTTAAACAAAAAACAGCTTAACTATTAAAAATAGTTAAGCTGTTTTTTGTTTAATCATATTAAAAATGCGTTTCATTTTTTTCGATGTTACTATTAAATTTTCTTTTTACAAATACAATTATTTTTTTAATTAATTGACGATTACCAATTTGAATCCAATTACATTCAACATAATCAATGTGATTTGTTTCAATCCATACATCCATTAACAATTCAGAAATATATCCAAATACACGTGCTTCTTGAACAGAATAATTTGAAATATCAATTTTGCCTTCTAGCTTAAATAAAACACCAAATAAAAATTCACAATAATTATCAAAATAATCTTTCTTCATAATGAACATATTGAACATATGTGCTGATGTATTTTTCATAACCTTATTAAAAGCTGGTAAATATTCAGGATAATCTTCACTAATTATTTTTTTAGTTTCATCAAGAGGTTCTTGATAATGTGCATGAATGTAATGGGAATAATTAGTCTCAATGTAATAGTGACGTTTTCTAGGCAAAATAACTGGCGCCTTTTCTAACATTTGTTCAATTTGACTAGATGTTAATACTTCACTTAATTCACGCTTATGACTCTTACTAAATAGCCGTCGATAATGAACTAATCCAACTACATCAACATCTTTTAAATTTTTCCATGCCCAGTAAATAGCAGTTAATTCATTATAATTGGGATTCTTATCAGAAATGTTATCTCCCTGGTTATCTAATTGAAAACCAACTTGACCATTATAATTTTTATTAGCACCAACTAATATAGGAAGATATAAATCCTTATCTTTTGGCATTGCCGTATCTTTATGAGATGCTACTAGAATTTTCATTTTATCACCTTTTATTTAGTATATAGTTCAAACATCTGTACTAATATTATTCAATTCAAATTATTGTTTTCTTTTAAAATTGGTATAGACAATCACTATTTTATAACACGTATGATATTACGACTTTAATAGTTACACGTCAATATTTTTATAATATTGGTATATGGCACTTCGCGTAATTAATTATAAAATAAAAGGATCTAGTGTATATTAATATTACGTAATCATTATTAAAATAAATAAATGGGGAAAATTATGTCATTTGAATATCAAACAAATAAAATACCAAATAATCAAATAAAAAAATATATGAAAGAAGTAATTTCTTCTTATGATAACAAAAACTATAGATCTGCAATAATTATGCTCCATACGATAGTTTATACAGACTTATATGCTAAATTAATGGATTTAAGAGATATTTATAAAGATGAAAAAGCTACTAAAATACTAAGCGAGTTTTCAAAAAGCACTATCGACATCAGTAAAGAACATTTGTTAAAAGATTTAATCCAAAAACATTATCCAAAAATGCTTAACAACAAATGTTTAGCAACACTTGAAAATTTACGTAATCAAAGAAATTTATGTGCTCATCCTGATTATGATGATTCTATAACCGGGGAATTATTAGCGTCACCAAGCAAAGAAACTGTTGCTAGTTTAATAACAGATAGTATAAATAATATATTAATTTATAAAGAAACATTAGGAAAAAATATCCTTATAGATTTACTTAATACTATATCCAACAAAAAAGAATTACTATCAAATGAAGAACAATTAAAATCATTTTTACAACGAGTTTATTTAAGTCGTTTCAGTTCTGATATATCTAAAAATATATTTAGCCAAATGTTACGTATTTTTCTATGCACAAATGATGCTGAAACAAATCAAAACTTAGATATAATATTTTCAACTATCGAAGCATTCCTAAATTTAGATATACAAAATTATTCAAATATAATTAGCGATGTTATGTCCAAACAAGAAAAAAACATCATAAATGATAGAATTCAATATATTGGTAACCTTTTGTTTGAATTTCCAATACTGTATAACAATATATCTAACAATTCAAGTTTACAAAAATTAAAAGAAAATACTGATATTTCATGTGAAAATTTCAATTTAGAAAATAATTTAAAAAATTATTTTTTATTTGCGAATTCATTATCAGATCATCTAGCAACGCTACTATCCGAAAATAAAGAAATTTTTGCAGAATCTTATTCAATAGAAGAAAATAGCATAATAAAATTTTATAATAAATGTATTTCTGAGGGAAATGTACATCCATTTTCCAACTTCTGTATATCCATGTATATACATTCTCCCCATTTCAGTGATGCTGATTATAGATTTGATAACTTTATAATTCCTTATTTAAATATTTTTTCAAAATCTCAAATTATAAATTTAATTACTGGTGCTGCTAATAATGCTCAATGTTACATGAGATTTCGCGCCTCAAAAGATCACCAAATGATAGAAAGACATTGGAATGAAAAGTACGGTATTAATTGTGACGAGATAAATATAAAAATTAAAAATTTACTAGAAAAATCTAGTAAATCATATTGACTAAAAACAATCTATTTAAACCACTTATTCGCAAAAGCAGCCGTTTTTTGATTGTATTGAACTGGATCAGTTTCTTTAGAATGAGCATGATCAGCTCCACGGACAATCCAAATTTCTTTATCTTTTCCAGCATCATTCTTGTAGTTTTGATAAGCAAATTTGGTTGGTACAAAGTCATCCGCACTTCCATGAATAATAAACAACGGAATGTTGTTATGTTTCAATGTTTCATTCGTATTTGCATCCATGAAATCATACTTCGCTAAAATCCGTGAATACCAGTTAGCAATCGGCAAGATTGGGAATGCTGGTAGATGGAAAATACTATGCAATTCATGACTTAATTCAGCATTGATACTTGAATAACCACAGTCAGCAATCGCAAATTTAGTATTTGAAGGTGCTAATGGCAAAGTATACATAACCGTTGCGGCACCCATACTAATTCCATACATTCCAATTTCACCATGGGGATTGTATTCATTAATTTGTTTCATCCAATTAGCGACATCAATTCGATCAAGCCATCCGTAACCAATGTAATGACCGGTACTATCACCAAACCCACGATTATCAGGGGCTAAAACATTATACCCATCATTATGGAACATTCTGATATAGGTACTCATATGTCGAGCAGAACCACCGTAACCGTGAATTACAATCACCGTTTTATTGGTTGGTTGATCAGCCGTAAAGTAATGGGCTTTTAGAGTTTGTCCATCTTTCGTTTTTTGCGTCCAGATTTGTGAAGTATGGGTATCATACCACTCTGTGTTAGAGCGACTCTTGATTTGATCACTAAATCCCCCACGAGCAAACGCAAAGTTAAAGAGATAGTACATCGCAATTCCACCAATGATAATTAAAATCACCAATAGACTTAGTAATACTCTTGTCCAAACTCGTTTTTGTTTAATTTTCTTTTCTTTGTTTTTCATATATTATGGCTTTCTTTCTAATAAAATATATTAATATGTATACTTACAATTATACCAAACAAAAAGAAGACCCGTGATTATTTACGAATCTTCTTTTTTAATCTGATTAGTCGTCACTTTTAACGTCTTCGGCTTTAATATCATCAACGAGATTATCTTTTGAAATTTTGTTTTTCAAAGTCATTAAGCTAGAATATTGTAACCACATAATGATGGCCATTACGATGTGCAATACCCAACCAACAATTGGAATAAATGCGACGATGGCACAGATAATTCCAATGATGCATTTATTCTTCATTCCAGCTAACTCAATGTTATAACGGTCAGCACCGGGTTCATTTTGTGCTTGAATGGTGAAAATCAATCCAGCAATGTAAAGTCCGGCTAATGCGACTAGTGGTGCACCAGCACTAAGGACAATAATTAATCCACCTAGTACGGGAATCGCACCAATGGTTTCGATAATAGCTGCTACTAAAGTTAAATAGTAGATAATGTTAATTTTTGAATATAGATTGTTGTTCATGTTGTTTCTCCTTTATATGCTATACAACATCTAGTATTATACTATGTATATATCATCAATCATACATATAGAACGGAACAATATAATGGATAAAATCGAAGATAATAACGTAGAATACAAAAGTGAACTTAATAAGCGGCTAAAAAGAGAAATTGTAGCATTTTTAAACAGTAAATATGGTGGAAAAATCCTGTTAGGGGTTGATGACGATACTCGGAAAAATCTACATATTGATAATGATACAAAGCATAGATGGGAAGAAACTATTTCTTCATGGGTATCACAGGCATTCTATCCTGAACCATATAGTTTAATTGAAATATATCCAAATAAAGATCCATTTGAAATAATTGTTCGAGCTGGTAGAAATAAACCTTATTGTATCGCTAGTGAGGGTTTAACCTCAAAAGGTGTATATATCAGAAATGGCAGTTCATCAGAAAAAGCATCTAATGATCAAATCAAAAGAATGATAAATTTATATGGTACTGCCAATATTGACTTTGATTCCGCTATTTCTAAATATCAGGATTTAACTTTTAAAATTGCAAAAGAAACATTAACGGCATTAGGCATAGAATTTAATGCAAAAAAATTAAAGTTAGAGAGCAAAGAAAAATACAACAACGCAGCTTTACTAATAAGTGAACAAAATCCATTTCTAACTAAGCTAGCAGTATTTAATGGATTAGACGTTACTGAATTTAAGGATAAAAAAGAATTTAGTAAATCTATAATCAACCAGATAAATTCAACAATTATATATTTAAATCTTTTAAATAACAAGAAAATAATAATCAATGGTAATGCACAACGTGAGGAGCAATATGACTATCCATTAGTAGCATTACGGGAGGCATTAATAAATGCTTTTGTGCATAGAGATTACACTCTCCATTCCGACATAAAAGTAGAAATTTATGATGATAGATTAGAAATATTTTCCCCTGGTGGTATTCCAGATGGTTTATCTTTAGAGGAAATAAAAGAAGGAAATACAGCTGCCAGAAATCCTAAATTGATATTTATACTAAACAAAATGCAATTTATCGAAAATTACGGTACTGGTTTGAAACGTATAATTAACTCTTATACTGGATTTAATAAGCAACCAGAATTTATAGTGAGAGAAAATTCTTTTAAAGTTATTTTATATAATAAAAACTATTCAAGTAACACTATTCGTTCATCAATCTATACAAATGATGAATCAGCAGTACTAACCCTATTAGCTAATGCAACAATTCCATTAAGTAGAAAAGATATTGAATCATCTTTAGATATTAGTACTAGTAAACTCCATAGATTATTAAGCAAATTAAAAGAAAATAATAAAATAAAAATGATTGGTAACAGACGTGCTGCAAAATACAAAATAATGCAACAATAGTGCGATAATAATGCAACAATAGTGCGATAATAATGCAACAATAGTGCGATAATAATGCAACAATAGTGCGATAATAATGCAACAATAGTGCGATAATAATGCAACAATAGTGCGATAATAATGCAACAATAGTGCGATAATAACATTAGAAATTATAAGTAATAATTTGGAACTAAAAACAATTAAAATAAAAATTCCTTGATATCCATAATACTAATTGGTTATCAAGGGATTTTTATTTTATGTTAGTTACCAATCATGTTCCGGTCCATAAATTAAGTCTTCTGGGGCAGTTTTCAAAGTATCCAATAAATATTCCCGATAAATTTCTGGTTTCACTGGAATTGGCTGGGTTATCCAATCTTCTATTGAACCAATCATCGTATAAGTATACACACTAACAGCTGAACTCTTAGGAATCGGATTACTATTATCATAATTTTTAAACACTACATCTCGCACAAGCGGACGATATTTTTTGATTAAAAATTGGACCCATCGTCCCTTAAGATCAGAGGTGTAGAATAATTTCATTTCGTCACGATGTTCATAGATTGCATTGGTAAATAGTACAAAACCCTTAGTTACCAATTCATCAGTATCTTTAATCCTCATGAAATTACCCATATCTAAGCTACTGCTAACCATCTCAATGGCATAATCGGCAACTTCTACCATACTTCTAAAATTATTATAGTATGATCTCCGAGATACTCCGGCTTCATTAATTAAATTTGACGCATTAATTTCTGTAATTGGAATTATAGCCACTTCATCAATGAAAGCTTCTGCGATACTATCTTTAACCCTACTCATCTAATCATCCCTATTCCAGTATTTATTTCAAAACAAAAAAGAATGCCCACAAAATATGGACATTCTTTTAAATATGAGCAGTCAAGGACTTGAACCCCAATCTCACGGACAAAGAATCCGTTGCTCTAACAGTTGAGCTAACCGCTCGATTAACTTACAAGAACAATTATAACAAGACAACATTAATTTATGCAAGCTAAATTTAACAAAATTAAGAAAAAAACAATCAAATTAATTGTTTGATTGTTTTCTACTATATTAATTATTCAATTACCAAAATGTTTTCCGCATTTAACTTAAATGCTTCTTTCTTTTGGCTCTTCATACTACGTTCTTGATAATTAACTTCAACAGTATGCCCTTGACTCCGTAATTCAAAGGCTTTCCCTAAGGCTTTATCAAAAATGGTGTTAATTTCATCCGCTTCTTTACCCTTAGTATCAGTACAGATAAAGTAATCGATAGCGTTTTCTGAGTCTTTAGTTTCCACAACTGTCGCAAGTCGTTCTTCACCAAAGGCAAAACCAACTCCACCCATTTCTGGACCACCGAATTCTTGGACCATGTTATTGTAACGACCACCAGCACAGATAGTAGTGTAATCATCACCAAAGGCAGCTGCTTTAGCTTGAATTTCAAATACAGTATCAGTGTAGTAATCCAAACCACGCACTAAACGATCATCAACGGTGTAGTCCACTTTCAAGATATCCAAAGCCTTCTTCAAGTCATTGAAGTAGTTCTTTGAACGATCATTTAAGCTATCCTCTAGCTTAGGAGCGTTAGCAACAATCTTTTGATCATTTTTATCTTTACTATCTAAAATACGTAATGGATTTTGTTCCAAACGACGTTGTGAATCGCCACTAAGTTCATCTTTGAATTGTTCAAAGTATTCCACTAAAGTATCACGGTAAGCATCACGACTTTCGTCATCACCCAAAGTATTCAATTCGACACGTAAATCATGAATATCTAAACCTTGGAAAATATCGATGGCTAAACGAATTACTTCAGCATCAATTTGAGGACTAACAGCACCGATGGTTTCACAACCAATTTGGTGGAATTCACGGTTATGGGTTGCACCAGGACGTTCATATCTAAACATTGGTCCCATGTAGTAAGTTTTTACTGGCTTTGGATGTTCTGGTCCAAATAATTTATTTTCCACGAAAGAACGCACGATTCCGGCAGTTCCTTCAGGACGAAGTGTGATACTCCGACCACCCTTGTCTTCGAATGTGTACATTTGTTTTGTAACGATATCTGATGAATCACCAGAAGTACGACTAAATACTTCGGTTTTTTCCACCATTGGAGTTCTCATTTCAGCATAGTTGTATCTTGAGAAAACATCACGTGCAGTTCCTTCAATTCGTTGCCAAACTGCAGTTTCATTAGGAAGAATATCTTCCATTCCTCGTACTCGTTTGAATTTTCCGTCCATTGTCATCCTGCTTTCTTGTTTAAATCTAGATATTTAAATTTTACCATTAATTACCGGTTTTTTGGGTAAATGGCGGATAATATCATCAAAATGTAATTTGATAATTCGGTTACGTACATTTTTTATATTACAATTTGATTTCGTTCGTAATTTCTTTTGCTTTTCCGCTTTTTTTCTGATAATCTATTATATTAATAACTACAACTTAATAACTGGAGGATTTTTTCATGGATAATTGGGAAAACAAGTTTGGCGAACATCAATCATTAACGTTTGATGACGTGTTATTGATTCCGGCAGCAAGTGACGTGCTACCTAATCAAGTAAGCTTAAAAACAAAATTAGGCAATAATCTTCTCTTAAACATTCCGGTACTTAGTGCCGCTATGGATACCGTCACAGAAACAGCAATGGCAATTGAGATGGCCCAAAAAGGTGGTCTAGGTGTAATTCACAAGAATATGTCACCTGACGACCAAGCTGCTCAAGTCGCAGCGGTTAAAGCAGCTGACGTTGAGGGCGATAACGCCGCTGTTGACGACCAAGGTCGTTACCTTGTTGCCGCAGCCGTTGGTATTAATGGAGAAACTTTTGATCGTGCCACTGCATTATTTAATGCTGGTGCTGATGCAATCGTTCTTGATACTGCTCATGGTCATTCAAAAGGTGTGCTTGATAAAATTGCCGAAATCAGAAGTCAATTTCCAGATAAGACTTTGATTGCCGGTAACATTGCTACTGCAGCTGCTACTAAAGCATTATTCGATGCTGGTGCTGACGTTGTTAAAGTTGGAATTGGACCTGGTTCAATTTGTACTACTCGAGTAGTTGCTGGTGTGGGTGTCCCTCAAATCACTGCTGCTTACGATTGTGCCAAAGTTGCTGAAGAATACGGCAAACAAATCATCGTTGATGGTGGGATGCAATATTCTGGTGATATTGCTAAAGCCCTTGCAGCTGGTGGTGACGCAGTTATGCTAGGTAGCATGCTTGCTGGTACTACTGAAGCTCCTGGTGAAGTTTTCTTCGATGAAAATGGTGAACAATTTAAAGTTTACCGTGGTATGGGATCAATTCCTGCCATGGAAAATGGTTCTTCAGATCGTTACTTCCAAGGTAAAGTTAAAGCTGAAAAGAAACTTGTTCCTGAAGGTATCGAAGGTAAGACTGAATACAAAGGTGATGCCGCAGACATTATCTACCAAATGGTTGGTGGTCTTCGTGCAGCCATGGGATACACTGGTTCACACACTATTCCAGATATGCACAAAGCTCAATTTGTTCGTATCTCTGGTGCCGGTTTACGTGAATCACATCCTCATGATGTTATCATCACTAAGGATGCCCCTAACTACAAGAAATAATAGGTGAAATAATTATGGTAAAAACTGAACGTAATTACGACTCTGTAGTTGTCCTTGACTTTGGTAGTCAATACAACCAACTAATTACTCGTCGTGTTCGTGAAATGGGTGTTTATTCAGAACTTAAACCCCACACTATGACAGCGAAAGAAATCAAAGCCATGAACCCCAAAGCCATCATCTTCTCTGGTGGTCCTAACAGTGTTAATGGTGCTGGTGCTCTTGCTGTTGATCCAGAAATCTTTAACTTAGGTCTTCCTATCTTAGGGATTTGTTATGGAATGCAATTAATGGCCAAAGATCTTAAAGGTGGAGAAATTGTAACCGCCGATAATAGTGAATATGGTCAAGCTCAAATCGAAGTTACAGACCCTGACTCAAACCTTTTCAAAGGTATGAACGACAAACAAACTGTTTTAATGAGTCACGGTGACTTTGTTACCAAAGTTCCTGATGGTTTTGAAATCACTGCTACTAGTGGTTCATGCCCTATCTCAGCTATGGCTGACCCCAAACGTGGTTTCTACGCCGTACAATTCCATCCTGAAGTTAACTTAACTGAAGAAGGACTCGAAATGTTACGTCACTTCGTCTTTGATATTGCTGGTGCCAAAGCCAACTGGTCAATGGATGACTTCATTGAAGACGCGATTGCTAACATCAAAGAAACTGTTGGTGATAAAAAAGTGCTTCTTGGTCTATCTGGTGGAGTTGATTCATCAGTAGTTGCTGTACTTTTACACCGTGCAATCGGTGACCAACTTATCTCAGTTTTCGTTGACCACGGTTTGTTACGTAAAAATGAAGCGCAACAAGTACTTCATTCATTAGGTGACGACTTTGGTTTGAACATTGATTTCGTGGATGCTAGTGACCTCTTCTTAGGTAAACTAAAAGGTGTTACTGATCCTGAAACTAAACGTAAAATCATTGGTAAAGAATTTATCGAAACTTTCTCAAATGAAGCTCGTAAATTCGATGGTGTTGAATTCTTAGCTCAAGGTACGCTTTACACTGATGTAATTGAATCAGGTACTGATACTGCTCAAACTATCAAATCTCATCATAACGTTGGTGGTCTTCCTGATGACTTGAAATTCAAGTTGATTGAACCACTTAACAAGTTATTCAAAGATGAAGTTCGTGAACTTGGTGAAAAATTGGGAATGCCTAAAGCCTTAGTATGGCGTCAACCATTCCCAGGTCCTGGTTTAGCAATCCGTATCATCGGTGAAGTTACTCCAGAACGTTTGAAAATGGTTCGTGATTCTGACGCAATCTTGCGTGATGAATTTGCCAAAGCTGGTTTAAACAAGACTGTCTGGCAATACTTTACTGCCCTTCCTGGTATTCGCAGTGTTGGTGTTATGGGTGACGAACGTACTTACGACGAAGCCGTTAACATCCGTGCCGTAACTTCTGTTGATGGAATGACAGCTGAATTTGCTGAAGTTCCTTGGGAAGTACTTGGTAAGGTTTCAAAACGTATCGTAGATGAAGTAGCGGGAGTTAACCGTGTACTTTACGATATTACAGGTAAGCCACCTGCAACAATTGAATACGAATAATAATGAAGCACTCAGAATTTTATTCTGGGTGTTTTTTCTTAATAAAATATTAACTTTCTTTCCAATGTGAATTGACACACTTATTTTTTTATACTAACATTTAAGGTTGTATGCATTATAAAAAATCAACGTTTATACATAATTTTTAATGTTTATTAGAAATAATTTTTACACGTTAGATTAAATTACACGAAAAGAAGGGCAATATGAAAATAAGATATTCTATCGAAATTTTAGTTACCATCCTACTTGTTGTATGTGGAATTTACAGTTTACTCCCAAGTCATCAACACGTGACTGAATACAAGATTGACCATGGACAAATGTCATATAATGGTAACCTGTTGAATCACAAGTTTGATAAGGAAGGTAAGCTTACCTATGCCGACCACGATTCTTATAAAGGTGACTTTAAAGATGGCCAATTTAACGGTAAAGGTACCTTTACTTCTAAAGATCACTGGACATACACTGGTACTTTCAAAGACGGTGTTCCTGATGGTCACGGAAAACTAGTTATTAATGGTAAAACTTACCAAGGTAATTTTAAGAAAGGACAACTTGTAAATGCGCATTAAATGGTTTAGTTTCATTCGAATTGTAGGTCTTGTATCTGTATTAAGTTATCACTTTTTTAAAAATGCTTATCCTGGTGGTTTTATCGGGGTGGATGTTTTCTTCACTTTCTCAGGATTCCTAATCACTGCTTTAATGATTGATGAATTCGCTAAAAGCGATGGTTTCAGATTAATCGCTTTCTACCGGAGAAGATTCTATCGAATTGTTCCGCCACTGATTATTTCCGTATTAGTCGTGATTCCGTTTACTTACTTAGTGAGCCGTGATTACATTACTGGTTTAGGTAAACAAGTTGCTGCTGCATTTGGTTTTGTCACTAACTACTTTGAAATTTTAACTGGTGGTAGTTACGAAACTAAATTCATCCCTCATCTTTTTGTGCACACTTGGTCACTGGCCGTTGAAATGCATTTTTACCTCTTATGGGGACTAATCATTTTCATCGTAGCTGGAATTATTGGACATTTAAAATCTAACAGTGCTAAAAAATTATTAACTTTCAAAATTTTCGTATTTATTCTTTCATTAATCTTCTTTATTGCCAGTGCCCTACTGATGGCAGTTAAGAGTAAAGGATTGACTGACTTCTCTCCAGTTTACTTTTCAAGTCTAACTCATTGTTTCCCATTCTTTATTGGGGCAATGGTGTCTACTTTCTCTGGAATTAAGAGTCTTTCAAAACCATTCAAATGGGTTTCAAATCATTTGAATGCTCCACTTTTAACTATTTTATTAATTCTTTCATTTGTTGCAATTTTTGTGCTTGGTTTCAAATTAGACTTTGATGAACGCGCAACTTATACTTATGGAATCTTACTTGCTAGTATCATTGCTAGTTTTTCAATTATGTTTGCGAGAATGCTTCATGACCACACACCTAATGTGAATGAACCTAAATGGGCTACTTTCATTGCTGATACTAGTTACAGTATGTACCTATATCACTGGCCTCTTTTCGTAATCTTCTCTCAAATCATGGCAGTTGGCCCTGCTGTAATTTTAACTATCGGAGTTGGATTACCTTGTTCTGCCATTTCTTATTACATTATTGAACCTGAAATTGCCGGTAAACACACTAAGATTGTGGATCGTTTCCGTCCTTACAAATCCCTTAAAGTGCTTAACTTTGCCGTTGCCATTGCCTTGGCAATTACAACTATGTACACAATTAAGATTGCTCCAAATCTAACTAATTTGGAAAATCGTCTTTGGGTAAGTGGATTGACTCAATCAAGAGACCAAATGAGTACTTACAAAGATCTTCTAGTTGGTTCTCATGATGATCATAGTAGTGCTACTAACACTCCAATTGATAAGATTCCTGCTGGAGTTTCTATCATTGGTGATAGTGTTACATCCGGAACTCGTGATTACCTTGGAAGTCATGTGGCTAAGAGTACCATTGACGCCAAAGGTGATCGTTCAATGGACTTAGCATATAACGTTATTATGGCCGCTCAAAAGAACCATATTCTTAGAAAGAACGTTGTTTTATGTATTGGTACTAATGCTTTAGACGGTACTGACAAACAATTATCTAAGATTGTGAAGAATCTTGAACCCGGTCATCATTTAATCATTATGACTCCTTATGATCGCCGTGCTGATCCAAGTTGGAATTCATCTAAACTTGCTGTCTTTGAACGGACTTTACCAGCCAAATACAATTACATCGTGATTGCTGATTGGCAAAAAGTTGCTGCCAAACATCCAGAAGTCTTTGATGGAACTGACGGTGTTCACTTTGCTGGACGTCATGAAGGTGACGTAATTTACGCACAAACAGTTAATGCTGGACTTAAAGAAGCCAACAAGAAACCAGTAAAGAAATAACCTAAAAAAGAGATGAAAAATTTCATCTCTTTTTTCATACTCAACTATATTAATCTAAGAATTTTTCCTGTATACTTAAGTTAATGAGTAACAGCCTGGTGTGCCATTCGGTTCCAGGCTCTTTTTTTGCGTTTTATTAAGGAGTTTGTCTATGAAAAGTTTTAAAATCCAAACTCTCATTCTAATTTCAATTGCTTTCATGCTAGGAATGAGCGAGTTTATTATTGTTGGAGTCTTAGGTGATATTGCCGATACATTCCACGTTAGTATCGCCAGTGTTGGTTTATTAACGACCATTTTTGCCGTCATTTATGCCATTTCAACGCCCATTTTATCATTAATGGTTGGTGAACATCGTTTAAATAAAGTGATGCTCTTAATCATGTCGGTGTTTATCTTTGGAAATATCCTATCAGCAATTGCTCCCAATTTCTTAGTCCTCACAATTTCTCGAGTGATTACTGCCCTAGTTTCTGGAATTACGATTTCAATTGCAATTACTTTTGCTACTTACATTACTCCGAAGGAAAAACGAGCCTGGATTGTTTCCTGGGTCTTTTCTGGATTTAGTATTGCATCCGTTTTCGGGGTCCCTACTGGAACTTGGCTTAGTAATCAAGTTGGTTGGCGAGTAACTTTCTGGATCATTGCTATTTTAACTTTCTTAGTTATGTTAGCTTTCAACTTTGCCCTTCCTCACGACTTACGGCAACAAAAAGTGGAACACTTTACCGATCAATTTAAGATTTTAAAAGATAAACAAATCTTACTAGGAATTTTAGTTCCAGTGCTTGCCTTAGGTGGAGTTTACGTGGTTTATACTTACGTCACACCAATGTTAACTAATTCATTTGGTTACAGCATTAACTTCGTCACGATTTACCTTGTGATCTATGGAATTGCTTGTTTAATGAGTAATCAAACTGCTGGTCGGTTAGCATCACGGAATGGTTTGCAACGAGTTTTTAAGTATTACGTAATTCAAACAATCGCTTTACTAGGTGTCTCTGTGTTCTACAAAATGCCAGTTGTTGATTTAGTTTTAATCATCATTTTAGGTTTTACCATCTACCTTGCTGGTGCAACAACTCAACTTTTCTACATGCACATTGCGGAAACTCGATATCCTCAAGCATTAGTTTTAGCTTCATCATTTAACCCCATTTTCAGTAACGTCGGAATTGCGCTAGGTTCCTTTACTGGTGGACTAATCGTTAATTCTGTGGGAATGCCTTTCTTGGGTCTTGGTGGTGCAATTTATACTGCCATTCTATTAATTGTTCTCTGGATTTTAACCCATAAATTTAAAAATTAAGCCAAATAAAAGCCAATCATTGTTATTGATGAGTGGCTTTTTTTATACGAAAAACCGAAAATTAACCATTGACACAATTTATTATTCGTCTTATACTTTAAAAAACTTAAATAAATCTTAAGCGAAAGGAAATTACCCTCATGTCAATGGCAGCATACATCATTATTATTTTATTATTCATTTTAGCCTTACCAATTATTAAAAATTGTGTTGATAATAAAATGCTACTTTGGCATAGGTAACTTTCCAAAAGTCCACACAGTATCAAAATTAAACTGTGGGACCAAATACTAATTACAATTTAGTCCCTTGTTCACTGAACTGAGGGACTTTTTATATACCGAAAAGGAGTTGGTGCTCAGGCTACATGATTCAATACATTCAAAGGAGAGCAACAAAATGTCTAATCAAGAAATCTTAAATCAAGAACAGAAACATTATGCAAAAGCTTCTCGAATCAAATATTTCGATATCGTAATCAAATCTGGTAAAGGCGCTATTTTAACTGACGAAGATGATAATCAATACATTGATTTATTATCGAGTGCCTCAGCAACTAACACCGGTCATAGCTATCCGCACGTCGTGAAAGCAATTCAAGATCAAGCCGCTAAGTTAATTCAATACACACCCGCTTACTTTGCAACTGCACCGGAAGCGCGTTTAACTCCCCGCTTGGCCAAACTTGCTCCCATCGACGGACCTGTCAAAGTTGCATATGGGAACTCTGGCTCCGACGCAAACGATGCCATTATCAAATTTGCCCGCGCATATACTGGTCGTCAATACATTGTTAGTTTCACTGGTGCCTATCATGGTTCTACATATGGTTCAATTTCAACTTCTGGAGTTAGTTTAAACATGACCCGCAAAATTGGTCCGTTACTTCCCGGAGTAGTCAAAGTTCCGTTTCCTAGTCCTTGGTATCGCTTGCCGGGTGAATCAGACGATGACTTTTCTGACCGAATGTTTGATGCTTTCAAGTTACCCTTTGAAACATATTTACCTGCTGACGAAACAGCCTTAATCGAAATTGAAGCAATTCAAGGAGATGGTGGTTTTCTTAAAGCACCAGAACGTTATCTAAACAAGGTTTATCAATTTGCACATGAACATGGAATTTTATTTGCCGTTGATGAAGTTAATCAAGGATTAGGACGAAGTGGGAAAATGTGGTCAATTCAACATTTTCCAGATGTCCATCCTGATTTAATTGCCGTTGGTAAATCAATTGCTTCTGGACTCCCACTTAGCGCTGTTTTAGGCCGTGCTGAGGTAATGGACGCCCTTGATGCACCCGGTAACGTTTACACCACTGCAGGTAATCCCGTAACGACAGCTGCTGCTAATGCAACGTTAGATGTCATTGAGAATGAACACTTAGTCAACAGAAGTGCACAATTAGGCGAGCACGCACGCGAATTTTTTGGTAAAATGAAAGATAAATTTAGTTTTATTGGTGATGTGCGTATTTATGGACTAAATGGTGGAATCGATATTGTGGATCCTAAGACTGGAAAAGCTGACGATGACGCCGCTACTCAATTAATCACACGAATCTTTGAATTAGGTGCTTTAATGATTACTGTTCGTGGAAACATCTTACGTTTCCAACCACCTTTGGTTATTAAAGAAGCTGATTTAGACAAAGCTTTCAAAATTATTGAACAAGCAATGCAGGAATTAAATGATGGTAAATTACCTCCAGCCAAACAGATGGGCTGGTAATATTTTTAAGGAGCATGACATGAAAAACATTTTCAAAAAAATGAATGAGAAAGTCGACTTTCATTTTTACGCGTCAAAAGATAAACATCTTAAAAAGACTATGACAGTTAAGGATTTCTTAGCTTTAGGTCTTGGTACTATTCTTTCAACTTCAATTTTCACCCTTCCAGGTTTAGTTGCAGCTAAATTTACTGGACCCGCAGTTGTTATTTCATTCTTATTAGCTGCCGTCGTTGCTGGTTTAGTGGCAATGAACTATGCTGAAATGGCTTCTGTTCTTCCATTTGCCGGATCAGCCTACTCATGGATTTCCGTATTATTCGGTAAATTCTGGGGTTGGATTGTTGGTTGGGCACTACTTGCTGAATACCTAATTGCCGTAGCCTTCGTTGCCGCTGGTATTTCTGCCAATGTCCAAGGTTTATTCTCGCCACTGGGTTGGAAATTGCCAAATGCTTTAGCTAACCCACTTGGAACAAACGGTGGTGTAATCGATTTAGTTGCCGTCTTGGTAGTTGCCTTGGTTACTTTCCTACTTGTTCGTGGTGATAAAGAAACAACTAAAGTTGCTAACGTTTTAGTTGTTTTGAAATTACTTGCTATTGTTACTTTCGTAGTTGTTGGTGCTACTGCAATCAAAGCCCAAAACTACGTGCCATTCTTCCCTAAACCACATGCACTTCCTGATGGAACTCAATTCCTTGGTGGTTGGTCAGGTATCTACGCTGGTATCTCAACTATCTTCCTTTCATACATCGGTTTTGATTCTATTGCTGCTAACTCTGCTGAAGCTAAAGATCCTCAAAAGACAATGCCTCGTGGTATTATCGGATCATTATTGATCGGTACTGTCTTCTTCGTAGCCGTTTCATTGGTTATGGTTGGTATGTTCAAATACTCAGAATACTTTGGTAACGCAGAACCCGTTGGTTGGGCACTTCGTCAACAAGGTCATGTTCTTATCGCTTCTGTTGTTCAAGCTGTTGCCGTTGTTGGTATGTTGGTAGCCTTGATTGGTATGATGATGGCTGGATCACGTTTGATTTACTCATTCGGTCGTGACAAGATGGTTCCAAAAGCTTTCGGTAAATTGAGTAGCAAACAAATTCCTAAGAACGCCCTTTGGGTAATCACTGGAGTTGGTATCGTAATGGGTGCAATCTTCCCATTCACTTTCCTTGCACAACTTATCTCAGCTGGTACTTTGATCGCCTTCATGGCTGTTTCACTTGCAATGTACCCATTGAGAAAACGTGAAGGTAAAGATCTTCCCGAAGCTGGTTACAAACAACCATTGTTCCCAGTTCTTCCTATCCTTGGTTTCCTAGGTTCATTGGCTATCTTCATGGGTCTTGATATCCAAGCTAAGCTTTACTCAATCGTTTGGTTTGTAATTGGGGTTATCATCTACTTCATATATGGTATGAAACATTCTAACTCAGACGTTGATTTTGCTGATACTGATTCAGAAGTTAACGAAAACTTATAATAACTTAATAAAATTCATTTAAAAAGAGAGGTTTTTTTACCTCTCTTTTTTGTTTCATACTATAATATAGTTATAAGTTTATACGAATGAGGTGATTGGAATGAAAGAAATAATTGCGGCTGCTTTAGTCTTAATGATGCTACTTTGTCTTGCTGTTGAAGCAGTGGTATATGTTTTTGTAAAAAATCCATCATCTGGTCAAAAATTAACATATGCTTTGTTTGATAAGATTTACTGTTTCTGTTTATTCTTGATATGTATGTTAGTGGTTTTGTTGTCAGTGGTGCATGGATCATAAAAATAAAAATGGACGAGAATTTTAAAATTCCCGTCCATTTTTTTAGTAGTTAGTTAAATACCATTCCACCATCAATTAATAGTGATTGACCTGTCATATAATCAGAATCAGGGCCTGCAAGGTATGAAACACATCCTGCGACATCTTCTGGTTTTGACAAACGTTTCAAAGCAATATCTTTTGCAAATTGTTGCATTCCCCATTCAAATGGTTTTCCAGCATTATCTGCAACTTTTTGAGCAATATCATTCATCATTGGTGTAATAACAATTCCTGGACAATAAGCATTAACTGTAATACCAAAATCAGCAAGTTCACGTGCAGTCGTTTCAGTAATTCCACGAATTGCAAACTTGGTTGAGCCATATACTGTTAAGTTTGGATTACCGGTCATTCCAGCCTGTGAAGAAGCATTGATAATTTTACCACTGTGGCCTAATTCTCTAAATTTCTTTGCGGCAGCTTGAATTCCCCAAATAGTTCCACCCACATTAATTTTTTCAGTTTTTTCTAAAATTTCTGGGGTTACTTCATCAATTGGAGTTGTTGGAGCAACTCCAGCATTATTAACCATTACATTAAAATCACCAAAATGTTTGGCAGCTTTATCAACTGCGGCAAAAACAGCATCACGATCTGCTACATCAGCTGCAATAGCAATGGCATCTCCATGGTCATTTTGAATTTCTTTAGCAATTTTTTCAACTTTTGCTTCTGTTCTACCAACTAAAGCAACCGCAAATCCATCTTTGTGTAATCGTTTAGCAATTGCAGCACCAATTCCTTGTCCTGCTCCTGTAACTAAAGCAACTTTTTTCATAATTATTCACTCCTAATATATTTTATACAATAATATTCTATCATCTTTTGTGAATAAGTAAACAATGATGAAAAATTTTTTAAAATATTTAAAAACCTTTGTAATCAACTATATTAATGGACGTTATAAGTAATTTATATAAAATAAAACTTATATATCCCGTTAATTGTGATTTTAATTACTATCTCAATATGATTATTCAACATTTAATTTATCACGTACAACCTTTGTTGTTATAATTAAGGTAGACATTATTTTTGGAGGTTTATACATGGAGATTTTAGAAGCAGTCTTGATTCTGCTGGGGTTAGTTTTAGTTTCCAATGTAACGAGTCATTACATCACTGCTATTCCAGTGAGTTTGCTACAAGTTGCATTTGGAGTTATTGTAGCCCTCATATTTAATTTTAAAATTGAACTCGACACCACGTGGTTCATGCTGTTATTTGTAGCACCGTTGCTATTTAATGATGGACGGGAATTTCCGAAGAAAGAACTATGGAAATTACGAGGACCAATTTTTGAAAACGCCATTTTATTAGTTTTCTTAACCACTATTTTAGGGGGATTCTTTGTAAATTGGTTAGTGCCAACCATGCCATTAGGAGTTAGTTTTGCTTTAGTAGCCATCCTTTCCCCTACTGATCCGGTTGCCGTGCAATCAATTTCTAAACGAGTTAATTTACCCAAGAACATCTTACATTTGGTTAGTGGTGAAAGTTTAATCAATGATGCCAGTGGTTTGATTGCCTTTAAATACGCAATTGCTGCTGTGGTAACTGGTTACTTTTCTATTTCCAAAGCAGCTGGCGACTTTGTCTATATGGCTGTCGTTGGTTTGCTAATCGGAATTGTCTTAATGGGACTTTTAATTTGGCTTAGAAATTGGCTTCACAGTATCGATTTTAACGATGCAATTTTCAGTGTGGTTCTTCAAATTTTAACTCCATTTGTAATTTACGTATTCGCCGAAGATTTTCTCCATGCTTCTGGTGTAATTGCGGTTGTAACTGCCGGAATTTTGGAACATGTTTCTGAAAAGAAAGTTCGTGGACAAACTCCAGAAATCACTTTGTTAACCAATCGTACTTGGGACATCATCATTTACTGTTTAAACGGGGTGGTGTTCTTAATCCTTGGAATCGAATTACCAGTAGCAATGCATGCAGTCATCAAGAGTAACACTTACGGAACTCTTGAATCATTTGGTTATGCGTTTGCCATCTGGTTTATGATTTTGGTCATCCGAGTTGTCTGGATCATCGGATATCAATCATTTTCATACTACGTCACGAAAAAAGAAAAGAAGAAACCTAAATTTTCAGTTGCCCTATTGGCCGGATTGTCAGGGGTTCGTGGTGCCATTACCATGGCTGGTGTGCTTTCAGTGCCTGCTTTAATTGATGGTGGTAAAGTTTTCCCTGATCGTTCATTGATGCTCTTTATTGCCGCATCAGTAATCGTTATCAGTTTATTAGCTGCCACAATTACTCTACCATTAATTGCTCCTGGACAAGGTACTTTGGAAACGCGTGCTTCATTAATCGATGAAGAAGAAAACGAAGATAATGACGATGACGCTCCAGGATATGTAACTTACGACGTAGCTCGTTTGTACATGATGAATTCTGCCATTGCTAACTTGGAAAATAACAAAACTGAAGATACCCAACGAGCCGTTTTTGATATCATTATGGACTACGAAGCTAATATTCGAAAACTCCAACATCGTCTTCATAATCGAACTGAGTTTACTAAAACCATGAATGAAATGATGGCTTTACGTCGCGTGGCTTTAAACGGAATGCGTGATTCGGTTAATGATTTATACGAAAAAGGTTTGATTGGAAAAGATGCTTATTGGATTAAGAGCCGCCAGTTAAATCGACAAGAATATCAATTAGCTCAGGCTAATGGTGATCGTCAAACTCACCGTACCATGCCACATTTGAGTATCTTTGCTCGAATTGTTCGAGCTTTCAAGATTTGGCAATGGAATGAATCTGAAAGTGATAACACCAAAGCTGATTTACGTTTAATCCAAAAAGTTGGCTCACAAAATGCCATTAATGCCATCAAGAAATTCTTGAATAGCAAAGACATTGACGAAAAAGATTTCTCAGCTCAGACTGTCCATTTCTTAATTGTGTACTATGAACGTCAAATTCAAGAAGCTCAATCATTTGGTGATACTGAAGCTGAAGAGCAAGAATACGAACGCCAATTAGTGACTTTAAAAATGCAAGCTCTTGAAGCAGAACGAAAAGCGATTGACTTGTTACTTGAAAATGATCACATTGGTCCTAATATGGGACTTAAATTACGGCAAAATATTAACTACGAAGAAACTATTTGTCTTAATGATTACAAACATGAAAATGACTAAAATAAAAGAACTCACTTTATGTGGGTTCTTTTTTGTGCTTAATTATTAAAATGTAACTCCTGATTCAAGAGCAATATTAGAATAAGGAGTTGTTTCCCCAGTTCTAATGTTAATTTTAGTCTTAGGATTACTTAAATTCTTTTTTAATTCTTCATGCGGAATGTAAACAATATCGACATCATCATCTAATAAATCTTTAATTGCTTTTAATTGTTCTGGATTTTGAGTTTTAATTTCTTCAGCAAGATATACTCTTTGAACTTGATCTTCAGTTAAAACATTTTTCAAAACATCAATAAATTTAGGTAGTCCTTTGGTAATCGCAACATCAACGCGACGATCATCATTAGGAATTGGCATTCCTGCATCATTAATAGTTAGCATGTCAAAATGGCCTAATGTGGCAATCCCGGCAGAAATTTTACTATTTAGCACTTGTGTTTTCTTCATTTTCAAAAGCCTCCGACAAAGTAATTTTGATAATATTTCTACACGTTTAGAATACCACTTTTATCGATTTTTGTAAGCGATTACATCTTGAGACTTTCCGCTTCAAAATTAGTGTCATTTCCCCTTAAAATTAAGTGATTAATGGTTTCAATTGCCATAACTAATTCATTCTGTTCATTAGGATTAAGGTGTTTCATCATCGTTTTAATTTGTTGATCTGAGGCAACGTTTAATTTTTTTACGACTTCTAGCCCTAATTTAGTTAGTTGTAAAATTTTAGCGCGTTTGTCTGTTTCTGAATCTTGTTTAGTTAGATACCCTAATTTTTCTAATTTTTTTAAAACCCGACTGACATAACTCTTATCCAGCTCTAAATTAACCGAGATTTGGATTAGCGTTGGTGTACTCAAATTTGATAATTCTAATAAAATTCTGGCTTCTGCCCAACTAATATCACTATCAAAAACATGTTTTTTTAGTAATCCAAGTTGTTGGGTATAGGCACGATTAAATTGACGAATCATTTTTATAGTTGCTTCATTCATAGAAATCAATTCCTTTTTTCTGTATTATACCAGGTTAGTTGCTTTCATCCACTATCTGTCGGGGTGCTTTTCTGTTACAATTTTACTAACATTTTAACCCTTATACAATTATTGCAGGAGAGCTAATATGATTAAAATTGAACATTTACATAAAGAATATGAAGATAAAGTTGCCTTATCCGATTTAAATTTAGAAATTCCAAGTGGAAAGATTTTTGGATTTCTGGGACATAATGGGGCTGGTAAATCAACAACACTGAAAAGTCTTACTAGTGTGATTACCCCTACTTCAGGCACTATTACCGTTGATGGTTTAGCTTTAGACAAAAACCGAATGAAAATTAAACAAAAGATTGGATATGTACCTGATACTCCTGATCTATTTTTACTTTTATCAGCCTATGAATATTGGAATTTAATTGCTTCGCTTTATGGCTTTAAACTCGATAACGTTCAAAATCGACTAACTGAATTAGTCAATCTCTTTGAACTTACGGACAATATGGATACATTAATCCAGGATATGTCACATGGAATGAGAGAAAAAACAATTATTATTGGAACATTATTAGTTAATCCAGATATTTGGATTTTAGATGAACCAATTCAGGGACTTGATCCCCAAGCTGCATATGACTTAAAGCAATTAATGAAAAACCATGTTGAAAAAGGTAAAACCGTTATTTTTTCAACTCATGTTTTAGATACAGCCCAACAACTCTGTGATGAAATTGCAATTCTATCCCATGGTGAATTAATTTATAACGGTTCCGTAGCTTCTTTACTGGCAGAAAATCCAAATGAATCTTTAGAAACTATTTACCTCAAGATGGTCGGACGAAAAGATAACAATGTTGAAATCGACAAATTAACTGGTGAAACTAATGATGAATAATAAAATTATCCAACTGATAAAAATTAATTTACTTTATTCAACACCACAAGAAGCACAACGCCAACGCAGAAAAGGCAAAAATTTAAATCAAATTACCCGTTCAACCTTATTTGGTTATTTAATTGCTGGAATAATTTTTATTGGGCTTTTTGGTTTTTCAATGTTATCTGTTGATATGGCAAAAAAACCAGGACTGTTTACCCATTATGTTGCGTTATTCAGTTTATTATTAATTTCCCAATTACTAACTACCATTAATAACGTCTTTTTAGAAAGTAAAGATTTACAAAACTATCTATCTTTACCAATAAAAATAAAAGACGTTATTTTATCAAAGTTATTTACGGTGATACTTTCGGTAACACCTTTCACTATCCCCATGATTGCAGTTCTATTAGTAACTGGAATTAAGTCGAATTATAGCATCTTAATTTCAATTGGATTATCTCTTTTAGTCTTTATCCTATATTTTATTAGTATTTTTGTCTTATCTACGATTTTAATTTTGGTGATTACTCAATCAAAACTATATAAAAAATTCAGTAAAATTGGATCAATGTTACTATTAGGGCTTTCAAGTATTGGAATTATTAGTGGTTGTATCTATATGGGATTATCATCTTCAGATTCAGTTACTAAAGATTCAAGCATCATAAGCGTTTTGTATCCTTTATTCAAACTAATTACTGACTCATTTAATCAATATGGATTAATGGTATTACTTAGTTTAATTGCTATTAGTTTGTTAGGAACGTGGTTTTTGATTCGATTTGTTAATCAACATGTCTTAACTCTATCTGTTAATACAGCTCGTAAACAAAAGAAACGTAGAACAAAACAACATTCATTAATTAGATCGCTTATTAGATACAATTTAGGCCTATTAAATCAACCTGCTTTTATTACTCAGGTAATTATGAATACCATTTTGATTCCATTTATTTTCTTAATTAGTTTTACAGCTGGAAGTCGGATTTTATTACACACTTTATCTGGTAATTATTTTGCTGTGTTCTTTATTGTTGGAATTGCTTTTTCATTTATGACCTTAACTCCCTCAACTCTATCGGGAAATATTATTTCACTTGATGGACCCAATTATGAGTTTTTTCATAGTCTCCCAATTAGTCTTAAATCCTATTTAAAAATCAAATTTATTTTAACTGCTACATTACAACTCGTGGCAATGACATTAGCTGTGTTAATTTTCATCTGTTTCTCTGGCTTACATTTAACCTTATCAATCGGTTTATTGCTAGGCGTTTTATTAAGTCAATTAGTTGGGTGCATGTTCTACTTTAAACGCGACATCCGTTTACTAAATTTAAATTGGACCGAAGCAACCCAATTATTAAATCGTGGAACCGGTAATTGGGGCGTGATGATTGTTTCTTTTGGTAGCCTATTTTTTGGTGGTTTGTTAATTGCATTAACGGCATTTTTAACATATTTAGCACCAATCATTACTAACACTGTTATTATTATTGTTTCTATAATTTCATTATTCATAATTTACAAATTTTATCAGATTACTTTTTGGAATAAATATCAAAATCAATAAAAAAAGTCTCAGAAAATTTTCTGGGACTTTTTTCGTATTTATATCAAAAATAATGATTGATGGGTACCTAATCTAGTTAACGTTAAAATAACTCTATTATTATCAATCCGATAAATCATAAGCCAATTAGATTGTAAATGCAGTTCATTAAAACCATTCCAATTGCCAACTAGACTGTGATTTTTCATTCGTTGTAATACCAATTGATTGTCATTTACTATTGCATCAATAGCAGTTTCAATTCGTTCGACGGGATAATGTTTTTTATGATATTTTTTATATTCTCGTTTAAATTGAGTAGTATATTCAATCTTCATTTAGCTCTTTCATTAATTCCTTAATTGAATTAACCGAGTGCAAATTATGACCAGTCAAGGCATCATTTCTAGCTTGAATACTTTCTGGACTTTCTAATGTTACTGTAAACGGAATTGATTGATCTCTGACAGATTGTTTTAAAAACATATTGATAGCACCTGACATATCAATTCCTAAATTTTTAAATAATTTTGTAGCTTTATCTTTTGTTTCTTTATCTACTCTAACTTGAATTCTTGATTGATTTTCCATTTATACTCACTCCTTTCTTATATAATATCACAATGTGGGTATATTGTGATACATTTGTCCCGCCACTAATATATACGTAAAAAGCAAATTTTTCGTATGAAATAATTCATTGCGTTATACTAATACTGAATTATATAAGGTGGTGCTTTATGGAACTGAAATTAGAAAGAATTTATACCAAACCTGCCGATATGAATGGATACCGTTTATTGGTCGACAGACTTTGGCCGCGGGGAATTTCAAAAGTTAACGCGGCATTAGATGATTGGGACAAGGATATTGCTCCGTCAACGGAACTGCGGGAATGGTTTAATCATATTCCTGAACGTTTTCCTGAATTCAAAGCGCGTTATTTGGCTGAATTAGCGCTAAATCCTGCTACACCTAAGCTAATTAATGTAATTGCTAATCAGTTAAAAACACAGAACGTCATTCTTTTATATGGTGCTAAAGATACGGAACACAATCAAGCCATTGTAATTTATTATTATTTATTAAAACAACCAGCTATTAAAGCTGCATTAAATTAGGGGGATTTATTATGCAAAAAGTTAAAATTGGAAAATCAGATGTTATCACCGGACCATTAGGTTTAGGAACTAATGCCGTTGGTGGTCATAATCTCTTTCCTAATCTAAAAAACGAAACTGGAATTGAAATTGTCAAAACGGCGTTAGATTCTGGAATTACGTTATTAGATACTGCATTTGCCTATGGTATGGGTGAATCCGAAAAATTAATTGGTGAAGCTATTAAAGGTTATGATCGATCAAAGATCCAAATTGCCACTAAAGGTTGCCAAAAAGTTGAAGCAGATGGTAATGTCGTAATTGATGATTCACCAGAATTCTTACGTGCTAGTGTTGAAGCATCATTAAAACGCCTTCAAACTGACTATCTCGATATTTTTTACATTCATTTTCCTGATGGTAAGACTCCTTTAAACGAATCAGTTGCTGCTTTAAATGAATTAAAAAAAGAAGGCAAAATTCGTGCCATCGGTGTTTCTAACATGTCAATGGACCAACTCAAACAAGCTAATTTAGATAATTTAGTTGATGTAGATGAAGAAAAGTATAATTTACTTGACCGCGACGCTGAAAAAGAACGTTTTGCTTATCTTAAAGCTCACGAAATTTCATTTGTTCCATTCTTCCCACTTGCTTCTGGATTGTTGACTGGAAAATACACTAAAGCAACTACTTTCCCTGCTGACGATATCCGTCATGATGATCCTGATTTCCAAGGAACTAAATTTGCAGCCATTATGGATAAGATTGATGTAATTCGTCCGATTGCTGATAAATACGATGCTACCGTTGCTCAAGTAGTCCTTGCTTGGTACATCAAAAATCCCAATATTTCAGTAGTGATTCCTGGTGCCAAACATCCGGAGCAAGTAAAAAGCAATGTAAAAGCGTTAGATATTCATTTAACTGATGCATAATATGAATTAATTGATAAAACATTTTAATTTCAAGCCACTCATAAGGAGTGGTTTTTGTTTACCATTGAAACAGCTGGTATAATAGGATTCATTACTAAGAAACGGAGATTTTTAATACATGTTTGAAATTCAAGGATACATTCAAAAATGGCGCGGAATTATGGCTAAATTAGCTAAATACAAATACTTTATGTATATTCCCATGATTGCCATTATCTTTTTAACTGCTGCAACCGTTGTTTACATTGGTGGTGGACGTAACTTTATGATGATGATTTTTGGAATTCTATTTGGATTATTAGCATCAATCTGGTTAGTTTTCACTTTCATCTATCAGGATGCTAAAAAAATCATGGCGCTGTTAAATCTCAATGACTTATCATCATTTGGAAACATGCCACAATTTGGTAATGCTGCTAAAATGCCTGGTGCTTTAAAACACGTGGCTAAAGCTAATTTAATTTTTGGTTTATTTGTTTTGATTTTATTAGTTTTTGCTGTGATTAGTTTACTTCATAGCAGCCTATTTACAATCGTTATTTTTCTATGTGCTGTCGTTGGTGGACTTTTCATTACTCTTTCCTTAGTTGCCAAAGCTGCGGAAAAATTAAGTAATAAACTTCCATTTTAACCATCAAAAAAAGAACTTCCAATTGGAAGTTCTTTTTATATACATATTTTTAAGCTTGTGATCCATGATCAACTAACTTAGCCCAAACATCACCCACAACTTGAATGATAAGAACAAGGATAACCACTAAGATAGTAGCAACTAAGGTTGTATCATTAGCAAAACGGTTATATCCGTATGAAATAGCCATGTTACCTAAACCACCAGCACCGATGGCACCAGCCATTGCAGTTAATCCTACCAAACTAATTAAAGTAACAGTTGAAACTCTGATTAATTCTGGGAAAGCTTCACTAAGATAGACACCTGAGATAATATCCCAGTTAGTTGATCCAAGTGATTGAGCTGATTCAATGGTTCCTTTGTTAACACTTTGTAAGGCAACTTGTACCTGACGAGCGTAGAAAGGAAATACACCCACTGACAAAGGAACTAACGCAGCTGTAGTACCAATTTGCGTACCAACGATATGTTGCGTTACAGGAGCAATGAAGGCCAATAAGATAATGAATGGTACAGCACGGAATAATGAAACAATTTTATCAACAATGTTGAAAATTACCTTATTTGGTAAAATTCCATCGTTATCAAATAATACTAAGGCAATTCCGAAAATTAATCCGGCAATTCCACCAAAAATAGCTGACCAAAATGTCATATATAAAGTTTGGACAATTGAAGTCCACCAACCAGTTTCTCCATACCAGCCTTGTTGGACTACGTTAGGGAAATTTGTAATAAACCATTGTTGCATTATTCTTCACCTCTCAATTCACTAACTTCAATATCTAAACTTTGTAGATATTCGATTGCTTGTTTCCGGTTTGCATCTTCACCATTTAAATCAACAATCATGATACCAACTGCTTCATTTCGGAATTTTTCAATGTCAGCATAAACGATACTTGCTGAGATTTGGAATTTTGAATAAAGTTCAATGATAATTGGTTTTGAAATTTCTTGTGAGAAGTAAACCAACTTAGCAAGATGACGGTTTTTCGTATCAATATTTAATGACTTCAAGATTGAAAGTGCATCAAAATCTGATCCAACAATCTTACGAGTAGTTGGGTTAGTTGATTTAACAAATACATCAACTAAACTACCAAGATCAACCACTTTACCACTATCCATAATAACTACTTGATCACAGATTCGTTTAATCGCATCCATTTCATGAGTAATTAAAATTACAGTCAAACCACGTTTTTGATTTAAATCTCTTAATAAGTCTAAAATTTGGTTTGTGTTTTCTGGATCAAGGGCTGAAGTAGCTTCATCAGAAATCAAAATTTTAGGATCATTGGCTAAGGCACGCGCAATTGCAACCCGTTGTTGTTGACCACCAGATAATTGACCTGGATAATGTTTTCCATAATCTGCCAAACCAACGTCTTTTAATAAACTTTGGGCTTTAGCAGTAACTTCTTTTTCTTTTAATCCAGCGTGTTTCAATGCAAATTCCACGTTTTGTTGGACTGTTTTTTGTGATAATAAATTATAGTGTTGGAAAATCATTCCAATTTTACGACGTTCAGTTCTAAGTTTCTTGTCGTCAATTTCTTGAACTTTTCCATCAGTTTTCTTGAAGAATGTTTCTCCAAAAACATCAACTTCACCTGAAGTTGGTTTTTGTAATAAGTTAACGGTACGTACTAAAGTTGATTTACCGGCACCAGAATATCCTGCAATTCCAAAGATTTGACCTTCTGGAATCCCAAAAGATACATCTGAAACAGCCTTAATAATTTTTTTATCTTGGGTAAAATCGACCGATACGTCTTTAAATTCAACAATGTTATCTGCCATTATTTTCTCCTTAGTTGTTTTCAAATAAATTTAATTTTGCGATTCTTGCGACCGCTTCTTGAAGTCTTGCTGGACTCGTTAATAAACCAATCCGTACAAATTTGTCCCCTTCTTTACCAAATCCAAGTCCTGGAGCTACGGCAACAGCAGCTTTGTCGAGTAACAAGTCAGCAAAACTTTCTGAAGTATAACCCTTAGGGACTGGCATCCAAGAATAGAATGATCCTTTAGCAGGAGAAGCTTGCCAACCAATTTTGGCTGCGGCTCCTTCAAATGCATCACGTCGTTCTGTGTATAAGTCATTTAACTTAGTTACAGATTCTTGTGATTCACTCAACGTTGCAATGGCGGCTTCTTGAATAGCCGGAAAGACACTTACGAATAAATGTGCTTGAATCAAGTTAATTGCTTTAATCATATCTGGATTACCGATGGCAAAACCGAGACGCCATCCGGCCATGTTATACGTCTTAGACATCGTATAAACTTCAATCCCAACTTCTTTAGCACCTGGAGTTTGTAAGAAACTAAGTGGTTTATTATGGTAACCTAGGGCACCATAAGCAAAGTCATGGACGATACCAACTTGATTTTCTTTAGCAAACTTAACCGTGTCGGCAAAAAATTCTGACGTAGCAATCGCACCCGTAGGATTGTTAGGATAATTAAGATATAACAATTTTGCAGCCTGTTTAACTTCATTACTAATCGTACCATAATCGGGCAAAAAGTTATTATCTTTAGTAAGTGGAATTAAATCTAATTTAACTTTAGCTAGTTCAACACCAGATAAATAATCAGGATATCCAGGATCTGGTAATAGCATGGTGTCGCCAGGATTTAAAATAGCTAATGGTAATTCAACCAACCCAGTCTTTGAGCCACCAAGAATGGCAACTTCCGTTTCTGGATCTAAATCAACGTTATATTCACGTTTGTAAAAGTCAGCGACCGCTTGTTTTAACGCTGGAAGACCATTAAATGGTGAATATTTGTGATTTTGCGGATCTGCAACGGCTTTTTGCATTGCTTTGACAATGTTGTCAGGAGTTGGTTGATCTGGATTACCTTGTCCTAAATTAATTACATCTGCACCAGTAGCAACTTTTGCATTAACCTTTTTTACCAACGTTGCGAAAAATTGTTTTGGTAACGATTGGAGAATTTGCGATTCTGGAAATTCCATCTTACTTACCCCTTTTTACTTATTTTCAATACTTTCAATGAAAGCTTTTTGATCAAAGTTTCCTGAGAATTCAGCCAAATGAACTAAATTACGAAGAAAATCATGAGTGGTTGCTTCATAGTTATATTTCTTACCTAAATCGTAGATGTATCCATTGATATAATCAACTTCAGTTGGACGATGTTTAGATAAATCTTGATACATTGATGGGAAATGAAGTTGACTAGTCTTGCTGCTGACATACTTGATAGTTTGCCATTCTTCTTCACGGGTACTCAATAAATTGATATTAGCTCGTTCGCAGACATCATAAGCTTCATTGATTAGTTGCTTACTAAGTTTTTCCGCAGTAGGTGCTTGAATAAATTCACCCATTGGAATTTGAAACATAGTACATAAAGTATTGATAACAGAGTTGAAAATTACCTTAGCCATCAAAGTTCCTAAGAAATTAGTCGTTAGAGTTGGATTTAGATAAGCTGCATCTAATTCCTTAACTAACTGTTTCGTAGTTGCATCAGGAGTTTCATTTTGGTTAGCTAAGTTCATTGAACCAGCACCATGAGCTCCGATAAAATCAACGTCACCAGGTTTATTTAACACAGTTCCAATTAAAGCAGTTGCTCCAATCACTTTTGATTTATCAAAATATTGATTAATCTTTTCAATGTGGCCCATTCCATTCATAGGAGTAAGGACATATTGTTTATCATTGAAGAAATGTGCAGATGCTTTTAGCAAATTAGCCAATCTCATCTGTTTTGTATCAATAATTAAGACATCTGCATCGCCATGATATTCTTCTGGTTTAAAGATGTTAATTGGAACTAGATGACGATTTTGACCATCTCTTGAGATATAGACTCCACCTTGTTGCTTAATTGCATCAACTTGAGGATCCCAATCATCTACGAAGTCAACTTGATTACCGGCTTCTTGTAATAAAACTCCGAAACGAATTCCCATGGCTCCGGCGCCAACAACTGTATACTTCATGTCAATCGACCTTTCTATTTGAAAACTTAGTTAAATTTGTGATTCCATGCTGGAACTTCAGTTTTACCGTATTCTTTTTCAATTACATCAGCGGTCTTCTTAGTTTGGTAAGCTTTAACAACTTTCTTGTAAGTAGCATTGTCTTTTTGATCTTTGTTAGCTGCGATAAAGTTAATCCAAGGTTTTGAATCTTTGTTAAGTGGTTCAGTAAAGATAGCCTTGTTGTTTGGTAATTTAGCAGTTGCAGCGTAATTACCGTTAACAACTGAAGCATCAACACTGTTTAATAATCTTGGAGTTTGTGAAGCATCAACTTCTTGAATCTTTAAGTTCTTACTGTTTTTAGTAATATCATTTACACCAAGAAGTCCATCTTTGTGTTTCAATTCAATCAAGCCGGCATTCTTCAAAAGAACTAAAGCACGACTTTCGTTAGTAGCATCATTAGGAATAGCAATTGAAGCACCATCTGGAAGATCTTTAACATTTTTGTATGAATCTGAGAAAAGTCTGATTGGGGTAATTACAGTGTTACCGATTGAAGTAATATCAGTATGATGTTTTTGGTTCCAATCTTTTAAGAATGCATAATGTTGGAAAGCATTAAGATCAACTGAGTGTTGTGATAACGCTGTGTTAGGTTGAGTGTAATCTGTAAAGTGAACAAATTTTAATTTAATATCGTATTTGTCTTTGGCTGTTTCAGCAACTGATTTCCAAACTGCATCATCAGCTTTAGATCCACTCATAATACCAACCTTAACAACTTTTTGTCCTGAGGTACTTGAATCTTTAGGTCCAAAGCTTAACCAACCGATTCCAACAATCGCAACTACTGCAATAATACTAATGATCCATTTAACTGATTTTTTCATGATATATTCCACCTTAATTTAATAATTTTTATTTTAATAAACAAAAAAAGCATCCATCCTATAAAAAGGACGAATGCTTTCGTGGTACCACCTTAGTTCACAGAAATCATTGCTGAAATCTGCCTCAGAAATTTCTCCAACGACGCGTCTCAATTGGAAAAACTTTGCTAAGATATCGGTAGCAACCCCGCCACTAGCTAATTATTAATAACTCACCAGTGATTGATTTCAAGCCCATCTTCTTTATTTTCCCCTCATCTCTTCACACCAACCAGAGACTCTCTTAGAAGTTTCAATAAATACTCAGCTCTACAATTTGTTTATTTGATTGTTTATATCTTAAATGTAAATTTGAAATATGTCAATAAAAATGTTTAACTTTTTTTAATTTTATTATTAAACAACAAAAAAGACCTTAGCTAAATGCTAAAGTCTTTTTTCTTTGCGTGGCAACGTCCTATCCTCGCAGGGGGCGATCCCCCAACTACTTTTGGCGTGCTGAAGCTTAACTTCTGTGTTCGGCATGGGAACAGGTGTATCCTTCAGGCTATCGCCACCACACTATTTTTTTGAAAGAACTTCGTTCTCTCAAAACTAGACAATATTATTTTCTTCCGATATTTTCCATTGTATCTATAATATAAATACTTGGTTAAGTCCTCGACCGATTAGTATTAGTCCGCTTCACGTATCACTACGCTTCCACTTCTAACCTATCTACCTGATCATCTTTCAGGGGTCTTACTTCCATAAAGGAATGGGAAATCTCATCTTGAGGCGAGTTTCACACTTAGATGCTTTCAGCGTTTATCTCATCCATACATAGCTACTCAGCAATGCGCCTGGCGGCGCAACTGATACACCAGCGGTATGTCCATCCCGGTCCTCTCGTACTAGGGACAGCTCCTCTCAAATTTCCTGCGCCCGCGACGGATAGGGACCGAACTGTCTCACGACGTTCTGAACCCAGCTCGCGTACCGCTTTAATGGGCGAACAGCCCAACCCTTGGGACCAACTACAGCCCCAGGATGCGATGAGCCGACATCGAGGTGCCAAACCTCCCCGTCGATGTGAACTCTTGGGGGAGATAAGCCTGTTATCCCCAGGGTAGCTTTTATCCGTTGAGCGATGGCCCTTCCATACGGTACCACCGGATCACTAAGTCCGACTTTCGTCCCTGCTCGACCTGTATGTCTCGCAGTCAAGCTTGCTTTTGCCTTTACACTTTAGGAATGATTTCCAACCATTCTAAGCAAACCTTTGAGCGCCTCCGTTACTATTTAGGAGGCGACCGCCCCAGTCAAACTGCCAACCAGACACTGTCTCCGCGCACGATCAGTGCGCAGGGTTAGAGTGTTCACATAACAAGGGTAGTATCCCACTAACGCCTCCACCGAGACTAGCGTCCCGGCTTCTATGGCTCCTACCTATCCTGTACAAGTTATGTAAACACCCAATATCAAGCTACAGTAAAGCTCCATGGGGTCTTTCCGTCCTGTCGCGGGTAACCTGCTTCTTCACAGGTATCTTAATTTCACCGAGTCTATCGTTGAGACAGTACTCAAATCGTTACGCCTTTCGTGCGGGTCGGAACTTACCCGACAAGGAATTTCGCTACCTTAGGACCGTTATAGTTACGGCCGCCGTTTACTGGGGCTTCATTTCGGTGCTTCGCCGAAGCTAACACTTCCACTTAACCTTCCAGCACCGGGCAGGCGTCAGCCCATATACTTCATCTTACGATTTTGCATAAACCTGTGTTTTTGATAAACAGTCGTTTGAGTCTTTTCACTGCGGCTGACCTTGCGGTCAGCACCCCTTCTTCCGAAGTTACGGGGTCATTTTGCCGAGTTCCTTAACGATAGTTCTCTCGCTCACCTGAGGATACTCTCCTCGACTACCTGTGTCGGTTTGCGGTACGGGTAATTAATTACTAACTAGAAGCTTTTCTCGGCAGTGTGACGTCAGATACTTCTCTACTTAAATTTCGATCCTCATCATTGCTTGTCAACACGCTTGAAAGCATTTGACTCTCAAACTGACTTACAATTTAAACGCACATATCCAACAGTGCGCATATCTTAGCCTACTGCGTCCCTCCGTTGTTCAAACATAATTAACTAGTACAGGAATCTCAACCTGTTATCCATCGCCTACGCTTCTCAGCCTCGGCTTAGGTCCCGACTAACCCTGGGTGGACGAGCCTTCCCCAGGAAACCTTAGTCATACGGTGGATCAGATTCTCACTGATCTTTCGCTACTCATACCGGCATTCTCACTTCTAAGCGCTCCAGCAGTCCTTACGGTCTACCTTCATTGCCCTTAGAACGCTCTCCTATCACGCAACATAGTTGCGTCCGCAGTCTCGGTAATATGCTTAGCCCCGGTAAATTTTCGGCGCAGAATCACTCGACTAGTGAGCTATTACGCACTCTTTAAATGGTGGCTGCTTCTGAGCCAACATCCTAGTTGTCTATGCAACTCCACTTCCTTTTCCACTTAGCATATATTTAGGGACCTTAACTGGCGGTCTGGGCTGTTCCCCTTTCGACTATGGATCTTATCACTCATAGTCTGACTCCCGGACATAAATCAATGGTATTCGGAGTTTATCTGAACTTAGTAATCCTAGATGGACCCCTTGCTCAAACAGTGGCTCTACCTCCATGATTCTTATTCCGAGGCTAGCCCTAAAGCTATTTCGGAGAGAACCAGCTATCTCCAAGTTCGTTTGGAATTTCACCGCTACCCACACCTCATCCCAGCACTTTTCAACGTACACGGGTTCGGACCTCCGGTGCGTATTACCGCACTTTCATCCTGGACATGGGTAGATCACCTGGTTTCGGGTCTACGGCAACATACTAATACGCCCTATTAAGACTCGCTTTCGCTACGGCTCCGCTTTTTCGGCTTAACCTTGCATGCAACTGTAACTCGCCGGTTCATTCTACAAAAGGCACGCCATCATCCATTAACGGACTCTGACTGCTTGTAGGCACATGGTTGCAGGAACTATTTCACTCCCCTTCCGGGGTGCTTTTCACCTTTCCCTCACGGTACTGGTTCACTATCGGTCACTAGGTAGTATTTAGCCTTGGGAGATGGTCCTCCCAGATTCCGACGACGTTTCACGTGTGTCGCCGTACTCAGGATCCTGAACTGAGGGTATTTGATTTCGCTTACGAGGCTATCACTCTCTTTGGCTTAGCTTCCCAGCTAATTCAACTATCAAATACTTTTGTAACTCAAATGTTCAGTCCTACAACCCCGAACCACAAGGGTTCGGTTTGGGCTATTCCCCGTTCGCTCGCCGCTACTTAGGGAATCGAAATTTCTTTATATTCCTGAGGGTACTTAGATGTTTCAGTTCCCCTCGTCTGCCTTTGCATAGCTATGTATTCACTATGCAATGACCAGCCATTACACTGGTCGAGTTTCCTCATTCGGAAATCTCCGGATCAAAGCTTACGTACAGCTCCCCGAAGCTTATCGCAGTTAGTTGCGTCCTTCATCGGCTCCTAGTACCAAGGCATTCACCATGCGCCCTTATTAACTTAACCTATAATCCTACGGATTATAAATTATATTGAGTTTTAGCGATTAAAACTAATTAAAAAACTCAAAAATAACACAATGGTTATTTCTCGGTTCAATTATATAAAAATATAATTATTACAGAAAATAATATTATCTAGTTTTCAAAGAACAAAATTGATGACACTAACGTGTCAATGGAGAATGGAGGGTTTGAACCTTCGACTCCTATCTGCAAACAGACAGGCGCTTTCCCAACTAAGCTAACTCCCCAACTTTAAGAGTAGAAACTCTCAAAACTGAATAAGATTTTGATTAATGTAAGGTTCCGAATTATTCCTTAGAAAGGAGGTGATCCAGCCGCAGGTTCTCCTACGGCTACCTTGTTACGACTTCACCCTAATCATCTGTCCCACCTTAGGCGGCGGACTCCTAAAAGGTTATCCAACCGACTTTGGGTGTTACAAACTCTCATGGTGTGACGGGCGGTGTGTACAAGACCCGGGAACGTATTCACCGTGGCATGCTGATCCACGATTACTAGCGATTCCAACTTCATGCAGTCGAGTTGCAGACTGCAATCCGAACTGAGAACGACTTTAAGAGATTAGCTTGACCTCGCGGTTTCGCAACTCGTTGTATCGCCCATTGTAGCACGTGTGTAGCCCAGGACATAAGGGGCATGATGATTTGACGTCGTCCCCACCTTCCTCCGGTTTATCACCGGCAGTCTCTCTAGAGTGCCCAACTTAATGCTGGCAACTAAAGACAAGGGTTGCGCTCGTTGCGGGACTTAACCCAACATCTCACGACACGAGCTGACGACAACCATGCACCACCTGTCATTCTGTCCCCGAAGGGAACGTCTAATCTCTTAGATTGGCAGAAGATGTCAAGTCCTGGTAAGGTTCTTCGCGTAGCATCGAATTAAACCACATGCTCCACCGCTTGTGCGGGTCCCCGTCAATTCCTTTGAGTTTCAACCTTGCGGTCGTACTCCCCAGGCGGAATGCTTAATGCGTTAGCTGCGGCACTGAGAGGCGGAAACCTCCCAACACCTAGCATTCATCGTTTACGGCATGGACTACCAGGGTATCTAATCCTGTTTGCTACCCATGCTTTCGAGCCTCAGCGTCAGTTACAGACCAGATAGCCGCCTTCGCCACTGGTGTTCCTTCATATATCTACGCATTTCACCGCTACACATGAAGTTCCACTATCCTTTTCTGCACTCAAGTTTATCAGTTTCCGATGCACTTCTCCGGTTAAGCCGAAGGCTTTCACATCAGACTTAATAAACCGCCTGCGCTCCCTTTACGCCCAATAAATCCGGACAACGTTTGCCACCTACGTATTACCGCGGCTGCTGGCACGTAGTTAGCCGTGACTTTCTGGTTAGATACCGTCACACCGTGAGCAGTTACTCTCACGGCCGTTCTTCTCTAACAACAGAGTTTTACGAGCCGAAACCCTTCTTCACTCACGCGGCGTTGCTCCATCAGACTTTCGTCCATTGTGGAAGATTCCCTACTGCTGCCTCCCGTAGGAGTATGGGCCGTGTCTCAGTCCCATTGTGGCAGATTACCCTCTCAGGTCTGCTACGTATCATCGCCTTGGTGAGCTATTATCTCACCAACTAGCTAATACGCCGCGGGTCCATCCAGAAGCACTAGCACAAAGGCCAGCTTTCAAACAAGAACCATGCGGTTCTTGTTGTTATACGGTATTAGCATCTGTTTCCAGGTGTTATCCCCTTCTTCTGGGCAGGTTACCCACGTGTTACTCACCAGTTCGCCACTCAGTCGGATCTAAAATCAAATCGATGCAAGCATCTCATTTCAATTAGGCGACTTCGTTCGACTTGCATGTATTAGGCACGCCGCCAACGTTCGTCCTGAGCCAGGATCAAACTCTCATTTTAGAATGAGAACTTTACTAGCTCTTATTTATTACTTTTTCGCAAATTGACATTGCAATTGTTTAATTTCTAAACTAAGTTTAAAAATTATCCTTACACTTTATTGTAATCAAAATCTTGTTCAGTTTTCAAAGATCTACTCAAGTTCTGTCGTAACAGAACAAGAGCTATGTTACTCGGAAAGAGATGTAAAGTCAACACTTTTTTATAATTAATTTTAAAAGTTAATTTATAAATTTGTGACTTCCTCTTAACGAACGATTACTATCATATCGTGTTATAAATTCTTTGTCAACACTTTTGGTCAAAAAAAGTCAGATTTATTTTTGATCATCCTGTTTGTATAAATCAATACCTAATTCTGGATGCAAATTTAAATAGCTTTTTGTAAACTCATCAACAGTTTTTTTATCAGAAGTATCAATGCCGCTCTGATTCATCGCTTCATACAAACCACGATAAAATTTATCAAACTTAGGATTGTAAAGTGATTGAAGTTTTGTTGCATTATCATCAACCCATTGATTTAATTCTTTACCATTATTAATTACACCTTGTGCTTGTAGGTAATTAAATAATTGATGTAAAGCAAATGGAATTGTGTGATACATCTCTTCAGTTTTTTCATTTTCTTCTAATAAAAGCATGAAACGAGCAAACATAACTTCTTCTAATAAGCCATCCGTCCACTGTTCTGGTTCTCTATCTAATCCAACAATTGCAATTTCTGCAAAGCTATCAATAATTGCATCAATAGCAGTAATCTTACTTTCGTTTAGTTTTGCAACTTGTGGTTGAGCATCAATTGCATCTAACCAACTATCAATCAAATTTCCAACTTGTTGTGTTTGTTTTTCTTTATCCATTTTGCCACACTCCCCTTGATGTTATTATACTATCACTCATAAGATAGGTATAATAGAAACAAATCATATACAGAGGAGTCTTCAAGAATTGGAAAAAATTGCAATCGTGAGTGCCAAGCGTACTCCAATTGGTAAAATCAACGGTCAACTTAGTAGCCTAACTTCAGTTGACCTCGGAGTCATCTCCGCTCAAGCAACTATGGATGCTATTAACCTGGATCCTAATTTAATTGACCAAGTTATTTTTGGAAACGTAATTCAAGCTGGTGGTGGACAAAACATCGCTCGTCAAATTGAACTTCAATCAGGAATTTCTGAAACAAGTACGGCCTGCACAATTAACCAAGTTTGTGGATCTGGTATGAAAGCCATCCGCCTTGGTCAACAAGCTATCCTAACTGGTGATGCTGATATCGTCCTAGTTGGTGGTACTGAAAGCATGTCAAATGCTCCTTATTTAAACCCCAAAGTTCGTCAAGGACACAAATTTGGAGCATTCACTATGGAAGATAGTATTGAAAAAGATGGTCTTAATGACTTCCGTACTAACGCTCCCATGGGAATCACAGCCGAAAACATTGCTGACAAATTCAACATCTCTCGTGCAGATCAAGATCAATTTGCTTTTGATTCACATCGTAAAGCAGCCAAAGCTATCGAAAATGATTATTTTGCCGAAGAAATGATTCCTGTAACTATTAATGGTAGAAAATCATCAATTACAATTACCACCGATGAAACTGTTCGTCCTAATACAACTGTTGAAAAGCTTGCTAAACTTCGGACCGTTTTCAAACAAGATGGAACTGTCACAGCAGGTAACGCCGCTAGTTTAAACGATGGTGCATCTGCTATTATCCTAATGACTGAAAATAAAGCTAAGGAATTAGATTTACAACCATTAGCCATCATCGACAACTACGCTGAAGCCGGTTGTGACCCAGATATTATGGGGTACGCGCCTAAATATGCCGTTGATAAGCTTTTAAATAAAGAACACAAAACAATTAATGACTACGATTTATTCGAACTCAATGAAGCCTTTGCTTCCCAAAGCATTGCTGTTTCCCGTGACCTTAATATTCCTATGGAAAAACTAAACATTACTGGTGGAGCTGTAGCTTTAGGACATCCGCTTGGTGATTCCGGAGCTCGGATTTTAATTACCTTAATCAACAACCTCAAACGTACTAACCAAAAGTCTGGGATTGCTACCCTTTGTATCGGTGGTGGAATGGGTATGGCAATGAGCATCCATCTTAGTTAGATTGCTAAGTATTATAGTTGTAAAAGTAAGTTTTATTCTTTATAATTGATTACCGATAAAAGAATAAGTAAGGAAGTGTATTATTATGACTTGTGTTTACGTACGTAAAGCAACTGAAAAAGATTTACCAGAAATCAAGAAAATTATTGACGCCGGACGTGGTTTCTTAAAAGAACAAGGAATCAACCAATGGCAAGGTGCTTACCCAACTTCAGATGACATTAAGAAAGATATCGACAACGGTACTTCATATGTAATCGATGTAGATGGTAAAGTTGCCGGTTCTGCTACTCTTCATTTAGGTATCGATCCTGATTACCTTGAAATGGAAGAAGGAGCATGGGATAACGGTGCTGCTGCTCATTATTCAGCAATTCACCGTGTTTCTGTTTCTCACGAATACCGTGGACAAGGTCTTGCCGGTAAGTTGATTAGTGGTTTATTCACTGTATCAGCAATGCTTGGTTTCAAAGACGTTCGTATCGATACTCACCCACTAAACAAGGGTATGCAACACATCATCTTAGCAAGTGGATTTACTCGTAAAGGTACTATCCGTACTAAGATGGAAAACGATGATCGTTTCGCTTACCAAATCGAATTACACTAATAACGGGAGTTTACAATGGGGGATCAAGCAGTATTAATCAAATTAATCATTATGGCTCTTGCCGCAATCTTAGTTACCATTGCCAGTTTAGTTTGGTCATATAAAAGCCAACATACTTGGCATTCTAAACGATTTGCTGCATTAACAATTTTATTAATTTGTTTTATCGTAATACTCATTATCCTGATATAAATAAAAAGACCTTGGAAAATTTCCAAGGTCTTTTTTTATACAATTAAACGAATTAAAGCCAATGAGATAATTCCCACTGCGACAATTACTAATAAATTTTTGCTAATTATTGCTGAAATCACCGTCGGAATTGAAGCTAGCAAATTTTCGACGTTCACACTAGGAAAATGACCTAGATGTTGCACAAAAATTCCACTAAACCACAACGCTGACATAATCACAACTGGGACAAAACTAAGAAATTCAACAAATGAAATTGGTAATTCAAACTTTTTCAATAGAATAAATGGAATTACCCGAGTTAACCACGTCACAATTCCACATCCGATAATTACCAATAAAACAAACTCAAAAGAAGGCATTTTTAATTTTCACTCCTAACCAACAACCGACTAACGTGACTACCAGTAGCAATAGGCTACTTGGAATAAAGATTAATCCAATATACGTTAATCCAAGGGTTACTAAAACCATCGTTACTTGTAGTTTAAACGCCATCGTTTTATCAGCCATAATTTGAAGATAGAGTAAGCCAATAAACATCGCAATAAAAGCAAAATCAAGACCAAATTTCGTTGGATTAGGAATTAAGCTTTCAAGACTCCCCCCAACTCCCGATGCCACAATCCAAGTTAAATAAGCAATTACATTAGAAGCATTTAACCATTCAAACGAAATAATGCGATTCGTGTAATTTAATTTATTCATTGTTAGGGCAAAAGTTTCATCAGTTAAGAGAGATCCCAAAATAATGTTGCGTTTCATCGATTCTTTTTTCAAATATGGGGCAACTGTCATTCCCATTAAGAGCATCCGCGCCGATAATAAAAAGACGGCGACTAAGATTGACAAAAAGGTTCCCCCTGCTAGCAACATACTAACAATTACGAATTGAGCAGCACCAGAATAGGTGATGATTGACATCAAAATAATCATCACGACGTTTAATCCAGCGGCTTTTGCCACAATTCCAAAAGCTAATCCAACGCCAATGTATCCTGATAATGTAGGAATTGTATCTTTAATTCCTGAACGTGCTGATAAATCACCGTTCACGAGCATTCCCCTTTTCTATTTTTGATCTGCGACACTTGAATGTCTGATTCCATAGCCGAAGTAAATGATTGCCCCGACAATAAACCAAACGAAAGTTAAAATTTTCGCATCATTACTTAATTCTAAGAAGATAATAAATGATACTAAAGCTGAAACAGCCGGTAAAACTGGGTAAAGTGGCATTCTGAATTTTGGTACCGGAATGTCTTTACCTTCACGAGGACGTAAGGCATAAATTCCAAGTGATACAAACATAAATGAAATCAAGGTTCCAGCTGAAACTAAGTTAGCTAAGAACGTAAATGGCAAAATTGAACCAACTAATACCGCTGCAATTGTTACAACTAACAATGCGTTACCTGGTAAATGATGTTTGTTAACTTTACCAAGCCGTTTTGATAATAATCCATCACGGCCAAAGGCGTAAATTAAACGGGAACTGGCTAAAACGGTTCCAATCAATGAGGCAAACATTCCGACAATCGCTACAACTGCTAATAAATTAGCGGTAATCATGTGACCTGATTTACGTAAAGCCCAAGCTGATGCTTCAGCGTTATTAGCATAGTTAGTATATTTAAACATTCCAACTAAGACTAGTGACACTCCGATAAAGAGTAAACTACCAATAATCAAAGTTCCGATAATTCCGCGCGGCATGTTCTTCCCAGGATCTTTGGTTTCCGCCGTATTCGAAGCAATCACATCAAATCCACCATAAGCCACAAAGACTTGAGCGGCACCAGCTAAAATTCCGGTCATTCCCCCAAAGGCAGTGCCCGCTTTATGAGCTGGAATAAATGGGTGGAAGTTTGAATACTTAATTGAAGTAAAGCCAACTACGATAAATAAAATTACGACCGCAACTTTTAAAATCACGATGATATTTTCTAACTTGTTGACCCCTTCCATTTTCCGGCTGAGCAATAATCCCACCAAAATAATGGAAATAGCTGCGAAGATATCAAAGAATCCACCCGTTTGTGGGTTATATCCTGAACTTAACCAAGCTGGTAAATGAAAACCAAATTCACTTAAGAATCCTTGCACATAAGCTGACCAACCTGACGCTACGAAAGTAATGGCCAAGAAATATTCAGCTAGCATTAACCAACCAGCAATCCAACCAAAACCTTCTCCAAATAGTACACTGATCCAAGAAAACGCTGACCCAGCAACTGGCAACGCAGCTGAAGTTTCTGCATAAGCTAAGGCAGCTAACCCTGCCCCAATAGCACCAACAACAAAAGAAAGTGCCACAGCTGGACCAGTATGTTCAGCAGCAACAATCCCGGGTAAGGTGAAAATGGCAGTTCCAACTACCATTCCTAACCCTAATCCTAGTAAATCTTTCGTTGTCATGTGAGGCTTCAAACGTGCATCTTTTGCTTCCAAATTTTCTGGGCTTTCTTGACGCGTAATGCGTTCCCAAAGTTTTTTCATCGTGTCCTCCTCGAACTTTTAATTTCATTTATTCATTATATGATTAAATTTTTCGTAAAGATACACAATCAGATAAATACGTTATAATTGAGAAGAAAGTGGATCGATTTCACTGGATATTACGTACATATTAGAGTAAAATAAATATTATTGATAACCGAACAAATGTTCACATTTTAAAAAGAAAGGTGTTTTTTATGGCCTCAAATTCTAAGAAAAACGCTCAAGATGCTCGTCAAGCTGAGCTTGATAAAGCATTGAAACAAATTAAAAAAGAATTTGGTACCGGTGCAATTATGCGAATGGGTGAAACTCCTAACACTGCCGTTAGCGCTATCTCAACTGGGATTTTATCCCTTGATATCGCTCTTGGTATTGGTGGTTTTCCTCGTGGTCGTGTGGTTGAAATCTTTGGTGCTGAATCTTCTGGTAAGACTACAATTGCCTTACAAACTGTTGCAGAACTCCAAAAAAATGGTGGAACTGCTGCTTATATCGATGCTGAAAATGCGATGGATCCCGAATATGCCAAAGCTTTAGGTGTTGATATTGATAACTTACTTCTTTCTCAACCAGGTACTGGTGAAGAAGGTCTTCAAATTGCTGATGCCCTAATCGGTTCTGGTGCAGTTGACTTAGTCGTTGTCGATTCTGTTGCTGCCTTAGTACCTAAGTCAGAAATTGAAGGTGACATTGGTGATTCACACGTTGGTTTACAAGCCCGTTTGATGTCACAAGCACTTCGTAAGTTAACTGCCAACATTAACAAAACTAACACCGTGGTTATTTTCATTAACCAATTACGTGAAAAAGTTGGAGTTATGTTTGGTAACCCTGAAACTACTCCTGGTGGTCGTGCCTTGAAGTTCTATTCAAGTGTGCGTCTTCGTGTTAGTGGTACTAAACAACAAAAAGATGGTCAAGAAGTTGTTGGTAAGGAAACTAAGATCAAAGTTGCTAAAAACAAGGTCGCTCCTCCATTTAAGACTGTTGATACCCTTATGAGTTTCGGTAAAGGGATTGAACCCGTTGCTGATATGGTGAACTTAGCCGTTGATAAAGATATTATCGACAAGTCAGGTTCATGGTACTCATACGGTGAAGAACGCTTAGGCCAAGGTCTTAACAAGACTGTTGCTAACTTGAAAGAAAAACCAGAGTTAGTTGACGAACTTAACCATAAAGTCCGTGTTGCTTACGGTATCGAAGAAGAAACTCCTGTTGCTGATAAAAAAGCTGACAAAGCTCCTGCTAAAGATGTAAAAGCTAAAGACGATACAAGTTTGGACGTTTAATTTAAAAGACTGCTCACAATGAGTGGTCTTTTTTGGTATAATAGAGACACAATTAAATAGCTGGGGTGCTTAACGGCTGAGATTATACCCATTGAACCTGATCTAGGTAATGCTAGCGGAGGTAATCTGACATACAGTTGTCTAATTTTAATAAAACAAAAGCCGTCTTCTTAAATGAAGATGGCTTTTTATTTGGAGGAAGCTATTATGAGCAACATTGAAGTCCAAAACTTCAATTTTAAATACCAAAAAAGTGCCGAACAGATTTTCGAAAATGTGAATCTCACTTTTCCGGGTGGTGAATTGTCACTACTAACTGGTCCATCCGGATGTGGTAAATCAACTTTGATGACTATCATCGCAGGCTTAGACAGAGATAAAAAATATACTGGTGACATTACAATTGGTGTCCAAAACATCAAAGATATCAAACCTGCTGAACGGGCAAAATTGATTAGTATGATGTTTCAAGATCCGAATCAACAATTTGTCATGCAAAAAGTCCAGGAAGAATTAATCTTTGCCTTAGAAAATATTCAAACACCAGCAGCTGAAATTGATGCAAAAGTCCAAGCTGCTTTAGACTTTTGTGATATTCAATATCTAGCTGACCGCAAGATCATTACCCTTTCTGGTGGTGAAAAACAAAAAGTTATTTTGGCAACCATGGTAGCGTTGGATTCTGACATTATGTTGTTAGATGAACCATTTGCTAGTATTGATTTCCCATCAAAACAAGATATTTTAGCTAAGTTGGTTAAATTACAAACCGAAAAACACAAAACCATCATAATTTCTGACCACGACCTAGCTGGTTATGCTGGTTTAGTGAACCATTTATTCCGCGTCGAAGGAACTTCGATCAAAGAACTTTCAACTAGTGAAACTGAACAAGTCTTAAATACTAACCATCAAAGTAATGTTAATTTCAAGTTACCTAATGGTAGTGTAAATATCGAACTAACTGATTTCAGTTTCAAAGCCCAACAAAAAACCTTGTTAAATTGTGATGATTTCAAATTTTATCAAGGTTGTACTTTGTTAACTGGGGCAAGTGGAATTGGTAAATCAACCCTCTTCCGTTCCCTTACCAAATTAAAAAAATATGCGGGTAACGTTACGTTAGCTGATATCAATATCAAAAAAATTAAAAATAAATTGTTCTACCAAGAGATTGCGTTAATTTTCCAAAATGCCAACGATCAATTTTTAGATGTCACGGTTAATGAAGAAATAGAATTAGCTAAATCAACGGCTTTATCTGATTATTGGACTGCTGAAAAAATCGATCAGGCCTTAATCGGCCTTAATTTGGACGGTAAAAAAGACCAAGTGGTTTACACATTAAGTGGTGGACAGAAAAAGAAACTCCAAATTTTATTAATGTTAATTCGCGATACCAACATTATGTTGTTGGATGAACCATTTGCTGGACTTGATAAAAAGTCAGTTGAGTTTGTGGAATCCATGTTGCAAACTGAATTTTTGAATCGCAATCATTCATTGGTGGTTATTAGTCATCAGATTTTCCAATTCCATGATTTCTTTGAATATCATATTGAATTTGCTAACCAAGCATTAACTTACAAGGAGGTGCTCTAATGAATCCTTCCATCAAACTATTACTGGTATTTTTGATTGCCTTAGAAATTTCATTTTTGACAATTATTCCACTAAATGTGGCTATCATTGTGGCATGTTTAATTTATTTAATTTATAAACGGGTTCATTTTAAGACGGTTGCAACCTTTTGTTTGATTGCATTACTTCCAGCCCTTGGAATTTTCTTCTCACAATTTTATTATGGTGATGGGCTTGTCATGGGAACTGCCCTCTTTACACGTTTATATGCCTATGTATTTTTGGGATTAAGCTTTTCTTTAACGACTTATATGGTCGATTTAGCCAATTCATTAGAACAAAACGCCCACGTTCCCTCTAAATTTGTTTACGGGGTTTTAGCTGCCATTAATTTGGTACCTCGTTTACAATATGAAATCAAAGTTATCCGAGCTAACGGAAATATGCGCGGAAAAGTATTACATCCCTGGATGCCCACGTTGTATTTCAAAGCTTTAATTGTCGCAATTGGATGGTCAAATGACCTTGCTCAAGCCATGGAATCACAAGGATTTGTGGAAAACCAAAAGCGAACTTTTGCCACACAAGTTAAAATTCATCCCAAAGATTGGCTTGTTTTACTAGCTACTTTAATCATCGTACAATTAATTATTTTCATCTAAGGACTAATTATGAAACCTGCTTATCAATATCTAGTACAACAATTTAAAAATGAACACATTTCATTAGCTGAGATGGCTAGCATTGCCACTGAATATCAGGGATTGTATAGTCACGTTCCGTCAGTTGAAGTTGCGACCGATTTGTTAAGTAAGATTATTAAATTACCACAAGTCAGTGAAAATTTATTGGTCTGTTTTGCTTTAGAAAATAACGAGTTAAACGCTCCATTAAATACAATGTATCAGCATGAAGACCTAACCAACAGTATGTTACTTCAGATTGCCGATTGCTATGGGGTGATTGGCATTTCAAATTTCTGGGAAATTAAACTTAATCATCCAGAAATGATTGTTAATCTGTCCAATAATGATAAAGTTGCAGATATTGCATTATCATTAATCGCGGCATTATCAGGCCAATTGGCACAAATGGATTCGTAAATTATACTAAGAGATATTTAATCGAAACAAGACATATTAGTTTCTATTAGACCAATCGACCAAATTAAAAGACCCACTCTTATGACCAAAGAGTGGGTCTTTTTGACTATTAAATTTTATAATCCCAAGAAATTAATCCAACCATAATAATTAAACTGGCAAAGTTTTTGATATAATTTCACCGTTTCTGATTCCGCAAACGAATGCTTCAAAATATCATAGAACGTTGCGGTATTGGAATAGACAAAGAAATGAATCTGCCGTTTATCAATTACAAAATTATCCGTAATAATTCCTTTTTCCTGCATTGCAATAATCGTTTTTAAAACATTTTCGGCAAAGAATTTCGTAATTATCTCTGCTAGATTATTATATTTAGATCCATTGGTCTTAAATAGCAATAATTCAGCAATATCTTCATTTTGGTAAACACCATGAATAATGGCATCCATATTTAAAATTTGATGTAATAAAACATCTTTTACATTGTCTTTGTTCATGGTTTCAATTGCATCATTAATTTGGTTTAAATATACATTCTTCAAATCTTCCAATAATGGATCAACTAATTGTTCCAATAAATCATCTTTTGATTTGAAATGTTTATAGAATGCCCCTGTCGTTAAGTTTGCTTGGCGACAAACATCGCGTAATTTTGTATCTTTAAACCCATTTGCTAAAAAAGCTTGTTTCGCTGATTCTAGGAGTAATTCATTAGTCATTTCATAGTTTCGTTTAGTTGCCATCAGACACCTCGTTAAATTTAGACTTGTTTATTTTAGATAACGGTGTTATCTTAGTTAAGGTAACAGTGTTATCTAATTAAATTTTAGGAGAAAAAGATTGAAAAAATTAGTTAAAGTTTCCGGTCTCGTACTTACATTTATTACAATAGCATTATTTTTAACTGGTTGTAAAAGTGATACCCATAAATCATCAGATAAAATTAATGTTGCTACCACCACTAACTTCTATGCTGAACCTGCTAAGGCAGTTTTAGGTGACCACGGTAAAGTTAGTTCATTAGTGAATTCCGGAGTTAATCCCCATGAATTCACCCCTAAGAACTCAGACGCCAAGGTTGTCAACGAAGCCAATGTCGTTGTTGAAAATGGTCTAGGTTACGATGAATGGATGAGTAAATTATACAGCAATCATGAAGATGATATCGATGTAATTAACGTTGGTAAACTCATGCACAAACAAGATGGTGATAACGAACACATCTGGTATAACCCAGCTACAATGGGAAAATTAGCTGATAAATTAGCTGATACTTACAGTAAAATTCAACCATCTCACAAAAAAGAATTCCACCAAAACGCGGAAGCTTACAAAGCTAAATTGAAAAAGACTCAAGATCTAGCTAAAAAGCTTGCAGCTAACAGCCATGGCCAAAAAGTTGATGTTAGTGAACCCGTTTTCAATTATTCATTAGAAGCAATGGGTTACAAAATTAATGATGACTCATTTGCCAACGCCATTGAAAAAGACGTTGATCCATCACCAAAAGCTTTAGCTAAAGTTCGTGACGACATCAAGAACAAACGCATCGCCTTCTTCGTTGAAAATACTCAAGAAGAAAACAAAACTATTGCTAGTTTAGTGAAACTTGCCAAAGAAAATGATATCCCAGTTGTGAAAGTTACCGAAACAATTCCAGCTAATACTAACTACTTCGATTGGATGAATAGCCAATACGAACAAATTGAAAAAATTCAAAATCACTAATCATCTTCCTATTTAGTTCTATAATAGAAGTATCAGAACTGAAAGGAACTTCATTATGTATCTCGTTTGGATTCATTTAATTACTTGGATTGTACTTTTAATCGTAACAATTCTTGCTCTATTTAGTAAATCAAAGAAAACTAGCTTGATTGCAATGATGATTGCTCGAGTATGTTATCTTTTCGCCATTGTAACCGGAGTGTTGTTGATTAGTCATGCTTTTCCTAATCACCCACTCTTAACGATTATCAAAGTCATTTTAGGTCTTTCACTCATTGCGATTATTGAAATTGCTTTTGCAAATAAGAACCGTATGAAATTAACTCCTGGATTAGCTTGGTTAGTAATTTTATTCATTTTAATTGTCGGTGGCTTTGGTCTTTACTTAACGAGTGGTTTTCCATTAAGCTTATATTTCTAAAACAAAAAATCGATCTGCAATAGCAGACCGATTTTTTTATGCAAATTTTTCAGTTAGTTTTTTAACGATGATAACTACCGCAAAATTCAAGATTAACACAAAAAGGATTTGATCAATTGTTAATAAATTATGCGAAATCTGAATTGACATTGAACTCGTTTTATAGGAATTATTAGAGATAAATTGCTGCCATTCAGAACTATAAACTACCATCTTACTAAAAACAAAATAAGCAAATAAAGTTAAAACTGGTAACATATATTTCAAAAAATTAAATTTAATTTCTTCCATTACCCCAGTAGCCACAATTACACCATTTAACAATGCTGGAACTAGGTAAATAATGAAAGCAAAGATTCCGATTGATTCAACTGCCAGAAAACTTCCAGCGGTGAAATAGACAAGTACATCAAATGCAAGAGCAAGTAATACGACTAATAACGTAAACATATAATTCTCCTTCAGCAAACTGATTTGTTGAATTAATCGTACGATATCAAGTTGCAATTACCTAGCTAAGATTCGTAGCATCCGCTAATTTACATGTCTACATAAAGGTTACATAGCTTTGAAAACGTTGCTATGACTAGTCTTTATCTAACAAATGTGTTCTTTCAAGCATTTTGGCAATGGCCATTGAAAGAACACCACTGAATAGGAATACAGAGATGTAACTTACAACGAATAATGCTAAAATCATGCCAAAACTAAATCCAGCATAGTCATGTTTGATTAATTGGTAACCAAATGTCACAACTGTCGTAGTTAAAGTCGAAAGTAACATTCCAGTTTTACCGTAGTTTTTGTAACCAGTGAAAGCAAAACCTAGTTCTGAACCAGCACCTTGAATTAATCCTGAGATTAAAGTTGCGGCTCCCCAAATTCCACCAAGCAACATTTCAACAGCTGCTCCTAAGAATTCAGCAAGTAAACCAGAACCTGGTTTCTTGATTACCATTAAGGCTAAAGGTCCAGCAATTGTCCAAAAACCAATTAAGACAGCGCCACTAAATGGTGCTAATCCCATGGGAGTTAATACTGCAGTTACCGCAGTGTAAATTGGATCCATGATCCAGAAAATCAGACCACAAACGATCCCGATTAAAGTTACTAAAATAATGTCTTTCAAATGCCATTTGTTCATAATGATGATTCCTCCAAGAATTAATTTTCCAAAAATAAAAAGCCCTCGGCCACAAGCTGAGAGCTTTAGAAAAATTAATTTTTAAAGGAATGCATCGCGAATACATTCTTTTACTTCTAAAGTAATAAGTTTCCTTCGATAGTACAAACTATATCAGGTTCAATGGGTTTAATCTCAGCTCGTGGCACCCCAACTTTTTATTTATATGAATTTAGTATAGCATAGCTTTTGCTTAACGCAACTCAATTTTTAAATTTTCTTTAAACTGAGCATCATCAATCGTAGCTAAGTTATCAAAAGTTTCAGTTAAGAAACTAGCTGGTTGAACTGGGTATTTTTCCATCGCCATTGAAGCTGCGACAGGTAGCACGCCAGTTGCATAAGCTAAAGTTTCAAGTGAATCATCTTGACTTAAAAAGACCGCCAAAATTCCATCTAAAACATCTCCCATTCCCACGTTAGTTGCTAAAAGTGGGGCGTTATTTTGAATTAAATAAACTGTTTCTCCATCAGTCACAATATCAGTTGGTCCAGACACAACCACTTTACAATTTAATTTTTGGGCAGCTTGTTTGGCAATTTCAACTTGGTCACCGTCACCTTCCCCAGCATCAATTCCATGAGCATTCCAAGCTACACCTGCTAAAGCAGCTACTTCTCCAATATTTCCCCGTACGACATCCACTTTTACATTACGCAATAATTGATTAGCACGTTCCGTTCTGATTGATGATGCACCAACAGCGACGGGATCAAAAACGACGGGAATTTTCATTGCATTAGCTTTTTCACCAACGGCTAACATAATCATTTGGGCAATTGGACTAGTTGAACCTAAATTTAAAGTTACAGCTCCAGCTAAACTAGTTAATTCTTTGGCTTCCAAGGGATCAGCAATCATAATTGGTGATCCACCGATAAAGTTAATTCCATCCGCCACATGTTGGGGAGTAACATTGTTCGCAACATTTAAAACAATGGGACTTTTGGCACGGACATTTTTAATCATTTCATTCATCATTAGTTTCCTCTAGCTTTCAAAATTTGGACAGTTTGGTCAATATCGTCGCTTTTAGTAATCGCTGAAATCACTGATACACCATCAATTGGCGCATTTTTTAATTCAGCAACATTATTAGTGTGAATTCCACCAATGGCAACGATTGGTAAATTAGTGTGTGCAGCCACTTTATCTAAGCCAGCTACTCCAATACTTGCTTTCACATCTTTTTTACTGTGAGTAGGGAAAATTGGTCCCACCCCAATGTAATCAACTAACTCTAATTCAGTTGCACTACTTTGCAATTCAGCTAAATCATGAATCGACAAACCGATAATTAAATCTGGTGATTGCTTGCGAATTACATGGACTTTTTCGTCAGTTTGACCGACATGAAGTCCTTCTGCTCCAATTGTCTTGGCTAATTCATAATCATCATCGACAAATAAGGGTACAGCATATTTTTGCGTGATTTTGTGGATTAATTTACCCAGTTCTACGCGCTCAGTATCTGATAACTGGCTACCATCTTTTTCTCGATACTGCACTGCGGTAACGCCTGCTGCACAAGCCGCTTGCACAATCGCAAGCAAGTGTTTTGCACTATTATCAGTATTTTGCGTCCCAATCACTAAATAAACGTCCAACATTTCTGGTTTAAATTTCATGATTACTCCATTCTCCATGATTTAATGGTCCATGACCGTGTCCAATTGGAAGTGGCAGATTAATAATGGTTTCTAAATATTGGTGTGCTTTCCGAATGGCAGTTTCTAAATCCATTCCTTGGGCTAAATACGCAACAATGGCTGATGATAAAGTATCCCCAGTTCCATGAGTTCTAATGGTATTTACTCGTTTGGACTCTAACCAAAATTCATTACCATCCGCTAACTTCACAAAATCATAGACCATATCTTCATCACCATGACCACCTTTAACCATGACATTGGGACAACCCATTTGTTGGATTTTTTTAGCTGCGTTCAACATATCAACTTGTGTTTTCACCGTTTGACCAGCTAATAATTCTGTTTCTGGTAAATTAGGCGTCACTAACGTCGCTAAGGGTAATAACTCATCTTTCAAAGTTTGAATGGCTTCGTCAGTTAGTAACTTAGCTCCACCTTTGGCAACCATAACTGGATCAACAACAAAGTTTTTTAAATTATATTTTTTCACATTGTCAGCCACAATTTTCACGTGTTCGGAATCAAATAAAGCCCCTGTTTTCGCTGCTTTAATATCAAAATCATCCATGATTGACGCAAATTGAGCATCAACAATTTTACGTGGTAATGGATATAAATCTTGCACTCCATAAGTATTTTGGGCAGTTACTCCAACTACCACATTGGTGCTAAAAGTATGGCATGCTTGCATAGTTTTAATGTCGGCTTCCATCCCAGCTCCACCACCTGAATCAGTTCCAGCAATGGTCATCGCTTCGGGATATTGTTTAAATTCCATTGCTTGTTCAAAGAATTTTAATTCGTCAGCAACACTGATTTTGAAAGCTTCGATTGCAGCTGGATAATCCTTTTCCGGTACATTTTGATCCAATAAATTAAACATAATTTCTTCAAAACCACCTGGTTGGCCTTGATAAAAATCAATCCAATCTTTGAACGGATTTTCGGCGTTATTTTTACCTTCAGCGATTAAGTGATTAGCAATATATACATACACATAAGGGCATGCTTGCATCGCAGCCAATCCTAAATACGGTGCTTGATCTAATGATTTTTGCATATGGTCAATGTAGTGCTTAGTCGTTGGTTTTTCGGCTATTTTGTCAGCCATAATCGTTTGGTTATCTGTCTGAGCCACGCGTAATAATACTTGGTGGGCACCGTTTTCAGCATCGATATCATGTTCTGTCACCGCCAATAAATGTGGATCGATTGCTCCTAATACTTGTTGATATAAAACCAAGAACTTTTCGAGATAAATGTTATCTTGTTGGGTATAACTGACCAACGCTGATTTTGGTAATTTACCATTTGCGATTCCTTTTACGAATGCATTATTAAAAAATTTGGGCATAAAATCCGCTACGCTAGCTTTCATTTGTGCTGATAATGATGTTTCTGCCATTTTTATTTCTCCAATCAATATTTTTTGGCAAAATAAAAAGTCCCCAGCCGTGAGCTGAGGACTTCATCATTAATTTTAAATTGGCCAAAAAGACCCTATTATTAATCATTCAGTAATAAGTTTCCTGCGACAGTATTAGCTGTATCAGGTTCTATGGGTATAATCTCAGCTCAAGGCACCCCAACTTTTTATTTTTATGCAATTAGTATAGCATAGCAATTCATTAATGCAACAAAGTTTTCAGAATAAGCTTAGAATATAAGCGTTAATGAATATTACAATCACAGGAGACATAAAATGAAAACTGTATTAATTACTGGCGCTAATAAAGGGCTGGGGTTGGCTTTAACCGAGACTTTTGCTAATCAAAATTGGCACATTCTTATGGGAGTTAGAAATCTTGAGCGCGGACAACTTGCTAAGAATCAACTCGTTAAAAAAGGCCTCAAAAATTTATCATTAGTACAAATTGACCTATCTAATCCAGATAGTATTAATGATGCTAGTAAAAATATCACAGAAAACTATTCCAATTTATCGTTATTAATTAATAATGCCGGAATTCCTGGTAAAGAAAGTATTGGTTATAAAACTACTTTGCCTGATTTACATGAAACAATGCAAGTTAACTTTTTTGGAACATATCAACTAATTAAAAATTTAGAACCATTGCTCAATAAAAATCATGGCACAATTGTGAATATTACAATTCCAACCAGTCCTAATCATCTTTGGAATCCGTTGGCTTACAAAACTAGTAAAGGTGCCCAAAATATTATGACTTCATCTTTAGGAATTTGGTTTGAAAAAGAAGACCAACATATTTTAATTTATGATATCCATCCTGGAGTGATGTCAACTGATTTAAATAACCATATTACTGGGCCTTTTGTGCATCCAACTGAAACGATTGCTCAAAAAATCGCTGATCAAATCTTAAATCATCCGCATAAAAATGGGGATTTCGTGGAAATTTATAAACAAATTTCTGATAACTTCTTTACTCGTTTCCTAGCTAAACATTTTGCTCCCAAAAATTAAAAAATCATCTACCACAGCCGGTAGATGATTTTTGTTTTATTTATTAAATAATTTACTACCAAAATAATAAATTACTGCAGAAATTGCCATCGTGATGAAAGTAGCACCAATCGTAGTTTCAATGACAGCAAAACTCTTCAAAATTAAGTAAATAATGACTCCTAAAATTAAAGTTCCTACTGCAACTAAATTAAAACCACCTTGATACCAAAGCTTACCATTGCGATCAGACAAAGCAATTGGATTATAATTCTCTTGATTGACTAAGAAATAATCAACCAACATAATCGCAATAATTGGTCCCAGTAACATTCCGGTGTAATCAAGGAATGAGATGAATGAATCTAAGAAACTACCACTAATGACTGGCACAAAAGTTAACGCCATTGATAACAAAGTAATAATTACAAGTGACTTATTCAAATTCAATTTGTGAATCATGTTGCTCAAAGCTGAAGCACCGGCTTGTATGTTAACCGCATTAGCAGTCATACTAGTCAACACAATGACTAACATCGCGATAAAACCAAGACCTAGCTTATTCGCAATCACACTTGGATCGGAATTATTGGCATTATAGCCAGAAGTTAAGGCCACGCTAAGTGTGGTACATAATCCAATCATGGCAAAACTAAAGAGTCCTAAGAAGGCTCCCCAGAATGATCCACTAATGGCATTCCGTTTTTTGCTAGTGAAACGACTAAAATCAGCTCCACCAACAACCCATCCTAAACCAAAGGCTGCGATGGTATCGATTGCTACCCCAAATGGCATTCTTTGTTTAGCAGGAACATGATAATGAGCGATTTGCGTAAATGAAATGTCTTTAAAAACCACAAACGTTTCCAATACGACAAAAATAATTACTAAAACTACTCCAATTCGTTCGACTAACTGAACGGAACGTTGTCCAGCAATGATACTAAGCACATGCAAAATACTCATTACTAAAATTCCGACGATAATTCCAAGGTTTCCACCTGGTTGACCAAATAAAGCCCAGCCAAACAAAGTGTGGAAAATGAAAGTTAGCGACATTGCTGCAATAAAAGTATTTACGGCAGTCCAGCCTAAAAATAAAGTTAGATTGATGATTGACGGAATAATACTCCCCCGAATTCCAAAAGCACCACGGGAAAGCACGGTGTTAGAGGTCCGAGTTTTATATCCCACGTAAGCCATCATGGCCAAAAAGATATAAGCAATTACTCCCCCAATTACCGTAGCACTAAGTCCACCGATCAACCCACAGGCAGCAACAACCCCACCAATAAACCAAGTCCCATTATTAGCATTGGCACCAAACCAGGTTGCAAACATGTCCCAATAAGTCATGTTTTGTTCGTTATCTGGGATAACTTTAAACGCGTATTTGTTATTATTCAATATAGTTTCCTCCAAAATACAGATATTTTGTTCACGTTTTATATCGAAAATTCGACTAAATACCAGTGTAACAAAGATATGGGTAAGTTTAAAGGATAGAAAAAATCCAGCCTATAATTAGACTGGATTCAGAAATTTATTTATTAAAAAGTTTACTTGCTACGTAGTAAATTACTGCCACGATTGCCATAGTAATGAAAGTTGCACCAGTAAAGTCTTTGATGAAATCAAGACTCTTAAGGCCAAGATAAATCAAAACTCCCAATACTAATGAAACAATTGCAATAACGTTAAATCCACCTTGATACCAAAGTTTTCCATTTTCATCGGATAACGCAACTTGGTTGTAATTTGATTTATTCAAAATAAAGTAATCAACTACCATGATTGCAATGATTGGTCCAAGTAACATTCCTGTGTAATCAAGGAATGAGATAAATGATTCAAGGAAACTACCGCTAATGACCGGTACGAAAGTTAACACCATTGAAAGCAAAGTAATAATTACTAATGATTTATTCAAACTAAGTTTGTGATTCATGTTATTTAAAGCTGATGCACCAGCTTGAATATTAACAGCATTAGCAGTCATACTGGTTAACACAATTACCAACATCGCAATAAAACCAAGGCCCAATTTGTTAGCAATAATACTAGGATCAGAGTTGTTGGGATTGTAAGCCCCAGAAGTCAAAGCAACACTTAAAGTGGTACAAATTCCAATCATTCCGAAACTAAGTAATCCTGCTAAAGCACCAATATATGGAGCTGTAATTGAAGTTCCCTTTTTACCAGTAAAACGAGTAAAATCAGCACTTCCCATTACCCAACCAAGACTTGAAGCAGCAATTGTATCAATTGCAATTCCGAGTGGCATTTGTTGTGCTTTAGGAATTACATAATGAGCAATATCAGCTAATGAAACATTTTTGAAAACTACATAAGTTTCGAGAATTACGAAGATAATTACTAAAATAACTCCAATTCGTTCGACTAACTGAACGGAACGTTGTCCGGCAATAATACTTAAAATATGAAGTACACTCATTACTAAAATTCCGACAATTAAGCCAAAGTTTCCACCGGGTTGACCGAATAATGGCCAATGGAACAAACTATGAAAAATAAAGGCAAGTGATGTGGCAGCAATAAACGTATTCACGGCTGTCCATCCTAAGAATAGGGTCAAATTAATAACTGTTGGAACGACACTTCCACGAATTCCAAATGATCCCCGAGAAAGGACAGTCGTGGTAGCACCAGTTTTATAACCAACGTATCCCATTAAGCTCAAGAAAATGTAGGCAATCATTCCCCCGATTAGCATGGCTTCAATTCCACCATATAAACCACAGGCAGCAATTACTCCACCAATAAACCAGGTTCCATTATTGGCATTAGCACCAAACCAAGTGGCAAACATGTCCCAATAGTTCATGTTACGTTCGTCATTTGAGATGACGTTAAATTCATACTTGCTATTATTCAATATAGTTTCCTCCAAAATACAGACATTTTGTTTCCGTTTTATATTAATAATCGTTTTTTACAGTATATCAGAGAAATTACCCGATTAAAAGCTTATTTTTTAGTCTGAATTCAATAAATATTAAGGTATACTTAAGATATTGTTAATTTTATAACTAGAAATGAGGATATCCTTATGAAATTCTGTCCCAATTGTGGAAAGCAAGTTTCTGATTCAGCGATGTTTTGTGATAAATGTGGTCATAAATTCAATAACCAAAATTTGTCGCAATCAGCAAATGTAACTACACAACAATCTGATACAACAGTGAAAACAGTAATTTTATCTCTGTTAATCGTGATTTTAGTTGTAGTAATTGGTATCGGCGCCTACATCTATATTAGTGGTTCAGCCAAAAATCAAACCACTAATAAAACACAAAACACCAGTAAAACTTACAGCTCTACTTCTAATACTAGTAGTTCAAACAATGATAATTCAGCAGTCTGGAATAGTAGCAAAGATAAAATGCTGCAAAATTTCATGGCTTCTTGGGGTAGCGATATGCACCAAAACTATGATTACTTTAATCCAGCAAATCAGGATAACTATATGGGTTATAAATTCCCAGATGCCTTTTCAAAGGGAACAGTTCGGGTAAATGGCAGTAAAGTTTCCATTGGCTGGTCAGATAATGGATCTGGAAATAACGACTATAATGTTGTCGCAATCTTTTCTGATTTTGATTCTGATCGTGGTAAAGGTAATACTGTAAGTCCTCATTTATACCTATTTGCTATTCATGATGGTCAACCGGTTGCATTAGTTACCCAACAAAATCAGGGTAATTCAGAAAACGCCGTTTACTTCAAACCAACTGCCAACTCAAATGTCAGCACTCAGTTTGCTAATATTGTAAATAATAATCAAATGACATATTAATTAAAAAAAACTCATTTTTAAGTGAGTTCTTTTTTACTGGTTAATAACTTTTTGACTATTTTTAATTATTAAATTATTCTTAATAATGATGTAATAAAAAATAATTTTAGGAGAAAATCTTTTGAAAAAAACTAGTAAATATTTAATCGGTATAGCATTTATTTTAATTGCAATTGTAGTTATGGGTGTAGCATATGCATTCGGTCTCAATTCATCGAAAAAATCAGGTACTACCCCAACTAAAACAGAAAAAGTATCAACTTCTAAGAATAACAAAGATAAAGCAAAAAAAGATTCTGCTAAAACCCAATCTAAAGAAACAACAGTTAAAGATACTACAAATTCTAAGACAACTACTAATAATCAACCTAATCAATCAGCACAAACTAGTACTCCGTCAACATCAACACCTGATCAACCTAATACTAATGCAGATAATGCAACTACAAGCAATGGCCAAAGCACTAATAATTCCGCAAAAAGCAACAACTATCCTATCTCAGCTGGAGCTACTCCTGTATACAGTAATGATCCCCAAAAAGCTGGTGCCTATATTAATAAACACGGTCAAGAAATCGACCCAAACCAAACCGTTATCAATGGTGGTGGAACTACTGGTAACCCCTATAATGATTTATCTATGGCCGAAGATGATCTTGCAAATAATAACTAAAATAACTTTCAAGCAAAAAAGAACTCAACCGAGTTCTTTTTTCTTTGGCTATTTTTTCGTATTTGACCATTTAACAATAAATTCGAGCACAGCCTGAGTATATTTAACCAAATCATCAATCTTGATACTTTCATTGACTGAATGTGCACTACCTAAACTACCGGGTCCAAAAATAACTGCTGGAATATCGTATTCACTGAACCAACCGCCATCTGTAACCGATGGATTATAACTAATTTTCGCTGGTTTTCTAGTAACATCCGCCACCACATTTTCCAATAAGCGCATTGGTTTACTATCTGGATCAATTTCTAAAGATGGGAAAACTTCCCCTTTATCTTCAATCATTGATTTCCCACCCCATTCAAAAGTTGGATGATGATCCTGCATCCATACATCTGCATCAGCAACTCGAGTTACATAATCTTCAATTTCACGCATCACTGATTCATAAGATTCGTTAGGATAAAAATAAACCGTAATCCAAAGGCGACATTCATCCGCAATAAAAGCTGGATTTCTTCCACCTTCAATCACAGCTGGGTTAATCGTCGATGTTCCTAAAGGAAAACCAGGATAAGTTTTTTCAACCGCCCAATCTCGTTCGAGTTCACCAAGGGCTGTAATGATCTTTGCCATTTTTTCGATCGTACTTGCACCCTTAGTTTGACCACCAGCGTGAATTAATTTTCTCCGCATTCCATCATGAAATGATTGCGGACTTTTAATAGTAATCCAGCCCGTGATTACCCCACCTTGACCTTGTAATTCCAAATTATTTCCATCAGCATTTAAGGCAAAGTCAGCAGTGTAACCTTTTTCTAGAGTTGAAAGAGTACCAGTTTCTCCGACTTCTTCTCCGGTCACTGATTCAAATAACACTTTTCCAGGTAATTCAATTTTATTGTCATGAATGATTTTTAAAGCTAGTAAAAAAGCTGCCATTGCACCCTTCATATCAGAAACACCACGACCAATTAATTTTCCGTTTTCAATTAAAACTTGAAATGGATCTTGTTTCCAATTTTCACCTTCGTTTAATTGCGCCACATCAATATGACCATTCAAAATCAGACTTTGATAATTGGGATTACCTTCATGAATTCCAACTAATTCATCATCGCCGGGATAAAGTTCCCAGATATCAGTATCAAAACCAATTTTTGTTAAATAATCAGCAATCCAATTTTGAAGTTCATGCGTATTTCTCCCATCAGGAGCAGTCGTTGGATATGAAACTAATTTGGTAACCAAATCAATTAATTCTTGTTGGTTTTCTGATACTTGTTGTTTTAAATCCATTTCAGTCATCCTAGTTCACCTCAACATCAAAACATTGTTGCCAAAATTCATTTTCTAATTTCATTCCTTGTTCAAAGACTTCAAGAGCTTGTTGAATTTCTGCATCAGTTGAATTAGCAGCTGCTGTATCAATTTCTTCAAATAACAATTCACCTTCGTTGGCAAATTCTGGATCAGTGTAAAATGCGACCCACTTGTCCCAAGGTTGGATATAGTCTGACTTTAAATCTTGCAATTTAAAGGCCAAAGCGGCATAACCCCAGGCACATGGTTGCACACTGGCTAAGGAAACTAAAAGTGATTGATCACGATTTTCAGCTAAAAACTTGAGATATTTTTTGGTAATATTACCAACTTGAGCACATTTAGGATTATCTTTATCCGCAAAATTTTGGTAATGTTCCATGAATTGATCACGTACTTCATCTTCTTCAACATTCGCTTCATTAGTCAAAACAGTATATTTTGGATCATCGTCTAAGTTAAGAAAACGGCGGGTAGCTTTGGTTAAATCATCAAAGAAACCTGGCACATTATCATATCCAGCGAGATAAATTCCATCTTGGTTGATGTAATATACTTCTTGTTCATCCGTGATCGTGCCATTGATGACTGCTTGCATGAAATCTTGTTTTAAAGTTTGGTCTAAATATTTGTTTCCAATTGCGCGTAATTCTTCTGAAAATTTTGTCATTTTGACACCTCGTATAATTTTTTACAAAATAAAAAGTCCACAGCGTTGAGCTGAGAACTCCAAAATTATTAGATTAAAGTAGTCAAAAAGACTCACGATTCTAGTAAAGTTTCCTGCGATAGTATTAGCTATATCAGGTTCTATGGGTATAATCTCAGCTCAAGGCACCCCAACTTTTATTTGATTGCTTATGAGTATACCACATTCTTTTTAAAATTTAAGATTGACATATTTTAATTTTTCACGTTTAATTACTGGGTAACCTAATTTAATATCGTGGTTTGGGGTGCTAATTCAATTTAGCTGAGAAATACTCATGGAACCTGCTCCAGTTAGTACTGGCGAAGGGAAACCACTTAGCGTTTATTCTAAAAATGAAATTTATTGCTAAGGACCATTCTCTGTATTGATGATGGTTCTTTTTTTATAATTTAAATTTTTAGGAGAATGAAAATGACCTTTTCAGAAGAATTAATCAAAGAAGCACAGCCGTATTTAGAAGCAGTGAAGAACTGTGATTTTGTCAAAGCAATTGAGAAAAATAATCTCGACAAAAAAGCGTTAGATTACTACGTATCTCAGGATTTAAAATATGGGAATGTTGAAACTGAAGTTCAAGCGTATTTAATTATTTACAGTAAAAAATTTGAAGAGCAAAAATATTTTTCAAAACTTTTAACTGACCATCTTGGTATTGATGAATATGTTTTCAAAGGGATGACAGAACAGGATTGGGATAGTATCAAGAGTGCTGAAATGCAACCAATCACATATCTTTACACTAATCATTTACTAGAACCAATCAAAACTGGTGATCCACTCGATATTTTAGGATCGTTCGAAGCTGGGGTCTGGATTTACGTTGAATTAGTTAAAGCACTAGCTAAAAAGAATGTTTTAACTCCAGATAACCCATTTTATGGCTGGTTAGAATGTCTTGAAGGTGATGATTATCAAAGCGTTTCCGACGGATTTTTAGCATTGATGGACAAAGAAGCCGAAACTGCTACACCTGAACATTTATCTAAAGTAAAAAGTAACTTTTTAAAGAGCTGTTTACTAGAATGGTATTTCTTTGATGCATCGTACAAACAAACTACCTGGGAAGATTGGAAACTAGCTGCTTTTAAGGGGTCTGGATTATGTTAGCCCTATTAATCGGCTGTGTTCCGATTTTTTCATACGGATTATTTCCAACTGTTGCAACTATGATTGGTGGCAAAACTACCAACCAAATCTTAGGTTCATCACTGGGTGCCTTTGTCGTCGCACTCTGTGTTACTTTTATTTTTCACGTTCCATTACCCACACTTTTAATTTTAGGAATTGGAATTATTTCTGGAATTGGCTGGGCGTTTGGTCAAACTATGGGATTCATTGGTTATAAAATGGTTGGTTCTTCCAGGGCTTTACCGTTGCACACCGGAATTCAATTAGTTGTCAATTGTCTATGGGGAGTTTTAGTTCTTGGAAACTGGCCCACTACTCGTGCTAAAGTCTTAGGCTTCAGTGCTTTAATCATCATTACCATTGGAACTTATTTAACGATTTGGTCAAAAAATCCCGAAAAAAGTAGTGTTAAGACAATGCGAATTGCGATTCTACTACAAATTTTAGGTTCATTAGGATATTGGTTATACTCTGCTGCTCCTCGATTTATCAATGTTCCAGGACCAAAGGTTTTCTTAGCACAAACAATCGGAATGGTGGTTGGTTCAAGTATTTATTGTCTCTGCACCATCAAGTCAGAAAATGCTTTTACAGCCAAAGTTTCCTATCAACAAATGGCAACTGGAGTCCTCTTTGGATTTGGTGTCTTGGCTTACTTCATTGCATCTCAACCGGACATGTTAGGTCTTGCAACGGCTTATGTTATGTCACAAATTTGTGTGGTAGTCGCCACCTTAACTGGGATTTTCTGGCTTCATCAACGTAAAACTAAAACTGAATTTATTGTCACGATGATTGGACTAGTCTTAATTTTAGGTTCATCCTTTCTAACTGTCATGATTCAAAAATAATTACTGCAACGACCTATCTTTTAGGTCGTTTTTTAATGCCCAAAAACGTTGTCCATGTTATACTGTGGGTGTTGAGAGATACTCAACTGTTGTTTGACATTTGAATAGAAAGGATGACGATTATGGCAATCGAAGAACCAGTATACCGTAGCATTAGTATCGGAATGGTAAAAGTAGGAGTTGTAAATAATGGCGGTCAGATTATTGCTAATGTAATTGGTAATAATGTAATTGCGATTAATAAAAAAGTACAACGAGCAACTGTTACTGGACCTGATCGAACAGGAACATTTGGCATTGGAGATTATGTTTACTTCACAACTGATAAGAACAAAAAGCATAACATCATGGTTCAAGCACCTGAAGTGCAAGAACAAGTAGCAAACTAACCTTTCTATATAAAAAACAGCTGACAAAGTTAATGAACTGAACCCCTTAAATTGGAGAACCCAATTTAGGAGGTTCTTTTTGTTTACATCAGAAATCAAATTAGCTGCTATTAAAGATTACAATAATGGCGTTCCAACAAATACTATAATGCGAAAATATGGTATTAAGGGTACAGCTACGCTGTACGAATGGATAAAACGTTTAGAAATATTTGGTGAAAGTGGATTAATTAATAATTCAACCAAGACACGATACTCTTATTCATTTAAAATTAAGGTTATAAATTGGCGTCTTGAAAATAATGAATCATATCCTAATACTTCACGTTACTTTAAAATTAGGAATCCTGTGACAATATTTCAGTGGGAAAAGTTATTATCAATTGGACGTCTAAAACCTTTTAAAGGAAGACTAATCAAAATGAATAATAATAAAGAATCACTAGAGGAAAAATTAAACAGACTTGAACAAGAAAACACCTACTTAAAAGCTAAAATTCAATACATGGGAAAAATAAAAGCCTTAACTCAAAGTCAAAAGAAATGCCAAACAGAGAAAAAACACAAATAATTACTGAGTTAAGGCGTGACTTTAATTACCCGTTACACATGTTATTAGATATAGCAGAAATATCTAGTAGTAGTTATCATGATTCATTAAAACGTGACTATTCTAGTAATGACCAAAGGGTCATTGCAGAAATCAAAAGAATTAGGTCTGAATTTATTGATTATGGATATAGAAGGATTACTTTAGAATTAAATAATTTAGGATTTAAAATAAATCACAAAAAAGTCCTCCGAATAATGAATTCAGAAGGACTATTGTGTACTGCTTATGAAAGAAAAACTAGAAAATATAATTCATACAAAGGAAAACGTGGAAAAGTATCTCCCAATAGAATTAATAGACGATTCAAAACTGACAGACCTTTACAGAAAATAGTTACTGACGTTACTGAAATACGTTGGGGTAATAAGACCATGAATGAACGAGCTTATTTTACAGCATATATGGATTTGTATAATAACGAAATTATAACCTGGAGTCTAAGTTTGCATCCAACTGTAGAGTTTGTTGTAAAACCTTTAGCAGAATTAGTTTTAGCTCGTCCAAAATTAAAATATCGTATGACAGTTCATTCTGATCAAGGATTTCAATATCAAAATGCAAAATTCGTAAATATTTTGAAAGATAATAAAGTATTTCAAAGCATGAGCCGTAAGGCTACATGTTTGGATAATGCTTGTATTGAAAGTTTTTTCAATCAATTAAAAGTTGGAACAATTCATAACTTTAGTTATGATAGTTACTCAAAACTAAAGTCAGCTGTTAATAAATACGTCCATATATATAATAATTATCGTATTAAAGAAAAACTGGGCGGAATGTCACCGGTTCAATACCGGCTCTATTCCGCCCAGAAAATTGCATAACCATTCTCCAATTTTAAGGGTTCAGGTCATAATTTTGTCAGCTGTTTTTTTGTTTACTTATTCTTTGGGAAAATTACCATTTAAAAATGGATTTGAAAAACCTGAAAGAGTAATACTTCCATCTGCATTTTTCACAATGGTTCCAGAAGTTGGTGTTGAATATGAGTTTTTGTAACTATATCCAGTGTCGTTGGTCATAGAATCACCACTAACCGTATAAGTGTTTCCATGTTGTTGATAGGAATGAATCATAACTGCACTATCACCAGTTCCAGCACTAATACCATTGCCAAAAATTGTCACATTATCACTATAATCACCAAATAAAGCAGCAGGAACCCCTGATCCACTAGTAGATGCACTATTACTAGTATTATTTGAATTGGTATCAGAACTATTCCCATTAGTAGTAGTTTTATTGTTTGAATTACTACTGTTGTTAGTAGTCTTGGTATCAGAAGTTTGAGGAGTAGTTACCTTTTTGCTTGGGTTGCTACTTCCATTATTATCGGTCTTAGTAGTATCATCTGGTTTTACTTTGCTAGTATCACCACTTTTATCGTTGGTATCACTAGCACTATTATCAGTTTTTTTAGCTTTGTTTGTCTTTTTGGCTACCGTATCAGCTTTTTTTGGTTCAGCTGTCTTTGATTGAGCTGGTTTTTCATTATATTTAGTATATGCAAATGCCCCAATTCCACCAATTACAAATAATGCAATGATGGCTAAAATGATTGTTCTTAATCCACTTTTTCTCATAATTACGATATCTCCATTTTATAAGTTTTTATTAACATCTAAATTATACCCTTTCATTTTAATCAATTGGCAACAATATTCAGTTTCTTACCATTATGCATATCATTTGTAATTACTCTTTACTTTTGACAGTATAAGCTACTGTCCGTAACATTTAATTTAGAAGGAGTTTATAATTATGAAAATTCAACTCGCAATCGATTTAGAAGATGTAGATGGAGCTATTAAGCTTATCGAAAAAACCAAGGATAGTATCGATATTTTTGAATACGGTACTCCATTGGTAATTAACTTTGGTCTTGAAGGACTTGCTAAGATTCGTAAACAATTCCCAGACATTACTTTATTAGCTGACTTGAAGATCATGGATGTTGCTTCATACGAAGTAAGCCAAGCTTTCAAATACGGTGCAGATATCACTACTATTCTTGCCGTTTCTGAAGATCAATCAATCAAAGATGCTGTTAAGACTGCTCACGAAGCAGGTAAAGAAATCCTTGTTGATATGATTGGTGTACAAGACGTTGCTAAACGTGCCCGTGAAATCGATGCCTTTGGTGCAGATTACATTGGTACTCACACTGGTTACGACTTGCAAGCTAATGGTGAAACTCCATTTGCTACATTCGACCTTATCAAGAAAAACGTTAAAAACACTAAGACTGCTATTGCTGGTGGTATCAAGTTATCAAACGTTGAAGAAATCAAAGCTGCTGATCCAGACCTATTGATCATCGGTGGTGGTATCTCAACTGTTGACGATCCTGCCAAAGCAGCTGCTGAATTTAAGAAATTAGTTAAATAATTTCTGAGGTTTTCATATGTGGAAAGTCATTCTAGACGAATTATCACAAAACGATGTTCCAATCACAGACACTGAATTAAAAGCTATCAAAGATGCTCACAGTATCTTTGTTTATGGTGGTGGCCGTTCTGGTCTAGCTCTAAAGGGTCTTGCTATGCGCCTTGTGCAAATGGGAAAGACTGCTTATGTAGTTGGCGAAACTACTACTCCAGCAATTAAAAAAGGTGATTTGTTGATTATTGCTTCTGCTTCTGGGGAAACTCAAGGTACTTTGAATATTGCCAACGAAGCCCACAAAGTTGGTGCTGAAATTTGGTTATTATCAACGACCGATGATTCTTCAATTGCCAAGGTTGCTAACAAAACTAGCATCTTACCAGGTAAGAGCAAAAATAGTGTCGGCAATGTAGTTGCTTCTCAACAACCAATGGGTAGTTTATTTGAACAATCCGTTTGGTTATTCGGTGATGCAATTGCTATGGCCTACATGAACTTTGCTGATGTATCTGAAGCAGCAATGCGCGAACGTCACGCTAACTTAGAATAATAATATTAAGACTCTAGCTATTAATTAGTTAGAGTCTTTTTGTTTTGCTATAATTATTGAAAACGACAGGAGTACATATTATGAAAAAAACAGGACTTTGGATGTCAATTATCTACATTTTAGTTGATTTATATTTAATCTACTTTTCAGTTAATTATTTAACTAAAATTGATACACCCATGTGGTTAAAAATTGTCGCCGTCCTATTCTTACTTGTTGCTATGATTGATTTAATTCGCACTATCTACAAATATTTCAAAAAATAATTGGAGGTCATTATGAAAACTTTTTCTGAATATCTAACAGGAATTGATAATCCCGAACATCGGGAAAAATTTAAGCAAGTTATCAACTGGGTTAAGACTAATTATCCGAACTTAGAATTCGTGATGAAATACAATCAACCGATGTTTTTGGATCATAATTCCTATATCACCAGCTTTAACGCAGCCAAAAATCACTACACAATCGGTTTAGAAGGACAAGAAATCGTAAAACATTTCATTCCTGAAATTGAGGCGGTTGGATTAAAGTATGGTCATAAAACCATTCAAATTCCTTATAATACTGATATTCCCAGTAGCCTATTCAAACACATTATTGACTTCAAAATCGATCAGAAAAAAGATATGACTTCTTTCTGGCTACCAGCTGATATGAGATTTAAACCCGAACAATGAAAAATATTTCCATTTTATTTTAATAATAAAACTAACATTTTTACACTTAAACCCTTGACGATTATTAAATTACGTTTTATAGTTATGTCATTGAATAATTTGAATATAAAAAACGTTTACCAGTTGAGTACAAATTATAAATCAGCTAAGAGAATTTCTGTTTGGTGCAAAGAAATCTGATTTAGGTTTGGAATATGGACTTGGTTTTAAATTATTAGTGAATTTAGGTGAGCTAATAACGGATTTGTACCCGATATCAGTACAAGGTTATACCAAATTATTTGGTGCAACTTACTGAGGTTGGATTTCTAAGAATCTAACAAACTAAGGTGGTAACACGATGACAGTCGTCCTTTTATTAGGGCGGCTGTCTTTTTTTTTCAATTATTAGCCGTTACATAAAATATTTTAATTTTTAGGAGATAGAAATCATGAAAAAGAGTGTCAAATATAGTATTTCAGCTGTTGTTATAATTTTAATTGGAGTAGTCGCCTACTTCAGTTTCTTCCATAACTCTCAAAAAGAAGCATCCAACAAAACGGTTACAGTGGGAATCATGAATGGATCAAAGAAAGATGACGATATTTACAATTCAGTGGCTAAAACAGCAAAGGAAAAATATGGTATCCATGTTGTTTACAAAAAATTCACTGATTATTCTCAACCTAACAAAGCGTTGACTGAACATGAAGTTGACTTAAATTCATTCCAACACGTTGCCTTTCTTGATGCTTGGAACAAAGCTCATCACACTGATATCGTTCCAATTGGTAAAACTATCATTGGTCAAGGGCGGATTTATTCACAACAAGTTAAAAACGTAAAAGATATCAAACCTGGATCAACTATTACAATTCCAAATGATCCAACTAATGAATCACGTGGTCTCTACATTCTTCAAAGTGCTGGATTAATTAAATTAGCACCTAACAAATCACTTGCTACGGTTAAAGATATTACTAGCAATCCAAAAGATTTAAATATCAAAGAAGTTGATGCTAGCCAAACTGCTAGAAGTTTACCTGACGTTGCTGCTTCATATGTAAATGGTAACTTTGCTGCCAATGCTGGACTTGACCCTAACAAAGCTATCTACGTAGAACCAGTTAACAAAGTTTCTGCTAAATGGATTAACGTAATTGCCGCTAATAAGTCAGACAAAAACAACAAACTATACAAAGAATATGTTAAAGCTTACCAAACTCAACAAACTAAAGATTTAAACAAGAAGTTATACGGTAATACTCAAATCACTGCTTGGGACATCAAACTTAAATAGGAGAATTTATTATGACTAAACCAACACAAGAAGAATTGAAACAAAAATTAACTCCCGAAGAATATGCAGTTACACAACAAGCTGCAACTGAACCCGCTTTTTCTGGTAAATATGATGACTTCTTCGAACGTGGAATCTACGTCGATATTGCCAGTGGCGAACCCCTCTTTGTTTCTGATGATAAATTTAACTCTGGTTGTGGCTGGCCTTCATTCAGTAAACCAATTGAAAAAGATGCGCTAGTTAATAAAACTGACACTTCCTTTGGTACGATTCGTACTGAAGTTAGAAGTGCCGATGGTAACTCTCACTTAGGTCACGTGTTTGCCGATGGTCCTGCTGATAAAGGTGGCCTTCGTTACTGTATTAACTCTGCTGCTTTGAAATTCATTCCTTATGATGAAATGGACGACAAAGGTTACGGTGAATACAAAAAATTAGTTAAGTAGAGGAAATCTCATGACAAAATATCCATCATTATTATCGAACTTTTTAGATTATGTAAAAATCAACACGCGTTCTGATGCTAATAAAACTGCGACTCCTACCACTCCTGGACAAACAATTTTATTGAAAAAGTTAGCTGAACAGTTGAAGTCAAAACAACTAAAAGATGTTCATTTTAGCGATGGATCTTTTGTTTTTGGAACGATTCCTGCTAACACTGATTCAGATTTAACAATCGGTTTAATTGCCCATGTTGATACAGCTGATTTCAATTCCGATAATGTAAATCCACAAGTTCATCCTAATTATGCTGGCAATGATATTCAACTCAATTCTGAATTTATCCTCAGTCCTAATGATTTTCCCCATTTGAAGAATTACCTTGGTAATACACTTATAACAACAGATGGGACAACTTTATTGGGTGCTGATGACAAAGCTGGGATTGCCGAAATCATAGCGTTAATTGATTATTTAAATGAACATCCCGAAATTAAACATTGCGAAATTAAAGTAGCTTTCGGTCCAGATGAAGAAATTGGTAAAGGTGCTGATGCCTTTAATGTCACTGATTTTGGTGCTGACATTGCTTATACCTTAGATACTGGTGCAGTTGGTGAAATTAATGCTGAAACTTTCAATGCCGCAGAGGCAATTGTCACGATTAAAGGTACTAGTGTTCATCCATCAACTGCCAAGGGTTTAATGGTTAGTGCTATCACGTTAGCTAATGAGTTTGAAAATCAAGTTCCAAGTCATGAACGTCCTGAATTTACAGAAGATCGCGAAGGTTTCTACTTTACCACAGATTGGCACGCTACCCCAGATAAAGCTGAAATTGGTTATATTTTAAGGGATTTTGATAAAGCTGAATTTATGGCTAAGAAACAAAAATTTATTGAAATTGCTAAGAGTTTGAATGTTAAGTATGGTGATGGCCGAGTTAAAGTGAATTTCAAAGATCAATACTTTAACATGGCTGAGTTAATTGATGATTCAGTAGTTCAACGGGCTAAAAGTGCAATTGAACAAGCTGATATTAAACCTAGAATAGTTCCTTTTCGGGGCGGAACTGACGGGTCTAAGATTACATTTAAAGGATTACCCACTCCTAACTTAACTAATGGAAGTGAAAATGCTCATGGACAATATGAATTTGCTAGTTTAGAATCCATGGAACAAACTACTGATATTTTGCTAAACTTGGTAAAGCTTTAGCATATTTTCATTTTTTACACAATGAAATTCAAATAAAAAAGCAATATTCTCACGAATATTGCTTTTTTCATATCTAATTTTTACCAGGGAACAATTCCATGAGTATCAGAAAATGTTCCTGTCACCAACTTACCGGCACCCAGAGCTAGTTCAACTGTCCGAGCAACCACTTCAGCTGGAGTTAATGCCCCAGCGTCACTACCACCAAAACTAGTTTTTACCCAACCAGGATTAACAGCATTCACATTAATTTTGTCAGCTTTCAAAACTTTGGCCAAATCAATAGTCCACATATTTAAAGCCGCTTTAGAACTTTGATAACCTACTGCTGTATGATCAAAACTAATACTTCCAGGTGTTGTAGCAAGCGTTAATGAGCCCATTTCACTAGAAATATTAATAATTTGGGCTGTTTCTGATTGTTTCAACAACGGAATCATGGCCTGCGTAACTTGAATAACGCCAAAATAATTAACGTCAAAGTCTTTTCTAATCGTAGCAACGGGAATATCAACTGGACTTTGATGAGCATCTAAAGCAATTCCAGCATTATTAATTAAAATATTCAAATACCCAAACTTAGATTGAATTAATTGTGCAGCAGCTTGAATCGTTTCTTCATCTGTTACATCCAAAATTACTAAATCAACCTTTATATCCAGTTTTTCTAATTCAGTAACTGCTCGTTCACCGTTTGCCTGATTCCGGGAACCCAGCAAAATGTGTTGGCCTTTTTGACCAAGTTCTTTTGCCATTTCAAAGCCCATACCTTTATCAGCACCGGTAATTAAAGTTAAAGTTTCTTGCATTTTTAATGCCTCGATTTCTATAAATCAATTTTGCGATAACGGAATAATGAAACAAGCCACAAAACTAATGCAACAAGTAACATCATCCAAATTTGATTAGTTGCTAATGCATGAGTAAAGCTGCGTTTAACTAATCCAAATAACGTAGCATGCATCCAAATATGACTTAATTTAATCATTGCACCAAAGAAATTGATAAAAATGATTAGATATAAGATTGCCCAAATGCTTTTTGAAAGTTTAGGTACCCAAACAATCATAAAGACTGCAATTGCTAGCACTACTAACATTGGTGCTAAGTAACTTGCATATACCGAGATAAAATCATGCCGTGGAAATGGATATTTCATCGTGGCTTTTTGCGCAAAGTATAACCCCGCTTCATAACTAGCAAAACCTAATAATGAAATTACTGTTCCGATTAAAGTATTTGCTAAGAAAATAGTGGTTCGATGTACTGGACGAGCTAGGATTAATTCAATGATGCCGCGTTTTTGATCTGATTCTAGTTTAAAAATTGTCAAAATTCCTGGAATCGTACTGATAACAGCAAATACCATCCCAATAATAAAAATAAAACTTTTGGCTGCATCATCCGCTTGGGTTTGTAAAACCTGCAACATTGCTGCATTACCAGTTACAATCTTTTGAATGCTACCTAAGACTGAACCATAAACTGCTCCAAAAATCGCCAACATGATGAACCAAATAATTGAACTCTTCAATTGAGTATCAATGACCAATGCTGGATAGTTCTTCAAGAACCATGAAGTTTTCTTACCTGGAATAGTTGGTAATAATCCTGAACCTTCATCTCGAATTGACGCTAAGTAGAAGGAAATTGCAAACATAACTACACTAACTGCCACTACCACCAAAAGTGGCCAAAATACATTATGATGATAAATTTCCGTTTTACGAATCACAGAGAATGGGGTTAACCAATCAAAATGCCACTTATCATGCGTCATTAATCCGATAAAGATGACATAAAAACCAACAAAGACTCCAAAACTGGTCGAAACATTTTGTGAACTATCATTCGTAATTTGTGCTAATAAAATGGTCATGGTTCCAAAAAACAACCCTGCCATTCCCATTAGGCCAGCAAAAACCCAATCACCAGCAACATCGGAACCGGTCATATTAATAGCTGACATTCCGAATCCAAGGATTAAAGTAATGATTCCGTTAACTAATACTAACTCATTAAAAGTAGCTAATAATGGTGCAAAACGCCCAACGCAACGAGATTGCATTAATTCCAATAAACCAGTATCTTCTTGTTTTCGTGTGTTTCCGTTAGCAATCAGAATCGCAAAGATTCCCATGATTAACATGCACCATAAACTCATTTCACTAACAAACATATTACTAATCGTCGTCGTTGAATTTTGAATTGGCCCTAAAATGGCTTTCATGGAAGGAAGTTTTAAAGTTTGAATCATAACTGCACGATTAGCTTCATGGGGATACTTAGATGGAAACATCAGCCCAACTCCCAGCACCATTACAGTCATCATACCAATCCAACTTAATAAACTAACCCAATCTTTACGCAAATAAAAACGAGTTAAAAAGAAAGTTTTACTAAGATGTTTCATCTATTTAACCTCTTTCACGTTGTAATATTTCAAGAAGAGTTCATCTAATGAAGGACGTTGAATACTCAAATTGATAATGCCTAATCCAGTAAGATAGGTCATTACTGGTTCTAACGCCGCAATTTTAATCTTAAAACTGTAACTATTAGCTTTAATTTCAGCTAAATTAGTAACTCCAGCAAAAGTGGCTAACTTATCAGCTACCACTTTTGTGCTAACTTCCACTTCTGAACTAGCCACATTTTGCAATTCTTCCAAGGTTCCACTTTGAATAATTTGTCCGTCGTTAATAACCGCAATTCGATCAGCAGCTCGTTCTACTTCAGACAAAATATGACTTGAAAGTAAGATACTCTTGTTTTCGTGTTTCAAATCAAGCAACTTTTGTTGGAAAATATCTTCATTTAAAGGATCCAATCCTGAAGTTGGTTCATCAAAGATGTATAAATCAGCATCCGTTGAAAATGTCGCAACTAAAGCGACTTTTTGTAAATTACCTTTCGAATAATCACGATTCTTCTTGGTAATATCTAAGTGAAAATCTTGAATTAATTGGTCGGTCTTGGCGGTATGTTTTTGATTACTCAAAGCTAGCAACATGTCGATGGTTTCACCACCAGTTAAGTTAGGCCAGAGGTAAACTGTCCCAGGAATATAGGAAATCCGCTTATGAATTTCAGCGGCATTATCGAATGCATCTTTACCAAATACTTTGATGGAACCAGAAGTTGGTTTTAAAATCCCTAGAATAGAACGAATTGTGGTCGATTTACCAGCCCCATTAGGTCCAATATAACCTAAAACTTCACCAGCATTTAATTCTAAATTGATTCCTTTTAAAGCTTCAAACTTACCGAATTTTTTTACTAAGTTAGTAACTTCTAAATTGACTGTCATAAGATGACTCCTTTATGTATTTGCTTTAATTATACAATTTATTCACAAAAATCACCCAATGCCAAAACTTATATGACATTTAGATTACATATCTAATAAATTAACAAAATATATACTATCATTTTATTTTATATGATAGAATTAAAACCTACGCCTAATGTATGCGATTACATTAATTACATGAACACATTTTTGGAGGTCTCACATGAGCATTACAGACGCATTCGTGAAAACACTAACTAACCCAAGTATTGTTAGTGCTATCACATCAACTATTTTCATCATCTTACTTGGATTCTACCTACGTAAGAAAAATATTTTTTCAGAACAATTCGGTAAGAACCTTGCAAAAGTTACTTTAACTGTTGCAATTCCTGCCCTTGCCTTGAACTCATTCATGGCACCAATCGACAGAAAAACTCTTTCAGAAGGTGTTAGTGTCCTTATCTGGGGATTCCTTATCATCTTAATTTTGATGTTTGCTGCTCCACTTCTTTACGCTAAGGTTAACAAAAACGAACGTGAAGTTATGGGTATCTTGACTACTTTTGGTTCAACTACTTTCTTCGGTATTCCGATTGTTGGTGCCGTGCTTGGACCTAAAGGAATCATGTACAGTTCAATTTTCAACATTGGTTACCGTGTTTTCCTTTACTCATACGCCTACATTAAAATGTCTGGTTTGAAGATGGAAATGAAAAACATTAAGAAAATGTTCCTTAACCCCATCGTTATCGCAACTTTCTTAGGTTTATTCCTTTGGTTAGTACAAGCTTACGCACCACAAGTTACTGTACCAACATTCGTTAAGGGTGCTATTGATGCTAAAGCTGGTATGCATTCTGTTGCCTTCTTCCGAATTGATCAAACTGCATTGTGGATTTGGACTCCATTGAACTACTTAGCTCAATTAGCTTCACCACTTGCATGGTTATCAATCGGGGTTACTCTTGGTTCAATCTCATTTGGACAAGCTGCTTCAAGCAAGATTTCATGGTACTACGGTTTCAACAAAGTTATCTTAGTTCCATTATTTACTCTTGTTGTTGCTGGTGGACTTTCAACGATGGGAATTCTTCCAATGAGTTTCGTTGCAATCGCAACTATGGTTATCATGATGGCTACTCCAACTGCTACAGTTGCTTCAGCTTATGCCATTAGTTTCAACCGTAACGCTATTCTTGCTTCAAATGCATCACTTGTTTCAACTGTTTTAGCTGTTGTAATGATGCCAATTTGGATTGCTTTATTACAAGTTATTAATAGTGCTGGATTAATCAAATAGTTAGGAGCCTCACCCATGAAAATCACCTGCTATGGTGTTAGACCGATTGAAGTTTCATACTTCGAAAAATTAAATACTTACAACTACGAACTTAACTTAGTTCCTGCCATGTTAAACCATGAAAACGCCATCGACTCAAAAGGTTCAGATGCTGTGTTACTTCGTGGAACTTGTGTGGGTGACCGTGAAAACCTTGCCAAATTCAAGAGTTGGGGCATTGATTATGTCTTCACTCGTACTGTTGGATTTGACCACGTTGACTTGGAAGCCGCTAAAGAACTTGGTATCAAAGTTGCTCGCGTTCCAGGTTATTCACCATATGCCGTTGCTGAATTGGCAATGACTTTAGGTATGACTTTATTTAGAAGTGTTGGACCAGAAATGGCTAACACTCATAATGGTAACTTCAAAGTTATGGATGCTTATTTCAGTAAAGAAATTCATAGCTCAACTGTTGGTATCATTGGTTGTGGCCGAATTGGTGCTACTGAAGCCAGTTTATACGCTGGAATGGGTACAAAAGTTATCGGTTACGATACTCATTCTGATGGTAATAACAAAAATGGTATTCCGCTAGTTAGTTTGGAAGAATTACTTAAAGAATCTGACATTATTTCTCTTCATGTTCCATTTATCCCAGGTGATACAGAAAACATGATTGATGCAAAAGAATTAGAAATGATGAAAGATGATGCCATTTTGATTAACACTGCTCGTGCTCAAGTTGTGAACATGGAAGCTGTTACTAAAGCTTTGGCTGACCATAAACTTGGTGGCTACGGTGCCGACGTCTTAGTTGATGAAGGTGCAATCTTCGGTAATGACTTTGCTAAGTTAAGTGACTTACCCAATGCTGGTGTTTACGAAATGATGCAACAATATCCTAACGTAATTGTGACTCCTCACGTTGGTTCATTTACCGAACCAGCCTTAGAAGATATGATTTCAGTTAGTTACCAAAACCTTCACGAAACTGTGGAAACTGGTACTTGTAAAAACGAATTAGTTTAACAAAAACGAAAAGCAGTGATGAATTTAAAATTCATCACTGCTTTTTAATTTGGCTTAATAGTTATTTCCACCTAGAATTTCTAGATATGTCATTGCAGCACTCGCAATTAAAGCTGCTAAAATATCATCTAAATAAACGTTAATACTATCAGTTTTGTCGTTAATTACTCCAATCAATCCTGGTTTCAAATCGTCTAGCAATCCATAGTGAACCGTTGCGGCTGCCGAAAATTGTTGGGTAATTGCAATCGCCAAAATTTCATCAACATTATGTCCATTAGCATCTCGTTGCAAACGGGCCTTCAGTGGTTGATCATCTGGCATCGTCTCAGCCTGTTCATCTAAATAAAGCGCTGTCAAAATAATATCGGCTACTTCATCTTTATGCAATACGCGTTGAATTGCTTGTTCAAGCTTTGTTTCATCTACTTGGTCATGATATTTATCAGTTAAAAAAGTTCGGGTACCAGTTGCAATATCTGTAATCGCCACTCCGCGTTTTTTTAGCTGTTGAATTGCTTGTTCCTGTAATAATTGAGTCATTATTTCTCCTCTGATTTTTGATAGTAACGGGTCTGAATCACGTGTGGAATATCGTTTAAACCTTGTTGCATTTGAGCTGGAGTTTCCGTGCCAAAATCATTAACAGCTACTAAAGTATAAGCATATTTTCCTTGGGCTCGATTACTTAACTGTTCAATATTAATGTTATGCTCACCAAAAATTTGTGAAATCTGGCCAATCATATTGGGAACATTTTCATGCATGATTCCTAAACGATATTTAGTTGTAAATGGTTCACTAATATCGGGATAATTAACCGAGTTAACAATATTTCCGGTTGTCAAATATTGATCCAATTCACGCGTTGCCATTAAAGAATTAGTATCTTCGGCTTCCACGGTTGAGCCACCCAAATGGGGCATTACAATCACTCGATCATTATCAAATAAAATGGGATCAGCAAAATCGGTGATATAAAGGCGTAATTTTTGTTGATCTAAAGCAGTTTTAGCTGCTTCATCATCAACAATTCCCCCACGAGCTAAGTTTAACAACGCTGCGTTAGGTTTCATTAATTGCAGTTTTTGGGCATCAATAAAGTGACGATTACTGTCAGTTAGTGGAATATGAATTGTAACATAATCCGCTTTTCGTAAAACAGTATCAACATCAGTAGCATGCTCAATATGTTGGTCAATTCGCCATGCTGTATTCGCATTCAAACCAGGATCATAACCAATCACTTTCATATCAAGGGCTAAAGCAGTATTAGCCACTTTTGAACCAACGTTTCCTAGTCCAATGACTCCTAACGTTTTGCCGGCTAATTCAGTGCCACGATAACTTTTTTTATTTGATTCAGTTCGTAGTGAAACATCGCCACCCCGAATTTGTTTTGAAAATTCAACTGCCCCTAAAACTGGACGAGCTGCTAAAATCAATGAAGCCAGCGTTAACTCTTTAACTGCATTAGCATTACCACCGGGAGTATTGAAAACTACTACCCCACGTTTAGCTAATTCATCAAATGGCACATTGTTAACTCCGGTACCTGATCTTGAAATAGCTTCAACTGATGCAGGAATTGATTCTTTAAATAAGTCTTGTGAACGTAAAATAATCCCGATTGGATCTGATTCGGCATTAATCTGATAATTGTGATCGCTTAAATACTGTAATCCGGTTTGGCTAATTGCATTATAAGTTTTTATATTTTTCATAATTCATCCCTCTCAACTTGGTCTAAAAATTCAATCAATCGATCAACTGCCGCCATTGGTTGCGCATTGTATAATGATGCTCTGAAACCACCCACTGAACGATGACCACCTAAATTAAACAATCCATTAGCCGTTGCTAATTTAACAATTCGGGCATCCCGGTCTTGGTCATTGGTTGTAAACACAACGTTTGTCAATGAACGATCTGCTGGTTTAACGGGTGCAGCAAATAATTTTGAGTTATCTAAAAAATCATATAGTTTATTGGCTTTAGCTTGATTTCGTTTAAACATTTCTGCAACTCCACCGTTGTCTTGAACCCACTTCAAAACTAAATCAAGGGCGTAAATCGCAAAAACTGGTGGAGTATTATACATTGAATTTTTTGCAAAATAATTTTGATATTGCATCATGGGACCAATTCCAGCAATGTTTTGGTCTGCTAACCAATCTTTTTTGACAATTACAAGCGTTACCCCAGCTGGACCAAGATTTTTTTGTGCCCCAGCAAAAATGGCTCCAAACTTAGTTACATCATAGGGTTCCGCTAATATATTTGAACTCATATCAGCCGTTAAATAACCTTTCGTTTGCGGTAAATCAGCTTGATGATAAGTAGTTCCTTCGATTGTGTTATTCGTTGTTAAATGTAAATAATCATATTCATTAGCATTAAAATTTTGGGGTAACTCTGGTAAATAACGATATTTATCCGCTTTACTAGAAGCAACAATTTCCACTTTTTTGCCGACCATTTGAGCTGCCTTAGCGGCTTTAGCGGCAAAATTACCTGAATCTAAAACTGCAATTTTCTGTTGATGCGTAGCTAAATTCAAAGGCAGCATTTCAAATTGTAATGATCCTCCTCCTTGAATAAATGCGACCTCATAATCATCAGGAATTTGCATTAATTGCCGTAATCGCTGCTGTGCACTATTCATAATTGCTTCAAATTGAGCCGAGCGATGAGAAATTTCCAACATGGATAGATGCGTAAACTCCTGTTGCGCCAGATCTGATTTAATTTGTGAAATGACTGGTGTCGGTAGTACACCGGGACCAGCTGAAAAGTTAAATGTTTCCATATCTTGTCTTCCTCCTTAAAAATTAGACATCACTCGTTTCAACGTTAATTCGTTTCTTCGGTGTGTTCGCACATTGTATATCATATATATTCGGATTGTAAACAAGATATGTCACATTTTATTTCTTAAAGTTCGCAATTTATCCATTTTGTTGTTGACAAAAGTTTAAATTAATAGTTTAATGTTAATAACAAATACAGAGAGGAAACCAATAATTATGAACAATCACATGATGAATCAAACTAGTTCTTATTTTTACTTTGCTTGGTATGACAGCGTATCTAAGTAAGGTAATTTTTGGTTGCCTGGTTAGATACCCCAAAGGATTCTAACTAGGTTCATCACAGATTGGTTAATTATTTTTCCGATAACAAGTGTGTTAAATCCCAGTTAGTCTCCAATGACTAGCTGGGATTTTTTGTTTACTACGAAAGGAATTTTTATAATGAAAAGTAAAATTAAACAACACACATTAAATATTTTAAACGGAATGTCAATTGGTATCATCGTCGCTTTAGTTCCCGGAGCTATCTTAAACGCCATTGTTAAACCATTTCTTCCCCACGCTCCATTTTTAAGTTTCATCTTAGTTTTAACCGGATTAGCCGCTATGATTTTACCCGCTACCAGCGCCGTATGTGTCGGAATGTTAGCTAAATTCACACCGATTCAAACTGCTTCCTTAGCTTTAGCTGCTACTATTGGTGCTGGAAATGCCAAAATGGTCAACGGTGCAATTACCGTCAATGGAAGTGGAAATGTTCTAAATATTGGAATCACAATTGCGATTGCCTACTTCTTAATCCTATTTCTAGGGAAAAAATTAAAAGATTTAACTATTCTTCTACTTCCAACTTTAACCATGTTAATTGGTGGTGGACTTGGAATGTTAACCCTTAAACCAATTACCCAATTTACCGCTGATATCGGTTTAGGCATTGAACATATCACTGGACTTCAACCCATTTTGATGGGAACTTTAATGGGAATTTGTTTTGCAATTCTGGTTGTTTCACCAATTAGTTCCGTTGGAATTGCTACTGCTATCGGAATTAATGGAATTGCTGCTGGATCTGCCAACTTAGGAATTGTAGCTGCTTCCTTTGCAATTGCGATTGCTGGTGCTAAATCAAATTCATTTGGAACTACCATCTCACATTTCGTGGGAACTCCTAAAATTCAAATGGCAAACATCTTATCCAAACCCAAATTATTAATTCCGTCAATTATTAATGCTGGAGTTCTTGGAGGACTTGGTGCATTATTTAACATTAAAGGAACCCCAGTAAGTGCTGGTTTCGGATTGTCTGGGCTAGTTGGTCCATTAGCTGACCTTGATGCTCATCCGCATGCCCCCTTATTCCATCTCATTATGGTAGGAATATTATTCTTCATCTTACCAATTGCCATGGGATTCGTAAGTCGTTACGTTTTCACTGATAAATTAAAATTACAAAAATCAGATGATCTTAAATTAGATTACAAATAGGAGAGAATTATGACTAAAGACTTAGTAAGTAAAATGAATCAAGAAATGCTCCAATTATCACCATCCGGCATCCTCAAGTTCAATGATGAAGTCATGCAAATTCCTGGTATTATTCCGCTAACCCTTGGGGAACCTGATTTTGCTACTCCGGAACATATTAAAGAAGCTGCCATTACCAGCATTAAAAATGATGAAAGCCATTACGCTCCAACTAAAGGAACAAAGGCCTTACGTGATGCTGCAGCCCACTTTTTAAACACTAAATACGATTTAAATTACGATCCTGATACTGAAATTATTATGACCGCTGGGGCAACTGGAGGAATTTACACAGCGTTAACTTCCATTCTTAATCCTGGTGATGAAGTTTTAATTCCTACTCCTATTTTCCCGCTCTACATTCCAATTACGTTACTTCGTGGGGCTAAACCAGTTTTCATGGATACTTCCAAAACTAATTTCGTTCTTTCCCCAGAACAATTAGAACAAAATCTAAAAGAACATCCTAAAACCAAAGCCATTATTTTAAACTTTCCATCTAACCCTACTGGTAAGACTTACAATGAAGCAGCTCTTAAAAAATTAGCTGCAATTATTAAGCAACATGACATTTTTGTTATTTCAGACGAAATTTACAGTGAATTAACTTACGATGCTAAGCACGTTTCCATTGCTAACCTCTTACCCGATCAAACTATTCTACTCAATGGAGTCTCAAAGTCCCACGCAATGACCGGATGGAGAATTGGAATCATGGCTGCACCCAAAGATATTACTAGCCAGCTTGAAAAAATTGATCAATTTACCATTACATCTACAACCACTAATGCTCAAGCAGCTGCCGCTGAAGCCCTTAAAAACGGAGCTGATGATGCTGTTGCAATGAAAGCTGAATACCAAAAACGGCGTGACTACGTTTACCAAGAACTTAAAGACCTTGGTTTTGAAATTGCCAATCCAGATGGTGCTTTCTACATTTTCGCTAAAATTCCAAGTGATTTAATTCAAAACAGTATGGACTTTGCTTACGACTTAGCCCGTAAAGGAAAAGTGGCTGTAATTCCAGGTAGTTCATTTGGACCTGGTGGTGAAGGCTACATTCGAATTAGTTACGCAACCTCAATGGAAAACTTAGAACATGCCATGGCGAATATCAAAAAATATGTTGCCGCAGAAAGGGAAAACTAATGACTAAAATTTTAATGTACAGTGTGCGTGATGATGAAAAAAGCGCCATCAAGAACTGGGCTGAAAAACACAACGTAACCGTTGATACCACTAACCATGAATTTCATGATGATACAGTTGATTTAGCAGATGGCTACGATGGGATTGTAATTCAACAACGTGGACCAATTAGTGATAATGATGCGATTTACACTAAGTTAATCGAGATGGGAATTAAACAAATTACCACTCGAACTGCCGGAGTTGATGTGATTGATTTAGATGCTGCCCATGCTGCCGGTCTAGTCGTTACTAACGTTCCCGCTTACTCTCCTAACTCAGTAGCTGAAATGGCAGTTACCCAAACTATGCGTTTGATTCGTAACTTAGAAATTGTTGAAAAACGTAGTGATAACAACGACTACAAACTCCGTGGCCCAATTGCTAGAGAAATCAGAACTTTAACCATCGGAATTATCGGTGCTGGTCGAATTGGTGGAACTGCTGCTCGCTTATTCCATGGATTAGGTGCTAAGGTAATTGCTTTCGATCCAGTGCATCATGAAGAATTAACTGATGTCTTAACCTATGTTGATACGAAAAACGAACTATTAGAACAAGCGGATGTGGTTGACTTACATGTTGATTTAAACCCAACTTCAACCGGATTACTTGATGCTGATGCATTCAACCACATGAAAAACAATGCTTTCTTAGTTAATGCTTCACGTGGTCCCGTAGTTGTCACTGAAGCTTTAATTGCCGCCTTACAAAATCAAGAAATTGCTGGAGCTGCCTTAGATACAGTTGAAGGTGAAGCAGCTATCTTTGATAAGGATTTTCAAGGTTGTCCTATTCCAGATAAAAACTTCAATGCTCTTCATGCCATGCCAAACGTCATGATTACTCCTCATATTGGGTTTTATACTAATATGGCTATTCAAAATATGGTCGATATTAGTTTAGATGATGTCTTAGCAATTATTAATGGCGAACCAGTTCAAAACGAATTTAAATAGGCAACAAAAAAAGAGATGAAAAAATTTTTTCATCTCTTTTTGTCTGCGCTAATTTTTCACAACGACTTTTCCAGTCATATGATGCGATTCTACTAAAGCAGTGGCTTTCCGTAAATTTTCAGCATTAATTGGTGTAAGCGTCTTAGTTAACGTACTCTTCAATTTACCATTATCAAGTAATTCACTAACTTGATCTAAAATGCGGTGTTGCGAAATTAAATTAGATGTTCCATACCATGACTTAGTGTACATCCATTCCCAGGCAAACGTTGCCATCTTCCGTTTCAAAGGCTGTAAGTCTAAGTCTTTACCTGAACCAGTAGTAGAAACAATTTTGCCTAATGGAGCAATCAAATTCACAATAACAGGCCAATATTCATCTAAATTAGTAAGTTCCAAAATATAATCTAAATATTCAAATCCAGCATTGTGAACTTGTTGCTCTATATCATGATGATAATCAATCACATAATCAACGCCATGATTTAATTCCCATTGTTTGGTTTCTTCATTTCCAGTGGTAGCTAAAACCTTTAAGCCTGCTAAATGAGCTAACTGAGTAGCAACTGAACCAACTCCACCAGCACCATTAATAATTAAAATGGCCTTATTGGAATTTTCCAGTTTTTTACTAGGATCAATATTTATTTGTTCAAACAAGGATTCCCAAGATGTCAAACTAGTAATTGGCATTGCGGCAATTTCTGGAATACTTAAATTCTTAGGAGCATGGCCTACAATTCGTTCATCAACCGCTTGAAATTCGCTATCAGTTCCTGGACGTTTGTATGAGCCAGCATAAAATACTTTGTCGCCTGGTTTAAAAATGCTAGCTTCTTCACCCGTTTTGATTACAATCCCATAAGCATCCCAACCAATAATTTTGGGTTGTTTTAATTCCGTCTTTTGTCCTTGACGAGTAAATACATCGACTGGATTCACTGAAGTAGCTTCTACTTTAACTAATAAATCATGCGGTTCCAATTTCGGTAACTTTGTTTCAAATTCAAATAAACTTTCTGGATTATCGATTGGCAAATCTTTTTTATACCCGATTGCCTTCATCTTTTCTACCATAATATATCCTCTTTTCAGTCTTTGAATTAAGTGTAAAGCTTACCTAATTGAAACGCTATTATTCACCCTTTGGAATGTTCCAGAAACTAGTCTTGTTGTGTTTAGCAAGATATTCACGGAATTCTTTTGAGTGGTATGCTTTATCGACTGCCTTAGCCCACTTAGCATCTTTATCTTTTTTGTTAACTGCGGCAACTAAGTAGTAATCTGGTTTGATATCTTCAGCTAATAACATTGTCTTAGTAGAAATCTTGGCTGGATAAGCAGTTGACCCAGGTAAGATTACGTAATCAAAGTCAGCTCGAGAACGCGGAATTTGAACATCTTGCATTGCTGTAATCTTTAAATCGTATTTGTTTGTGGCAATATCTTTACTAGTAGCTTTAATTGGGTTCACCCCTTTTTTCAAAGTAATCCAACCGGCTTTAACTAGAACGTTGTAAGCCCGAGCCATGTTTGATGGATCATTAGGAATGGCTACCGTATCACCCTTAGCAACTTGACTCATAGCGGTTTTCTTCGCTGGGTAAATTCCAGTTGGAACCGTAGGAATTTTAGTTAGTGAAGTTAAATGGGCATGTTTTTCTTTGTTGAAATTGTCCATGTAAGCCGTATGTTGATCAACATTTAAATCAGCTTCTCCGTTGTTAATTGCTACATCAGCTAGTGATAAATCACTAAATGATTGGTTCTTAACTTTGTAACCTTCTTTTTCCAAAATTGGTTTAACCCCGTTTAAGAATAAATCACTGTAAGGACCTGGTGACGAGGCTAACCGAATTGTATTGGTATTGTTTTGCTTGGGCTTGATGACGAAACTAAATAGAAAGGCGATTCCGAAGATGGCGATTAAGCCACCAATAATGTATTTTTTGTTAATTTTCATGATTAATTCTCCTGTTAGTTATGTGTGATTAAGCTTTGAAGTTCCATCACTGCAGACTGACACGACCGACCACCGCGGTATTTACCAAAGAGTTCCACTAACTCTTTATTTGTTTTTTTAATCATTACTTTCTCCTATAAATTTGTATAAAAAAATACCGATATCTATCCATAAAGATAGACATCGGTATTCTCGAGATTTAATAAAATTCTAGAATTATGCTGTCATCAGTATGAATTTCTCAAAATATAGCGTTAGCTAATACACGAGAAATTCATAAAGATTTACTCATGTATTATTTTGACATACAACAACAGCAGCACATTTTCATTTTAAAAATCTCCTTCGAATTTATTTATTGAAACCAGTGTAACACTATCAAAAAATAACTACAACAATTATTTTTGATTAAATCGATTAATCCTAAATGGTTCTAAATCAAACTCATCTGCTTTATTTTGAGCTCGATCCGCCACAATTTTGCCTAAGACACTAGCAAATTTAAAGCCATGTCCACTTAACCCAGTAACAACTTGGATATTCGGTTGACCAGGAACCTGATCAATCACAAAATCTTCATCTGGTGATAAATCATAGGTACATGCTGCGCCATGATCAAGGCCATCCGTTCCAGCTAAATGATTGGTTAGTAATTCATCAACCTCATGCAAATCACTTTCATATTCACCGTATGGCAGGCGGCCTTCCCGTTTATCAATGGGTTGACCACCATCGTGATGACCAATTTTAATTTTGTCATCTTGACCTGGAAAACCATAATAAGTTTCGCCATTTTTAGTTTCGACGGTAAAACAACTAAAGCCCTCACTTTCGTCTAAGTGATGATCTTTAATTTTGAACCAGCCAAAAACTTTCCGTAATGGTTGAATGGGTAAATTAGGTAATAATTCTTTGGCCCAAGTTCCAGCTGTTACTGCCACATGATGTGCTAAATAAGTTTGCTTTTCTGTTTTAATTTCAACTAAATCTGATTCAACTTGTTTAACTGATAAAACTTTAGCGGAAAAGTCTTGGGTAATTCCATTAGCTTCAGCACCTTTAAGATAGGCACGAATCGCATTTTCAGATAATAAATAACCACTGTCTTTTTCAAAAATTCCACGATAATCATCATCAAATTTCCAGTCAGGCCAACGTTTTTTAATTTCCGCAGCGGTTAAATAATCAACCGGTAAATCGAATTCTTCAGCTGTTTTAGCTACATTTGTGATAAATTCAGCGTCTTTAGGACCAACATTTAGTACTCCGGTTTGATGAAAAATATCAGAACCACTTTGTTCCTGTAAATCTTGCCATAAAGTTTGAGCTTTTAATACCAATGGTAAATATTTAGCCCCTTCTCCATAAGCATGGCGAATAATTCTGGTTTGTCCATGATGTGAACCTTGATCATGTGGTGGACGTGCTAAATCTAATTCAAGCACATCTAAACCATTCTTACTGGCATAATATCCAGCAGCAGAGCCAACTGAACCAGTTCCAATAATTGCTAAATCAAATACTTTTGTCATTTTAATTACCTCATTAATTTTTTAATAAATTCATGTTAGTTAACTACGAAAAAATAAGCATAAAAAAATCCGCTCCTAGTGTATTACTAGAAGCGGATTCGAGATCCACGGTACCATTCCATTTTGACAATTATTTACATAATCGTCCTCACTAACGTCATTATCGTAACTAACGTGTGCAATGAATAATGGTTGCCACCCCATCAGCATTTGAATATCAATGCTGCCAATTAACAGGCCATATTCATGAATATCGATTTGTTCTGCTCACATCTACCGCAGACTTTCTGAACTATCGAACGTTCACTACTCTCCTGATCTCTTTGTTTATTTTTTCGTATTTAACTGTTGAAACTTATTATATATATTTCGTTTTTAGTGTCAATGCTTTTTATTTAAAAAGTTTTTGTTCGTCTTCTATAAACATTTACAGATCAACGATTAGAGATTATTAATTTTTTTATTTTTTGGGCTATAATTAAGTTAAAAATAATTAGAAAGAAGAATGATCATGAACTTAAATTCAACTGTTACATTAAACAATGGTGTTGAAATGCCCCGTCTCGGTTTTGGAGTTTGGCAAACTAGTAATGCTGTCGCAACTGATTCAGTACGAATGGCAATTAAACATGGTTATAAATCAATCGATACGGCCAAAAAGTATGGTAATGAACCTGGTGTTGGAGAAGGATTAACCCGTGGTTTAGCTGAAAATGGACTTAAACGAAGCGATATTTTCTTAACTACGAAAATTTTTATTGGTGATCAAGGATATCAATCAACATTAGATGCTTTTGCTGGCCAACTCAAGAGTTTGCAAACTGATTACGTTGATTTGGTTTTAATTCACTGGCCTGTTCCTGGAAAGTATCTTGATACTTGGCGCGCTCTTGAAAAACTTTATCGTGATGGTAAAATTCGTGCCATTGGAGTTTCAAACTTTAACATTATTCGCTTGAAAAACTTATTAAAACATTGCTCAATTAAACCAGTTCTTAATCAAATGGAATTCAATCCATTAGAACAAGAAGCTGATATTAAAGCGTTCTGTGATGCCCATGATATTCAAATGGAAGCATGGAGCCCACTTGGTCATGGGTCTGCATTAACTCATCCAGTAATTATGGGATTAGCAGAAAAGTACGACAAAACTCCAGCTCAAATTATCATTCGTTGGGAGCTTCAACGCGGAATTATTACCATTCCAAAGTCTACTCATGAAGAATTTATCGCATCAAATACTAAAGTTTTCGACTTTGAATTAGCCGATGCAGATATCAATGCCATTAACGCACTAGATTTGGATAAACGCTCCGGCTGGTATGGTGATTGGCAAGTATTTGGTAATCCAAATGGAAAACCAACAGCGGTTGAAAATCGTGATTAATTATAAACAAAAGGCATTCGTAAATTGCTTACGAATGCCTTTTTGGTCACTGTTTTTTCTCAACTTGTTTACTTAATTTAACATATTCCTAAATTATAAAAATAATCATGACTAATTTTAAACTAAATGATAAGCTTTTATTAAAATTTTACACAATTAGTATAAAAAGGGACATGAATTAATGATGAAATACAACCGCACTAAAACTACTGACCAAATAGCATATAGATTATTAGACCTGGTCTCAAGAAAACATTTATATGATATTACCATTACAGAATTAATAAGCGGTCCGCATATTTCTCGCCGTACTTTTTACAATCACTTTAATTCATTGATTGATTTAATCAATTACACGGTTCAAATGGTAAATGAGAATTTAAATCTAAATTTTCTTTTAAAGATTACAGATAAAAATGAATTAGAAAAAAAGACTTTAGAGTATCTCCCGGAGGCTCTGTATAATAATCGTGATGAAATTAAAATTATGTATACCACTGATTTATACGGACCATGGTGTGAACTAATGTTTGATACATATTTGGAATTGATTAGAAAAGTAGAATTTGATAATCTTCCGGCTAATAATATTAATACCAAAATAACCCTAACAATTTTTACATATTCCATTTTATCAACTATTAAAGTCTGGATTTCGCAACCCATCCCTGGTAACGCTAACGATTTACGTAGTATGCTATTCAGAATCATATATAATCCCAAATTTTAATTAACCATCCATAGTTAGAATAAATTTCTTTGTTTCTTACCTAATTCCTAGTAGAATTAAGTCCTAGAAGAGATTTAGAAAAGAAGGTATTTTTTATGTTTGTATTTATTTTTTGGGTACTATTATGTTGGTTCTTAGCTAGCACCATGACTGCATATCTCGCATATGATAATGATTTATCAAAAAATGGTCATATCTTTAGAGATTTTGGAATCATTAACTTTTTGATGTCAATTCTTGGAGTAGTAGTCTTTTTCACTACCACCCCAGACTATGACATTGCACCTTTCTACTTTGGTTTAGTATTAGTTAATATTCCTTTAGGTGCTGCACAATTATTCGTAGCATTTAAACAATATAAATAATCAAAAAACGAGTCGCTTTAACGGCTCGTTTTTATTTGGTCAATTTTGCGCTTTCTTTAATCATATTTATTAATTCAATCTTGCTCAAATCAGTATCGTTAACTAAAATACTATTCCAATGTTTTTTATTCATATGATATCCCGGAATTATTCCTCTAATATCACGCATTTCTTGAATATGAGCTGGAGTTAGCTTTAAATTAATCAGTAATTGCTTATCTTTAACTAAAATAATCGCAATAATTTTGTTATTTGATTTGTGTTTTATCACATGCGTTTTAATTTGAGATGGTCGTTTCGGATTTTCAAACGGAAAACACAAATAGCCATCTGAATATTTTTGAACTAGACTAACTAAATCATCAATTTTCATCCTATTTCCTTAATCTTGATTCATTTTAGCAGCTTGATTAACTGATTTAACTTCTTGAATAAATTGAACTTTATCATTAGGCGATAATGATTTCAAATTCTGGATTCTTTGAATTAAATCATTACATTTAGTAGCTAATTGGGATTGGCCTTGCAAATTACTAATTTGCGCAATAATATTTTTATCCAAATTAGTTTCCATGGCATCAATAATTTTAGTTTTTTTAGCTGTTTCTGGTTTGCTTACCTTGATTGAACGAGTTTTAACTAAAATATGATCTTGCTGTTCAATAGATTTAGTCATAAATTTCTGATTATTGTGTTTAACTTGTTTCAAACTATGCCCATGTTTATCAGTTTCATTATTGGCTGTTTTACTCGTCCGAATTGGGTTCGAATTATAACTAATTCCATTAAACACAAAATATAATCCAATTCCCATAATTATAATCAATAATGACGTAATTAACTTTGATTTATTAATTTTCATAAAATCATCCCTTTATATTCAATTATACTCAAATCATTAAAAAACAAGCTTCTAAAGATTAGAGCTTGTTTTTATTAGTTTATTAATATAATCCAATACTAAAATTAGCATTAAATTTTTTATAACCTGGCAATTTAATAATCCCTTTTTTATCTTTTAATACTCCATCAGTATTTTTAGTGTCGGCAATTCCCCACCATGGTTCTAAGCAGATAAAATCAGCGTCCTTATCAGACCAAACTCCAATGTATTGACAATTGTAAGCGGTCATTGAAACCCCATGTTTGGATTTATCTGATTGTAGCATAACCATACTACGTTGATTTCCACCAATATCAAAGATTTTTGCATCATGAGTAAATAAGTCATGATTTAATTGAATGGGACTATCCAAAGGTGCCTCGTTAGATTGTTGACTTAATCCATCACTATCAATTTGCATTAAATCAAACTTTCGTTTAGGCGCAGCTACTACATAATAATCATCGAATGCTTCTTTATCTTTCAAAAGTGGCACATTAAACCCAGGATGCGCACCAATTGAAAAGTACATTGTATCGGCGTCATTATTGATTACCTCGATGCTGGCATCAAGACTATTTCCATCTAATTTATAGGTAATTAAAAAAGTAAAGTTAAATGGATAAATTTGCTTAGTGTCATCATTTGAAATAAATCTAAAAGTTACTTCATCTGTACTTTTTTCAGTCACTTCAAAATAATTATCACGAATGAATCCGTGTTGAGTCATATGATAGTTTTTGCCATCATAAATATAATTATCATCTTTAAGTTTCCCAACAATTGGAAACAAAATCGGTGCATGCCGTTTCCAATAATGATCTTGCCCTTGCCAGATGTATTCAATATCGTTATCAGCCGATTTAATTGATTGAATTTCCGCACCTAACTTGCTTATTTCAACAGTAAAATATTCATTTTTCAACATAACATTCATAATTAATTACCTCTCATATAAATTTTAAACTTTTTCTGACTACATTTGTTGTGAAAAGAATAATTTGATATACCAAAAAACAAGCTCCCTAAACTTTAGGAGCTTGTTTTTCTGTGCCATCATAGGCTAAATATTCATCTTCATAACCAATCATATGGGAATCAAAATTATCGACTTTATAAGTTAAATAGTTCAAAGTTTTCGTAATTTCTTTAATTTGATCTTCTAAATCATGTTGCTGTTGAATTAAGATTGCTTTTCGTTCCGCACGTGAATTCTTTTGCCGATATAAATCGACATATTCTTTTAATTTTTCAATTGGCATACCAGCTTTACGCAACACTTTGACGTACATAACCCAATTCAAATCATAATGAGAATACTCACGATATCCACTTTGATCTCGTTTAATTGATGGCAATAACTTAATTGATTCCCAGTAACGGAGTGTGGCGGTGGGAACATCAAATTCCTGACTAACTTCTTTAATTTTCATATTAATCCTTATAAATTTTCTTGGCTAAATTCATAGCAGACCAAGCCTTAGGCCATCCGCCATAAAAAGCCAATTGGGTAATCATTTCAACCATTTCGTCCTTAGTAATTCCGAATTCTTTAGCATGTTGCATGTGGTGTTCCAATTGAGGAAAAGCACCTTGAGCTTGTAAACAAGCCATTGTAATCATAATTCTTTCTCGTTCTGAAAGTTTATCAGTTCTGGACCACACTTGTCCAAATAAAACATCATCATTTAATTCCGCAAATTTTGGTGCGAAATCACCTAATAAATCATGTCCTGCAGTTTGTTTTTTCATTGTTCTACCCCTTATTTGTAATAGTTTCTGTGATTGTCATACCAAATCGATCAGCAACATGTTTCCAAACATGTTCGATATGTGGAATGGCATCTAATGGTTCAAATCCATCAATAATTAAGACCATATTCTTGCCTTGAAATGGATTATTATCGTGTAAAACATCAGTCATTCGATCAATCAAAATCTTCACATAAGCTGACATTGATGACCAGTAAACTGGAGTTCCAATAATTAAGTCATCCGCCTCAGCAATTTTTTTGCATACTTTCATAAATTGATCATCATTTTTTTCTTGGCCTAATGGGTAAACCATATAATCCACTAAGTTCAAAGTTTCAAAGTCCTTACCAGTTCCTGCTGCAATTTGAGCAGTTAATCCATTCTTATCTTTACTACAATTTATAAATAAAGTTTTCACATTAATCACTCCTATTCAAACCTAGTCTATTCCTTAAAGTACACTCTAAGGCAAGGATTATTCTTTATGAGTTTTTATCCTTGCGTTAAAGTCCACTTCAAAGTTTATAGTTTAGTCATATTAAGAAAGAGGTAATTTAATTATGGATAAAAAAGTAATTGTTATTACTGGTGCATCATCAGGAATTGGTGAAGCGACTGCAAAATTATTGGCAGAACAAGGAAACCAAATCGTACTTGGTGCTCGTCGTGAAAATCGTTTACAAGATCTAGCTAACGAAATTAATCAAGATGGTGAAGCAACTTATGCTGTAACTGATGTTAGTGACCTTGAAAGTACTAAGGGATTAGCACAAAAAGCACTTGATACTTTTGGACGAATTGATGTTTGGATTAACGCTGCTGGGTTAATGCCACAATCTCCATTTATTGAAGGACGGGTTAAAGATTGGAATACCATGATTGATGTAAATATCAAAGGTGTTTTAAACGGAATCGATAGTTCTCTTAAAACAATGCGTGACCAAAAAACTGGTCAATACATTAACATTGCTTCAATCGCTGCTCATGAAACTCACGCTAATGGTGGTGTTTATAGTGCAACTAAAGCTGCCGTTTGGATGATTAGTGAAGCGCTTCGTCAAGAAGAGGCTGCAGCTAAATCAGGTGTCCGTGTTACCGTAGTATCACCAGGTGCCGTAAACACGGAATTAGTAAGCAAAGTTACTGACAAGAATGTGCAAAAAGGAATGGAAGCATTTTATAAAGCATTCGCTATTTCCCCTAATCGCATTGCTAAAGTAATTGCTTCTGCAATTAATATGCCAGCTGATACAGCATTAAACGAAATTGTAATCAGATCAACTAATCAAATTGCATAAGCTATCAAACAAAGCATCACTAATTTGACCTTTACTGACCAATATGGTATTCTTAATTATGTAAAGAATTAAAAATATAAATTAATCACTTAAGACTCTTTCCATTTCATGGGAGGAGTCTTTTTAAAACAGTAAGGAAGAACAAAATTGAAACAGTTAAATCAAGCAGAACAAGCAGCTAAACAAGAGTTGCAGGAATATTTAAAGAATCAAGGTTATAAGAATTATATAGCTTATGAAACTGGATCCCAGTTAGTTAACTTAGCAGACAGCCATAGTGACGTAGACTTTTACGTTTTTTATGTCCCTGATAAATGGCAATTATTAACACAAAACACTGAAAGAGAAGATTTCGTTCAATTGGATAAGTGCGAAGTTAAATTCGTCGTGATTCCACAAATGATTAAGTTATTGATGATGGGTGACCCAAATGTCGTAGAGTTATTTTTCCAAGAACCATTTTTAATCAGTAATGGAGATAATAAAATTGACCAAAATCTTAATCAGTTAGCCGAAATTTTATATGAAAAACGCGAATTATTACCAAGTTTGAGTAATGGTCGTTACTTAAAAACTTGTTTGTACATGATGAAAAAGAATGTCCGTAAATTACGTCCAAATAAAAAATATTATGGTAATGGATCATTTGGTAAAACGTTATTTGAATATGTAAAAGAGTATTTATATGCGGATGCTTATTTACAGATTATGAGTGGTAAAGTTCATTTAACTTTTGAACAAGTCGTTTTTCCCAATGAAAAAACGTTAGATAATTATCGTAAATATAAAAAAATAAATCGATTTAATAGTAAGATTCGTAATGATACATTCAAACAATATGATCATCACAAGCTTCAACATATTTATCGATCATTAAAACATCAGCATAAGACAAGCAATCATGACAGCAAGCGTTTGTTACATGAGATTGTTAATTTAGCTCCAGTATTTTATTAATAAAAGTCCTATAAATGGACAAAAAGGTGTGGATTTTTATCCACGCCTTTTTTAGATTCCATTTTGTAAATATTTTAACGCAATTTTGCTAATTTCTTCTGGGGATTCTTTGGCACCACTATTAATCCAATTCACTAACACACTGAACATCGCCCCACTAAAAAAATAGAGCTTATAACGTTCAATCGAATCAGCTGGCATGTCACCGGCTTTTTCTAATACCATTTCAGTAATTAATCGATAAATATAATCACCCAGATTATTATCCAAAAGTAATTTTAATTCTTTCCGTTTCTTATACATAATTCGAAAAGTCTTGATTGCCCCATCTGGTGCTGATGCCAAAGTTACGATTTCATCAGAACTAATCTCATCAATATTATCTTTTCGTAAATTATTAAAATAAAATTCTAAAATATCTTCCTTACTATCAAAATTACGATAGTAACTAGCGCGTGCTACTCCAGCAGTTTTAATCAATTTTGAAATACTAATTTCTGAAAATTTTTCTTTCTTTAATAACTTAAATAACCCTTTTACGATTTGATTTTTAACCCGTAAATTTTCATTTTGACCGTAGTTCATTTTATTCTCCTGAGACAATTTCACGTTTTTTGTATCACTTGAAACCATTGATTTCAGTGACTTAAGCTACTAAACTAACATATGTTATCTGAAACAAATTGTATCACATGAAAAGGAGAATTCAAATGCATGTAGATATTCACAACAAGAAATATAATCGAACATTAGTGTTGGTGATTATGATTCTAGCTGCTATGTCAGGTGCGCTAATGCAAACCTCACTTGGAACAGCAATCCCAACATTAATGACTTCGTTTAATATTGATCTTAATACTGCTCAAGAAGCCACAACCTGGTTCTTATTAGTCAACGGAATTATGGTTCCACTTAGTGCTTTTCTAGCCAATAAATTTTCCACCAAATGGTTACACGTTATCGCATATGCTTTATTATTCCTTGGAATTTTAATCAGTATGTTAACTCCAGAAAAAGCCGATATGTGGTGGATGTTTGTTGCTGGTCGAATTATTGCTGCCATTGCAGTTGGGATTATTCTTCCTTTAATGCAAATCGTAATCATCAACATCTATCTTCCTAAAGAACGTGCTTTAGCGATGGGAATGATGGGATTAGTGGTTGGTATGGCACCTGCTTTTGGACCAACTTTAACTGGTTTAATTCTAGAAAAAAGCCACACCATCTTAGGATTTACAATTACAAATGATTGGCAAAGTATTTTTCTTCTACCATTAATTTTAGCTGGATTTGCTACTTTAATTGCACCATTCTTAATGAAAGATGTTATCAAAAATATTAATGCCAAACTTGATATTCCTTCATTACTAGAATCAGTAATTGGATTCGGTTTATTCATCTGGGGATTCACCAACGTCGCAAACGACGGTTGGACAAGCATGAATACTGTTGTACTTCCAATCGCAATTGGGATAATTTTATTAATCATCTTCGTCTTACGCCAATTAAAACTTCCCGTACCATTCTTGGATATGCGCGTTTTCCAAAGCAAAGGCTTTACGACTGCTACAATTTTAATTATTTTAGCAACTATGGCAATGTTTGGAGTAGAAATGATGCTTCCAACTTACCTCCAAAACGTCCGTGGTTTAACTCCATTAGACTCTGGACTCACTCTCTTATACGGTGCTTTATTCATGGGAATCATGTCACCAATTGCAGGTGCAATTTACAACCGAGTTGGGGTTAAAATGCTCAGTTTCGTTGGTTTCTTACTCTTAACTTTAGGGACAATCCCATTTGTCTTCTTAAATGCTGAAACTCCAACTGTCATCATCACTGTCCTATACGCTGTTCGAATGGCCGGAATTGCAACAGTCTTGATGCCATTAACTACCGCCGCTATGGATGCTCTTCCAACTGAAAAAGGTGCTGATGGTACTGCTGCAAACAATACACTTCGTCAAGTGAGTTCTAGTATCGTAGTCGCTATTATGACTTCAGTGGTACAAAATATCATTAATAACAATGCACCAACCAAATCTTTAAAACTATCAGATCCACTTAAATTTGCTAACCAAGCAATTTCTGCATCACTTGATGGTTTTCAAGTGGCTTTCGCAATTGGATTAGGTTTTGCCATCATCGGATTAATCTTTGTCTTCTTCGTTAAAAACGAGAAAGGAGCAACCAAATGATTTTATGGATAATTGTAATTTTAGTCGTTTTAACTTTTGCCGGTTGGCTATTGATTAAAAATAAGATTTTAAGCATGACCCTTGGTACAATTTTTACAGTGTTGTTAATTGCCAGTATTAGTTTATTATCAGCCAATATGCACAGCCATTACGGAATGGAAAAAGTCACTAAGACTACTACTCATGAAGTTTACTCAATCACTCCTGAGGCTTCGCCAGTGAAAGCTGTTGCTGTTAAGAAAATTGGATCTCAAGATTTTGTGTTAGTTTATAAAGACAAAGCTACGGATAAAGAAGCTAAACCACATTTTGTGCCTAACAAAAAGAAAATTGTTGAATCAACTAAGAAATCAGCTACGTATGATGCTGTAAACATTGAATCTTCTCAATTAGTTACTAAGAAAACTACTTGGGAATACAAATCAGATACTTACAAAAAACTCTTTAATTTGGGTAAACAAGATAATTTAGTTAAGGAACAACATACCTTGTTAGTTCCTAAATCTTGGATGATTATGAATAAATAAGTTTAAAGCTGTCGATTAATTTCGATAGCTTTTTCTTTCTGTTTGACTTAGAGTACACTCTAAGTAATATTCTTAAAATTGAAATATATCGTAAAGGAGTAATCTTATGAAGAATATTTTAATTTTAGGTGCATACGGACAAATCGCAAGACTCGTTGAACCTCGTTTATTAAATGAAACCGACGATCATTTATCGTTATATTTACGTCATGCTAATCGTCTCCATGCTGTTGATGATCATCGAGAAAGTATTATTGATGGTGACGTAAACGACTTTGATACACTAAACAGCGCCATGAAAAATATTGATATTGTTTATGCCAATCTTGGTGGTCGTTTTGAACCGATGGTAAAAAACATTGTCAAAGCTATGGACGAAAATCATGTCAAAAGATTAATTTATGTCACTGGCTTAGGTCTATATCATGAAGTCCCTAATCCATTTGGTGATTGGGTGGAAAGTTCAGTTGGTTCTGAGATTATGAATGATACTCGTCGGGCTGCTAAAATCATTGAAAATTCAGATATTGATTACACTATCATTCGAGCAGCTTATATGAATAATGGTGCCAAAATTGATTATGAATTAACTGAAAAAGACACCCCATTTAAAGGAACAATTATTTCACGTGCTAGTATTGCTGATTTAATTGTTAAAATAATTAAAAATCCCAAGCTACATGAGTTTAGTAGTCTGGGAATCGATAAACCAGGAACTGACGGACCAGTTCCAATGTATTAGAACTAGGAGTAAATTATGACCGCAAAATATTCAATTGGTGAGTTTTCTAAACTAACTGGCCTTTCAACTTATACGCTACGTTATTACGAAAAAGAAGCATTAATTGTCCCAGCTCGCGATGCTAATGATCGGCGTTTTTACACTGATCATGACATTAAGTGGATTGGTTTTTTACTTCACTTAAAGGGAACTGGAATGTCGATGAGTGAGATCAAAACTTATGTAAAACTTCGTGCTGAAGGTGATTCCACAATTGTGGCTCGCCGTGAATTACTGGAAAAAGTAGAAGATCGTTGCCTATCGCAAATTGAAGAAATGCAAATGAATTTACACGTTTTAACTAAGAAAATTGATTGGTATGACGGTAAATTAGATCATTCAATTACTGAATCATTTGATGATTATTTAAATAAGGAGAACTAAATTGGCAAAAAATGAAAACGTTAAAAATGGTGTTATCTTTCCCATTGGTGAACCAAATCCCTACGGTAAATTTTTCACCGGGAAAAGTTATTTAGATATGTTGGTTAACGACCCTGATTTGGATGCAACTGTTGGTAATGTGACTTTTGAACCTGGAACCCGCAACAACTGGCATGTTCACTATGGCTACCAAATTTTATTGGTTACTGGTGGTGAAGGATGGTATCAAGAAGAAGGCAACCCTGCTCGTCACTTAGTCCCTGGTGATGTTGTAGTTACGAAGAACAATATTAAACATTGGCACGGTGCTACTAAAGATAGTTGGTTTGAACATATCTGTATTACGAGTGGTAAATCAGACTTCTTGGAACCAGTTTCTGATGCTGAATATGATAAATTGGAAATGAAATAATGAGTGCAAAACAAACTGCTGGTCACGATAATTTTGGTGAATTTGCTCCACAGTTTGCTGAATTAAATGATGATATGTTATTCGGTAAAGTATGGAACCGTGAGAGTGAACTTTCTGCAAAAGAAAGAAGTATAATCACAGTATCCTGTCTACTTACATCAGGAATGTTTGGCCCACTTGAATATCACATTCAAAAAGCCAAAGAAAATGGTGTAACAAAATCTGAAATGGTTGAAATTATTACTCAACTTGCCTTTTACGCTGGCTGGCCAAAGGTTGGACGGCAATGAAAGTTGCTAAAAAAATATATATGTAAAAAAGGAATATAGATTTGTAGGCTATATTCCTTTAATTTATTCACGTTCAAAAAACTCAATCATTAAATTAGTACTAAAAAGCATTACGACTGCTCGTAACAAAGATCCAAAAAAGCCACCTATATAAAACTGTTTAAGAATAGTAACTGAATTATCAATATTCACAACAGCAAAAACTATAAAAATTACGGATAAAATTAATTTCCGATATTTAATTGGTTTTACTTTAAAATTAATTTTTTCATTCGAAATTAAAATAGTAATAATGATAATTATCTCAAAAGTTGATAATCCTATAATATGAAATGGTGTATAGCTTGTAATAAAGTTAATAATAAGAATAATCATATTTAAATAGTTTAATACATCGTTAAATTTACTATGTTTAACACTATTTTCTTCATCAATAAAAAATGGAACTGTTTTATCTAACTTATTTGCAATAATTTTAATTGTCGCAATATCTGGAACACTACGATTATTTTCCCATCCAGATAATGTCTTTCTTGAAACATTTAATTTATTTGCCAGTTCTTCTTGAGTGTAATTTTTATCGATTCTAGTTTCCTTTAATTTCTTAGCAAAATTCAAAACAATTGCACCCTCCCTGTTAATTATGTTGTACATAATCATAACATATGAGGGAAAATACTTTTATAGGTTTTCATCGTGCTTTTTAAGCATAACCCATCTAATTTCTACACAGATAGCAAAAAAACCAGTAATAGCTAATGCAGTTTTCGCATATTCAGTAAAACCAAAACATAAAGTCAAAATTCCCGTAATAATTAATAATGCTAAACATATAATTCTTTCAAATGTTTTTTCGTTCATAATAATCCTCCAATAAGTATGTTTTATATTTTATTGAAGATACTATATTTATTAAAAAATTAGTAGCTTAATTTTTAAGCATACTTATCAAATCAATATAATCTTATTATACTAAATAGCAATGATTCCCATTATATCAGCGTTTACGTTGTCTTATAAAATGTTACATAGTAAAAAAGTTGTCAGAAATAATTCTGGCAACTTTTTTTCAATTATAATTATTTATCTAATTTGTCTTGAGCCTTTTGAGCAGCAATATTCATAATGTTCCAAGGACGATCAAAGCCTGGTTGGAAGAAGAAATCTGCATATGCCAAATCATCAACTGTCATATGTTGTTGGATTGCTAATGAAATAGTATTCATGTTAGCAGTCGTATCCATCTTAGACATAATTTGGGCACCCTTAATTTCACGAGTCTTAGGATCAAAAGTTAATTTGAAGTAGACCTTAGCATTGTATGGGGCTGGTACAAATGGTGGCACTTTAGTATCAGTAACAAAAACTGATTCAACTTCAACACCAATCTTTTTGGCAGTTACTTCTTTGACCCCAGTTGAAGCAAATTTGTAATCAAATACATGGAGTGCTGATGAGCCAGACACTGCAGTAGTTTTACGTCGTTTTTCGTTCAAGTTATAAGCCGCTGAACGACCTTGACGACGGGCATTAGAAGCTAATGCAATGAGTTGTTTCTTACCAGTTGGGGCAAATTCAACTTCAGTAGCATCACCAACCGCAAAAATATCAGGTTCGCTAGTTTGTTGGTATTCATCAGTTACAATCATGGCATGGTCATCAAGCTTAACGATATCTTTAAGCCATTTTGTATTAGGACGAATTCCGGCAGTTTCAATTACAAGATCAGCTGGAAATTCATCACCATTTGATGAAACAACGGCTGAAACTTGCTTTTTATCATTGCCAATAAATTCTTTAGCACTTTGACCAGTTTTAACAGTGATACCGTGGTCTTCCATTTCTTTTGCAAGAATATCAGTAAATTCAGGATCAAGATAAGTTCCAAGAATACTTGGATTATGTTCAATAAGTGTGACATTTTTGCCAGCACGATTGAATGATTCAGCGGCTTCAATTCCAATATAACCAGAACCAATTACCGTAACGTTATTAATTTCTGGATCAATTTCAGCTTTTTTTAATTTAATTGCCCAATCACGTCCACGCATAGCATAGATATTTGAAAGTTCTTTACCTGGAATTGGTAATTCAAAAGGTAGTGCACCAACTGAAAGAATTAATTTATCATAGTTAGTTGATACTTCTTTACCGTTGTTTACATCAACAATTTTCATAGTATGTTTTTCAGGATTAATATCAGTAACTTCTGAATTAATATGCACATGTACACCCTTAGCTTCCATACCAGGTACCGTAGCATAACTAACTGAATTAACGTCTTTTACAATTCCTTGAAGATATAATTCCATTCCACATGATAAGAATGACACAAAGTCCCCCTTTTCATACCAATCTATTTCAGCATTGGGGAAATCATGCAAAACTCCTCTAACAGCTTCATAACCACCATGAGATGAACCAATAACAGCGACTTTCATAATATCTCTCCTTTTCGAATGTGTGCAACTTGATGTTGTACAACTTACTAATCAAAAGTATACACATTTCATTGTGAAAAAACAATCAAAAAAGTTGTCAGAAATAATTCTGGCAACTTTTCATCTTATAAATGATGTTTTGTTTCTGATTCAATCGTTGGAAATAATGTAATAAAGTCATCCATCTTTTCTGGACTAACCTTCAATTCGATGAATGGCAAGATACTTCCAACTGCAGTATCTGCTTCAGAACTAATTTCTGTCATTCCAACTAGATATCCTTTTTTATCAAAAATGGTAATTGTATGACCTTCATTTTGACGAAGTGCAAATCTGAACCAATCATCCGCTAGATTTACCTCTTTAATATCATATTTATCTGGATTAGCTTTAGCCTCGTCAGGGGTTACACCAATCTCAGCAATTCTTGGTGAAGTGAATACTGCACTTGGAACAGCAGGATAATCAATCGCATCAGATGTAACACCGGAGAACAATTTAGTTAAATATAATCCTTCAAAAATGGCCGTTGGAGTTAGTTTACCAACTTTTTTATCTAATACATCCCCAGATGCATAAATACTATCAACTGAAGTTTGAAGATGATCATTCACCTTAATCCCTTTGCGGTTATCATATTCAACACCTACTTTATCAAGTCCAATCCCATCAACGTTTGGAATTCTACCAGTTGCATCTAAAATCCAATCAGAAGCAATCTCACCTTGGTCAGTCTTTACAACATATCCGTCAGCGTTTTTTTCAATTGATTGCGGAGTAACATTTTTGATAATTTTAACGCCCTTAGCAGTTAAATCATTTAATAATTCTTCAACAAATGGTTGATAAAAACGGCGTAAGGCTTTGTCGTGATGAAGTAAGATGGTAACTTCAGTCCCTGATGTAGCAGCCACCGTAGCAAATTCCATTGCAATGTATCCACCGCCAATTACTGTCATCCGTTTTGGTTGATCTTCTAATTCAAGAAATTCGGTTCCGTCATGAGCCAAATCAATTCCAGGAATATCGAGTTTATTATAGTGAGCTCCAGTTGCAATTACAATTTTATCAGCGGTATATTTGTGCCCATCAACTTCAATCGTATGAGCATCCGTCAATTTACCGTATCCATGAATAATATCAATCCCCACAGATTTTAGATTTGTTTCAATTGCATTTGGTAATGAAGCAATCACATCTTTTTCGTGTTGGACATTAGCTTTCCAATTAATTTTAGTTGTACCTTCTAGTCCGCGACCTTGCATAGCATCAACCGCATCCTTAATTTTAACCGGAATATCTAACGAAATCTTGGCGTTACAGCCCCGATTAGGACAAGTCCCCCCAATTTTTCCGGCTTCAATAATCCCTAATTTAAATCCTTTTTGGGCTAGTGGAATTGCTCCGTTAAAAGCACCGTGTCCACTTCCTAAATATAAAACATCATATTGAAAATTACTTTCTGTCATTATAATTCTCCTTTTTTTGTTTAATACTATAAATGGAAAATCCAATCATAGTTCCAAATGTTAATAAGTGATAAACAAATGATATTGAAATTGATCCAGTTATATCTGCAATCCATCCCTGAATAAACGGACCAAAAGCTCCACCAATTAATGTCATTACAATTAAAGCACCGGCTGTTTCATTATTTGCTGGATTTTTTACGTAACCTAAAGTTTCAGCATAAATCGTAGCATATCCGGGTCCCATAATTCCAGAAACTAGAACGGCCGCATAGATAGCCGAAATATTTTTCACCATCACAATATAAATAATCGTGATAAATCCCAACATACAATAAACTAATAATACTTTCATTTCATTAAAATGTTGAATAAGCTTATCAGCAATTAATCTACCGAAAAAGAACGCAATATAGGCATAGATTGCATATGTAGAAGCATTTTGTTCCGTAATAACTGGATTTAAATACAATACTAGTCTAATTACAAACGTCCAAACGGACACTTCTAAACTAACATACATAAATTCAGTAAATAGTCCGAATACAAATGATTTATTTTTTAATAACGTTTTAACCGTTGTAAATAACGACTGCGGTTGGGTAACTTTTTGTGGTTTACATTGCGGAAATTTAGTTACTAAATATAGCATCAATAAAATAATTAAAACGATTAATAAATATTTATATGGTTGTAGCGTCCTCAATAACTCTGTTTTAATAAACACTAATCTGTTAGATTCACTTAAACTGGCTAATTTAACTTTTAAATTTAATCCTTTACTAAAGATCAAATATTGACCTAACAAGATTCCAACCACTGATCCAATTGGCAAAAAAGTTTGTGCAATATTTAACCGTAACGAGCGCTGCTTTTCATTTCCCAACAATACATTATAAGTATCGGCTGCCGTTTCCGTGAAACTCAAACCAACCGCAATTAAAAATAACGAAATTAAAAAGTAAACATAAACTGCTAAATGCGCCGCTGGTAAAAACAACATCGAACCAAAAATAATGACCAATAAACCAACGACAATCGTAAACTTATAAGAAGTTTGTTTAATCATCCTGGAAGCAGGAATAGCCGTTAAAAAATAACCCGCAAAATAAGCAATCTGTACAAACGAACATTCTAAATTAGTTAATGAAAATAAAAATTGAAACTGGGTAATTAAAATGTCATTTAGACTCGCAATTGCGCCCCAAATCGGATAAAGCAGACAAATTAATATAAATTGCCATTTTGGTGTCCGATTTAAATATCCATTATCTAATTGTTGTGCTGTAAAATTTATCAATATATTCCTCGTTTGTAATCGTTATAATTACTTTTATTATGACTTTTTTGAAAGTACTAAACAACGATTATGAATGCAGACAAAAAGGACCAAAGATTGGTCCTTTAACTTAAATTTTATTTTCATAGCGCCTAAAAAGTAGGTAACCGGCTAAGCCAAACAAAACTGGTCCTAAAACCATCAAAAAACTAGTTAAGTATTGTCCGTTAACAATTGGCGCAATCACAGTAAAGATAATTGCAGCACCCACAGTAATTAATACTACATAAACTGCTAGCTTAGTTTGCCAAGGTTTTTTATAAAAAACAAACGGCTTTTCAATCTGCTTGTTTTGCTTAAAACCTAAGAATGAATATGCAATAAACAAGTATGGAATGGTCATCGCCACATTCGTCATAGTAACCAAGACATTGAAGAATGACTGCGCACTTTTTCCACCAAACGAAATAATTAGATTTAAAATAATTACAATTACACATTGCACGATTAAGGCATTCATCGGTACGTTTAAGGCGTTTTTCTTATTAAAAAACTTAGGCCAAATTGCTTTGGGTGTTCCCTCAACTAGTTGCGTAAGTGGAGAAATAATTAACGTCGTAAATGCTCCAGTTAAAGTTAAAAACATTGCTAACCCAACGTAACGACTAATCCAAATTCCGATTTGAATTGCTACTGAATCAGATAAATGAAGTGCGAGACCTAATTGATAACCAAAATTTTTCATTACAATATAAGGCACATTAATTAAATTAACGTTAGGGTTATTGCCCAATACTTGTTGCCAATTGGTAAAGGACCCCATCATTAAGATCCCTAAACTATATCCAATTGTGATGGTAATTGCTGAAATAATAATTCCTAACGGAAAGTTGCGTTTCGCGTTCTTAGTTTGATCAACTAAACCGGAAATTGCTTCTAATCCACCAAAGGCAAAAATAGCAAACACTACAAATCCTAGAATATTAAAAATATCAACGTAATTTTGATTAGGAGAAACAAATAAAGCTGACCAATTAAGCGGTTGTAAGGTGTGGCCATTCAAAATTAATACAAAGCAACCCCCTAAAATTAATAGGACATTAATCGACATCGTAGCCAACCCACCAATTGAAGTAACCTTCTTAATTCCATCCATTCCTCGAGAAACTAAAAATGTTATAACAATCATTAATAAGCAGGCTAAAATTCCAACAATTTGCACTCCATTTAATCCTAACAAATGCCAGGTACTAGTCTGATCTTCACCAAAAATAGCAGTGGATAATGGAACCCAAATTGCAGATCCAGTTTTTACCATCCAAATAATATATGAGGTATACCACATAAAAATTCCAATAAAGGCAAAGCGTTCATTAACCGAATTACTCATCCAGGTATAAATTCCACCTTTGGAATCTGGAAATGCAGCCCCAAATTCAGCAATAATAAAGGCATATGGTAAAAAGAAACAAAAGGCTGCCAAAATATACCAAATAATTGATGCATAACCCATCAAATAATAAGCGATTGGTATATTGGCAAACCCAAAAACTGAAGTAAATATCATTAATATTAGTGAGCCTAAACTCAAGCTCTTCTTTTCCATTAAAAAAACTCCATATCTTTAAACTTAATTTGTAATATATTACACAACTATTTTACTAGCTTCCAAGCATTAGTGCAACTATTCACAAAGTATAGTATTGCATCTTTGGTCATTCTGTAATATATTATTTTTAACAATTAAATAATAATTCTTCGGGGCCGGGTGAAATTCCCAACCGACGGTAACAAATAATTTTGAAGTCCGTGACCCGCGTTAAGCGGTTGATCTAGTGCAAATCTAGAACCGACAGTATAGTCTGGATGGGAGAAGAAGTTCTCATTGAATCACATCACTTTGATGGCGTTTTTGCGTCGTCTTAAAGTTTTATTCAGTTTGAAAATAAACCAAACGCCCCGCATTTTTGCAGGGCGTTTTTTTATTGGTATTTTTTAGTTGTTACAAAATAAATAATTAGGAGTGATATTATGTCAGTTAATAATCAAAGCATCAAACGACTCGTTTTAATTTCTATCTTAGCTGCTATCGCATATGTATTAATGTTTATCGCTTTCCCAATTCTCCCATTTGTCTCATTTTTAAAATTGGATTTTTCTGATTTGCCAATCTTACTAGGTCTCTTTACTTTAGGTCCAGTAGCTGCATTAGAAATAACTGTTTTGAAACTCTTCCTTTACTGGTTAACCACTGGATTTTCGGTGATCCAGCTCGTTGGATTATCCAGTTCTTTAGTAGTTTCTGCAATCTTCATTGGAATTTACTACTTTTTCAGACAAGATATTCAAAGCAAAACTTTCAAGCAATTCATTCCAGTTGTAATTACCGCAATTGTTTTGATGATTGTGATGAGTATCTTGAATTACTTTGTTTTCTTACCGCTCTATATTAAATTACTTGGTTTTGATTTAGGTTACTCTGTTTCAAAACTAGTTTTAATTGGAATTGCTCCATTTAACTTAATTAAAGGTTTAGTGGAGGGTATTTTCTTCGTCTTGATTTTCAATCGCTTGAAAATGAAAGATTTATAACTTTTGTGATATAATTTAGGTGTTAAATGAATTAGCAAATAATTTAGACTTCTTTAAGTAACCATTAAAAAGTCCAAACAAAAAGAACATTAGCGTAACCAACTAACGTTCTTTTTATTTTGTCTACTTTTTGTTTTTCAACAAATAAGTAATGATACATACTAGTAGCAATGCCACTAGATTGTTAAATGAATTTTGCAAACTTTCTCGACTCCCACCGTGATCAGAAATGTCCATTTCTTCACCACTTGTCATCTCAAGTAACCAGCTTGAGTGACTCTGTTTATAGTATCATCTAACTGTATTCAAAAGGACTACAAATTAATCATATAATTATAAAAACCAGTTAGGATAATCCCTAGCTGGTTTTATTTTGGAAATAATTATATTTTATATGTTACATAAAACTATGAGTTGTTACCTTTTTATAACTTTATTTCATTAATATTTCGCATCAATTTGGAAAATAATTTTAATTCATCTGCTGAATAATGATTGAAAATTGATGTGAGTTTATCTTGCAAATGATCCTCTAACTGATCATGCAAATCAAAAATTTCCATTCCACTTTTAGTTAAAGTAACAATTTTTTCTTTCTTGTTTTCCGATAAAAAAGTTACATTAACAATTCCCATATCATCTAACTTGACCATCATCCGCGAAATTGTTGGTTGTGATGCTCCTACTAATTCAGGAATATCCTTGATATGAATTTTGTTGCTTTTACCAATCACTTCAATTGTTTCTAATGCTCGCGTCGATAATTTAGATAGCAGTTTTTTCGTCGTTGGATTATCAGTTTGTGCAATCATCCATGATTTTTCATCGTCATTATCATGATCTTGATTTAAGAATTTAGTTAATTCAGTTTTTAGATTTTTACCAGCTTGATTCACTTTGAATCCTTCCTTTTTATTCACATGAATAAAAATTGACTTAGATGTTATTTAGCCTTATTATATATTCACATGAATAAATAATAAAGAGGAATTTAAATGAACAACAAAAAAAGATGGTTAATTTTAATGTGTGTTGGGTTAATTACGTTTATGAATACGCTCGATTCCAGTATTGTAAACGTTGCTTTACCAGTCATTAACAAAGATTTACATATTACCATGAGTTTATCTGAATTAGTGGTTTCCGTCTATCTAATCGGAATTTGTGCGTTACTAATCCCATTTGGTAAACTTGGTGATCATTATGGTAAAGTGAAAATTTTTAAAATCGGGATGATAATTTTCACTCTTGGTTCATTGACCGCAGCTTTGAGTAATAATCTAACTTTTTTGTTAGTTTCTCGTCTCATTCAAGCATTAGGAGCTTCAATGACCATGAGTAATAATAACGGAATTATTACAGAGGTCTTTCCCGCAAACGAACGTGGCCAAGCTTTAGGTTGGATTGGTTCATTCGTGGCGCTTGGAATGATTGCTGGACCAGGAATTGGTGGACTATTATTAGCCCAGTTCCATTGGTCATCAATTTTCTGGGTTAATGTTCCAATTGGAATTGTGATTATCATTATTAGTCACTTTATTCTTCCAGCTAGTGCAACTAATCCCGATGCTCAAAGTAATTGGCTTGATATGAGTTTATTTGCTCTCGGTATTATTGGATTATTTGGTTTTATGTATGCTGGTCAAAACCTTGGATATGCTAGTTCATTACCACTAGGTTTAATTATCATTGCAATCATTGCGTTTACCTTATTCGTTGTTTTTGAACGCAAAGCATCAACTAAGATGATTGATTATCATTTATTTAAAAACGCTCACTTCTCATTTGGACTTTTCAGTGCTTTTATTGTCTTTATCACCAACAATTTCTATATGGTGTTAATGCCATTTTACTTAGAAGATATCAGAACGGTGCCAATTGCAGTAACTGGTTTAATGATGACTATTTTACCTATTATTCAAGTAATTGTAGCACCTGTTTCTGGTCACTTAGCTGATGTAAAAGGAATTGGTAAGGTTACCATGACCGGATTAATCGTCTTAGTCGCAACTCAATTAGGATTATTTATTTTAAACATCAATAGTCCGTTAATTGAATGTTTGCTTTTCATCGGGATGATGGGAATCGGAAATGGAGTTTTCCAATCACCAAATAACGCCATGATTATGAGTTCAGCACCTAAAACTGAACTTGGTGTGGCTGGTAGTGTGAACGCTTTATCCCGAAATTTTGGAATGGTAACTGGTAACGCTGCCGCAACTTCATTGCTATTTATGTTTATGAGTTTCAAAGTTGGCAAAAACATCAGTAATATTACTAATGACCATGCTTTATTCATCTTCGGACAACACAACGTCTATCTAATCGGATTGATTTTGTTGGTAATTGTTTTAATTATTGATATTCAAATGGAAAGAAAAAATAAGGAGATTAAAAATGACAAAAATTAACGTAATTTTGGGTAGTTCCCGTAAAGCCTCATTAGGTCGTGGATTATTTAAAAATTTAGAACAACAAAAAGCCTTTTTTGAACAAGAAAATGATGTTGAACTTCAATTTATCGATTTGGCAGAGGTTAATTTACCATTCTTCTATGAAGATCTTCCCCCAATGCAAAACAAGAATCGTGCTTTACAAGCTAACGAACAAAAATGGGTTGATGATATGAATTCAGCAGATGGTTATTTATTCTTAGTACCCGAATATAACCACTCTGTCCCAGCTGTTCTCAAGAATGCCTTGGATTTCTTAGCATTTGAAGGAAAAGATAAACCAGCCAAAGTGATTACTTATTCTAATAACGGTCGTGGTGGTCAATTTGCCTTTCTTGGTTTGTTGCCAACTTTGAGTCAACTTGGATTCTTCACATTACCAAAACCAACTGTAATTGGAAATGTCGATAAAAACTTCCAATTAGATGGTGATTATCAACCAGATGCCCCATCAAAGGAATATTACACTAAAAAACTTGCTGCCACAGTGAATGAAATTTCATTCTATAGTAAGTTATTTAAAGAACATCCATTTAATAAATAATTGGATATGAAAAGCCATCAGATTTTATTGATCTGATGGCTTTTTGTTTACTGTTTATCTGCCCATTTTTCAAAATCTTCAATAGTATCGCCAATGTAATGAGTATTTCCACTCTCTACTTCTTTTCTGGCTTGTTCATTTTCAGCTTCTTTTTTCGTTTTATCACTCATCACGTTCACCTCGTTTACCTATTTTACTATATACGAAAAAATAGACCACCAACGTGATCTATCTCAATTTATTAACCTAATTTTTTATCTTTAATCAAAATGAATGAAAGCACGGCACCAATCAAGAAAGTAACAATTCCGACAGTAAGCACATTTTGCATTCCGACATAGTAAGCATGAGATACAATCGTATTCACTTGGCTGAAATCAAAAATATGACTCAATTGTGAACCACTCATTTTATCCACGATGGCTTTACCAGAAAATGGACCAGCATTAGTAAAGACGTGTTGAATCTTTTGACTCATACCGGGAACCATGACATGCATGTTGCCCCACAAATCATTGATGTGTTTGTTATATCCGTTAGTTAACGCAATTCCGTAAATAACAATCCCAAAAGTGATCCCACTTTGACGGAAAACATTTGCCAAACCAGATGCCATATCAATATGACGTGGATCAACCGAACTAACGGCCGTATTTGAAAGTACAGTATTCAAGAAGAAATTCCCAATACCAAAGAACACAAACGAAACAATTAAGACTTCCCAAGTTGAGCTGTAACCCAATTGAAGTTTCATCGCTACCATACCTAAACCAACGATTAACAATGAACCACTAATTAAGATTCGTTGTGATAGTTTGCTTAAGAAATAACCAGAAAGTGGTCCAAGAATGATTGAGAAACAACCAATCAACATTTGCCGAATCCCAGTTTCCAGTGGTGTATATTGCATGTAGTTTTGCATCAAAATCGCAAGGTAAGTGAAGAATGCGTATAGTCCACTACCTAAAGCAAAAGCGGCAATACAAACTCCGACGAAAGTTGAACTCTTGAAGATTTTCAAATCAATCATCGGATTATTAATCAAAGTTTCCGTTGCAATAAAGGCTGCTAACAAAATAATCCCAGCAATGAACCAGCCCATCACTTTCATGTTAGTCCAAGCATAAGCATAGTGATTTTCTTTGATGATTAAACCATAAATAAATGAGAAAATCATCGCAGTTGATAAGATGATTCCTAAGAAATCAATATTACTCTTAGAAATATCAGTGTTTTTAGGAACAGAGAAATAAGTCAATGCAATAGTGACAATTCCCACAGGCACATTAACCAACAAGATTGATTGCCAACCAAAGTACTCAACTAACAATCCACCAAATAATGGTCCTGAAGCAGTTGATAAACCAGCAGCAACTCCCCACATTCCCATGGCAAATCCACGTTGTTTACCTTTGAAAACTTGAGCGATGATACTCATTGAAAGAGTCATCATTCCGGCCCCACCAAAACCTTGAATTCCACGAATGACGATCAACATGTTAGCAGTGTTTGAAAAACTACCCACTAATGATCCAACTGTGAAAATCACCAATGAAATCAAGAAAATATTTTTCCGTCCAAAAATAGTGGCTAATTTGGAAATCAAAAGAAGTCCCACCGCATATACCAACGTATAAGCACTAACTACCCATTGAGTTTTATCATATGAACTATTGAAATATTCTTGGATTGAAGGTAACGCAACATTAACAATGGTTACGTCCAACAATGCCATGAAACAAGCTAAACAAACTGTAAATAAGACGACAGCTTGTTGCTTTGAAATTTTATTTGACATTTAATCTATCCTTTCATTTTAAGCCAATATATCTATCATACATCATTTTATTAATTAAAAATATTTATTAAATAATTGTTTAAACGTTCAAGCCTTCCGTAGAATGTGATACGCTTAACTTATAATAATTAAACATTCTTGAAAGAGGATTTTAAAATGAAAACAACTGCTTCAAAAGATGCAATTGCTAATGCATTTTTTAAACAAACTTGTGAACGTCATATATCTGAAATAACTATTTCTGGATTAGTTGAAAGTAGTGGAATTTCTCGTCAAACTTTTTACAATAATTTCACTAATTTATATGACGTAATCATCTATTTAGAAAATATTTTGGACGAAAAATTGAATCTTCCTAATGCTTCCAATTTTTCAGAAATTAGTCTTTCAATCCAAGATATTTATAAATATCTGCCTGATAATATCTATAAAAATCGTAAAATTCTGCATAAAATTTATACTACTGATTTACGTGGTTTTTGGCTGGTTCACATTTTGGAAAAATATAAAGAGGTAATCCAAAATACTATCTTTAATAATTTTGAATCTCCTACCCTTACCAAAAATGATGCTGCAACCATTTTTATTCACACAATTATTGCTGCTATTGATGATTGGGTCTCAAAACCCATCCCAGAAAATCCCGAAACTTTCAGTAATACCCTAAAAGCTATTTTAGAAACCCCGGTAATTAACTTTTTTGAAATAGGTGAAAATGATTAAAAATTACTTTAGATTAGCTCTCTTAAGCCCTCTTGTTTAAAATTTTAGATTTAACGTGATAATATTGATTAAATAAGTGAGGTGATCATATGGCAAATAGAAAATTTATTAGTGCAAAAATCCTAGAAAAAGAAATCGCTGTTTTCGGAACCAATCCTGAAGAAAACAAAGATGTAACTGATTTTCGAGTTGCGGTTGCCTTAGGAAATGCAAATGCTGATTATCTTGACCCTAAAAAACTTTCTAAGAGTAGTTTAGGTAATATTTATTCAATCTGGTTAATGACTTATATCAACATGCCTGGATTAGAAAATCTAAGTGATAAAGCATCTGAAAGTTTAATTAATGAATATGACTTCCGTGATGATATGGATGACTCAGTTGATCATCATAATTTTGCTAAATATTTAAATGGCGAATTAAGTATTGATGAAATTAAAGAACAATTAAATAATTTGAAATAATAAAAGCACTTTAACTTATTTTTATCTAGGTTAAAGTGCTTTTTTTGTTTATTGGTAGAATATTTTGTCAACATTACATTTTAATTGAAAATAAATTCACAAGAAAAGTATAATAAATGTAAATTGGTAATCTATATCAATAAATTTAGGGAGGATTTTTATGACTATTTCATGGATTGCAGCGATTATTGGTTTATTAATCGCAATTGGTTTAATTTTACTAAAATTAAATCCTGTTTATTCATTATTTTTAGGTGCCATATTAGGCTGTTTATTAGGTGGTGCTAGTTTAACAAGAACCATTACCATCTTAACTACTGGAACACAAAGCATTATGGGAACTGCCATTAGGGTTCTTGCTGCTGGGATGTTAGCTGGTGTAATGATGGAATCTGGAGCTGCTGATTCTATTGCCCATGCAATTGTTAATAAACTTGGAAATGCACAAGCTATATTATCATTAGCGCTTTCTACTATGATTATTACTGCAGTTGGTGTTTTTATTCCAGTTGCGGTTTTAATTGTTGCACCAATAGCATTGTCCGTTGGAAAAGAAGCGGGAATCAGTAAACTTTCACTACTAGTTGCATTATCTGGAGGTGGAAAAGCGGGAAACGTAATTTCTCCAAATCCCAACACTATTGCTGCCGCTAGTGGATTTCATACCGATTTAAGCAGGGTAATGATTGGAGGATTCATTCCAGCATTATGCGGATTAGCAATGACAGTGTTGGTTGCTTCAATTATTAAACATCGTGGTGAATTAGTTAAGGAATCTGATATGCCATCCAAAACTGAAAATGCTAAATTAATTCCATTACATAAAGCACTAATTACGCCAATTTTAGCAATTGTATTGTTACTTATATCTCCAATTGGTGACATCTTACATATTCAATTTCTAGCAGAAGTTAAAATCGATGCTATGTACGTTTTACCAATTGCTTCAATTATTGGAGCACTTTTAATGGGTCAAGGAAAACACATTTTAAACTATGCACAAGAGGGATTAGCTAAAGTTACAAATACAGTTATGATTTTAATTGGTGCTGGTGCTATTGCTGGATTAATCACTGCATCTAACCTATCTAAAGCTGTAGTAAGTGGTATTTCAACCGTCGGAATTTCTGGAACTTTTCTTGCCCCTATTTCTGGGATTTTAATGGGAGCTGCAATTGGATCAACATCAACTGCTGTTATTCTAGCTACTGGTTCATTTGGTCAATCAATTATAAGCACTGGAATTTCTTCTGTTGGTGCTGCAGTTATGGTTCAAACTGGTGCAACCGTAATTGATCAATTGCCTCAAGGAAACTATTTCCATATCACTGCACAAAGTATGAATATGAGTATTAAAGACCGTTTAAAAGCTGTGCCTTTTGAAGCTTGCGTTGGTTTAACTATGACAATTGTTGCAACAATTATGTATGGAATCTTATAAGGAGAATATTAATCATGAGTTTAAAATTCGTATTAGCCCCTGATTCATTTAAGGAAAGTATGACTGCTAAACAGGTTTGTGATGCAATGAAAATAGGAATTAAAAAAGCTATGCCCACGGCCGAAATTACAAAAGTTCCAATGGCTGATGGTGGCGAAGGAACTGTTGATTCACTAGTAGATGCAACTGATGGTCACAAAGTTTTTGTAGAAGTTAATGGTCCACTCCCCGATCAAAAAGTTGACAGTTACTTTGGAATTCTAGGTGACGGTAAGACAGCTGTTATTGAAATGGCAAAAGCAAGTGGAATTGAACTAGTTCCTCCTGAAAAACGTGATCCATTTATAACAACTACATTTGGAACTGGTGAATTAATTATCGCAGCATTAAACGAAGGCGTTCAAAAAATAATTATCGGAATTGGTGGAAGTGCAACTACTGATGGTGGAATTGGAATGGCAGCTGCTTTAGGAATTAAATTCTATGATAAAAATCATAAAATTATTACCCCTAATGGTGCTGGCCTTAATAAAATTAACTCAATTTCAACAAAGGAATTAGACAGCCGAATTAAAAATACAGAGTTTATTGTTGCAAGTGATGTAACAAATCCATTAACTGGTGCTAATGGTTCAGCTGCCGTTTTTGGTCCCCAAAAAGGAGCAAGTGCTGAAGGGGTTAAAAAATTAGACGCCGGTTTAACTAACTACGCTAATGTGGTAAAACAGGAATTAAATATCGATATTAAAGATGTTCCAGGTAGTGGTGCCGCTGGTGGTCTGGGCGCAGGATTAATAATTTTTACCAACGCTACTTTAAAACCTGGAATAGATATTGTTATTGATGCAATTAACTTAAAAGAAAAAATTAAAAATGCCGATATTGTTTTAACCGGTGAAGGTGGAATTGACTTCCAAACTAAATTTGGAAAAACACCATTTGGAGTAGCCCAAGTTGCAAAAGAATTCAATAAACCTGTTATTGTTGAAGCTGGTTATATTGGAAAAGGAATTGATGAACTTTACCAAGATGGAATCACTGCGATATTTGGAATTTTAGGCCATGCTGGACCATTGTCAGATGCTTTAAAAGATGGTTCTACGAATATTACTAGAACTACTGAAAATATTGTTAGAACATTACAAATAAAATAATCAATAAAAAGAGGTGCAAATTTGCACCTCTTTTTGCTACTATTTTGTTTTAACCTGCCACAAAGGTTTTTCTCCGGATAATACTCTTACTATTTCGCTAGCTGCATCATTTGCCATGCGATTCATACATTCAACAGTATTTGAAGCAATATGCGGAGTTAACAATACATTTTTCAATTGATAAAGTTCACTATCCATTGGTAATGGTTCTTCATCGAAAACATCCAAAGCTGCGGCCTTAATTTCTTGCTTTTTTAAAGCCGTAATTAAATCATCCGTCTTAATCAAAGCTCCTCGTGCTAGATTAACAAGAACTGCATTATTTTTCATCATTTCAAATTCACGTTTGCCAATGCTCCCTTTAGTTTGTGGTGTAACCGGCATATGCAACGTAATTATGTCTGAGTCACGAAAAATAGCATTGCGGTCGACCTTTTTTCCGTATTCTGATTGGGTTAGATGTGGAGAATAGATATTTATATGCATATCTAACATACTCATCTTTTTAGCAACCATTTTCCCAATTCGACCATAGCCTAAAATACCAAGAGTTTTCCCAGCTAAATCAAATCCCATATGGTTATTTTTATAGTTCCAGTCATCATCACGCATTTGAGTTGAATCATTAAATAAATTCTTAGAAACATCCATAATTTCAGCCATCGTTGTTTCTGCAACTGTCGAAGCGTTGGCTAAAGGGGTAATCGTAACAAAAATATTGTGATCACGCATAAATTTAACGTCAATGTTGTCAAAACCAACTCCATTTCTTGCAATGATTTTCAAATTAGGCATTTTAAAAATAGTTTCATTAGGAAATGGTTCTGTTCCCAAAATTATCCCATCAACATCACTTGCGTATTTAAGCAACGTGGTAATTTTTTCATCAGGTAATTCAATTACTTCTATGCCATAAGCTTTTAAAGTAGTCTTACCTACCTCTGATAATGTTTTTTGTACTGCCACTTTTTTGGTCATTTCGCACCTCCAACAATTATTTACAGGTATATTTTATACCTTGGTCATTAAAACAAGTTTATTGGTGCTTGAAGAATAAAAGCTATTGACTTTTACTTTTTATATAAATATAATTCATATGAATATTATTTATATAAATTTAGGAGCTATAATTATGAAAAATAAAAAATCTAGTCTAATTCTTTTCGCAATGTGCTTAGGAATTTTCATTGTAATGCTAGATACAACCATTATGAATATTGCTTTACCGGAAATTCAAACAAATTTACATACTAATTTAACTAATGTATCTTGGGCATTGAATGCTTATACCATAATTTTTGCAGCTACTTGTATACCGTTAGGAAAATTGGCTAATATTTATGGCAAAAAGTTATTTTATATTTGTGCACTAATCATTTTCGTCCTTGGTTCAATAATCAGTGGGATTAGTTCATCTATTAGCATCTTAATTATTGGACGAATTTTTCAAAGTTTTGGAGCCGCAATTTTGTTTCCACTAAGCATGGACTTAGGTATATCAACTCAATCAGATAATTTAAAAACTAAAGCAACTCTCTTTATGGGTATTACTCAAGGTGCAGCTGCTGCATTCGGTCCAACCATTGGTGGTTTCATTACTGAATTTCTTGGCTGGAGATATATTTTCTTTATTAATATACCCATTGGAATAATTTCAGCAATTATTTGCTTTATCTACTTACCTAACAATATGGAAAAAGAAGCCACACAAATTGATTGGCTAGGTTCTGGATTAACCATTGTTGGATTATTTTCGTTAACTTTAGCTTTAATTCAGGTTCGGTTTTGGGGAATTGATTTTCGAATTTTAGCATTATCCATTATTTTCATAATTTCAGTAATTTTATTCTATTTATGGGAAAATCACACTGATGTTCCAATGATTGACTTTATGTTATTTAAAAATAGAAAATTCGATATATCGGCAGTTTCTACCTTATTTGGACAATTATTATTAGTTGGATTCATGGTAATTATGCCTACATTTTTCACTAATATGTTCAATAAAACTGCCTTTGAATCCGCATTATTAATTACTCCAGCTAGTCTAATGATATTTATTCTATCGCCATTAGCAGGACTTTTAATTAAAAAAGTTAATTCTAAATACCTATTATCATTAGGATTCATTTGTTTAGGAATAGGGTATTTAGGTCTTTCAACTCTAACTAGTTCATTAAATTACTCTTTATATATAATCTATTGTTGTCTAGTTGGTGCGGGATACGGATTGTTAATTGGACCGATTAGTGTCCTCTCAACTGAAGGGTTCAAGGGTAGTCAATTAACCGCATCTCAAAGTGTTATTGGGGTACTTCGTCAACTTGGAACTGTTTTAGCAGTTGCAATCTTTGTTAGTTGTTTAAATTTCAATTTATCAACTGCAAAACATCAATCTATAACATCCGCACAATCTCACATTGAACAACTTAATGTCTCAGCAAAAATAAAAAGCGATACAATGAAAAAAGTTAAGTACCATCTAGATCACCAACAAAGTACCCAAAATCCTAAAGTCAAATCTGATACAATAATGAATAACAAAACAAAAATTGTTGATGATCAATATCAGCAATTTTTAGCTGAACACCATTTACAAAACAATTTACCGATTCAATTTCAATCTAAAATAAAAAAACAGATTACTGACATAGTAATAACTAAATTAGAATCTGTAATTCACGCAGTAAATACCATTCAACATGATATTAAAGAATATTATGTTAAAGCATTTACTAATCTTTATTTATACGCAGTTCCATTTGCATTTTTACTAGCATTATTAGTATTTTTCATCCCAACTAATTCAAGGAGACGACAACATGAAAAGTGACGATATAATTCTCGGAATTTTATCAGAAAAACCTGCTACTGGTTATGAAATAAAAGAAAAATTTTCATCAATCTTTAGTAACTTTTATAACGCATCTTTTGGTAGTATCTACCCTATTTTGCACAAGTTAACTGATGCTGGAAAAGTAACTTTTGAAACAGTTGAGCAATCTGGAAAACCAGATAAGAAAATCTATTCAATCACTAAAGATGGTCGTAAAGCATTCAATGAATATTTACAGCATCCAGTTGAAAATAAAAAAATAAAATCTGATTTTATGGTTCATCTTTTTTATAGTTATGATATGTCTAAAGAGGCACGTGAAAATCTAATCCAAACTGAAATTAATAATCAAGCTGAAGGTATCACACAGCTTGAATCATTACGAAAAAGTCTAAATTTAAAGGAAGTTACAAAATATCAATTATTCACTTTAGACTTAGGAATCAAACAACGTAAATTATTATTAAATGAGCTTAAATTACTTGAAAAGTAATTCTCACTTCTAAAATGTAATATTGTTCCACAAAAAAACTCCGCAAATATAAATTTGCAGAGCTTTTTTCGTATTTACTATTGAGCAGTATAACCACCATCAATCACCATTTCTGAGCCTGTCATAAATTTAGATTCATTTGAAGCTAAGTATACACAAGCATAGGCAATGTCGTCTGGGTCGCCTAAATGACCCATTGGTGTCTTAGTTCTTTGTGACATCATATCTTCTAATTCTTTTGGAACCATTGGAGTCTTAATGTATCCTGGATGAACTGAATTAACTCGAACATCGTAGTCTTTTAAGGCACAATCAACAGCAGCTGATTTACTCATCATCTTAACCCCACCTTTAGATGCATTGTAAGCACCTAAATTAGGATCACCAACAATTCCTTCAATTGAAGAAACATTAATAATTGAAGCACCAAGATGTTTATTCTTCATACGACGAATTCCTTCACGTAATCCATAAAACACACCATCAAGGTTAATATGAAGAATTTGTTCCCACTCTTCATCCGTAGTATCTTCAATACTTTTAGCAAGCGCAACTCCAGCATTATTTACCAAAGTAGTAACTTCTCCAAATGCGTCTTTAGTCCGATCAAAAACCATTGGCCATTCTTCAGCATCAGAAACATCTTGTCTGACGAACAGTACAGAATTAGGAAATGCCTTATTAAGTTCAGCAGCAGCTTTATCACCTTCGTCTTCATGACGACCAGTAATTGTTACTTTAGCGCCTTCTTCAGCAAAACGGTATGCAACACCATATCCAATTCCCTTTGTCCCACCAGTTACGATAGCAACTTTATTAGCTAATCTATCTGACATAATCAAGTTCTCCTTTTTCTTTTAATAATTTAACGATAGCATTCATAAATTAGAAATGTTTATTCTACGTCCTAAGTTAAACAAATTTTAAATACTAAAACAATCACTACATAATCTTCCCATATCTAGTTATAATTATTAGTAAGTGTTTGATTAAATAGATTTACATTTGATTCACTAATTTGTCGTTTATTATGAAAAATTTTAACGTTCCAAGTCTGGGTTTGATGCCCGATTTTAACTGAAATCGCTTCAGCGGTAATGAGTCCCAATTTTACTGGACGTAAGTGAGTAGTCTGAATATCAAGCCCAACTGCCACTTGTTTATTAGTATCAAGATTTTCATTGGCTCCCATACTGGCAGCCGTTTCCGCTAACACACAGCTAATCCCACCATGCATTAAACCAAACGGTTGCTGCATTTCAGGTGTAATTTCCATTGATAAGATCACTTTATCAGGCGTTAATAATTCAGTTTTAATATGTAATAATTCGATTAAATTCACGGGTTAATCCTTCCACTAACATTCTATTTTAATTAATCTTATACTAAGAATATTATAACAATCAATTTGGAGGTCATTATGACTAGAAAATGGGAAACAATTAAAAATGATTACCAAGATATTTTATTTGAACGAACTGGAAAGATTGCAAAAATCACAATTAACCGTCCAGAAGTTCGTAACGCTTTCACACCTGTCACAGTTGAAGAAATGATCGATGCGTTTGCACGTTGCCGTGATGACTCAACAATCGGTTGTATTATCTTAACTGGACAAGGAGATCTGGCTTTCTGTTCTGGTGGTGACCAAGGGGTTCGTGGTAACGGGGGTTATGTTGGTAAAGACCGCATTCCTCGTTTAAACGTGCTTGATTTGCAACATTTAATTCGTATCATTCCTAAACCAGTTATCGCCATGGTGCGTGGCTGGTCAGTTGGTGGTGGTAACGTGCTTCAACTAGTTTGTGACCTTACTATCTCTGCTGATAATGGTAAATTTGCCCAATCTGGTCCTAAAGTTGGTAGTTTTGATGGTGGTTACGGATCTGGTTTATTAGCTGATACTATCGGTATGAAACGTGCCAAAGAAGTTTGGTTCATGTGCAAAACTTACACTGCTCAAGAAGCTTATGACATGGGTTGGATTAACAAAGTTGTACCTTTGGCTGATGTCGAAGCTGAAACTCTGGAATGGTGTGATACTATGCTTAAACGCTCACCAATGTCACTTCGTTTAATCAAAGCTTCTATGAATGCCGCTACTGACGGGCTTGCCGGGATTCAACAACTTGCAGGTGATTCAACTTTACTTTACTATACTAGTGATGAAGCCAAAGAAGGTCGCGATGCCTTTATGGAAAAACGTGATCCTGACTTTGACAAGTTCCCTAAATTCCCATAAAGAAGGTTTGCTAAATGGATAATTGGCTGCAAAAACGAGTTTCGTTAACGCCAAATCGAATGGCCCTTTCTTATCATACACAAAGTTGGAATTTTGCTGAATTACAAAAAGAAGTTCAACTAGTTTCTCAGCATTTAGTTGGCTTAGATGTGCAAAAACTGAAACGAGTCGCAATTTTAGGCAACAATACTCCCCAACTCTACTTCACCATTTTAGCGCTCCAACAACTTGGCATCGAAATTGTCTTTATTAATAAAAATCTGGCCGTTCCAGAAATTGAATATCAATTAGAGGACGCAGATGTTAAATTATTAATTTATGCTGATGAGTTTAGTGCTAAACTTGCTGGCTTTAATAATTCATTTTCTTTATCTGAATTAATGAATTCTAAAATAAAATCTGCCGATAAATTTATCCAAGCTGAATTTAATTTAAATGACATTACTAGTATCATGTACACTTCTGGTACGACTGGAAAGCCGAAAGGTGTCATGCAAAGTTATCGTAATCACTGGTCGAGTGCAATTGGGGCTGATTTAAACTTACCAGTCACAGCAAAAGATGTTTGGATCTGTGCCGTGCCATTATTTCATATCAGTGGTTTTTCAATTATGATGCGCAGTCTAATTTATGGAATGGGTATCCGTTTATATGAACATTTTGATGCAAAATTAATTAATCAAGATTTAGTCGCCGGAAATGGAACCATTATTTCGGTCGTTCCCTATATGTTGAAAAAATTATTAGAAGTTAAAAATTCAGATTATAATGATAACTTTTCCTATATGCTACTAGGCGGCGGTGCCATTGACGTGCCTACTTTAGAAACATGCCGTAGTGCTAATATCAATGTCATTCAATCATATGGTATGACTGAAACTGCTTCCCAAGTGGTTGCTTTAAATTTTGCAGATGCCATTCGTAAAACTGGATCTGTTGGTAAACCACTATTCCCGGTTAGTTTAAAAATTAAAAATGCAACCGAATCAAACCAAATCGGTGAAGTTATGTTACAAGCAGATAATATTACCCCTGGCTATCTCAATCATCATAAATCAATTACTCAAGATGGTTGGTTTGCAACCGGTGATTTAGGTTATCTCGACGATGATAGCTTTTTATATTTAAAGAGTCGTTTATCAGAATTAATTATTTCTGGTGGTGAGAATATTTATCCGAAAGAAATTGAAGATGAATTAATCAAGTTACCTGAAATTGCAGAAGCTGCGGTGGTGGGTAAATCAGACTCTACTTGGGGATCGATTCCCGTCGCATTTTTGGTGACAGATAGTAACGTTGATTTTCAATCAATCACTGACTATCTAACTACTAAATTAGCGAAATACAAAATTCCCAAACAATTTATTCTGCTTGATGAGTTACCAAAAACGCATAACGGAAAAATAAAACGATCTAACTTACAAAATAAACTGTAAACAAAAAAACAGAATCTCAATCGAGATTCTGTTTTTTTAATTACTTATTATTTACGAATTTTGAACCATGCAAATGCACCGGCAATAACAACTACGATTGCAGCAATTACTGTAAAAATAATAGCGCCATGTCCTGATTCTTCTTTTTTATCTGATTTATCTTTTTTGTCAGCTTTGTCAGCATCATCTTTTTTATCAGACTTGTCTGATTTATCTTTCTTAGCCTTAGCTGCTTTGTCTTTTTTAGCTTTAGCAGCTTTTTCACTATCACTAGCCTTATCACTACTATCGTTATCATTATCTGAAGTAGCTTTTTTATTGCTATCTGATTGTTGCTTGCTAGTTGAACTACCGTTATTTGATTTTGCAGTAGCTGATTTAGTAGCTTTTGCAGCACTTGATGAACTAGTATTGTTACCTGATGCTGTGTTAGCAGTAGTAGCTGCACTGTTAGAACTATTGTTTGTTGCAGTAGCAGATTTAGCAGCTACTGGATCAATAGTTTTGTAAACAACTACCATTTGTTGGTTTGAGCCATTGTATGTCATTGATGGACCATAAGCATCATTTTGACCATTTTCAACTTTATCAAAAGCGTATCCGTTAACAGTAGGTACTTGTGCAGTAAAAGTACTTCCTGCTGTTCCAGTATTTACAGTTGCTGGATGAATAACTTGTCCATTTTCATTTTGGTAAACAACCGTAATGGTACCTTGGTTAGCATCTGATAAGTTAGATGGATTTGCTTGAGCTAATGTTGCAGCTCCCATACCTAAACCTAATGTGAAAATTGCAACTAATAACTTTGCAAAATATTTTTTCATAGTCCTTATACCTCTTTCTTTAAATAGCATAATAGGAAACATCCTAGTAATAGGTTACCATTTAACCCAGGGTTTTTAAACAATAATTACCAATTAACTTTTCTTTTTTTATTCTGTATGCAATTAATATTAACGCAAAAAAGAAGTCGCAATTAAAAATTACGACTCCTTTTCTCATTAATTATATGTGTCACTTTTAAGTGTGTTTAATTCATTATGTTATTCCTATTGGAACAATAACATTTTACTACATAATTGTGAATATGTTAACACACTAATTAATTTTGGTTGGGAAATCCATCAAAATCAACGTTAGAATTGTTAAAGACATCGGTATTCTTACCAAAGTCAGAGGCTTCAGCTGCCCCAAATCCAGTGTAGAGAAGTGGATGAGCTAAATTTTGAATTTTAACTGATTCTAATGCTAGACCTAAATTATCAAAATTCTTAGGTTTGAAACATCTAACTAAAACATAGACTTGTTGATTTACTGCCAAAGCAGCTGGTTTACCATCAATTTGTAATACTTCATTAGCAGGTAATCCACTTGCAGGAGCATCTGAATTTGCACCATAAATAGTTGGCACATATGGTGCTTTAGAAATATAAGTTGCGCGTGTATCATCATGAATTTCACTGTGATAAAAATGATCTGTTAAATAATGTGCTAAAGCTTCATCATCACTAACTACTTTAGGATCTGACAATGTAATTGTGTAAGATGGTGTCCGGTTCATACCAACGTGACTAACTACTTTTTCAGCTAAAGAGTTGTATTGTACGAAACCAGTTACAATTGCTTCTGCGCCTGCTCTTACGTGTGCTTCATTCAATGAATCTACCATAATATCATATCTCCTATTTTCTTATTTGTAGTCATATTAACATTATTAAAATTCAAAACAAATAAATTGACCCCTAGAACTTATAAGAACTACAATTATCTAACTAGATAAATGGAGATGGAAAAAATGAAAACTGCTTTAGTTACTGGTGCTAATCGTGGAATTGGCTTTGAACTCACCAAAGACTTTCTAAAAAATAACATTAACGTTATTGTGGCTGCTAGAACGCCAGAAAATGTTCGAGCTACAATTGATAAATTAAGTGATATTGATACATTAGCTAACGCTTCTGGAATTGTAATTGATCTTAATGATAAAAACACAATTCAAGCCGCAAAGCATCAATTTGAGAGTAATGATTTATCATTAGATTATTTAGTAAATAATGCTGGAATTGCTGGTGATATGAGTCATGGTGCCCTTAAAACCACAGAAAGTGATATTAAAAAAACGCTTGATGTTAATCTTTTTGGGACTATGGAAATCATTAAGGCCTTTTTACCATTTGTCACTGATGCTCAGGGTAAAATTGCTAATTTAACTGGTCCTTACGAAGCAGTTAAATGGTACAATCCAACTGCTTACCGTGTTTCTAAAGTAGCTCTTGATGCATTAATTCAGTCGTTTGCGATTGATTTTAAAAATAATGAAATACCCGTTCAAATCTTTGGAGTATTTCCTGGTGGTGTATCAACCGATATTAATCATCATCGTCAAGGACCTAATATGAAAACCGTTGAAGAAGCTGGTACTCAAATCATTAATTTAATTACTAACCATGAAGACTATAATGGTGATATTGTTAGCAGCACCGGTCAAATTTTAGTTGAATTAAAATAAACCAAAAAAATAATGATAACTGGAAAACCCAGCTATCATTATTTTTTTACTCTGTAATTCTAATTATGTCCAAATTACCTTCCAATTGATACTCACTAATTGGACTTGGTAGGACAAAAGTCATTCCTTTATTTACTTGATATTTCTGATTATCAATAATTAGTGAACCCGTTCCATCAATCACAATATTGATAGAATAATTGTTTTTAGTCGTAAATACGGCTGGTTTATCATTATTAATCTTGCTAACTTTAAAATATTTAGCCCGTAAGATACTTGTTTGCGCTTTATTATCTTTATCGGTAATTGGCAATGTCATTTTTTTATCAGGTTCAACATTTGGGAAATTAGTAACCTCAATTGCCTCATCAACTTGTAACGGACGTTTTTTACCTGTTTCCGCATCTACCCGATCAAAATCATAAAATCTAAGTGTATCGTCTGAACTCTGTTCAATTTCTAAAGCTACAATACCAGCTCCTAAAGCATGAAGCGTTCCAGCTGAAACATAAATCATATCACCGGGTTTGACAGCAATTGGATTTAATAAATCTGCTAGCTGATGATTTTTGATAGCTGCTTTCATTTCGTCAGCAGTTTGCGCCTTATGCCCAAAATAAGCTTTTGATCCAGGTTCAGCAGATAATATATACCAGCATTCTGTTTTTCCATTTGGTTCTTTAAAATACTTTCCTGCATTGTAATCATCTGGATGCACTTGAATCGAAAGATTTCGTTTGGCATCTAAAATTTTTACTAGTAACGGAAAAGCTTCATCAGCGGGATGATGATTAAATAATTCCGGATGATGCTCCCAAACGGTCTTCAAAGATTGTTCTTTAAAATTACCATTCATAATAATGGATAGATCTTCTCCATATGTAGAGGCAAGCCATGCTTCCCCAACTTGATCTTCATTAATTTGATAATTAAAATCTTTTAGCTTTGTCCCACCCCACATTTTGTGGTGGAAAATTGGTTTAAGAAAAAGTGGTTGTGTTTTGCTTTCATTTGTCATGATTATAAATACTCCTTGTTATCGTTATATCGCAAATCATGATTAGTATAACATGTAAGCGATTACATTGTTTAGTAAAAAAACTCATTTTAATAGTTAAAAAGGTTGATTTATTTATTGTAAGCGCTTACAATAATGTTGTTATAAGATTTAATCTTTTCTTAAGAAAGAAGGATATTACTATGAAAAAACATCATTTAAGCATTTCATTTATTTTTATTTTTGGTGCTTTAGGTGGATTACTATTCGGATTTGATACTGGTATTATTTCTGGTGCATCTCCTTTAATTGAATCAAGCTTCCATCTTGGTACTGAACAAACTGGATTTATCACTTCATCCGTTTTAATTGGTTCTGCAATTGGGGCTTTATCAATCGGATCTCTATCTGATAAATTTGGTCGAAAAAAATTATTAATTTTAGCTGCAATCTTATTTCTTATTGGATCTAGTTTATCAGCTATTGCAACTGGATTCATCTCAATGGTAATTGCCAGAATAATTCTTGGTCTTGCTGTTGGTGGTGCATCTGCTTTAACGCCAGCTTACTTAGCTGAACTAGCTGATAAAGAACATCGTGGATCTTTAGGTACCATGTTCCAATTAATGGTTACTCTTGGAATTCTATTAGCTTATGTCTCTAACCTTGTATTTTTGAACCATAATTTATTAGGAATTCGTGACTGGAGATGGATGCTTGGATCAGCATTAATCCCAGCTATCCTATTATTTATCGGTGGTATTTTACTTCCTGAATCACCTCGCTATTTAGTTGAAAAAGGAAAAGTTCAAGAGGCTCGTAACGTTCTTGGGATTCTCAGAAATAATCAAAAAGATAATCCTGATCAAGAAATTAAAGATATTCAAAAAGTATCTCACCAAAGAAAAGGCGGTTTGAAGGAACTATTTACGGTTGCTCGTCCTGCTTTAGTTGTCGCAATCGGAATTATGTTGTTCCAACAATTAGTCGGAATTAATGCCGTTATTTACTTCCTTCCACAAGTATTTATGAAAGGATTTAATTTCCCAGCTTCAAGTGCTATTTGGATTTCAGTTGGGATTGGTATCGTTAACTTTGTTGTTACCGTTCTAGCTTACCTAATTATGGACCGTGTAAATCGTAAAACAATTCTTATCTTTGGTTCATTAGTAATGGGAATTTCTTTAACTGCGCTTGCAATTCTTAACTTTACTTTGAGTATCAGTGCAGCTGCTATCCCAACTATGTTATTAATTGCTGTTTACATTTTTGGGTTTGCTATTTCATGGGGTCCAATTGCCTGGTTATTAATTGGTGAAGTTTTCCCACTTTCAGTTCGTGGAATTGGTACTGCGATTGGTTCTGCAACTAACTGGATTGCAAACTTCATCGTATCGCAATTCTTCCTTACAATTTTAGCTGAATTCCATTATAACGTTGGTGGTCCATTCGCTATCTTTGCCGTATTTGCATTCTTATCATGGTTCTTCGTTGCCCGTTACGTTCCAGAAACTCGTAACAAGTCACTTGAATCAATTGAAGAAGATTTAATTAACCGTTACACTAATAAAAATAAGTAATAACAATATATTTAATAAAAAAAACCAAGTATCATAATGCTTAAATATGATACTTGGTTTTTTTATTTTTCCATATAAGAACAACATCTACATGGTTTAATCCGTAATTTTATTCAAAAAAATCGTCAGAATCAGTAAGTCAGCTGATCCACCTAAACTCAAATTATGCTTAGCACATTGCATACATAACTTATCAAGTTGTTTTCTATTTAAACTATTAGTCTTCTGATACTCATCCACAATTGCTTGAGCATTTGCTTTAATTTCAGAAACCAATTTTTCGTTATTATGGGCTCGTTTAATTAAATTACTATCGTAGTTTTTAGTCACGATGACTAATAATGCCAACAAATTTTTATCATTTTCACTTAACTTACTGGCTTTATAGATAGGAAAACTTGCTTCCAAAACGATGGGAAAACCAGCCTCAGTTTGGCCTCTAATTCCAGTTAAGCCAAATTTTTGAAATTGTTTTTGTCCAGCGGTTAATTCAGTTCCGGATAAATTACCTAAATCGTTTTTTACTAACCCAGTTGTCATTGCTTTTTCAACATCAATTAAATCTTTCAAAGTCCCTAAACTATTTTTATTAACGTAGCCTAAAGCAGCTACCATAATGCCCAGAATAAAAACAATTCCTTTATGGGTATTTACCCCCTTAGTAGCTGAAAACATCCGTTTCTCTGCAATCATCCCAATTGGACGCAACTTATGAAATAACTCAACTAATGATTGACCTTGGAATTCAAATCCCAGTTTCCAACATTCTTTAAAATAAGGCATCATTGTGACTGAACTATTTATAAAGGTATAAATGTTCATATCTGCATGCCCTGCGTTACTAACTGGATCGACTAATCCCGGTTTAGGCCAAGTGACCGCTTCCGCTAACATCGCTTCAACAGCCAATTCTGCAGTTGATTCACTGTTCAGTTGTCGTACTTTATAGTTTTTAATCATCAATTTCCTCATCATACATCTTCGATATCTTATCTTGCAATTCAGCCACGGAGTGTTGTCTACTTCTAGCACATTCTTTCGCATTCTGATTACAAATTAAGCATTTTCGGGGACTATAACCACTCTCTACTCTGGAATAATGACCGTGTTTGCTATTTAAAACATCGATATCAAATAACCGGCGATAGTTAAATTCATCTTCAAATGCGATAGCCTTTTGTTTTACTTGATCAGCAGGCATGGATACCACAAATAAAGTTTCTGGACCAGCATCTGAATTCAAATCAACTTTTTTTAGAACTTTAAAATTAGTTATAAACTCTTGTTCACCAGTTTTAAAAAGTTTCGCAATGTATTGATTGTTTTTAATTGGACCTGGGATATTTAGTTTAACGGTTACAACTGTATCCTCGGGAAATTCTGTTACTAATTGATGTTGTAAATAATTTCTGTGATCTTTATTATTTAAAACTTGTTCAATTGACTGTGGGTTTCCCTCTGCAAAAATGGTCTTCATTTTATTTCCCCCATTCAAAAGGGACCCATTTGAATAAATTCAAATGAATCCCTTTTTTAATTAGTCTTTAACTTCTTTAATTGTATCAATAATAGTACCATCACGGTATTCTACTAATCCAACTGTTTTATCAGTATAGTGAAGTGGTTCTTCTTGACCAACAATCTTTTGTGCTTTTTCAGCAAGTTCATCAATTGTGTAGAGTTCAATTCCTGGAATATCAGAAAGTTGTTGTTTAAGATCTTCACGATTAGGATTTACAGCAACTCCATAATCAGTTACTAAAACGTCAATTGAGCTTCCTGGGGTAACTGCAGTATCAACACTCTTAACGATTGATGGGATCCGACCTCTGGTTAATGGGGCACAAATAATGGTCATCTTAGCCATCGCAGCATCTTGGTGTCCACCAACAGCTCCTCTAATAATTCCATCTGAACCAGTTAAAACATTAACATTAAAGTTAGTATCAATTTCTAAGGCACTCAAAATAGAAATATCAAGTTGATCAACCATGGCACCCTTATTATATGGGTCAGCATACCATGATGCATCGATTTCTTGTTGATTTTTGTTTTCTCTCATTGAATTAGCGGCTGCTTTATCAAAATCTTGAACATCCATCAACTTATCGATTAATCCTTCTTCTAGTAAATCAACCATTGGTTTAGTAATTCCACCTAATCCAAATGATGCTTTAACATTTTGATCAATCATTGCTTCTCTTAGGTATCTAGTAACAGCTAAGGCAGCTCCACCAGAACCAGTTTGGAATGAAAAACCAGTTTGGAAGTAGTCTGAATTAGTAATTACATCACTTACCATGTTAGCAATTTTTAGGTTTTTAGGATCTTTCGTAAATCTAGTAGCACCTGATCCAATTTTATCTGGATCACCAACTTTGTCGATTTCAACTACGTAATCAACTTGAGTTTGGCGAATTGAAGCTGGGGTGTTAGGGTAAGCAACTAAGTTATCAGTTAATAGCACTAATTTATCAGCGTAAGCTGCATCCATTAAAGCATATCCTAATGATCCAAAGGCTTCTTCACCATACATACCATTTGCATTACCACAACGGTCTGAATTTGGTACACCTAAAAAGGCAACGTCAATTTTAATTTCACCAGTTTCAATGGCACGAGCTCTACCACCATGTGATCTGAAAATAACTGGGGCATCAAGTGCACCATGTGACACAACGTTACCTAATTCGCCACGCATCCCAGAAGTAGTAATGTTAGTTACAGTTCCATTTTCAATGGCTTCAATCGCAACATCGTTCATGGCACCAGTTAATGAAGAAGGAGCAAGGGTTAAATCTTTAATCCCTTGTTTCATGATTTCTTTCATTACAGTATTGAAAACAAAGTCACCATTTCTAAAGTGGTGATGGAAAGAAATTGTCATTCCATCTTTAACGTTATCTCTTACAATTTTAGCAAGATCATCAGTTACTTTGTTATCCCCATCTGATACTCGAACTGTTGGTGCAGTTCTTTGAATAGTTGGGTGTCCAATTTCAGTTGTTTCAAATGGTTTATATCCATACTTTGTCATTAAATCGTCTGGTAAAATTCTTCCAAGTTTATTTTCCAATGTAATGGCCCTCCTTATCAACTAATCCTGATGCTTTAGCAAGTTTCATAACTCTTTCGGCACGTAAAGCAACTGGACGGTCAACCATTTGACCACCCATTGCAATTACACCAGAACCAGCAAGTCTTGCATTTTCAATGGCTGTAATAACATTCTTAGCATTAATGATTTGTTTTTCTGTTGGAGCAAAAACTTTATTAATAACTGGAATTTGACGAGGATTAATAACTGATTTACCATCATATCCTAATTCATGAATGTATTCAGTTTCGTTAATTAAACCTTGAGTGTTATCAACATCAGTATAAACTGTATCAAACGCAGCAATTCCAGCAGCACGGGCAGCATTGATAATCATGTTACGTGCAAATTCAAGTTCTTTTCCGTTAGGGTAACGGTGAGTTTGTAAATCAGTTGTATAATCTTCAGCTGATAAAGCAACCCCAATCATTCGGTCTGATGCTTTAGCGATTGATGGAACATTCAAAACCCCTTCAGCACTTTCAATGGCAGCCATCAAATGAGTTTGTCCTTCAGGAATACCAAATTCTTTTTCGGCAGAAATTACTAGGTTTTCCATTTCTTTAACCATGTCAGCATTTTCAGTTTTGGGAATTCTAATAACGTCAATTCCAGCCTTTACCATTGCTTTTACATCAGCTTGGAAAAAGTCTGTATCTAATCCATTAGTTCTAACGACAAGTTCTGCATCACCATAATCAACATTTTGTAATGCTTCATATACTAAGTTTCTTGCGGAATCTTTTTCAGCTAAAGAAACTGAATCTTCCAAATCAAACATGATTGAGTCGGCTCCGTAAATTCCGGCATCTTTTAGCATACCAGCATTATTACCCGGAACAAACATCATTGTTCTACGTAAACGATCTTTTTTAAATGTCATTATAATACCTCCCAATCAGGTTCTTCACTAGTTCCTAAAGAACGTTGAATTGCAGTAATTGTCCGAGCTTTGATGACACAATCAAGGGCACCTTGATCAACTGCTTTGATATTAATGTTTTCAAGGCCAAATTTGTTTACAATTTCTTCAATTGTTCTAATAATACTTTTACCAAATCGTTCCTTAACATCTGATGTAAGGTTAATTTTTACCCCATCATTACCTTTACTAACTGTAATTTGAATGTCAGATGATTCAAGAGTTCCAGCAATTGCTGTTTTTTTAATTTCCATTAATCTTCATTCCTTTCTTGATTCGATCTTGCAAGGTTGCTTTGTTTTTAGAAACAAAATTATACGTGGTACTTGGTACTAAGTCCTTTACCTTATCCAAATTATCATCCGCAATCGCACGTCTTACCGTCCTTGCTGAAATGATTTGGTACTTATTACTTTCCGTTAATCGTGGAATAATAACTACCTTAATCTCTGGAGGAAGGATTTCTTTAAGTGTATCATTGTAAACTTTTGTTGTGGCAGACTCAGGCTCAGTTCCTAGATATCTAGTTTTAATCTTCAAATTTTTAGCAATCCAATTTTTAAATACTAAAGCATCAATTTTTGTTTGATAAACAATTTTTTCGGTCGTATCTTTCAAAAAGTACGCTGGAAAAGTAGCATAACTAACTAAATAATCGCCACCAGGAACTACAACTACGTTATCTAAATCACTCGTTCCTTCTTTAATTAACGCCGTCCGCTCTTTAGTGGTAAATAATGATTTATCAGTACTTACTACAAAAACGTACAAAACATCACTTTGTTGTGCTGCTTGTTCAATTAAATAACGATGGCCCCTCGTAAAGGGATTAGCGTTCATTACAATGGCACCAATATTTTTTGCATTTTCAAACTTAGGCAAATTAGCAAGATAAGTTTCAATACTTTGATCGCCAGTTTCTAAAAAGGCGGCGTCAGTGTCTTTCACAATTAAGGAAAAGCCAACTCTTTCAAAACTTTTACAATATTTGGGTTTCGTAAACACAAAAACATGGAAAATATCTTTTTGCGCTAAGATACTCAAAAGTTGGGAAACAATCCGATTAAATAATGCCCCATTTTCACTGTTTAAATTGCAAACGGCAATATATTTTAAAACATTACCTGCATATGAACCCGTGGCTACTAACTTATCATCATCAAAAATTCCAATTGTTCCGTCTAACGGTTCAATTTCATTTTGACTAAAATTACCAATCCCCAACGCCTGCAAAAAGTCATGCCACTGCTTAAATTGATCAGCATCTTTGATATTAATATTTCTAAATTCTAAATTATTCATCACAATTCCTGATTAAAGATTAGCTTTGTAGTCTTCAATAGATTTAGTAACTGTTGGTACGACTTCCTTATTAAATACTCCCGGAACAATTTCATCTGGGGTAGGATTAGAAATCAAATCAGCTAAAGCTTTAGCAACTACTTCTTCAATTTGGTATGTAACTTTTTTAATACCAGTTTCGAGTAATCCTTTAAATAATCCTGGGAAAGCTAAAATATTATTAACTTGGTTAGGATATTTGCTAGAACCAGTGGCTACAACAGCAGCACCAGCTTCTTTAGCAACTTCAGGATCAATTTCTGGAACTGGGTTAGCAAGGGCAAAGACGATTGGATCTTTAGCCATGCGTTTAACTTGGTCAGCAGTTAGGACGTTAGCAACTGATAAACCGATAAAGACATCTTGGCCGTCAATCACATCGTCAAGCGTCTTTCCAGCAACGCCAATTGAGTCTTTAGCCAATGCACGTTGGTATTTATTGTAGTTACTACTATCTGCGTTAACGACACCGTCGATATCAACTAATGTAATATGTTTAATTCCGACTTCATTTAGTAGTCTAGCAGTAGCAACTCCAGAAGCTCCCACACCGTTAACTAAAACCTTTAAATCTTTTAGATTTTTGTTAACCACTTTAGCTGCATTAATTAATCCAGCTAATACAACAATAGCAGTTCCTTCTTGGTCATCATGATAAACGGGAATATCTAATTCCTTGCTTAACATGTCCTCTAGTTCGAAACATTTAGGAGCAGCAATGTCTTCCAAATGAATTCCGGCAAATGATAATGAAATTGATTTAATATTTTCCTTCATTGTTTCAGCATCACTAGGATTCATAGCAATTGGAATGGCATTAACGCCAGCTAAATCTTTGTACAATAAAGCTTTTCCTTCAATAACTGGTAAACCAGCAGCAGGACCAATGTTTCCTAATCCCAAAATGGCGGTTCCATCAGTCACTACTCCAACTAATTTACCACTCATAGTATATTTATTTTTTAAATCTGGATCTTTTTCAATTGCTTTAGAGATTTCAGCTACACCTGGAGTGTATGCTTCACTCAATTCTTTCTTATTAGATACATCAAAATCGGATTCGATACCTAAAACACCGGTATGTCTTGAATGTATTTCAAAAACATTTTTATCCATTGGATTTCCCCCTCATTTTCTTTTCAATATATAACATTTTCACAATTTAATTATCCAAATACGGAAACAAAGATTCCGGCTACTACTAACATGATAGCTCCACCAAGTCTGTTTCCCATTTGAGCAAATCCAATTAAATTCATTCTATCACATGCGGCTAATACAGAAATATTTCCGGCACCACCCATTGAGTTATTAATCATTCCGGCTGTAATTGCTGATTCAACTGGGTAAAGACCAAATAATTTTCCTAAAAGTCCAGCGGCGATTGAAATTGAAATCAAACTAACAAAAACTAATAAGACAAATTGCCAAGTTAATGAATGTGATAATACCACCAAATCAAGTTTAGTTAATCCAACCCCGGCTAAAAGCGCATGAGTTAAGTTTTTTGTAACTGAATTACTGAAAGTAACGGCTGATTCTTCATAATACTTAGGTACCCAACCAGTTGCTTTAAAGACAATTACTAAGAGGATTAAAAAGGCGTATTCATTAATTTTAGGGAACACACCATTAAGCATGACGGCAACCATGTAGAATGTTAAAGCAAATAGCAATCCGACACCCATCTTTTGGAATGTAATTTTAGGGTCAATTCGAACTTGTTTATCACTGTCACCAGGCATCATTACCCCATGACCATTCAATTTACTATGTTCGGTTAGTTTTGATAATAAACTAGCACCCATGATTGCAAAAATGTTTCCTAAAATAACAGCTGGCAATAAGTTAGATAGGTAATCAGCGGCAGATCCACCTAATGAATTATGATAAATTTGTGAAAGTGGAATCGCACCAGCACCAATACCACCACCCATGACTGGGAAAGCAACATTTAATGCACCATATCTAAATCCTTTTCCAATCAATTGAGAAACGCCAATCGTAACCAAAAAGGCAATGGCCATTGAAAGAAAGGCGACTGGTAAAAATCTAATTGAAGCTTTCAATAACATCTTCCGATTCATTCCCAAAATAGCTCCAACAATCAATGAAGCAATAAAGAAGTCTAGAAAATCAGTTTTACTTACAAATGAGTTAACTGTATTTACTACTGAAGCTGGAACTATACCAGTCATTGCTAAAATCGCACATCCAAACAGTACAAATACCGCTCCCCCACCTAAATAGCTTTTAAAGATTGGTAGATGAGCACCCAGGTAGTATAAAACATTTCCTAAAATAACCATTGTAAACAAAGCACCTAGCATATTAGCTGGTAGCATTTTTAAATGGATAATTAGTAAAAATACAACGGCGGCAATTGCATAAGCAATTAACCCAATTCCATCAATTTTAAAACTTTCAAGTTTATTTACTATGTTCTTCATAGCATTTCCTCCAAAAAAAGTGTGAATTTATAAACAATCACATTATATGTGTTATTTATCACAAAGTAAATATTTTTCTTTATAGAATACTTTCATACCATACATAAGCATTGTTAATGTAATAACGAAAAACCAAAAATGTTCGATAAAATTAGCTTTTTGTCTAATTTTATCGAACATTTTTCATTATTTGTCTATTTTATTTAGCCATTCTAAAATCACGGCGTTAAATTTTTCTGGTTGTTCATCCATTACTAAATGACCTGCATCATTAATCGAAATTGTTTCAACACTATCCGAAAAATTGGAAACAACTTGTCCAAATTGAGGATTAAAGTATGGTGAATTAGCTCCACAAACGATCAATAACGGACAGTGGAGATTGATAATGATGCTTCTCCAATCTTGGGTTGCATGATCTAACAACAATGGAAAATTCAAGTTTTTGTCGTATGGAAAATCACGTTTCAATTCCTGCATCTCGTTAAATAATTGGTTATCAATGTTTTTAAACGTTGATTTTCCAAATTGTTGTTGTAATTGAAAATAGAAATCATCCCACGTGATATTTTTAAAGCCAAATTGCCAATTAGTATCATTAATCATTTTGGGACTTTGATCAACATCAATAATGCCGTTGATATTTTCTGATCCAAATAACGAAACATATGCAAACATCGTTGATGCTCCCATAGAGTTTCCCATTAAAATTGGATTTTTAATTTCAAGCTGTTGTTGTAACTCATACAAATCAACTGCATGACGGGAAATTCGTAACCCCTTATTGGTATGTTCTGATTTTCCCTGGTTTCTCGCATCAAGATTAATTACGCGGTAATGATGTTGTACTAGAAAGGCGACGGTTGCCTTCCAAGATTCTTTATAAGCACCAATCCCAGAAAGAATCATGATAACCGGATCATTTTTTGCTCCGCAATCGTCATAGTCTAATTCGACTTGATCTGAAGTATAAAATTTCATGTGAACCCCTAATAATATTTTTTATGTAACGCAAATCGCCCTATCATGCTGATAAATAGGACGACTAATCGGATGTTTGTACAGGGTAGTCAGAAATTATGTTAGTAATTGAATTACTAGTCAAAAAAATCATTACAAACTTAAACAATATTTAAAATCGGAGATACTGACTACCGTTCTGTACGCCTACACAATAACACAAACAGCCGTTAAAGTTGTAAAAATGGCTCTTAATTTTTAGTAACTAAAATAGGCCTTCACAACTACCTCACTTTGGGTAAATAATCGCTTGTTATTCGTAGTAATTGTTCCATTTCGTTTAATCTCAAGTGCCTCATTTGAATCTGGTTTAGCTAATGTAATGCTGTTAATTTGCGTCTGCTTTTCTTTTAAATAATCTAACGTATATTCGGTATCCAAAACTTTATCAATCTTACTGTTTAAAGTCACACATTCTTCGTGGTTAAACAAACCAACATGGACAACATGAAGATGACATTTATCGACTAGCAAATAGGCTAAATCTAGAATTACTTTGTTATCAAATCTTTCTTTTCGTTTAAGGTGAAAATTCTCATTAGGCATGTTTTTGCTCCTTTAGCTTTTCCAACACTTCTGTTGAGACCTGTTTGTAAGTATTAAATAAATTCTTATAACCTAGAAAAATGCCGCTAAAAAAGCGAATGACGATGATAGCGGTATTTGGCATTTGTTCGGCTTGCAAAGTTTGCAAGATTGCTCGTCCCGCACTCCCCTTTGGCTCCTTTGAATCACTAGCTCGTGTAATCTGTTTACCATTGACATCAAAACTGTATCCGTAGGCGGCGTGATCTGCTTTGGGGTACTTACTTTCAATTTTAGTGACAAAACTTTGAGCTTCCTTCATGTTTTTGATTGGTTCAGCAAAAGCAATAAAATCTGATTTTCCGGCTACAAGTTTAGTGGTTACCATTTCCGTATTCATTTGTCTGCTCCTTAAAAAAATATTGGTTAATCTAAGTATAAAAGTTGAATCAAATAATAGTTTGTTTTATGCTCAGGTACAGAATACTGTCGACAATTTCACTTTTATATGGTACACTGCACTATTACTCAATTATATTAATTACAATTTAACAAAAAAATGAAAAAGGAGGTATATTATGCCAAACAAAAATAAAATTAGACGTCACCATTTAAGAGTTCCTGTTAAAGACTATGTTGTCGTTGATTTAGAAATGACTGGATTATCAGTTGAAAATAGTGAAATCATTCAAGTTTCTGCAATTAAATACCAAAATGATCAAAAAGTTGCTACTTTTAATACCTTGGTTAAACCAGAACATTCCGAAATTAACAGTTTTGTCGAACATTTAACTCATATTACAAATGACGATGTTGCTGATAGTCCCGTGATTGCTGATGTCATCCCCAAATTAGAAACATTCGTTGGGGATTTACCAATTGTTGGTCACAACATTAATTTCGACATTAAATTTTTAATTGCAAATGATTTCTATAAAGCAGATATTTCAAGTATCGATACTTTGAAATTAGCCAATGCCAAAATGGCGTTTTTAGCTAACAAACGTTTACAAACTCTAAAAGAATATTTTGGAATTGATAACGTATCCCATAATGCTTTGAATGATTGTGTAACCACCGCAGCGGTTTACAAACATCTTCGTGATGATAAACTCCATGCAGTTGCCAATCCAAAAGATGGAGTGCCCCATGTAATTGCTGGAACAAAATTTGTATTAGCCGGTAATTTTGATGAAATTTCTAAGACTAAGCTTACCCAAACGATTCGTAAATTTGGTGGCTCAGTTTCTACTAATGCGTCATTTAAAACTAACTACTTAATTATGGAAAAACCAGAATTGGCCAGTCAATTTGATGACACTAACATTGCTAATGCTAAGACTTTAATCGAACATGGTGATAAAATTCAAGTTATCGATCTACCTGATCTAAAAAATATCATTTTACAAAAAGCATTTACTAATTCTAATCAAAAATTCATTCAGAATTTAGCTTCATAGGCAATTGTGCTATGATTATAGAATTGCTTAATGTTTTATTGAAAGGGACTTCTAATGACCAAAAATTATAAAAAAGTTGTTTTAATCGGAAATGGCGCAGTTGGTTCCGCCTATGCTTTTGCAATGATGCAACAAGGACTTGCTGAAGAATTTGTAATTGTAACTAGACATAAGGAACGTGCTGTAGGTGATGCATTAGATTTAGAAGATGCTACTCCATTTACTTCACCAACAAAAGTTTATGCGGGAGAATATTCAGATTGTAAGGATGCTGATTTAGTCGTTATTACTGCTGGTGCCCCCCAAAAACCAGGTGAAACGCGTTTAGATTTAGTTAGTAAAAATCTCAAAATCCTATCTACGATTGTGAAACCAATTGTTGAATCCGGATTTGATGGTATTTTCTTAATTGCCTCTAATCCCGTTGACATCTTAGCTTATGCGACCCAAAAATTATCAGGTTTTCCTAAATCAAAAGTAATTGGTTCAGGAACTTCGCTTGATACTGGTCGTTTCCAGGTTGCCATTGCTGATAAATTCAACATTGCCCCTGAAAGTGTAAATGCCTATGTTTTAGGTGAACATGGTGATTCAGAATTTGCTGACTTAGACGAAGCTACAATTGGAAATGTTCCATTGCTTGAATACGCTGCTAAACGTGGTGTTTCCAAGGAAGACTTACTTCAACTTGAAGATGATACTCGTAAGAAAGCTTACGAAATCATCAACAAAAAAGGAGCTACTTTCTATGGAGTTGCTTCAGCACTAACCAGAATTTCACGCGCTATTTTACGAAATGAAAATGCTATTCTAGCCGTTGGTGCCCCAATCGAAGGTCAATATGGACTACAAGATTTATATATGGGTACCCCTGCTGTAATCAATGCTGATGGAATTGCCTCAGTATTAGAAATTCCCCTTAGTGATAACGGAAATGCCCAAATGGCTAAATCTGCAAAAGAAATTAAAAACATTTTGCATGACGCAATGCAAAACATTCAATAATAAAATCAAAGCTTCAAGCTAATTTCAGCTTGAAGCTTTTTTTCTTGTCTTCTCTGCTCATAATTAATATGCTTAAGGTTGTACAAAATAACAATTATGGAGGATATGCACGATGAAGTCTAAAGAAAAATTTGCTGATGAATTTCTTAATCAAGTTAGTGCCAAACCGCTATCCGACATTACGATCAAAGGACTCTGCGATGAAAGTGGCCTATCACGTAAAACGTTCTATAATAATTTTGATTCTTTTGCTGATTTAATGAATTTTACTAATATCTACGTCAATCGTTATGTTTGGTCGGCTTTTTCTAAAAATAGTCAAAAAGCTAATACGTTAACTGATATTATTAAAATTTTCCCAGTGGCTCTATATGAAAATCGGGATAAATTAAAAGTTATGTATACTTCTGATTTACGTGGCCGTTGGTTAAAATATTTGCATGATAAATACCATGACTGGGCTATGGAAAACGTTTTTAAAGATTATCATTCAGATAAAATGCCCAAAGAAATGGCTTGTTTCATTTTTTGTCAATCTTTAATTTCTGCCTTGGATTATTGGATTTCATCTCCAATTCCAGATAAACCAGAAATTTTTTCCCAGTATCTATTAACAATTATGGCAACCGCTCCATTTGATATTCCAAAATTGTAAAAAAGAACTCGAAATTTTTCGGGTTCTTTTTTATTTTCAGAAAATTAATCAGAAGTAGATTGCTGATATGGCGCATATCTCACATGTTTTCTGCATTTTTATTATATTTTCTATAATAAATTCAACATTTTCTATTGACACGTGTAAGAAACAATAATATAATTCTAATCGTTACAGAAACTTAGTAATCATATCGTCAGTAACTTTTGTCATATAAGGAGTGCTATATGAATAACAATAACGTGCTTGTGTTCACCAAATTCAACCAAACCCCAGATAAAAATGACATCTGGGAAACTTGGAGTGAGAAAGAAGGAATCTACTACTCAGATTTTAGAGCTGACCGCCCAGCATTTGATAGCAAACATAATGCATTTCTATGTTCAGATGATTCCTCTGGTCTTATTAGTGGACATGTAGTTAAGCTATTTAACCATGTTTCACGTGAAACTTTTGCTCATCACTATTCAATAACAAAGGGCTTTCTCTTCATTGAAAACTTCTCAGTAAATACTGGTGATAGTGTCTTTGAAATTAGACTTAAGAATTCTGATTCTGACTGGCAAGCAATCTGTGGAAATGCATTCAGAATCATTAAGGTCGATGTGAAAAACGGTGGCCCACGGATTAAGGTTCCAATCAGCCTTGAACTAGATGCCTTACAAGAGTTCTTCGATATTCGTTATTCTGGCCTTTTGTTCATTAATAATCTGACAGGTGCACGTCAGGTTGTTACCAACGATAATTTAATCTTAAACATCGATGCTTTCACGAATAAACTTACCCCTTCAATTGAATATGGAAGTACTTGTACCAGTTTTGCCGAAAGAGTCGATAATCTAAAACGCTTTGAAAATAGATACTACACATATGACTCGGATTTAAAGCGAATCTAATACCCTCTCAATAATTATAATAACTGACTACACAGGAGAACTCATCTTATGAAGAATCTAAAAAGAATTGCATTACTATTATCAACTGTAACTATCGCAGTCTCACTGGCTGCCTGTGGAAGTGAAAACTCTACTAAAAATGATAAAAAAGATAACACTAAGACTGAAAAACAAGTCAAACCTAAAAAAGATAGTAAACAACAAGCGACTAAGAAAGACGAAGCAAAACAAGCCGAAGAAAGTTCAAAGCAAGCAAGTGTTAAAGATACATCAGCAAATGCTAAGGTTGATTCTTCTAAGCAATCAACGAATGATTCATCCAACAAAACGGACGGAACTTTAACAATCGATGAAGCAGTTGCATTAGCTAATAAAAATTATCCATCACCAGATAATCCTTACTTAGCTTCAGAAGCTTCTAAAGCAGATGATGGTTCAATTGTAGTAAAAACTAAGTCAGAAACAGAACCTGCACAAAATCCATCATCTGATGATGACATTACCAATAAACCTAAAACTATGTATTGGTATGTAAGGGTACAACCAGTAGGTACAGATCAGGTTCATATGGAAACTGGCCATTGGAATTCATATTATGGTAGTACTAAAAACCTTGACGACGACAAAACCGTCGCCAGATAATATTAATATGAGACATAGTCAGAGGACTATGCCTTTTTTGTTATCAAATTAATGTAATATTCAGGAAAACACTGGGTTTTTACTACTGACAATAATGACACGATATTTCTTCATACATGGTATAATTAGGATATTACGATAGGCAACGTACGAAAGGTTGGAAAACAGATGAAAATTTTGCTTTTAGATATCGATGACACTTTATGCCCCTTATCATACAAAGGACCAGACGCCGTTACCGTTGACGAAATGGGAGTCCAAATGGCCGCTCCAAAATACGTTGTGGATGGATTAAAAGACTTTGCTAGCAAACCCAACAACTCGATTGTCTGGGCAACTCATCGAAAACGTTATTTTGCGAATACACTTGCTAGAGAAATGGGCTTTAAAACGGATGGATACCTTACTTTCAGGGATAGTTCCGATGCTAGTTGGAATAAATTGCCAGATTTAGTTGAATATGCAAATGAACACCCCGATGATTTGGTAATCAATGCTGATAACGATGCTTTTGCAGTGAAACCATCAGAAGTTCCAGCTAACCTTAAATTTATCGTCCCTGATGGTAAAAAAGGTTGTCTATCAGAAAATGATTTTAAAAAGATTAACGATATGAAAGAAGAGAACAATTAATGGCAGCAACAAGTTATTATCAAGCACGGATCTCGATGGAAACAGCGAGATTATTAGACAAAATGCGACTTGATTATGAAAAGAAAATCGGTGGTAATGTTACTAAAGGTGATTGTTTAAACCGCGCCTTTGAAGATGCCAAATGGACTGAAAACTATAATTATGCAGAAATTTGGAAGGCAATTCATGAGGTCCCAATGCCAGCTTTAGAAGGATTTGACCATGCAATTAAGCCTAGTGCTAAGATTCTTAAAATTCAAATTAATGAAGATACTAAAACAGAGATTGAAGAGTTAAGAAAAAACTTACCCCCTATTCTTGGGGCTAATTATGTAACTGTTGGTGTTTGTATCCGTGAATTACTTAAAGCAGCTTATCTCAAAGATGATAAATTTTACGGTGAAAAAATTAAAGATAAAGGATTTCCGGTTGATCCAGAAGAAGTAATTGATGAATCCAAAATAGCTAAGGCTATTGATTTCAATGGTTCTAAAAGTAATGCTGAATTGCTTGCATTAATTGATGTCACTCAAGAGCAAATCAATATGCTCTTAGATAATCTAAAAAATAAACTTAAACAAGAATAAACGTTAATGGAACATTTCAAGAGCATTGATAAATGTTCCATTTTTGTATACAAAATATTAAGAATATAGTATACTATAAATTGTAAGAATAACGTGTTCCTTGCGAAGGAGAGATCATATGAAAAATATTAAGAATGCCAAAGAAATCAAGATTTTCAATGATGGAGAATACATTGGTTCTGTTTTTCCTGATAAAAAATCGGACTTAGATGATCGATCACAAGCTGCAAAGTCCATTAACGGTGCTGATATGCAGCGAGTTACTACTTTTATGCTCGATCGGGTCAGAGATAATGCAGACGTTAATCCCAATTTCAAATCAGTGAAGGATAAGCTTAGTTTTACAGTTGTAGAATAATCAAAAAAATTATTCATACAATTACAGGAGGATATTTAATGGAAAAACTACCAGAAAAATGGCAAAACCTACCCCAAGAACAAATCTTAATTCCAACTGATGAAGGATTGACTAATCGTCATCAGGCCGAACATTCGCTTGGCGGATTAACTGACAAATATTTTACAGATGGTGATAATTATCCACGAGAAGAAATGCGGTTTATTAAAATCGACGATGGCCAAACTAATCCGGAAACTGGTGAATTTACACCAAAATTTCAGGGATTACGTGAGGATTTGATTTCCCGAGCTTTGAAGTTTACTAATCTTCGTGACATGATTCAATATCGTTCAAAAGTTATCTTAACTCCAACTGGTTGGCAAGCTTGTACAGAATCTAATTCATATCAAGAAGACGATTATCAAGAAAGAACCTTCTTTGATATCACTAATGATTATCGTCATCGTAATGAAACTATTGATAGTGACTATGATACAGAAGACGCTGATTACGGCATTATGGATAAACAAATCCAGTGGTATCAACTAGATTCTGGCGTAGATTTCTCCGAAGACTTATTCAAATTATGGTCATTTGATTCAATTATCAATAATGTCGACCGGCTTAATAATTCTGGAAATATGGGTTTAATGTCACCAGAATTTGAAAGCTGGGATGATTATAAACTAGTTCCTCCATTTGATTGGGGCGATTCTTTCCAACGTGATTTAATGGAAGATATGAATTGGCAAGCAGCTAAAAAAGAAGCCAAAGCCTTCCGTCGTTTTATCGCCCAATATACTGGTAAAGATAATATTTTACTTGAAATTGATTCAGACGGAATTTTCGACTTATTACGTAATTATACTAATCCAATTTACAGTAGTTCAGAAGTTGATGATGTGAAAAACTGGTTTGAAACATCATTAAATACTACTCGGGATATTTTATGGACTGAAAAACAATAAAAATAGGTTAAAGGTATTCTCAACAAGGATTAATTAATGTTGATAGTACCTTTTTTGTATAACTAAAAAACGATAGAATCCTTTCAGAATTCCATCGTCTATTGGTTAATTATTTTGTTCAAATACGAGACTCTTAATTTTTCCACCACGTACATAACTACCATCTTCATTTAACACAAGCACGTTTAAATTATCCTTCATGCCTGCTTTTTCTCCCCCATCAATCATATAACGTGGGATGTCGTTTTTATCAGATTGTAAAATAGCAATTGGGCAATCTGCTTTTAGTAATGAACTATAAATTGGCGAACTAATTCGACTCTTCAAACTTTTAACAGGTGACTTAAACTCTCCTTTTAATAACATAGTTGGAGTATGCCCTGAAACGATAATCTTATTAGTATCATTATGATGATATTTGGGATTTACTTTTTCAAATGGATCTTCGTAAAAATAAGGATTTCTTATCCACAGAAAGACATCTTCACTTTGGGTGGTTAAATTCTCTCCCCACTCTATCCCTGCGTGAACTGCGATGATATTTTTATTGATCCAAATTAATGGAAGACTCTTTAGAAACTCAATTTCAGATTTATACTTAGCGTTTAACGTATTTCTAATGTCTCGTTCTGTGGTTTCAGTAATTCCAAATGACTTAAGGGTTTCCGTCATACCATTAATTGCCCAAGTTTGATAAGCATTTAAATTCCCATCAGCTGTTCCGGTCATAAAAGTATCGTGGTTTCCTTGAAGGGCAATTGCTTTACCACTATCTACAAGTTTTCTTACATACCGGATCACTTTAATGCCGCCCATCACTGGCTGATATGGACCGTCAATATAATCACCAACAAAGATGAATTGTGTATCTGGGTCATTGAACTCTTTAAGTTTTTCAATATTCATAAGACCGTGGATATCGCTGTGGATATCACTTATAAATGCGTATTTTTTTATGATCATCACCTGTCCTTTATATCCATAATACTACTTAGTACCAGTATTCACAACCGTAATGTAAGAAAATATAATGTTTTTTAAGAAAAATACTGTACCCTATTCGAAATTAATGGTACAATGTTTCTTGTAGAATGAATTACTTAATTTTTAAGGAGAATGATATGAATATAAATGAATATTTTGAAGCACATAGATTAGGTGGAAAAGCTAGTTCTGTAAGATATGACAATACTACCCGACTCGATAAAGCAAAAGAACAACTTGAATTGAAAACTGTATCTGTTGATGAAATCATTAAATTAACAAATAGATTTCTTACTTCTGCAAATATAGAACCTGTTCCAAACCCAATTGTGAATAATTCATACATTTCTAAACTAACGAACAATAAATTTAAGGTAAGTGACTTCTACAAGAAGCAAGACTTAGATCGTATCTTTTATAAGAACTTAATGTCAAAAAATAATCTATCAGATGAACGCGATATTGTATGGATGAAATTCGCTAAAGATAATGAAGGAAACGATAGACTTGTAGTAGTTGCTAAAAGTAATGATATCAACTTTATAATTCCTTCTAATTCAGCAGATTACACAAAGAAGGATAAAGATGGCAGTTGGTCATTTAATACTGCTGGTGTCTTGCTTCATAAACTAGGAATGAAATACGATGAAAGTTTCATTTTAGCATTCCCTCTTAAAAGTAAAGATAACCAATCAATGACCACAAAAGAAAATGGCTCTATTGAAACAGGCATTGGAAATTACCTAATAGATAATAAAGTTCCAATCATTGATTTTTATTCACACAACTGGTAAAAAATAAATAAAAAGTCGATTATCGTAACACATAATAGTTACGATAATCGACTTTTTTCATAATTAAGCATTTCTAATATCAATATCATTTTGTAAATTCAAAAAGAAATTATCATATACTCCAAAAAATCTTCCTAATCTAACTGAAGTATCAGCCGTTATTTTTCGACGATCGTGCAATAAATCTTGAATTTGTGAAGTTGGAACTGAAATGTTTTTAGCTAAAAAATAAGCTGAAATGTTAAGTGGTTCCATAAACTCCTCATATAAAATTTCACTAATTTTAGGTGTTGGAATTTTTTCATTCATTTTAAACACTCCAATCATTATAATTGAAAATTTTAACATACCTACTAGCTAAACGCCCAGTACTTACCGATAAAATAGTTAAACACCGTAATAATCACTTGTATCAATAATATCGAAATTAAACTGTTCATTCCCACCGCATTATGAATCCCCAAATGGTTCCACACTCCGTTACTATAGTTTATACATTCTAATCCCATCACTTTGATAAAAAATATTGGCCACTTGGAAATCATGATGTACGTAAAAACTAAATCAATTATCATCGAAAAAGCCCTCCCTAAACTAAAATTAAGTAACTGATACCAAAATGGTTTAGTTTGCACTTCATCATTAAAAACAAAATATTTATTTACAAAGAAAGCAAAAATTATCGATGCTAATTCGGATATCACTACTGGTATCTCTGGATTAGTAAAGATAGTCATTGCTCCAAATCAAGCTCCAAAATATACAATTGTGGTTAAAATTCCCCAGAATAAAAATTTAATTCGTTGATCAAAAATAAACTTTTTCATTAATAATTCGTTTCCTTTTACTGTTTTATTTAATTATATCTATTTTTATAAAAAAGTTGAGCTTTATTATTGCAAGCGCTTACACAGGTGTTATACTAACAGTGAGGAAAAGGAAAGAAGCAAAAAACCTTATTCCTCAACCTTTAGTTTAAAGGAGGCAAAATTATGAAAGTACTGGTTTTATTGAATCGTCAACGAGCAGTTAATGCCCAGAGTGGTTTTGTCTATATGGTGTCTCAAGACTAGCTAGTTTAGCTTTGAGACCTTCCAAACCCGTTAATAACAATGTTGAATAAAGTGGCAACACTGTTACTAATGCGAATGTTGATTTTATAAAAACATTCTTTAAATTATAGCGTTTTGGTGCAGCCTTAGATGATTTACTTTACGTAACTTAAAAATTATCCTGATATTCATAAATTTTTAAGTAGATTAATTATTTAACCAATCATTGTAGGTTCGTCAATATCAAGTTTTAAGATTAGCACCTTTACAATCTCAAAACACCACTTGTACATTGTGTGATTAAGGTATGAGCTTTATTATTGTAACCGCTTACAAAGATGTTATAATAATAGTGAGGAAAAGGAAATAGTAAAAAGCCTTCATCCTCGACCTTTAGTTTAAAGGAGGCAAAATTATGAAAGCATTGGTTTTATTAAATCGTTGCCGAGCTGGTATTGCCCGGAGTGGTTTTGTCTATATGGTGTCTCAAGACTAGCTAGTTTAGTTTTGAGACCCACCGAACACATTAGCTAGCAATGTTGAGTAAAGTGGCAACACTGTTACTAGTGCGAAATGCAATTCGATTGAGCAATTAACTCAAAGTTTACTTTGAGTTCCACCTTAAAATAAGGAGGACAATCTTATGAAAGCATTCTTTAAATTATATCGTTTCGGTGCAGCCCGGAGTGGATTCATCTATATGTAGCCTAAAAGCTATCCCGATGTTCATATGCTTTTAGGTAGGTTAAAATTCAATCATGATCTTAGGAGGTCTTGGTATGAAACTATTTTTAATCAGCCACTGTGGGTACGTCAATATCAAGCTTCAAGATTAGCACCCCAATAATCTTGAAGCACCACTTGCCCATTAGCAAATGTGATGAGAAAAGTAACATCATAATTACTAATGTTATTATCTATCCTTCGAATATGTGAATTGCTCTATAAGAGCGAAAAAGACTCGACAAAATTGTCGGGTCTTTTTTATTTAGCTTGAATTCCTTCAACATAGACAGATTTAATTTGATTTTGAGTTGTAGCATAAATTAAATTTTCAAAGATATCATCTGAACTAGCTGGTTGAAACGGTTTGGGTTGATTTTCTACAATTTGAAGATCAGCTAAATACCCTGGTTTAATTTCACCAGTTGGTAAATTAATTGCTTTTGCACCACCTACCGTAGCCAAGTAAAAAGCAGTTTTGGCAGAAATTCGGCTATCTGGAACGCCACGTTTATCAGCTTCAATTCTAGTATCTACCCCACTTTGTAACTGTTGTGAAGATAAAATTGCTTGTTTCATATTGTCATATAAACTAGGAGAAAATCCTCCAGAAATATCCGTTCCAAGTCCGATATTCACATGATGATTCAAAATCCGTTTTACTGGCAAAATTCCATCGCCAAAATACACATTTGAAATCGGACAATGGGCAACTGAAACGCCTTTTTGTTCATATAAATCAAAGTCACTTTCATTCAACAAAGTTCCATGATCCATAATACTACGGTTCGTCATTAAGCCACATTCATCTAAAACAGCTGCATCACGTTTACCATATTTTTCCAACGCATATCCATTCTCCCAATTACTTTCACTACAATGGGTTTGAATTGGTAAATCATATTCATCTGCTAATTTAGCTAATCCCTTTAGCGCTTCTAAACTACAACTAGGTAAAAATCTCGGTGTAATAATCGGTGTTTGTTTGATGGTATTAGTTTCATTTTGCTTTTGAAGGGCTTCAATAAATTTTCGCGTTTTCTCAATGCTATCCTCAGCTGAACTATCACGATAATATTCAGGATTCATATCTGGATCATCCATTGCTACTTGACCAATAAATCCTCGTTGATGATTTTTATTACACATTTTTGCTAAAACTAAATTAGATTCTGGATAAATTGTTCCAAAATATACAGCAGTAGTGGTTCCCAGTGCTAATAAATGCCTGGTTAAATCATCGTAAACTTTTGCTGATAAATCTAAATTTTTATATTTTGCTTCTAGTGGAAAAGTGTATTCATTTAACCATTCGTTTAAAGGTTTATCTAAAGCTAGTCCCGCATTAGGCCACTGTGGGGCATGAATATGCGTATCAATAAATCCAGGTAAGAGGTATTGATTAGCAGTTAACTGAACTAATTTATCTTCTTGCTTAGCTTGATTCAAATATTTATCGTAGTCTTTATCTGCTTGTTTTAAAACTCGTTCAATTTTTCCATTGTCAGCAACTACTACTAAAACTTGATTTAAAAATTCGATTGCATCTTTATTTTTTGATGTATATCCAGAACCTTGAATTGCTAATTTCATCAGGTAAACCTTTCTATTAAAATAGCACAATGCTTTTCAGCACTGTGCTATTTAGTTAATTTTTATTTTTCGTAATCTAATCGTTTTGGCATTACTAAGTTTAAAATCACACAGGCAATTGCGGCAACGGCAACTGGTGATTCAAGCACGTATTGGACCATTTGTGGAGCAGCCTTAACTGTTGTAGCAGGAATTAAAATCATTGCCATAGTAAGAAGAAGTGGCATTCCAACTACGTATAAATCACGTTCACTAGTACGAAGTCCCTTGATAACTTTCAAACCGTTTAACATGATTGTGGCACAGATAATCGCAAATACTCCACCGATAACTGGGGCAGGAATAGCTGATAAGAAAGCTGAAACTTTGCCTAAGAAACCAAGTGCAATAAACCAAACACCAGCACTAAGGAAAACCTTTTTACTAGCAATCCCAGTGATTGAAATAACACCAGCATTAGTTGAATAACTAGTAACTGGGGTACTTCCAAGTAAAGCTGAGATGATACAACTAATTCCCTCACCAATAATTCCACGGTTCCATTGCTTTGGACTAATTTTTTCATCCGTTACGGCACTCATCGCAAACCAAGTACCAGTAGTTTCAGCAGTAATAACAGCGTAAATCACGATGAAAGTTAAGATTGCTGAAAAGTTAAAACTCATTCCATAATGGAAAACATTAAAGGTTGGGAAAGTAATCCATTTAGCTTCACCAACGGCTTTCCAATCAAAGAGTCCCATCATAGTAGAAACAATTGTTCCGGCAGCTAAAGCTAGGATAATTGAGCCAACTTTGAAGAAGTGTTTTGCTTTAGGGAAATATAAACCAAGGAAAACAGCGAATAAAAGAACAAATCCAGTTACTGATGCCAAAATAATATTTTGATTAATATTTCCGGGAGCCTTAAAGATATTATCGTTTAAAGCGGCTGGCATCAATGATAGACCCACACTAGTAATAATGGTTCCACCAACAATTGAAGGTACTAAAACATTAATTACTTTTTGGAAAATTCCGGTCATTCCTAACAGAATCATCAAAATCGCACCAACAACTAATGATCCAATTACGGTAGCCATTCCACCGTGTGCCCCACCACTAGCAAGGTAAACACCAACAATTGCACCAATTGGAACAAACGAAGGACCAGCTGAAATTGGCATCTTCATAAAGAACTTAGTTTGTAAAATAGTTCCAATTCCGGCTGCTAAGAAAGTAGCTTGAATCAAACTCATCTTTTCAGCCATTCCCATTGCTAATAATCCAGCAATGATAACGGGGGGAACATACACATCCATGGCGAGGACGTGTTGCAAACCTAGTAAAGCTGACTGTCCAGCTGGGACGTTGTCATTGGGGCCATAAATTAATGAACTTTCATTATCTGTTTTCGTCATTTATTGTTTCCACCTTTTTAAAATTAACGTTTTTCAATAATGTAATCTTAACATCTGTATTTTGCTTTGTAAACCGTATTTTACAATGTTATCAAAGATTATTGTTCGTGTTTTTCGAAATAACTATATAAAAAAAGAATACCCGCAAGTATTCTTTGAATGCTTATTTATCTTTTTTCACTAAGTTTAAAACAATTCCAATGGCGTAAATAATTCCAGCGATCCATGGAATTAATTTAGCAACTTGGACTAGATTTTGCATATCACCAATACTTGCTCCAGATTGATATGCACTAATTGCTGATGATACAGGATTTGCGTAAACATACATTGCCATTCCTGCTGAACAGATAAGCACTAATACACCAACAACTTTAAGTCCTAAACCACCCGAAAAATTGTGTGTGAATCCTTTTACCAATCCACCAACGGTTGCTAATAAACCAAATTCAGTAAGTGCGGCACCAATTACATATAAATAACCGCCATTATTTAATGAACCATTTTGGAATACTGATAGTACTTGTGAACTAACATCTTGGGTTTGACTTTGTCCCATAGTATATAAGACCAATCCAATCACTAGTGAAATTAACCCTAGCCACAATTCAGTATTAAATGAAAAACCAGTCTTTTTGATACTGTTTTTAAATTCCACAGTTTTATTTGGAGCAGTTTCGCTGGTAGTAGTAGATGCTGGCTTTGAGTGTGTCACCTTTTCTTCTTCAAAAAGTGGTTCATGTTTTTTAGTAACTTTATCATCATTATTTAACCAGTCATGAATCTTTGTTTCCCATGGAAAACTAGTTTCATTTGATAACAAAGGATAAAGATAAAGCATTAGCATTAAAATTATTAACAAAAGCCATTTAAATGGATCTAAAATAACTGCCAAAATGAAAAAGGCTAAGATTGTGATACTACTTTTCTCAGAAAAGGCTACAATTTTTCGGAAATGATCTTCAGTAAAACTAATTCTTTCAAAAATATTAACACTATTCTTTTCTAATTTTTGCTTTTTTAATTTAGATTCAAGATCAGCAATTTTCTTCTCTAAATCATTTTGAGAATCTTTTTCTTTACTTACTCGAGTAACTGGTGCACCTAATTTGGTACCACACTTCACGCAAAAATTAGTATCATCATTATTTTCATAATGACAGTTGGGACATTCTTTCATAATTTAAACTCCTTATATTGGATTATTAGTTATTTGAAGATTGACTAGAACTACTATCTGTTGAACTAGTAGTAGATGAAGATGTTGCGGTACCTAAGTCTTTAGCACCAATTTGACTCATATCATTTGTTTTGATATTAAACTCACCGTCTGTAGGGCTACTTGTTGCGATCTCAATATAGATTTGTCCACCTTTATTAATATCTCCATCATAGACAATGGCTAAAACATTTTGTTCTTTCCCATTTACATTACATTGAGCAGTCCAAAAATTACCAGCTGAAAATCCATAATTTATACTTTGGGCATACGTTGCGCTTCCAAGCTTATATGATCCATTAGCATTTTTAGAAACTTTTACGTTAATTGGTTCACCGGCATCCATAATTTTATTATTTGTAATCTTAAAATATAGGTTCTTACCAATATACCAATCCCCAGCAAATTCACTTGGTATTTTCCCATTGCTACTTGTAGTTGTTGTTGAATCAGATTGTTTTTGCACTTTATCTAAATCTTTAATTGGAAGTAATCCAGTGATTTTTACATTATCAGCTAGTTCAAATGAATAGTCTTTAGTAGTTGGTGTTTTAGTTAAGACCTCGATATGCCCTTTAGCAAAATTAGCTAATACCGTTTGTTTTTTGCCATCAATGGTCATAGTAGCTAACCAATAAGGAAGTTGCTCACCCTTTGGATTCCATTGATCACCCTTAGCGCCCATTAATGTTCCTTTACTAAAGTATTCCAAACCATCCTTTGAATACACATCTAATGGCATCGGTTTTGAATCCTTAGATAACGTATAAGTAAAGCCATTGCTCTTATTTACTGTTGTAAAGCTATCTTTTGTGATGACGTTCTTAGTATCCTGTTGATACCAATTACCAACAAATTCACTAGGAATCGGACCCTTTTCGGTTTTAGAATCACTAGTTTTAGTGTCATTAGTCTTGGATTTAGTTTGCGTTTTACTTGATTCAGAAGTTGTTTTCTTACTAGAACTTTCTTGATTACCACACGCAGCTAATCCCATTACCATCATAAGTGTTGCAAAAATCATTAATATTTTTTTCATAGTTATTCCCTTATGTATATAAAATTTAAAAACGGCTGTTATTAGTATTTATACACGAGTTTACTTAAAAAATAAAGTTTATCTTAAGATAAATAATCATTAATTAACTGCACTATTTATATTATAATGAAGTAAGTAACGTGCAGTACGGATTCACGGAAAAAGCTGAAGGGGATTTTAATCATGATTATCTTTTTACACGCCTTAATTGGTATGATTGCTTTCATCGGTGCCGGTGCTTTAGGTACTAGTTTTGCTGGTGAAATCAACAAACTTACTACTATGCAAAAATGGTCATTAATCGTAACTGTTACAGCTATCGGTATTACTGCTATCTTGGGTCTTTACTCAGTTTCAGGTATCGTTGGTGCTGCTTTATCAACAGTTGCATTAGTAGCATTCGAATACGTTTGTTTCTTCAAAGAAGCTAAAGAAGAAGCCTAACAAAAAAGAGCCGATTAAGGCTCTTTTTATTTTGGATAAATTTTATAGTAAAGCTGCTACAAGATTATTAAAGATATGTAAGCAGATTGGAACTTTTAAGTTATCAGTTTTTAAATAACTAATCGATAAGACAAATGGACCAACTAGGAAAAATATCCATGCCAACCCTTCTGGCTTATGTAAAAATGAAAACAAAATCATATTAACTAATATAGTGAACATAGTTTTTCTATTAAAAATATTATTTTGGGCATTCAACATTTCTTGTTTAGATAATAGAATTTTATAGAATATTCCCCTAAAAAATACTTCTTCAACAATTGGACCGATAACTATAAAGTACGTATATAGTAAGAACGCATTACCCGAAAACTCAGCATATAAGTCCGATCTTGATCGTTCGGCAACTATTCCATTAGCTGATAAAACAATAAAAATAAATTGATTTACTAACAAGATGATCATTCCATATAAAATAATCTTTTTATTTTTAAAACCTTCTAGATAAAACAGACCAAATTTATAATTTTTATTTTCAAAATATACATAACTAAAAGAAATGCAAATCGTGACTATTGTGGCTGTGTAAAAAGCAATTGTATTATTCTTAAACATAGCTGGTATAGCAGCGGGTATCGAAATAACTAATGCAACCAAAATATAATTAAAAAACACTTTTAAAATTTTCATACTATTTAAGACCTATTACCACACCAACTCCAAAGCCAAGAAAAACACAGATCATTAAAATCGGAATGTATAAATATTTTTTCTTTTTATTTTTTTGGAAATACGGAATGAATATCAACATACACGAAGAAAATAACATGATGTTTATAATCCAATTGTTTTATCCATAACTAACCCCCATGAGATCTAATAACAAAAAACGCTGTTATATTAATCAAAATTATAAATCCAATTACCATGCATAACCATTGCAACACAGCTATCAATTTTTTATACTTTCCTTTAAAAAATTTATTTTTCAAATCCGGAATAAATACTGAGACTACAAAAAGAATTATAGTAAAATTATTTAAAATTCCTATATTGTTACTCATAAATATTTTCCAATAATGCATAAAAATATCTCCCGTTCTTAATTTATATAATTTTATCATCTTGTTAATTTATATGTATCTACAATTCGTATACCTATAATTTTATGATTCATGATAAATTAATATCACAATACCAAAGGAGATATTTATGAAAATAACCGCATACAAAAAAATATTACTAATTATTGCCTTAATTATTATTTATCAAATTTTCATGATTCACTGTAACATCCACATAAATAATCTACCGTTGTTTATAGTAAGTAAAATAGGTTTAATAATTTATTTTGTAATAGCAAATAAATACCTTATCCAACAACCGATTAATATCAGCTTTAAGCTGAGTTCGATAACTAGACAAATAATCATAATTTTGAGTATTATTTTAGGATTAATGTGTCTTTTTAATCAAAGCAATATAATTTCTGCAATTTCAATTGGTTTAATTGCTAGTATTCCTGAAGAATATATATTCAGAGGTTTAATTTTAGGGTTATTGCTATTCATTTTTAAAAATTCAAATAATTACAAAACGAAATTTTATTTACCAATTATCATTTCTGCGTTACTTTTTGCAGCAGTACATATAGTAAACATTTCAACTCAAAGCATCACTTTTACCTTATTTCAAATGATTCAAGTTTTCGGTATGGGAATTATGTTTGCTTGTCTGTACATTAGAACAAAAAATTTAGTAATCCCAATATTTGTTCACTTTACAATTGATACATTTTTATCACTACTGCCCACAACATCAGAAATATCTCGTACAGTTACACCATCAGTAATAGTTTGTACCGTCCTTTCGGTTTTCCTTTACACAATAATAGGATTAATAATTTTAAAACCTGTTTTAAAATAGACAAAATAAAGAGGATAATTTTCAGATTATCCTCTTTATTTTGTCTATTTTGATGTTACATTGTCTTAAAAATGCTATTAAATTAAAAATAGCTTTATAGTTTACCATTTTCCCCGTATATTATAAAAAAAGATATGTGAGGTGTTAGCTTATGAAATCAGATCAATTATCTAGTTGCCATATTGGAAAAAATTTAAAAAAATTACGTTTTTTACATAATATGACTCAAGAAGATTTAGCAGAAAAAATTAGTGTTAGTAAAAGTACATTATCGCATTATGAAATCGGGCGACGTTTACCAGATATTGATATTTTACTAACAATTTCAAACATTTTTGACATAAGTTTGAATGAAATATTAATCAATCCCGTTTAGGTTTTATATACAATGCAATCAAAAATCCTAAAATCATGAACAACTCTCGCACTGAACAGCCAGCTATATATCCAGACAAATATATCTCTTTATGTTCCATTATATTTTCAAGTGAAATTATAGAATACGGAATCGTAATTAAAGCAAAGGTTAATGTAACAAAGTAACTATTTATATCAGAAAATATTTTTTTGAATTGTAACTTCCAACCAGGATTAATTACAGTATAAATAAGAATATTAATAGTTAGCAATGGCGCCGCAAACGGAACTACAAAAATATCATATAGGTTAAATATGTTAAAAAATAAAAATAATATATTAAAATAATAAGAAATTTCAACCAAGTTAAATTTATATTTTAGTTTATAATTCTTAGCTAACACTTTTTCTTTTTGTCCTAATAATGGTTCAAATTTTATCTGATAAATTTCAGATAATTTACTCAATGTTTCAATATCTGGACTGTTTCTTCCAGTTTCCCAACTAGAAATGGTTTTTCTTGAAACATGTAGTTTTTCAGCAACTTGTTCCTGAGTTAAATTACTCTTCTTCCGTGCTGTTTGGAGTTCGGTTTGTAGACTCACGTAGATACCTCGCAACTTTTTTCATTGTAAAAACAATTGTGTATATAATTATTCCCATAGTATACCCAATAACATTACACGTGTATATAACAAAAGAGAGCCGAAATTTCGGCTCTCTTTATTTTGCAGCACGTTTAAAGAAATCAAGAAATATTTGTTCTTCAATTGGATCGTTTTCCCAAAGAAATTCTGGGTGCCATTGAACGCCCATAATACTAGCATCCGCATTTTCCATTGCTTCCACAACTCCATCGTCTGAATAAGCAGTTACTTTCATGCCATTCGCAATATCCTTTACAGCCTGATGATGCTTAGAATTTACAATTGGATGAGTTCCAACTGATTTAGCTAACACACTATCTTTATCAACTGTAACTTGACGTACGGAAACCCCAGCTGGTTCTGGTTGATTATGTTCATGGACATTGGGTTGTTGACTAGCTAAATCCTGATACAGACTTCCACCTAAAGCCACATTAATAATTTGATGACCACGACAAATTCCCAAGACCGGAATCTTATCTGCAATCGCATCATTAATAATCTGAATTTCAAATTCATCATGGGGAAGATAAGTTTTTCCCAGCTTAGCATGGGGCTTTTCTCCAAATAATGCTGGTGTGATATCATTACCACCCGGAATAATTACCCCATCAATTTCATCGACATAACTTTTTACCATGTCATTTGGAACTAGTGGAATAATCATTGGCGTAATCCCATGACTTACCAATAAATTAATAAATACGTCAGCCGTATAATTAGCTTTATCTAAATTAAAATTTTTAGTCGGTAACAAATTAATGTTAGTGGGAATTCCAATTTTCAATCGTGTCACTCCTAGTTTTCAAGGTAACTAACTGGCTTGTTAACGTCCAATTTAGTTCCTTTAAATTTATTTTCAATATATTTTTGTGTCGCTTTGCTGTGGTAAAGCTTAACTAGTTTCTTGTAATCTGGATTATTCTTGTTTTTAGCATTAGTAGCCAAAACATTGATATTGTTCTTAGTTGATTGGTCTAATTTTTCGTGGAAAATTGAATCTTTGAAAACGTTCAAACCACTTTGAAGTGCCATTGTATTTCCAATGACCACGGCAGCAACGTTTTTATCTTTCAATAAACGTGGTCCAATGTGATCATCAACTAATTGAAGTTTAAGGTCTTTCTTGTTATCAGAAACATTATTAGTTCCATACAATCCACCTTTAGTATCACCAGTTAGTTTAATTAATCCAGCACTTTGAAGTAATTTCAAACTCCGTGAAGTGTTCGCTGGGTTACTTGAAATGGCAATTGTTGCTCCTTCAGGCAAATCTTTGATTGATTTGTATTGCTTTGAATAAATACCCATTGGTTCAAGATAAGTAGTTCCTAATGGAGCAAGCTTACCGTTTTTACTTTGAGCATTAAAATATTTCAAATAACTGTACATTTGAAAGGCATTCACGTCAACTTCGCCGTTGATTGTTGCCTTGTTTAAAGAAACTCCATCCGCAAAGTCCTTAACTTTCAAGTTCAAACCAGCTTTTTTAGTTTCTGGCATCTTAGCGATATGTTCCCAAACTTCTGTATCAGGTCCATAAGAACCAATCGTAATCGTCTTGCTACTTGAAGCAGTATTATGATGGTCAAAGGTTTGGTAACCGATAAATCCGACAACTAAGACAATCACAATTCCAATAATCCATTTTAAACTTTTTTTCATTTTAATTCTCCTTTATATGTAAAAAACCAGCTAAGTTAACGAACGTTAACCTAACTGGTTTTCTTTTTGAAGAAAGTTTATGATCCCAGTTAGATTAACTCTAAGTTGTATCTAAACTGAGTATGACAAAATTACTCTACTTAGATACAGATGCTATAACATCCGTATCTAAACGAACATTATAACCATGTACAAGCACAGCAGCCTTGTTCAAGCATGTTCATTGAATTTGTCATTAATCTTTCTCCTTTCGTTTTTTATTTATATAAATTTAAACATTTTCCATTTTTGGAATCAAGTTTAAACACTCAAGTAAATTGAAAAATACATTAACACTGTCCCTAACATGACAAACAAATGCCAGATTACGTGGCCAAATAAAATCTTTTTAAAACTGTAAATAACGGCACCTAAAGTAAATGCGATCCCCCCAGCAAGTAAGAGGAAAAATGATTCATGGGATAAGCCATTCCAAAGTGGCCAGATATCAATCAAACACATCCATCCCATTACGACGTAAATAATCGTTGAACCAATCGGATATTGGTTTCCATACAATGACTTATATAGAATTCCCGCAATTGCCATGGCCCAAATAATAATTAAAGTGGTCCAACCAAGTACCCCACCAATCGTTACCAAACAATATGGAAGATACGTTCCCGCAATCAGTAAATAAATCGCAGAATGATCAAAGATTTGGAAAACCTTTTCTGCTTTCGTAAAGAATAAACTATGAAACAACGTTGACGCTAAATAAAATAACACCAAAATTGAACCATAGATGGAAAATGCGGTAATTCGCATGGCTCCCCCAACTTGGACACCACGTAAAATAATTAATACTAGTCCAGCAATACTTAAAGCTACCCCAAATCCATGAGTCATTGCACTTAATACTTCATTTAAAATTTTGTAATTTCGACTTTGTCTGAATTTTTCTATCATAATTAACCTCTTCTACTATGTATAGATAAAGCATACCAAAAATTAATAAATGTATGATATTTATTTACTAAAACACTGTCAAATTGAGATTTAAAGAGTTACAGATTTAGTAAAAAGCACCAATTAGATAGCTAAAATAACCAATCATATAAAAACTATTTCAATTTAAATAATTATCTTTATAGTTATAAATATTAAGGGAGGATTATTTTGAAAGTAAAATTCAACATCGCCAAACAATTTATCGAACCATTTATCCAAATTAACGCTCAACAAAAAAATGATGATTTAATTCAATTATCTGATTCAATCGAAAAGTTAACCCAAAGTTGGTTAATTAATGGCTATCAAGATCATCAACAATTTGTGCTTTCTTTGCCCCATGTAGTTCGTTTTTATACCGAAAACAACTATGTCATCTGTGAAACTGACGACCAACAAAAATATCGAGTTAAAGAACGCATTTATTTTTTAAATAACCAACTTCCAACCAAAATGTTCATTCAGGTTTCTAGTTCTGAAATTATTAATACTAACAAAATTGATCATTTTTCTTTAAGTCAGGCTGGGAGATATCAAATCAATTTAACTAACGGAGAGTTAGCCTATGCTTCTCGCCGTTTTGTAAAAACCATCAAGGAGGAATTGTCATAATGAAAATTTTTAAACAACATTTCATTTTAGGAGTAGTTAATGGTATCTTCATTGGTTTTACACTCGCGCTATTAATTTCATTTAGTTATCACTTATCATATTTTCAACCATCGAATGATCAATTTATTCATTATTGGGGAAATAATTTAAATGCCACAGCTGCATCAACTATTTTGTGGGCTCTAATTGGATTGGTATTTTCCTTTGCTAGTTTAATCTTTGGAATTGAAAGTTGGGGTATTACAAAACAGACAATCGTCCATTTCATAATTACCTATCTTCTTTTCACACCATTAGCAATTTTAGCAGGCTGGTTCCCGCTTCAATTTTCATTTTTAGTATCATTCACAATTATTTTCATTAGCATTTATATCTGCATATGGTGTTATTCTTTCAAAAAAGCTAAAGAAAATCTAAAGTTAATAAATAGTCAGATAAAAGCTAATAAAAAACGCATTTAAACAGTTTATTTTACATTTTTACGAACTATTTTAAGATTTACCCTTGTAATTATAAACATTTATTGGTATTATTTTCACAACATAAATTTAACCAATTACGAGGAGCAAATTATGAAGGTCAATAAAATTGTTAAAACGTTACTTGCCGTTTCAGCTGTATCCCTACTAGCTGTCGGACTTACTGGTTGTGGTAAAAAAGGAAGTTCTGCATCATCAGATCCTAAAACTCTTACAGTTCAATTCGTACCATCAGTAAATGCTGGTTCAATGGATACTGAAATCAAGCCTCTTCAATCACTACTTTCCGAACAATTACATATGCCAGTTAAAATGACAGTGGCAACTAATACGAATACTATGGTGGAAGCCCTAGGTTCAAAGACTCTGGATGTTGGTTTCTTACCATCCGCAGCCTACGTTTTAGCTCATAAACAATACGACGTAAAACCCTTACTTCAAGCACAACGTCAAACTCGTGATGCTGACGAAAACTTCACTAATAAATTAACCAACCATTACTACTCAGAAATCGTTGTTCGTAAAGATAGCAACATTAAATCCCTTAAAGATTTAAAGGGTAAGAAAATTGCTACCCAAGACACTACTTCTGCTGCTGGTTACATTTACCCTGCCGTTGAAATGAAACATGCTGGTGTGAACTTAACTAAAGACTGTAAACCATTTACAGTTAAAGGTTCCGACCAAGGTGTCATGTCAGTTGTAAACGGTAACGCTGATGCGGCCTTTGTTTTCGAAGGTGCTCGTAGTATTGCGGCTAAAGATGATCCTCAAGCAATGACTAATACTCGTGTGCTTTACAAATCAACTCCAATTCCTAACGATACTATTTCTGCTCGTAAAGGACTTTCACCTAAGTTAGACAAGAAGATTCAAAAGGCCTTCTTAAACATTGCTAAGACTAAACATGGTCGCGAAGTACTATTCAACATCTACCAACACAATGGTTATGTTAAAACTAGCAACAAAGATTTCAACCCAATGAAGTCATACATTGACCAAGCAAATGATTTAAACAAGAAATAATTTAAGATAGCAAAAAAGCAGCCAATTGGCTGCTTTTTTCGTCTAATCATATTTCATTTTCTTTTCCAAATAACTCAATCCTCTACTCAATGTAAAAGTAAGAATAAAGTACAATGCCATTACCACCACGATGGGTGCAACTCCTCTATACGTGTCAGCTCTAACGATATTCAATTCATAAGTAAGCTCTGTGATTCCAATAATTGAAACAATTGAACTTTCTTTAATCACTGAAATAAATTCGTTACCTAATGCTGGCCAGATATTCTTAAAGGCTTGTGGTAAAATAACTGATTTCATTTCGTCAAACTTAGATAAACCTAAACTCTTTGCAGCTTCATGTTGCCCTTTATCAATTGAGTTAATTCCCCCTCTGATAATTTCACAAATATAAGCTCCACTATTTAGCGAAACAGCAATCATTCCGGCTAATAAAGCGGGAATATTAATCAATGCCCCCAGTCCAAAGTAAACCAATAAAACTTGAACCATCATTGGGGTTCCTCTGACCACTTCTACGTAACTATTAGCAATCCATTTCAAAATTTTGAGATCGCCTAACTTCATCAAAACCAGAATAATTCCTAAAATCAATCCGGCAAACACGGATACAACTGAAATCAAAAGTGTGTATTGAATTCCCTTGTAGAAGTAGTGCCAGTAATGCCACATTGAAGTGTCAGCAACGTTAACTTTCATATATTTCCCGGCTGATTTAAAGTATTGGGGGATTAAATTCTCTTGTTTAATTTGCTTGATTGACCCATTGACTGCGTTGAGTAAACTAGTATCGCCTTTCTTCACGGCAATTGCGGCCCCCAACGTATCGTTGTCTAATTTATAATCTGATTTAATGATTTTTAGATCTGGATCACTTTCGGCATACCCTAATGCAACCGGTTTTTCTAACCCAATCGCATTAACTTTACCGCTCTTCAAAGCTAAAACTGTATCAACCGTATGGTCCATCCCGACTACTTTAGCACTTGGAATATTTTTCTTAGCTAAATTATAAGGTAGTGAACCAACTTTAGTTCCAATTTTTAAATTCTTCAAATCATTTTGATTGGTGATTTTAGCTGCATCACTTTTGTTAATCAAAAAACTTTGGCCACCAATGTAGTAGTTATCGGAAAAATCTACGTTGGCTTTTCTTTCCGGAGTAGGATTAATTCCACCAATGGCCATGTCAGCTTTTCCAGTTTGAACTGCTACTAAAACTGATCCAAAATCCATGTTCTTAATCTTAAGCTTTACTCCTAAATCTTTAGCAATTTGTTTCGCAATGTCGATATCAACCCCAACTTCTTTAGTTTTTCCGTTTTGGTTGGCTTCAAATCCAAATGGTGGGTAATCTGGTGAAGTTGCGACAGTTAAAACGCCTTTTTCTTTCACTTGTTGCAGTGAATCATCCGCGTGAACCGGGCGAGTTGATAACATCCCTCCGAAAAATACAGTTACCATAACAATTAATACGTGATACCAGCTAAGTTTTAGCTTCATTTCTTCCATCTCCTTTTCCAATAAATTTAAAAACAAAAAAAGCGCCCAATAGTCTCATAGACTAAAGGACGCTTCTGCGCGGTACCACCTTGTTTTATACTATTAAAAATAGTATCTCTCCCAATCCAGCTTCGAATCGTTGGCTCTATAAAGGGAGCACCCCGTATGGTTTAAGTCGCATACACCTCTTAGGTTACGTTCGTAAATTGTGGTTATTAACACCTCGCACTAGCCGGTATCTCACTGGAAAACCAAACAATAAACTAATATTCCTAATTAAAGTTTTCGTTTTTTAATTTTCTATATCATATCATGGATTTTAAGATATGCAATCTTTTTTCGAAATTTTTATGCTATACTGACAAAAAATGGAGGATTAGTCATGAAAAATATCACTTTAGAGTCATTTAGTTATCGCAAAGGACTGCCAAATAATCACCCTGATTTAACTTTTGATGTGCGTTCATTACCTGATCCTTATGACAATTTACAATTGCGACCTTTATCTGGGTTAGATCAACCAGTACAGGAATTTATTGCAAAACAAAAAGCAGCTCAAGAACTACTTTTAAATATTATTCAACAAATAAAGTCACACCCAGATGCCCAAATTGTTGCCATTGGTTGTACTGGTGGACATCATCGCTCCGTTGCCATGGTTGAAATGACAGCGATAAAACTACGCGACTTGGGCTATCAAGTTACGATTAAGCATACTAATTTATTTTAGTAATAAGAAAATTAATACAATTGAACATACGATTTGAACTAGTCCAATACTTCCACCATAGATGGCAAATTTCTTTCCTGATTGTAAGAAAGCTTTTAAATTCAAACGAAGTCCAATTGCAGCAAGAGCAGTAATTTCACACCAACTACTTAGGATATGGGCAGTTGCTCCCACAAAACTTGGTAAATGAACTAAACTATTTAAAATACAAAATACTAGAAAGCCAACTACATACCAAGGCAAAACGTTTCCACGTCCGTTACCACTAATTTCGGTATCAGCTTCAAGTTCGTTTTGGATGGTTTTTTGGTGCATTCTACCAAAGATAAATACAACTACTACTAACAACATGATACGCATAATCTTGAATAAAGTAGCGAAATCAACTGTCATTGGGTTTACCATACTAGCACTAGCAATAACTTGTCCCACTGATTGAATAGTTCCCCCAATCATGGCCCCACGAAGTAAATCGCTGCCACCAAAGGCAATGGTACTAATGATTGGTAAAGCTAACATCAACACGGTTCCAACCAGGTTAACTAGAGTAATAACCATTTCTTTGTCGTCATCATCGGCATCGATAACTGGTGCGATTGAGGCAATAGCTGAAGATCCACAAACTGCGTTTCCACCAGCCATTAAAAGGTATACTCCTTCTTTGAAGTGAAGCATTTTACCAATTAAAATAGCTGAAATAATGGTGATTGCCATTTGAATAACGACGAATAAAAATCCGGTCCAACCAACTTTGGTAATGGTTTGGAAACTAATGGTTAATCCTAATAAAACTACCGAATATTCTAGCAACGCTTTTTCAGAGTAATGGGTACCTCTGTTAAGGATTGGTTGTTTGATAATGGTATTTCCTAAGATAATTCCAACGATAATCGCAATCGTTGCACCACCTAAATTAGGAATAAATAATGCTAAGATTTGACTAATTACGGCGATGATAAATGATGTGATTAATCCGGGTAAAATTGGTTTGATTTTTGTCATATTGAGTTCCTCCTGTTCTTTACTTTTTAAGTTTACCAAGGAAACTGTTATTATAGAAATAGATAATATTGATAACAACTATTGAAAAATATAATAAGTGAGTGACTATGTTAAAATACTTCCCGGTTTTTAAAAGTGTCTATGAAACTCTAAATTTTTCGCGTTCTGCGCAACAATTATTCGTTTCACAGTCCACCATTTCGCAACAAATTAAGCAATTAGAAACTGATTTAGGCGTAAAACTCTTCATTAGAAAAGGAAAACGTGAAATCAAGCCAACCCCAGCAGCTGATGAACTCTATACTTCTGGAATCAAAATTTGGGAACACGTTGAAAATTTAGAGCAGAAAATCAGTAAAATGGATTCTGACTACGTTGATTGTCATATCGGAGTTTCCAATACTATTGCCGAAACGACGATTGCGTCAATTTTCAAGGCCATTAAGGTCCCCGATAATGTAAATTTAACACTGAAGATGTCAAACTCAACTGATATTGTTGAGGGTTTGAATCATCATCGTTATGATTTTGGTTTCATTGAAAAACCCATCACAACTCCTGGAATTGAACGTTTTGCTTTCTTCCAAGATTACCTTGTTCATGCGGGTAATTTTGCTGATTCAATATGGTTACAACGCGAAGCTGGATCAGGTGTTCGGCATTTTACGGAACAATATTGGAAGCTTAATAATATTACGCCAAAACAAATTTTCACAATTGAAAATAATGAAATGATTTTGAAGTTTTTACATCAAGGCATGGGGCAAACGATTACCTCTCGTACTGTTTTAAATGATGAAATTCCTTATCAAGAACTAGGTCCGAAATTTAAACGTGATTTCTATTTCTTATCCCAACCAACCTATCAAGTTGAAGCGTTAAATGATTTGAAAGCCAAAATTATGCCAGTCTTAAAACAAATGAAGGAGGAACAACATGCTAACAAAAAACTATTATGATTCGCCATTAGGTAAAATAACTTTGCTTAGTAACGCTAAAAATTTATTAGGTTTATGGTTCAACGACCAAAAATTTTATGGTGGTAAATATGATTTAAAGAAAGTTGAAGTTGGAACTACTCCTATCATAGAACAAGCCAAAAAGTGGTTAGATGATTACTTTGCGGGTAAAGAACCAGATCCATTGAAAATTCCAGTTGATACCCAAGTTACTGACTTTCGGAAACGAGTTTTAGAAGTATTACGACATGTTCCCTACGGTAAGACGATTACTTATAAAGATGTTGCTGACCAAATTAATCAACCAACTGCCTCACGTGCAATTGGTGGTGCTGTGGGTCATAATCCAATTTCGTTGATTATTCCATGCCATCGAATTGTAGGTAGTAATAATGATTTAACTGGTTATGCTGGTGGGGTTCCTCGTAAGTTAAAATTGTTACACGTGGAACATGTTGATACGAGTAAATTTAAGTATTAGAGTAATTTTGTATCATGATTTATAATAGAGATGTGATGCACATGAAGATATATTTCCATGAAGCACTCTTTTTGGGAGTTTCATGTCAGTAATTGTCGTCAGCAATTACTTGAACTAAAAAATAAAACCGGTTCCCTTTTGGGTTCCGGTTTTATTTTGCAGTTTTTTATACCCAACCCACCTAAATGCCAGTATAATTAGAATAACTAAAATATTTTTATAAAGGAAACGATTATGAACGAAGAAAAAAAACGGATTGTTGTTAAAGTCGGAACTAGTTCCCTAGTCAATGCTAACGGAAGCATCAAAGTCCCGACAATCAACCGTCTAGCTCGTACGCTTAGTGATTTAAATCAAGCTGGCTACGAGATGATTTTAGTTAGTTCTGGGGCCGTTGGGGCTGGGATGAGCAAACTACAAATCGAACAACGCCCAACCGATATTGCTGAACTTCAAGCTCTATCAGCTGTCGGTCAAGTGGCATTAATGGACTTATATACCAGAGCTTTCAATGCCAATAATCAGGAAATTGCTCAAATCTTATTAACTCGTGACGTCGTAGATTTCCCAATTAGTCATGACAATGTTTTGCGTACGATTAATCAATTAATGGCTCATCATGTCATTCCAATCATTAACGAAAATGACCCAGTTTCTGTTGACGAGTTTCACCACAAAACCACTTTTGGAGAAAATGATCAATTAGCAGCGATTGTGACTAAATTTATTGATGCTGATGAACTGATTATCATGTCAGATATCAACGGACTTTATGACGCTAATCCAGCAACTCATCCAGATGCTAAATTACTCAAAGTTGTTACCAAAATTGATGACAAAATTATGCAATTTGCTGGTGGTCATGGATCTCAATTTGGTTCTGGGGGAATGGCTACCAAGCTTAAAGCCGCCCAAATCATCTTAGATAGTGATAAAAAAATGGTCATCGTCAATGGCGAAAATCCAGCTATCATCAATGATGTGATTAACGATGATTTCACCGGTACTACATTTAGTGCCAATTAACGGAGAAAAATTATGAACGAAAAATTAAATAACATGGGACAAGCAGCAAAAGTTGCAAGTCGCCAATTAGGTGGTTTATTAACTACTAAAAAAAATGCGGTTTTGTTAGAAATTGCTGATAGCTTAGAAAAAAATGCAGCTACTATCTTAGCAGCCAACCAAAAAGATTTAAATGGTACTGATGTCGCTGAACGTTTCATTGATCGGCTTACTTTAACTGAAGCACGTATCAAGGAAATTGCTAATGGAGTCCGCTCCGTAGTAAAACTTCCTGATCCCATTGGCAACATTGATTACGCCTGGCGCAACGAAGCTGGACTTTTAATTGCTAAACAACGAGTTCCGCTTGGTGTAATTGGGATTATCTATGAATCACGTCCCAATGTGACTGTTGATGCAGCTTCTCTCTGTTTCAAATCCGGAAACGCCGTTATTTTACGTGGTGGAAAAGAATCAATCAATTCTAACTTAGCTTTAGCTAACTTGATGCGGGATGTGTTATCAGAACAGGGACTTAATCCCGATGCCATTCAACTCATCACGAAAACTTCCCATGAAGTCGCTAATGAGTTCATGCAACTCAATGATTATATCGATGTTCTTATTCCCCGTGGAAGCGCAAAATTAATCAATGCCGTCGTTAAAAATGCAACTGTTCCAGTCATCGAAACTGGTGCTGGTAATTGTCACATCTACGTCGATAAGGACGCTGATTTACAAATGGCAACTAACATTATCATTAATAGTAAAGTGCAACGCCCTTCTGTCTGCAATTCCAACGAAAAAGTCTTAGTCCACGAAGCGTTAGCTGAAAAGTATCTTCCTACTTTGATTGCCGAACTACGTAAAAACCACGTAGAGGTCCGGGGTGATGCAGCGACCCAAGCAATTGTATCAGATGTGATTCCCGCAACTAATGCCGATTGGGCTACTGAATACAATGATTTAATTATCGCGATTAAAGTGGTTAAGTCCGAGGATGAAGCTATTGATCATATTACGAAATACAGCACCAAACATTCCGAAGTCATCGTGACTGATAGTTATTCTGCTGGTCAAATTTTCCAACAAACTATTGATGCCGCTTGCGTATACATTAATGCTGCATCCCGTTTTACTGATGGATTTGAATTTGGTTTTGGTGCCGAAATTGGTATTTCAACCCAAAAACTTCATGCCCGTGGTCCCATGGGACTGCCTGCCCTTACCTCTTACAAATATGTAATTAATGGAAACGGTCAAACTCGTAAATAACAGCAAAAGAAAAAGCAGATTACTAAATAATATCTAGTAATCTGCTCTTTTTTTGGATCATTTTTAACACCAAAATGGCGATTATCATATTTTAATTAAAGAATACTACACCAAATCACAATGTCTATATGATCAATTCGATAATTCACCCATCACTAACGTCCTGGTTTTTAACTCTAAGCCAACCAGGAAACTCATATACAAACGCCGTGACAATTAGCTAGATACCACTTACGGCTGAAGTGATCATTCAATCCTGCCAAAAGAATGTGCAAAAACAATCTAACTGATGATGAGATTATGATTGACATTGGAATATGGAAAATTAAAACCAAAGTATCAAAAATCCGGAAAATTTCCTTAGATTTATCCGTCCGGAATAGAGAACTTCATCATCAGCCTAATCATCATGGGGCTAAGACTTAGTTCCTCGCACAATTATTCATTGTGACACCAGATAAATCTCACACATCAAAAAGATGTGCCACACTTAGAAGTTAATCAAAAGCTCATTACTACTTCTCACTTACTCCCTTATGCACCACAAGCTTAACATCATATTGCATAAATGTATACTACTTGTGCTTATAATTGATATAAATCTTTTTTATAATATTAATAGTTTATTTAATAATCGAAAGAATGAGTAAAAAGAATACAGTAATCATGAAAAACGCCGCAATTAGTTTGACCATATACTTCCACCAAACCGCTAAATCAACATGCGCAATTGAGAGTGCTCCCATTACCAAACCTGAAGTTGGGGTAATTAAGGCAACTAATCCACTCGCAGTTTGAAATGCTGTTACAACCATGCTAGCAGAAACACCAGCAAAGTGCCCCATCGGACCAACTAACCCAATCGTAGCTGATGCTAATCCAGATGAAGATGGAATTAAAAATGACATTGGAATATATAAAATATACGTTAATACTACGAAAACAGAGGCCGAAACTCCATGTAAACCTACTTGTCCAGCATGTAAAATCGTATCCGTAATATATCCATCATTCATAATCACTTGGATTCCACGGGCTAAGGCCACAATCATGGCAACCCCTAGAAAATCTTTCATTCCATTTAAAAATGATTCGATATATTGTCGTTCCGACATTTTAGAAACTAGCATTACCATTACTGACATGAAGAAGAACAACATCGTCATTTCTGGATAATACCAAGTTCCTAACGCTGGTAAATCTTTCCCAATTACAGCACCAACAAATGGTGTATTTGTAATTGTTTTACAGATACTTTCAAAGAAAGTCCATTTCGGATTCAAACTCGTCCAGGGAATAATTCCCGTAATCATAATTACAAAGGTTGAGGCATAAATTCCCAGCACTACTTTTTGCCGTGGCGCTAATTTAACGTTTTCATCAGCTCGCACTTCGTTAATCTTAAAGATTTGATTATCGACTTTGCGTTGTAAATAAACTACTGATTTACTAGGATCTTTTTCAATTTTAGCAGCATAACGATACACAAACGTAATCGCTACAATTACTAAAATTACCCATAAAAGCATCCGCGGTAAAATTCCATCCGCTACTGAAATGCCAAGCGTCTGGGCAGCCACCCCAGTTGAAAATGGATTAATTGTCGAAGCTAAAACTCCAGTTTGCGTCCCAATTAAAATAATGGAAATCGCCACAATTGAATCAAAACCCACGGCCATCATCACGGGAATCAACAATGGCATAATGGCCAATGTTTCTTCAGCCATTCCATAAGTGGAACCACCTAAGGCAAATAAAGTCATTAAAATCGGGATCAATAACTTTTCTTTCCCCTTAAACTTTTTCACAATCACAGCAATACCATCGTTCAGGGATTTGGTCTGATTAATAACTCCCAAATATCCCCCAATCATCAAAATGAATAACGAAATTGGCAACGCTGCGTTAGTTAATTTATTTCCGACTAAACCTTGAATTGGGGCCATAAAAACATCCCAAATTCCTTGGGGATGACTAGCAATTTGATGATATGAACTGGAAATCAGTGCTCCTGATTTAGTCGTTTCATATTTACCAGCCGGAATAATAAAAGTTAACACTGCCATCACAATGATAATGCCGAACAAAATAGTATAGGAAGTTGGCATTTTAAAACGAGTTTGTTTCTTCTTCTGCAAAATATTCTCCTTAGTCTAAAGCATCACGCCAGATGGGTTGTGACATACAACGTGCCCCACCACGACCACGTGACAATTCTGATGACCGAATTTCATGAACGGTAATTCCATGAGCTCGCATAATTTCAATTGATTTATAGTTACGATCATAAGTAACGACTTCACCAGGAGCAATTGCTAAGTTGTTTGAGCCATCGTTCCACTGTTCTCGTGGCGCAACGATTGGATCGCCATCACCAGTTTCAATCATATCCACTTCTGGTAATTCCAAAACTTCTTGCAAAGTATCTTTCAAACTAGTCCGATGTTCTACTGAAAGGCCACCGTGACCATCTGGACGAAGGACGTTAATGTTCATCTTACTATCTTTATCCATAATACCAGGGAATACGGTGAATTGGTCATGGTTTATCATCGTAAATACTGTATCAAGATGCATCATGGCGTGATTATGGGGAATTTCAACGGCCATAATTGTGTCGAATTTTGCAGCGGGATCATTGAAAAGTTTTTTTGCTAAAGTTTCAATTGCCATACTTGAAGTTCTTTCCGATACCCCAATCGCTAAAGTATGGTCGTTTAAGACCAATTCATCGCCACCTTCAATTCGGTTTGGATGATTGCGATCTAACCAGACGTGCGTATTTTCAGAAAACATGGGATGGTATTTCACTACAAATTCTGTAATTAATGATTCTGGTGATCGGACAAAGAAAGTCATTTTGTTGACTGTTAATCCATTTCCCATCATAGCTTGAGGATCACGAGTGAAGTATGCGTTAGGCATTGGTTTTAAAATAAATGGATCTTCAACATTTCCAATAAATGAAAGTAAATTGTGATCTTCTAATCCAACCGTTGCTTTGCGTAATCCAGCGTAAATAACTGTCACTAATTCACTCGGTGTCAAAGTATTGAAGTAATTTTTGATTTCTTTTTGGAGGGTTTCGTTGTACCGATACTCAGTTAGATAAGCCGTTAAAAATTCATCTTTCACTTGCGGATCAGCTAAAATATCTGCTAATAATGTTTCAATGTAGACTGTTTCGGCACCACGATCACGTAATAATTGGGTGAATTCATCGTGTTCTTCTTGAGCGATTCTCATGAAAGGAACATCATCAAACAACATTTCTTTCATCGTATCAGGAGTAATATTTTCGATTTCGGCTCCTGGACGATGCACTAACACTTTTCGTAATTTACCAATTTCTGAGTTGACTTGAATTCCTTTTGACATAATTACCCCTCACTGTTCTTTTTCTAAATTGTCGTAATCTTAGCATTAAGATTTGTGATGACCTACACTTTATGTCGGAAAAACTGACATGAAACATAGTTTTTTCATTTTCACTTCGCTAAAATAATGCTCAAGATCGAAATGTTTCATCAAAAAAGGAGGATTATTATGCCAAACACGAGCCCCAAATTACACGATACTTATAACCATGATTTGAACAACATTACTAAGTCTTTAATTAGAAAGTATGCTGAAGCCTTTGCCAAAATTCCCGATTTAGTGAATTTAAATTTAGGTGAACCAGGATTCAATACTCCGGAACACGTCAAAGATGCTGCAGTCCAAAGTATTGTCGATAATCAGACCCACTATTCTCCTGAATTAGGTTGGTTGGAAACTCGTGAGGCAGTTAGTCGCTTCTTGAAACGTTCAACTACCATTGACTATGATCCGTTAACGGAAATCATCATCGCTCATGGCGCCCAAGAAGGCCTATCGAGTTCGTTCATTGCAACGATTGATAAAGGTGACCAAGTCTTAGTCCCATTGCCAGCCTATCCCGCTTATATGTCAATCATTGAACTAGCTAAGGGTGAAGTAATTCCGATTGATACTAAAGCTGATAATTTGAAACTAACGCCTAAAACTTTAGAAAAATATTTAACTAAATATCCCAAAGCTAAAGAAATAATTTTAAACTACCCGACTAATCCATCGGGAGTTGTTTATACGCGGGATGAAATGAAAGCTTTGGCTGATGTGTTACAAAAACATGGTATCTTAGTCATTGCTGATGAAGTTTATAGTGAATTAACTTTTGATATTCCCCATACTTCAATTGCGGAATTCATCCCTGATCAAACGGTAATTATTAACGGTTTATCAAAATCACATGCCATGACTGGCTATCGCTTTGGTTACATTGCTGGACCCGCGGAATTAATCCAAAAAATTAATATGGTTCACGGAACTTTCTTAACGTCTGCACCGAATGTTGCTCAACTTGCTGCAATTGCTGCCCTTGATCATGGTGCTGATGATCCTAAAGTAATGGCGAAAGAATACCAAAAACGCCGAGATATCATGGTCAAAACGTTAACTGACTTAGGCTTTGAATTAAGCATTCCTGAAGGAGCTTTCTATATCCTAGCTAAAATTCCTAGTCAATTTAACGAAACTTCAGAAGAATTTACAATGCGTTTAGCTAATGAAGTTCATGTTGGTGTAACCCCCGGAAATGCCTTTGGAACTAGTGGTAAAGGCTATGTGCGTTTATCGTTTGCGGCTGATCCAGCAAAAATTAAAGAAGCAATGTCACGACTTACAACATTTGTGAATGCCAACTAAAAATTATTATATATTTAAAAATAATCTCCCGATATAATATAGAAGAAACACAATTTAATTAAGGGAGATTCAAGATGAACAACAAATTCAACCAAAAATTAATGGTTATAATTGCTATTTTATCTGTATTAATTTTAGTTGGTGGAACCTTTGCGATTATGCAAAAACATAATCATGTAGACAACCATCAAACGCAACCTACTAAGGAGAAGAAAACTCCGAAAGTTATCAAAAAAGCAGTCCCGGAAAAGCAACCGGCTGAAACTAAAAAAACTGAAACTACGGCAGCGAAGCCAACCGCAAAAGAAATCATTCCAAAGCAGTTTGCCGGTAAATGGTACATGGGTGACAAAGTCCAAATGGAAATTGGTTCCGATACTTTCAATTTAGGCGGGACTCAATACACCACCAGTAGTTTACCTATTCAAGTTATGGTAAAAAACGGTCCCAACGGAACTTATAACCTTTACCATAATCCAAATCCTAATGCTAGTTCTGCAGAAGGTGGTATGACTCCTAACTATTGGATTGCAACTGACACCATTGATGGTAAAAAACAACGGGTCCTTGCTGCATATGAAAAAAATAATATGTTCCAAGTGTACACTTCTGAACCAACATCAAAATATGAAGGAATTCAATATATGGGAGATTTTAGTAAATATATTGGTACTCCTGATTTAGATGTTCTTAAAAATCAAAATTAACAAAATAAAAACAGCCAAAATTTTGGCTGTTTTTTTATTATCGAGCTCGTTCATGACCTCGTAAACTATCTAAATTATTGGTTCCAATCTTCGCTTGATAATCATCACCATCATATTGAATAGCTTGTGATTTACTAGTTGGTGCTGAAGTATAAATTTCAAAGTCACCCATCCGTGCATAATAAGCTAACACTCGTTGTTGCTTACCATCAATCGTAGCCGTTCCAATCCAATACGTACCACCGTTCTCAAAACTCGGATTATGGTAGAGCAAGTAAGTATTGTTTTGTCCTTGTTTCGTGGTCAATTGTAACGGGCTACTATCCTTAGTAATAGTTGGTCCACCCTTTAGATCAATTTTATCTGCTGAAATGGTAGCAAATACATCATTACCGTTATACCAAGTTCCATAAAATTGAGCTGGAATCATGGATTGCGTAGGAGTTGCTGCTTTCTTATTATTACTAGCATTGGTATTTGTAACCGTCGTAGCTTTATTAGAGCCAGAACTCTTTTTGGAAGCAGATTTTACATATTCATTTTTTACATTGGTCGTAGTAGCGGTTTGCTTCTTTTGTGACAACATAAATATCGTCCCACCTGCAGCAATAATTAGCAACAATACAATAATGATAGCAAGCAAGAGGTTAATGTTATTATTTTTGGAATGCATGGATACTCCTTCATGATTACGACTATTTAATTTCTAAAAATTCACTATTTGATAATAAGTATAAATACTTGTGTTGAACTGGTTGACCAAGAATATCTCCCAGTGCTTTGGCATAAATATTAACCTGCCCATTATAATCCTCACGAATTTTTTTAATGTCAGATTCTGGATTATTAGGATTTACAAAACTAGTTTTGTAATCAAAAATGGTTGTTCCTTGTTCCGGGTCTTCAAAATAACCATCAATAATCCCATGGACTAGAATTTTTTGATTAGGGTCATTTTGGAACTCTGAGAAAATTTCTCCAGCATTGATAATTAATGAAAAAGGTACTTCACGATGTAAGTTTTCTGGGTAAAGGAGAATTCGTTGCCCTAGTTCACTTTGGTAGAAGTTTACAATCGCATTGCGATCAATCTTATCTGCCACTGCTTGTGTTAATAATTTATCGCTAACCAGTTGGGCAATTAAACTATTTACGGCATCAAAATCAACTCGTTCATAGACGTTTAATTTTTGGAAAACCAAATGAGTGGCTGTCCCAATTTCACGAGAATTAGGCGCTTGGGCTGTTTGCAAAAATTTGGGTTCCACAAAACTAGCATTGTTATACCGTGTATTTTTTAAAACGTCATTTTTCCCTGCAATACTGCCTAATTGAATAATATCTGGATCATCAAATTGGCCCTTAATTTCAGAAACAGATTGATATGCCGTGGTCTTTGTTGCATCTGGATAAGCATACTTAAAGCCCATGATTTTCTTAATGTAATCAACATCGAGAGGACCATTAGCAACACTTTCCGTGGTTTCTTTCGCAGCTGCTTTAGGTAACTCTACGTGTAAGCCTTTTAAGTTTACAAACTCAATCTTGAAATCAGCTTGATCACCGCTTAATTGTGGAAGCACATTATCAACACCATCTTCATACTTGGGATGACGAGCTAAAGCCGTCCCAATCCAATCCATAAAGCTAGTCGCACCACTTCGAAGCGATTCGTTTAATACCATGTCTGGACTTTGAATGGCCTTATTCCAATCTTCAGTTGTTTTATCTTTGGCAGTCTTATTTTTATCTTTTTTCACAACTCCAGTAATAATCAACTTTTGTTTCGCACGGGTCAACGCCACGTATAACTTCCGCATTTCTTCAGCTAACATGCGATTCTTAGCTAAATTATTGATTGCCAGATATTGTAACGTTGGAATTTTTTCATGACGTTTGGCATCAAAATATTGCATCCCAACTCCCAGATTATCATCCAAAATAAAACTATTTTTTAAATCCATTTGGTTAAAACCATGAGTTGCATCCATCATAATCACAACAGGATACTCTAGCCCTTTACTCCCATGAATGGTCTTAACTGAAACCGCATTCGAATCAGTCTCTACACTAGCTTCTGCTAAATCATCATCCCGATTTTGGAGCCGTTTAATGAACTGAACAAACGCAAAAAGACCCTTGAACCCATTCCGTTCATATTCTTCTGCTCGTTGGTATAAGGCATGCAAATTAGCTTGGCGTTTCTTCCCAGCCGGCATTCCACCAGCATAGTCTAAGAAACCAGTTTGATCGTAAATATACCAAATTAATTCAGCTAAACTATGTTTAATCGCGTAGTTTTTAAAGTCCGTTAATTGGTTTAAAAAGACATCTACTTTACTTTTGACAACATCACCGAAATCAGTCGTTTCTTTACTACCATAATTATTCTTGAATTCCATTACTGATTGGAAATAATTCCCGGTTTTCTTGTTAATTCGAAGATAAGCCATTTGGTTTTCATCCATTTGGACAATTGGGGAACGAAGGACTGCTGCTAAAGGAATATCCTGGTATGGATTATCAATAATTTGTAAGAGCGACATCATAATTTGCACTTCAGTCGTTTTAAAATAACTTTCCGATCCATCAACGGTAACTGGAATTTGATGTTCCGCAAAAATAGTTGAAATATCAAAATTATTGCGTTTAGTAGAAGCTAAAATGGCAATATCACCATATTCCAAATCCCGTGGTTCATCTGAATTTTTATCATAAACCTTATATGGTTTTGCAATCATTGCATTAATTTTTTCCGCAATCATTTCCACCTGATGTTGTTCATTGGTTTGTGGAATATCATCATCCGCGGTTTCGTTATCATCTGCGTAGAGTAAAATTTCCGTTTCTGTATCTAAATCATCAGGATAATATGTGGCTCCATACTTAAGGTGGGAATCACCAGTATAGTCAATTTCACCCAGATTTTCGTTCATAATTTGTTCAAAAATTAAGTTAGTAAAATCATCAACGTTTTTAACCGACCGGAAGTTATCTGGTAACGTAATGCGTGTGTCATTTTCACTCTCAGGATAGTCATTAAACTTCTCCATAAACATGCTTGGATCAGCAAGACGGAATCGATAAATCGATTGTTTCACATCTCCCACCATAAACATATTTTCACGGTCTGGATTCTTCATCGAGGTTAAAATTGCATCTTGTAAATGATTGTTATCTTGGTATTCATCGACCATAATTTCAGCAAAATATTGTTGAAATTGATGCCGCAAATTACGACTATCGTCATTGTCACCAGTCAAAATATCTAACGCAAAATGTTCAATATCAATAAATTCATAGGCGTGTTTCCGCTTTTTAGCTGTCCGATAAGCATCCGTAAATTGATATTCAACTTCCACTAATTTTTCGATTATTTTCTGTGAATTTTCGATTGCATTGAGGTTATCAGCTTCATTGGCAAAGAAATATTTTGGCACTAATTTTTCTGTATATGTTTTCTTAGTTCTGTCCCGACTAGCTTTAATTTGTTCCTTAGCTGCTAGTTGATCTTCAGTAGCGGTTTTCTTGGGAATACTAGGAAAACGTCCCCACTTAAAATTAGTAAATACCGTTCGTAATTCGTCCCAATCAAGTTCAGTAGCTGCTTTTTTTAGATCTTCAAACTTTGTGATTTCTGCTATTAGGAAATCAGCTAATTTCACAATCTCAGTTTTTTCAGCTTTATCAATCATTTGCCGATAACTACTAATCATCTGATCAAGTTTATTTTCGATATCAGGAAGCAAATATTTTTGGTACAATTTGCTCTTCGTTAAACTCCCATCAATTTGGTAAAAATCAGCTAACTTATCTAGCCATGCACTGGGATTTTCGTTAACGTTCGCAAAATCATAAAGGCGAAATAAGACATCTGTAAGCCCATCATCACTTCGATCATTCGAAAAATTCCGCGTTAATCTAGCAAAACTCCCGTCTTTATCGTTAGCGTAGAGTTCTTCGCGTAAATCATTCCAAACTCGATCACGAATGATTCCACGTTCACTAATATCAGTTAAAATCCGAAAGTCAGGATCCAAATTAATGATGTAGTAATATTTCTTCACCAACCACTGACAAAACGCATCCATGGTTTCAATGTGCGCCGAATTCAACTTACGCAATTGGGTTAAATAATAACGAGATTGTTCATCTTTCTGAGTATCATTAACCGCTTCACGCAGTTTTTTACCAATTCGATCTCGCATTTCTTTGGCTGCGGCATTAGTAAACGTCACGATTAACATTTGATCAACATTAATTGGAGGTTGACCGTTCGCTCCTTTAATCTTGTTCATTACTCGTTCCGTCAAAACACTGGTTTTACCTGACCCAGCGGAAGCTGAAACTAACGCATTCCCGGGGAAATTACCAGAAATTGCTTGTTCTTGTCCCTCAGTCCAATTATTTGCCATTATCTTCCATCTCCTTTCGTACCCGTTCAAAGATTTCTTCGTCGCTTAATTTAGCGATTTCACGGTAGTTATTTTCTTTCAACATTGGATCGAATTGCATCACTGACTTGTAAGGTGAATATTGAATCAATGAACTATTATCATACATTGCAGGAGCCAACGTAATGTCACCTTGGAAAATGCGTTGAGCTGCTTCTTGAATTAATTTTTCGGTATGCAACAGCATGTTGTCTAAATCAGTCCGCTTAATCGTACCTTTTCCTTTCGCTAAATCGCCATCTTTTTTGAACTTAAAGGGATAAATTTCACTCGCCTTATTATCGGGCGCCACATTCTTTAAAAGCTCTGGATCTTTAACTAACAATCCGTTGTACTTATGTTTCTTTAATAAAGCATTTTCAATTTGCCCTACTTCTTCCCAATTTTTGACATCCTTAGGTTGCAAAATCGGATCAAAAATATGCATGTATAAAGCCCCGGCAAGCTTAGCATTTCCAGCATCCGATAAAAGCTCAATGTTCTTCAAAACGGCATCCATATAGGTCATCATTTGCATAGCCGTACCATCATAAATTTCTGACATATCAATCGTTTTATCGCCCGATTTATAATCAACCACGCCTAAATAATCCACACCTTCGTAGTTCATCGCATCCAGACGGTCAATTCGACCTTGAACGTTAACTTGTTTATTATTTGGCAAAGCAAAATGAAGTGGTTTAAACGTCTTTCCAGGTCCAAATGAGATTTCTGTTTTCTTTGGACGCATGTTGGACCATTGAAATTGATCATGCAAAGTTTTCGCCATTTGCTGAACAGTGGCAATTAATTGGTGGGTAATGTATCCCATTCGTTTGGAACTCTTCAAAATTTCATATTGGTAATTAACGTCATCTTCAATGATTTTGTGGGTCACTTCATCGACTAATTCATGAATTTGTTGATAATCTAGATTAGCTAAATCAACTTTATCTTGATGTACTAACTTAACTAGTTTATCCAAAGCCTCATGATAAAACTGACCTGTGTTAGCTGGACTAATTTCAAATTCATCTCGTTCACGTAACCGCAGACCGTATTTTAAGAAATATTCATAAGGATCAGTATAAAATTCTTCCAGTTTAGAAATCGAGGTCACAATGTTACTACCATATAAATCGGTCACAATTTCCGGAGTTAAATCAACCGGTTCATTTTTATAGTTCAAACTGCCCAGCAAAATTTTAGTTAAATCACGAATTTGCGTCGTTGGATTATTTTCCAATTGTTGCTTCACAGTTTTCCAAGCTGGACTCAAGGGTTGCTGTTCCTTTTTACCATTTAGTGAAGCTTGCACTAGGTAATTTAAGGTTGTTCGATCTGACCCTAGGAAATGTTTAATATCATTCCGATTAGCTTCTGGATGTGATTTAAATTGTTGCGTTTTTAAATTGAAATGTTTTTGGATGCGATCAACATACGGAGAAATTTCATGGAGGCTATCTCCACCACCTAAATTGTATGAGAAATAAAGTTGGTCAGTAGGCGTCATAAACACGAGATAATCTTCGTATGGTTCGCTGACCATTTGCAAATCACTAGTATCCACCATGTACTGATCACTTTCCAAATGTTCACTCATTTGGTCACGATCACTATCGTTTAACAAACTATTATTTTCAATTTTGGCGGGCATATTAACATCATCCGCCCCCATAATAAAAGTAATTTTCTTATCTGGTAATTGAATCCGACCAGTTTCGGTAATCGCAACTTGATCCAGAGTAGAAGGAATTTGAGAGTAACTAGCACCCACAAACCCAGCCTTTAATAATTCCAGAAAATCATCCATTACAAATTCATGGTCACCTAAAACCGTTACATAATCATCTAAAATACTACAGAATTGATTCCAAACTTGTTCAGCTTGTCCTGCTTCTTGTAAGTTCCCAGCTTCTGTTGCTTGAGTTTGCCATTCTTGTAGTTGATCAGCAACTCCATTTTCGGTTAAGAAATGATATAAAATTAACGCTGCTTCGCGCCCATTTTTAGCTTTGTTAAGCTTGCGATAAAACGGTGGCAAAATATCCTTAATAAAGTGCCGAATAACGTTAATTTTGACGGAATTTTCAGAGTTTCTTTCTGTCACGACCCCTTCTTCATTAATAAAGGGCACCGCAATCCAATCTTCTTTTTGCGTCCATCGAGATCCGGCATAACCATTTTTTAAAACTAAATTTTCACAAAGAGCTAAATCTTCTCGATATTTATTAATCTTCAAATACTTATCATTTTGCTTTGGAAGCAATAATTCCGTTTTTAAAAGGCGCATCACATCATCATAACTGTAATTATTAGGCCGGTTAGGATGGTAAATCGAAAAGAGCGCATCGATCAATTCCACTAAAGGATGATTGTCCATGTGCTTTTGAATATCAGTAAAATACGGAATTTGTTGCATCGTAAAAATTGGATTAATAATATTTTCATATTGGCTCAAATTACGGGTAGCAACTAAGAAATCATTGTAACGATACTGACCGGTTGCAACTAATTGTCGAATCTTAATCGCAATTTGGCTAAGTTCTTCGTAGGCACTATTAGTTTGCAAGACCTTAATGGCTGGATTATTTTCCATCGCATCGGGAATTTTATGTCCGACCTCACTACTAGCAATCCAATAGTCTTCCATATCGGCTAGCCCCGGATTGATTGCACGTTTATCAGCAGTTTGATCTGTATAAATTTGAGTACCAACCTGTTTTGCGTATTGATAAAGATAATGATACATTTTTCCAGATTGGTAGAAAAACTTATTTTCATCTGGTCCCTCTTGATCGTATTTTCGATCCAAATTCAAATCCATCACGACATGGGAACGTCTAATTAACATTTGAATAACTTGCAATTGTTGTGCACTAAATTTTTCAAAGTTACTGAAATAAAAATGCATCGCTGAAATTTCACTATCCGGTAATTTGGCTAAATAATTGAGAAGTAATTCAAAATTAGCGGCATTATAAACGTATTTCCCATCCGTTTGCATCACAAATTCACGATAAATCAAACTGATATCGTGAAGCTTACTTTTCAATTCTGGATTAACCTGTAGTCCTTCAAATTTATCTAAATCATCCGGACTCATATTCCCTTGTTGGAGTTCAGAAATTTGATTAGCAATTTGTTGAATAAACCCAGCCTGTTTTCCTTCTCCACGATAGATGGTTAAGTCTTCCTCATGGTCTTCGATAATTTGATAAATAATCATATTAATCGCAGTTTGTGAAAGCTGAGGACGTTGGTAATCTGCTTCATCATTTAAGAAATACCAAATCAACCGGGAAAACGAGAACACTTGGACCTGATTTTGGGCATAAGTCGCGTCATTTTCAGTATTGAGTTTCTTTAAAGTATTTAATTCGGATTCAAATTTAACGTTATTAGGGACAATATAAAAATTTTTAGTTTGTTTATCTTCGCTAGTTTTACGAATATCGTCAACCACTTTACTAAAGTGATCATCACTAGCCTTTCCTAAAATGAATTGAAGTGACATTACTACCTCCTACTTTGTTTCAATTAATGCGATTGATTGGTTTTTAAATTTATTTTCGGTAATTGCGGCGACAACAAATTTTGCGATTGTTTCATGTGAAACATTTCCCACAGGAACTTTTTCCCCTTCGTTAATTAGTTTAGGCGTTCCTGCTTTACTATTAATTACGTTAACGGGCCGGAAAATCGTATAGGGGATTTCTTCTTCATCAATAATTTTGATGGCATAGCGTTGTTCCCGAAGATATTCGGTTACATCCGTTACTCCTGGATAATCTAGCTCACCATCCACTTCATTATCAATTCCGGCGGTTGAAACCATAATGGTTTTCTCGAGTTTGATATGTTGATGACGAACGGCATCAAAAAAAGCTTCCATTACTAAATCAACGTCCATTGGTCCCACAAATGACGCCATGATCGTTAAATCTTTTGGCAAATTTTGATAAGTTTCTTCCTTAGTATAGTCACCAGAACTTATCTCTGTGACCTTATAATTATTTTGTAACTGTTGGGCGGTTAATTTTTCTGCTGCATTGTTTCCGATTAAAAGTATTGATTTCATAGTCGTTCACCTCATTAATAGTTATATTTTACCATTTATTTAACAACTCTTGATTCACAGTTTAATGTTCGTGATTTGATTAATTATAATGAATGTTATATGATAGATGAGTATTTCTAAAGGAAAAATAACGAACGTTTTTATCATAAGGAGAACATTTCATGGCCGATAAAGTGGCGTCATTTTTTAAGTTTAAAGAACTAGGGACTAATTATAAAACTGAAACTCTAGCCGGAATCACAACCTTCATTTCAATGGTTTACATTTTATTTGTTAACCCTGAAGTCCTTGGTGCTGCTGGAATGGATAAAGGTGCTGTTTTCACAGCAACTGCCTTTGCAACCGCCTTTGGTTGTATCTTGATGGGGGTAATTGCTAACTACCCATTTGCTATCTCAGCTAGTTTGGGAATCAATGCCTTCTTCGCATACTCAGTATGTATCGGAATGCATGTTCCTTGGCAAACTGCGATGAGTGGTGTATTTATTGCTTCCATCCTATTTGTTATCTTAACTGCATTAAAATTAAGAGAAAAAATTATTGATGCAATTCCTGCTGATTTAAAAGCTGCGATTGCTGGTGGGATTGGTTTATTCATCGCTTTCATCGGTTTAAATAACGGTGGTTTAGTTGTTGCTAACAAGAGTACTTTGGTTAGCATGGGATCATTAACTAGCCCAACTTCATTATTAACTATCGTTGGAATCGTAATTGTGTTCGTCTTGATGAGTGCCCGTGTTCCAGGTGCTATCTTTATCGGAATGGTACTTTCATCAATCATCGGGATGCTAACTGGAATTATCCACGTTCCCACTCACGTAGTTGCTGGAATTCCCAGTATTCACACTACTTTTCTTGCTGCCCTAGACAACGTTGATAAGATTAACACTCCTCAACTTCTTGTCGTTGTGTTAACTTTCTTACTTGTTACTTTCTTCGATACTGCTGGTACTCTAATCGGTTTAGCAGAACAAGCTGGTTACATGAAAGACAACAAACTTCCTCGTGCTGGTCGTGCCTTAGCTGCTGATTCAACTACTATGTTAGTTGGTTCATTGCTAGGTACTTCTCCAATGGGTGTGTACGTTGAATCTTCTGCCGGAATCGCAGTTGGTGGTCGTTCAGGATTTACTGCTATTATTACTGGTATCATGTTTATCCTTGCCACTTTCTTCTCACCATTGCTTGCCGTTATCACTTCACAAATCACTGCACCTGCATTGATCGTAGTTGGGGTATTGATGGCTAAGTCATTGTCACAAGTTAACTGGGATAAGTTTGAACTTGCTGCTCCCGCATTCTTGATTGCGATTGGAATGCCTTTAACTTACAGCATTTCCGACGGTATTGCTTTAGGTTTCATCGCCTACCCACTTACTATGATTGCTGCTAAACGTGGTAAACAAGTTGGTTGGATGATGTATGCTTTGGCAATTATCTTCGTAATTTTCTTGTTAATTTTAAAAGACTAATTTGAATAAATTAAAATCCTAACTATTTTCTAAGATAGTTAGGATTTTTTTAATTACACTATAAATTTTACAAAATATGATAGTATAGATTTAATGATTGTCAGGAAAGGAATTATTATGAATAATCAAATTATTACTCAATTCTCATATGTAAACCATCAAATTAACGAACCATTAAATGATGAAAACATCATTTCTGAACTAAATCCTTCAATTCAAGATGTAAGAAGTACACCACAATTTTTCGTTGATACTTCAAATGTTAATCCTTACCAAAGTGGTACATATACAGCTACCCTTTGGTGCCAAGTTGGTGATCAAAAAGTCGATAAAACTTTCAAAATTAATGTTAAAGATTTTAACCGTTTAGACGGTAATCAAGTCGTTAATAATCAAAATAACAATATGCCTCAGCAAGCTCCTCGTAGAAGAACTTCTACTGCTAAGAAAATTTGGATTGGTATTTTAGTCTTTGTTTTAATCGTTTTAGGTTTAACTTCATGCTCAATCTATAACCAAGCTAAAGCAAATCAGGCCAATGATACTGCTCAAAATCAACAATTGAAGACTCAATTAGCTGAAGTTAAGGCAGCCCAAAAAACTTATCAAGAAGATCACAACAAGCAAGAATTAGACAATACTTTGAACAATATCAAGAATGATATTGATTCAAATAACGCATCTAATAATAGTGCCATCAATGGATTAGAAAACCAAATTAGTAACATTAAAAATAACCCTGATAGTGATGTTGAAAATAAATTAGACGGTATTGAAAATCAAATTGAACAACAAGGTGGTTTACTTCAAGAAATACAAAACACTCTTAGTTCAATTGCAAGCAAGATTGGTCTCTAATTTCAATCATCTAATTTAGATGTGTTATAATAAACGTGAAATATTAGAGAGTGCATCAATTCTGTACACAAAAGCCCAAACTACTATCGATAGTTTGGGCTTTTTTATATGTGTTGGCTTATCCACGGTACTTACACAGAGCGTGGATAGAAAATTAAGCAAAAATAAAGAACGCCTAATGCGCTCTTTTTCATTTCAATAAATACATAATTCGCTTTAAGATTGATCCAAATTTCGAAACATTACGAGCTATCTCTCTGTCGTTTCGGTTCCCACTATGATTAGCCCAAAACCAGACTGTCATAACAATTAACACCACTATCAAGGTTGCTAAAACAACCATGCTATACCGGCCACGTAGGCCATGTCGCATCAAATAACTTGTTTTACGAAAGATGGAAAATAATTCATAACTAGATACTAAATTCATCATAGTCACCTCAAATTTTAGGCACAAAAAAACAGGCCTGGGCACGGGCTGTTATTCACAACTTTACAAGGGATCAACAGAACCTAGATGTACTCGCACTCATTCCTGCAACTACATAATATAACAATGGTAATTTTTTTCAACCAAAAAGCCCTCTAAAATTAGAGAGCTTTATTTTTATGCAGTCAAACGCCTTTCAAACCATTTTGAAAGTAGTGACAAACTGTAATTTACGATGAAGTACAATGCTGTAACAATCGCAAACATTGGAATCATGTAGTTTGGGTTTTGCCCATAAATTACTTGGCTTCGGAACATCATTTCAGTTAAGACGATTGCAGTAGCTAGGGAAGTATCCTTAACTAATGAGATAAATTGTGAAATCAATGGTGGAATTGAATTTTTCAACGCTTGAGGTAATAAAATGTACCACAAAGTCTGAAATTTAGTCATTCCAGTTGATAATGCACCTTCGGCTTGCCCAACTCCGACTGATAATAGTCCTCCACGAATGATTTGGGCAACCATCGTTGATTCAAAGACTGACATAGCAACCACGGTCGCAGAAAAGGCATTTAATTCAACTCCCAACTTTGGCATCGCAAAGTAAGTAAAGAAGATTAATAGTAGCAATGGTAAGTTACGAATCGTATTTACAATAAATCTTACCGTACGAGAAAAGTAAGGAATTTCTTCAAACAGAACTACTCCTAAGACAGTTCCGGCGATAAAACTAATAATAATTGAGATTAAGGATACAGCAACTGTAATTCCTAATCCACCCAGTAGATAGTGCATGTTTACTGAACTAAAAGCTGATGCATAAATCATGACGCTACCCCCTATCTTAATTTATTTTCTAAGTGTGTCATGTAAACTGAAAGCGGTCCAGTTAACAACAAGTAGAAAATTCCAATGACAATGTAAGTGTTAAATGGATCTAAATTTGCTCCAGAAATCACATTTGCTTGGTACATCAAATCAAGTCCCGCCACAAATGAAAGAATTGATGAATTTTTTACCAAGTTAATGAATTGGTTTCCCAATGATGGAATTGCTAATTTAAATCCTTGAGGAAGCACAACATGCACCATGGCTTGCGTGTAAGTCAATCCGTTAGCACGAGCACCTTCCATTTGACCATCATCAACTGAATTAACTCCCCCACGAATACATTCAGCGATGAATGAAGAAGTGTACAGAATTAATGCAATTGTTCCGGCCCAAAATCCGTTAATTTTAATTGCATGTGAAACAACTACATAAAAGAACAGTGTAATCACAAGCAAAGGAATATTACGGAAAAATTCCACAAAGGCGTTTCCGATAATCCGTAAAAACTTGTTAGGTGCCATTTCCATTAAAGCGAAAACGGTCCCTAAAATAAGTGATCCTAACAGACCAACGATTGATGAAAGGATTGTATATTCAAACCCAGTGACAATAGTTGACCAGTTATCAGTTAAAATTTTGATCATTTCGTCAACTCCTTCCAATCTAATCCAGGAATGTTACCGAACCATTTTTTGATTAAACGATCATAAGTTCCATCAGCACGGATTTCTTTAAGGGCCTTATCAACCGCATTTTTAAGGTCAGTTTGGCCTTTATCCATTGCTAATCCGTAAGGTTGGTTCGTAAATGTTCCCCCAACTACAGCAACATCTTTACTTTGTTGACAGAAACCATACAAGATAGCATTATCTGTAGTCATGGCATCACCTTGGCCTGATTGTAGGGCACTAAATGCTTGAGAGTTATCAGGCATAGCAATCATTTTAGCTTTGGGTGCAAACTTTTTCGTTGTTGCTAAAGCGGTCGTTCCCATAACCCCTATAATGGTAGATTTAGGATTATTTAAATCTTTAATACTTTTAATCCCTGAATCTTTTTTCACCAAAATTGATTGTCCAGCTGGGAAATATGGGTTTGAGAAATCCACGATTTTTGCCCGTTCTGGGGTGATTGTCATTGAGGCAGCCACCGCATCAACTTGGTTATTTTTAATTAATTGAATTTTTGAACTAGTAGTTACTGGCGTAAATTCAGGTGTAATCTTAGTTCCTTGATCTTTCGCAATTTGTTTAGTGATAGCACGTGCCATGTCGACATCAAAACCTTCACTTTGACCAGTCTTGGGACTAATCAAACCGAATAAACGTGTATCACTCTTCACACCCCAACGCATTACATGAGCTGATTTAATGTTTTCAAGTGAATTCTTTGTTTTAGTTTGATGTTCATGATAAGTCCAGCCAAATACTAAACTACCCACTAGAACGACCACTAAGATTATCGCTGCCAGTAAACCAATGCGCTTTGTTTTTAATTTACTCATAGGTTTATCCTCGTTTCTTAATGATGTTCAACTTGTGAAAGGAATTGACGAGCACGTTCAGTTTTTGGTTGTTTGAAGAATTCTTCAGTTGATGAATCTTCTAAAATTTTTCCGTCTGCCATGAAAATAACTCGGTCAGCAACTGCTTTAGCGAAATCCATTTCATGGGTAACAACTAAACTAGTCATGTCAGAATTATTCGCAATATCACGCATAACGTTCAATACACTTCCAACCATTTCAGGATCTAACGCTGAAGTTGGTTCATCAAAAAGTAAGACCCGCGGATCCATTGCGAGGGAACGAGCAATTGCGATTCGTTGTTTTTGCCCACCAGAAAGTTGTGCTGGATATTTAGCACCTTGATCGGTTAATCCAACTTGTTCTAATAATTGATCTGCAATTTTACGATTTTCAGCATCGCCACGTTTTAAAACAATTTTAGGAGCTAACATAATGTTGTCTAAAATAGTTTTGTTGTTGTAGAGATTGAAATGTTGGAATACCATTCCAACGTCAGTTCTTAATTGATTAAGATTAGTGGCATCGCTACCCATATCTTTTCCTTCAACAGTTAAACTTCCCTCTTGGATAGTTTCTAAACCATTGATTGTTCGAAGTAATGTTGATTTTCCTGAACCTGATGGGCCGATAAGTACGACTGTTTCGCCAGGTTGGATGTCTAAGTTGATATCATGAAGTGCGTGGAAATCACCATAATATTTTTGTACATCCTTAAATTGAATGATAGATGACATATTAATGTCCCTCCTTTTCTCTCTAGAAAGGGCTTCTAGGTTGTTCTCATTTTAAGGGATAACTAAAAATAAAAATAGGTTTCCTGTCGCATTTTGTGACATGAAAGACGAACGAATTGTTTTATATAGATATATTATTCGGAATTTATTAGTAAATGTTTCATGTGAAACTTTATTGTAAATAAAAATACCACTACATATGAGTAATGGTATTTATTTATCTAACAATTTTTGATGCCTTCCAGTTCTAGTTAAGGTTAAAATAACCTTTTCATCATCTATTTGATATATCAAAAGCCAATCTTTCTCGATATGTAACTCTTCATATCCATTCCAATTACCCTTTAATTTATGATTTTTTAGTTTTTCCAAACCCTTTAAATCTCTTGATGCAATAACATTAACTGCTCTTTTCAACTTTGATAAATCCCAATGCTTTTTCTTACATTTTTTTAAATCTCTATCAAAACCAGGTGTCGTTTCAATTTGCATCATATATTATCAACCCAGTCATTAAATTCATTTATATTTTTAAACTTACGTGTATTTCCATTTTTAACATCGTTTCTTGCTTCTTCATTTTCATCATAATTTAAATTTAATTTTAATGGAACTGAATCAGTAAGCACTGTTTCCTTTAAAAACATATTTACAGCTGTACTCATATCTAAACCTAAATCTTTATATATTTTAGCCGCTTTTTCTTTAGTTTCTTTATCTACTCTAACATTAACTCTAGCTTTTTCTTCTGACATTTAAATCATCTCCCACTTCAATAGTATCACATTGTTATCCCAATGGGTTATATATTGGATTAATAAAAAAAGCTGGAGTCCAGTAGACTTCAGCTTTTTGATTTTTATAACAATGGTGATAACAAACGACTAAAGTGTTGTTTAAAATCAAGCCATTTTGATTGTGATGAAAAGATTTTTTCAGTTTGTAATGTACTATCGGCAATATTTTCAGCGTAAATTTTTTCCATTTCTTTAGCGAGTTTTTCATCGTAAACAAAGGCATTGCATTCGAAATTTAATTCAAAACTACGATAATCCATATTAGCTGAACCAACTGAAACTAATTTGCCATCTACCACAATGGTCTTAGCGTGCATGAACCCATTATTATAAGCGTATATTTTAATGCCTAACTTAGTTAATTGACGAGAATAGTATTGGGTAGCACGGTAAACAAAAGGATGGTCTGGCATATCAGGAGTAACAATTTCAACTTTCACACCAGACTTAGCAGCTATTTTCAAAGCAGTAAATACCGAGTCATCAGGAATTAAATATGGAGTCGTAATTTTAATGGATTCTTTTGCCATTCCAATCATCTTAATGTAACCCATTTTAATTTGTTCCATGGCTGAATCTGGGCCACTTGAAACAATTTGCATAATTGCATTTCCATTTGTTTCCATTTTAGGATAATACTTTTTAATTTGATTTTCATCATTGGGATCAATTTGGGAATTTTCGTCAGTTCCATTCCAATCTAATAAGAACCGCGATTGCAATCCATAAACTCCATGACCGTGAACCCGAATCATACAATCACGCCAATTTCCAAATTTAGGCTTCCATCCCATATATTGATCACCTAAGTTTAATCCACCAATATACCCATATTCCCCATCAATTGTGACAATTTTGTGGTGATCACGAAAGTTAACCCGCATATCACGCACATTTAACTTGTTATGAAGGAAAGGAAAGGCGCGCCCACCAGCATCAAACAACGGTTTGAAGAATTTTTGGGTAGTTCCCATTGAACCCCAAGCATCATAAATAACTCGTACATCGACGCCCTCTTTTGCTTTTTGTACTAATAAATCAAGGGCTTGATGGCCAATTTTATCAGCATAAAAAGTATAAAATTCAATGTTAATCGTGTGTTTTGCATTCCTAATATCTTCAAAAAATTGGGCAATAAATTCTTTTCCACCAGTATAAGTTTTAATTTCGTTATCATTCAATAATGGAGCTGATCCGTTATTCATGAACATTTCCACTAAACCACGGGAATCATTAACAATCTTATTATTAGGGTTTTCTTTTTCATTAAAATGCCCTAATTCTTTCTTTTGTTGCTTAATTTCTCGTTTAACCTGTTTCTTAGCACTTCCAGTTAATCGAAGTAAACTACTCTTAGGTAACCGACGACCGAAAAAGGCATAAATAATGAAACCAAACACGGGGATAAAAGTTAAAACTAAGAGCCATGCCCAGGTAGCAGCGATATCACGTTGCGTTCTAAACACAGTGACAATGGCAGCTAAGGCATTGATAATTACAATTGCGATTAAAATGTACAATACGATTTCCATGGAATTCCTCCTGAATTATAATATCTTTATTTTACCTAACTTTAAAGAATTTGTTTATAAAAAAGAAGCAATCGAATAATCGATTACTTCTAATTATTAAATTTATTAGTTACGACGTTTGCCTAAACCAAAAATTCCGAGGATTCCAAGAAGAATTGCTCCAATCATTGCCATAATGCTTGAAAGTGCATCTTGACCTGTTTGTGGTAAATTAGCGCTTTCGTTAAGGAAATGAGTTGTATCAGTACGTTTTGGAGTTTCATTTGAACCATCTTTAGGTGCTTTAGGAGTTTCTGATCCATTTTGAAGTGTTGTTTCTGGAGTACTATTTGTTGGAATAGTTGAGTCATCATTTTTTGATGTTCCGGGAACTTTTTCTTCAGTAGTAGTAGTTGGGACACTAGTTTTTTGATCAGCAGGTACAGTAGTTGTTTCTGTATTATCTGTTGGAGTAACTGGTGCGTTGTCTACAGGTGTTGCTGGAGTGTTTCCATCTACTGGGGTAGTTGATACTTCATCACCTGGTGTTTTTGGTGTGTTTTCATCTACCGGTGTAGTTGGTACTTCATCACCTGGTGTTTTTGGTGTGTTTCCGTCTACTGGAGTAGTTGGGACATTGTCACCTGGCGTCTTTGGTGTATTTTCATCTACTGGGGTAGTTGGTACTTCATCTCCAGGTGTCTTTGGTGTGTTTTCATCTACTGGCGTAGTTGGAACGTTATCACCTGGTGTTTTTGGTGTGTTTTCATCTACTGGCGTAGTTGGTACATTATCACCTGGCGTCTTTGGTGTGTTTCCGTCTACTGGCGTAGTTGGGACATTGTCACCTGGTGTTTTTGGTGTGTTTTCATCTACTGGGGTATTTTCAACTACCTTTTCAACTGTTTCTGCTGGTGTTTCATTTGGTGTATTTGGAGTTGCTTTTGGTGGAATAACTACCAACGGACCACAACCAAACACACTAATTACAGTACCATCATTGATAGATGCACCATCAAATACTGGGTTAGCTTGTACTTCAGCATTATAGTAGTTATCTGAGTTAGCTACTGCTCCTTGATTAAGAACCTTATAGCTCAATACTTTAGTAGTATCTCCATCCATCTTCATCAAGAAACTTGGGGCAAATGAACGGTTTCCGAGATAACTAGTAACAACAAATTCATCACTATTCTTATCTACTGGTGGAATTACATAAAATGAATACATGAAGTTAGGATCAGTCCAGTGCATATTACTTGCTATTACTAGTCCATTACCATTCAACGGTTTATAATGTCCATCAATTCCATCTTCTGAGACAAATCCCATCATGTAAGCCATGTAATTATGAGTGTCACCAGTAATATTAGCAGTACTTGATGCCATTCTTTCACCACGGTTTACAGTAAATAAGTACCATTTACCATCGTGTTCAAAGATATCTGGACGTTCAAATTCATCGTTAACTGCATTAGCAGTCAATAGTGGGTTCATAACTGTCTTAACGGTAAAGTCGTCATTTAATTCAACAATACCTAAAGCAGCATTAGCATTAATTGCTTTACCATATTCCCAACTTCCAGGGAATTGAGTTAACCAATTATGTGCTTTCATAAAGTAATCATAGTTTCCACCAAAATAGGCTTCATTGTAAATATTATTAATTCCTTGGTAACCATCTTGAGTTCCAGTATTACCTTCAAATACAAGATATTTTTTACCATTAGCTTCAACGTAATGTGGGTCACGTAAACAATAGTTATCAGGGAATCCATTCACTGCACCACCTAATTGTGAAAGATTTTGATATTTGTCACCATCACCAGCAAAAATTGATTTGTGATCAGTTGTTTTACTTTGATCGATAACTAAACCATTATCCCAATTACCATCTTTTGCATTAATAGTAATTTGAGCAGTTGTTAAAACTTGTTGGTTTCCACCAGGAACTGGGTAAGCATTTGTATAAAATACACGAACAGTATCATCATTAGGATTCAACATAATTGTTGATCCTGACCATTCACCTACCAATTCTTTTAAGAACGGATCATCAGGATTGCTACCATCAAGATGTGTTTTGAAAATACTACCTAAATATTGCCATGATGCAATTCCATCATCCTTAGTGCCAATTTTTTGTGCAAAGGCGCCAATTTTGGCATTACTATTTTGGTCTGTTCCTGCTACGGCAGTAAGTCCTAAAACAATATAGTAACCATGATAGTTAGCCATTTGACCATTAGGATCCTGAAGTGGCCAACTATCCCAAACAAATACTTCTTTTGCTTCATGAGTAATTGGATCAACAACTTTGGCACTAGGAATATTTGATCCTAATAACTCTTTATCATATTCAGGAGCTCTGTAATCAGGATTATTCAAAGCTTCAGGAATTTGATCCATATCCCAACGAGTGTAATGACTTGATCCATAACTATCATTGAAGAATTGTGGTGATGAAGTGTAATCATCAACGCTAATATATCCTTCAAGGTTACGGTTAGCAATCACAACTGGAACACGTCCATTAATAACATTTTTAACAATAACTGCTGCTACGTTGTAATCAGTTGTTGTTCCAACAATATTTTGACTTTGTGCATCAGAAAATACGTTAGAACCCTTTCTTACATATACATTTTGAGGAGCGCTTGGATCAGTCTTATCTGCTTGATTATCAATACTGTTTGTATCAGTAGTTACTGACGCATTTAGTTCTACCTTTTTTACATCTAAATTATTATCAGAAATCTTGTTTGATGAATCATCATTTTTAACATCATCAGTTAATTTGTCTAATTTAGTATCATTAGTGTTTGTATTAGCAGTTACTGCTGCGTTTTCTTCTACTTTTTTTACATCTAAATTGTTATCAGAAATCTTGTTTGATGAATCATCATTTTTAACATCATCAGTTGACTTATCTAATTTAGTATCATCAGTTGCTTTTACTGCATCATCTGCTTTAGGAGTATCTACAGTTTTAGTATTCTCATTAGTAATTTTTGTTACTTGAATAGCTGCTGGAGATACTTTTGTAGCATCCGCAGTAGGTGCGATTGGTGAACTAGCATTAATTGCAATTTTAGTTGATGCATCAACAGTAGAACCAGTTACTGAAACTGCACTTAGTGTGTCAGCGTTTACAACGTTACCAGAAAACATTGCTGTTCCAGCAACAACTACTGATGTAGTAATTGCAGCATAAATCCAATGCTTTCCAGACTTGTACATTTTGTAGTGTTCTTTATTATTGTTAAAGTTATTCATGGTCACTTGCCTCTCCATAGTGGAATATTAAATTTCATTAAAGATTAGTTAATCATATAGGCAATTTAAATCGGTGTCAATAGAATGTGCATAATCAATATAAACATAAGTTATAGTTTGCTCTGTTATATTTCACATAATTGAATTATTCACAAAAAAAAGAAGCAATCGAATAACCGATTACTTCTAAAGTATTATTCTAATGAATCCCAAGCTTCCAACATAATTGGGGCTTTATCGAGCACTTTTTTCGTTTCATCACAAAGATAATCTTTCTTCACAACGACTTCATAAGTATAATCATCCATCCAGTTGTCGGCCATTACAAAGTATCCTTTGTTTCCAATCTTTGAACCCCAACTGTTTTCGACTTTCCACTTCGTTGGTTTACCATCTACTAAATCAACTCCAGTTAATGTCATCGCATGAGAAACTTCTGCTTCGTGGTATTCAAGCCGTTCAGCTTTCGTCATCTTAGTGTCTAACCCAAACAATTCATCTTGTTCAAATAAATCACTATCTAAAAGTCCCTTTTGCCGATCCATTTGTTGCAAGACATCGTTTCCAAACCAGATTGTTTCCCCTGCTTGAAGTTGTTTAATTGCAGCTTCTTTTAATTGATCCATTGGTTCGTTTAAAAATTCAATGTGTTTCCCACCTTCGATATTATCTTGGCTAGGCAAAGCATACATTTCATCATATTTCTTATCAGGTGAATTAGTTAAAACGACATATTGGTCTAAATCAATTCCGATATATTTATCATAAAATTCTTTTGGAGTTAATCCTTGATCAAGATGATATTTTTTATCATCATCCCGATATTCCAAATCAAATTTTTCTGGTGGAACCCCAACAGATTGTCCAGTAATGCGGAAAATTTGATCCATAAATTGTTGTTTAGTATCAGCAATCTCAGCATCCGTTGCTCCACCATTAACCAAAGCACGTAATTTCATCGCATCATGACGCATCTTACGATTTAATAACATATCAAAATCGCTAGTATCTTCAGTAACAGCTGTTTCTGGGAATGTTTCACGTGGAACAACTCCATATTTTTGCACAAGGGCGGCAGCCATTGCCCATTGTCCCCCATCAGTACCAGGTGAACTTAAATAAAAATCAACATCTCGATCTGTAGTTGGACGACCAGCTAAGGCAATCATCCGATCATAAAAAATATTTGCCCGTTCAATTTTATCCCAGAAAAATAAATAACTTTGGGATAATTCAAAGTCTTTTACTTTATATTGAGTAGCAAATTGATGCCGTAAAGTATTTAAGATTGAAAATAACCAGCACCGGCCACTATGTTTTTGGTTAGCAACCGTTCCTGTATCAATTTCAACAGAAAAAGTCCGATTTAATTTAGCAATTACTTTAGCATTAGTAGCTGTTTTATTAATTCCGTTACTCATAACTGCGTTAGCAACAATTTTGTGGCCTGGACGATCAGTTAATTTTTGCCGCATTTGTTGTAATTCTTCATTAGTTAATGGTTGATTAAATTTCATTTTATTCATCCTTTCGATTAACTGTCATTTTAACAATTTAAAAAGTAAATAACAAAAAAGACGACTACCACTAGTCGTCTTTTGCATTAGCCGCGATCATTAACGTTATCGCGTTTTTGTTTATCTGTATCCCATGGGAAAGTTTTAACTACCCCAACCACTTTGTCTTTTGGTACAAATCCCCAGTAACGACTATCGTTTGAAACGCTACGGTGATCACCCATTACAAAGTATTGACCTTTTGGAACTTTAACGGCTCCTTGGTTTTTCTTCCAATTGCGTGAAAGAGATTGAAGATCCCAATTTCCTGGTTGCATACTGTATTCAGAACCAGTTTGTTGTTCAGATTTACTAATGTAACTTTGATCAATTTTCTTATCATTAACGTAAATTGCACCGTCTTTAAAAGCAACTGTATCGCCAGGAACGGCAATGACACGTTTTACATAATCAGTTCCATTAGTACCTAAAAGATTCTTCACAAAACTACTATTTTCAGCAGCTTGGGGATCAACTCCAGCAGCATTAAATACAATTACGCTACCACGCTTAATTTCTGACTGACGCCAGACCATAATTCTTTCATTATTAATTAGGTTTGGTTCCATTGAAGGTCCATCAACACGGGCAACCGTGAAGAAACATTGCTTTACGATTAAAGCAATCGCTAAACCAATTACAACGGGGAGAACCCAACCTAGAATACTTTTTAAAAGTTTCATCTCATTTCTCCTCTTTTATAAATCACATTAATTTTACCACTTAATGCAGATTTCTTTGAAGGAAGTCGTCTTTTTGCGTAAAGACGGTTTCATTCATAAATCCACTAGGACCATGTGGTGCATCTGCTACAATGTGCATTTCAACATTGTCTGAACCAATATTTCTAGCAACTTCTGCTGCTAAATTAATTGTTTGAATATAAGGAACCACACGGTCTTGTTTACCCGCATACATCAGTACTGGAACCATTTTATCAGTTAAATAGGTCTTGGGGTTAGTAGCAGCATTCAATTGTGGAACATCAATTGGACGCTGTTTTTCTAACATCATGCCTTCAAATGAATCAGCTTCACCAGTTTCAGCAAACTTAGGCGTTTGGTGTAAAACTGCAAATTGATAAGGAATCATAGCTAAATCATATGGACCATATGACGCAATTACCCCATTAACATGTTCAGAAACTGTCAAATTACCACCAAAATCACTATGAAGTTGTTGCCCCGCCTCTGATGCTGCCGTAAGCATTGCTAATTGTGCTCCTGAAGATTCTCCCATGAGGAACAAATTATGACTATCAAAGTGATATTCAGCAGCATGAGCTCTAATCCATCTAATTACGGCCTTAAGCTCGTAAATTGGCCGTGGAAAAGCTTTCATGTAAGATAATGAATAATTAGGACTAACTACGGCATATCCACGTTTTAGAAGCTTTAACGCCCCATTTAATTTATTAGAACTTTTTTGTCCAAAATACATCCCTCCACCATGAATATCAATAATGACTGGATAAGTATTTTGAACTTGATTAGGTAAATAAATATCTAATTTATTTCTTTGACCATCCGCATAACTCAAATCAAGATACTGGCGTTCAATTCCCACTGTATCTGCTGGAATAAATGTTGGCGTTCTTTCAATGAATTTAACCAATAGCTTTCCTCCCATAAAAAATTGTGTAAATAAAAAAGATGCCCAAGGCATCTTTTTTTATTTTTTTAGTATACTCGACCGAATAATACAGTTCCACCATAGTAGTTGTAGTTACCGATAGTAACACCAGCTTGTGGAGTTTCAGCATCAAGGACCTTACCATTTCCAAGGAAGATACCATCATGGTAAATACCGCTTCCGTTTGAGAAGAATACGATATCACCAGGTTGTGCTTCAGCTTCACTAATATGTTTAGAGAATGCATATTGTGCGTCTGTGGTTCTTGGAATATTAACTCCAGCTAAACCATAAGCATATTGAACTAAACCAGAACAATCAAATCCGGCAGGAGTAGTTCCACCGTAAACGTATGCACTACCAATTTGTTTTTGTGCAATAGCTAAAACAGTTTGTCCAGTAGTACTATCAGCTGGAACATTGTTTTGTTGAGAGTTATCTTGTTGTTGTGGTGCATCAATCTTAGCTAACCAACGATCTTGGTCAGAAGCATTTTTGTAATGCATCCAAGTGTAACCATCAGCATCTTTAGTTCCATCATAGTTCACTGTGTAACCGGCTTGTAATTGACCCGTTACTTGGGCGCTTGTACTTGGATCAGTACGAACGTTTTGTTCTGAACTCAATGTGTATGAACCACCGTTATTGTTATCGACAGTAGCAGATGAAGAGTCTGATTGATTTTGATTTTGATCAGCAGCAGGTTGTTGTGCACTATTAGTATCTGTTGAGTTGTTAGCAGAACTATCAGTTGTTGCTGCAGGTTGATTATTTTCTGGTTGTGCGGCAGGAGTATCGTTGTTTACTTGTGCTGCATTGTTTAAATCTGCAACCCAACGATCTTGACCAGCAAAGTTATTGTAACGTAACCATGTGTAACCATCTGCGTCTTTAGTTCCATTAAAGTTTACTGTGTAACCTGATTGCAATTGACCAGTTACTTGAGCACTAGTACTTGCATCAGTACGAACGTTTTGTTCTGAGCTTAATGTGTATGAACCACTGTTATTAGTTACAGTTCCATCAGTACTTGGTGTAGCTGAAGGTTGTGCAGGACTATCAACAACGGTGTTGTTATCACTTGCAGTTTGACCATTAGTTGTACCGTTTAAGTCAGCAACGTAACGATCTTGGCCAGCAAAGTTAATGTAGTGAACCCAGTTGTATCCATCAGCATTAGTAAAACCATCATAACGAACTGAGTAACCAGCATCTAATTGACCAGTTACAGTAGCATTTAAGCTAGCAGCATCACGAACGTTTTGTTCACCATTAAGTGTGTATACACCACCATTATTATTTGTAGTTGGTGTAGTAGTTGCAGGTTGGTTGTTTTCTGGTTGTGCGGCAGGAGTATCGTTGTTTACTTGTGCTGCATTGTTTAAATCGGCAACCCAACGGTCTTGGCCAGCAAAGTTATTGTAACGTAACCATGTGTAACCATCTGCATCTTTAGTTCCATTGAAGTTTACTGTGTAACCTGGTTGTAATTGACCAGTTACTTGAGCACTGGTACTTGCATCAGTACGAACATTTTGTTCTGAGCTTAATGTGTATGAACCACTATTGTTAGTTACAGTTCCATCAGTACTTGGTGTAACTGTAGGTTGAGTAGCAGTTTGGTTACTTGTAGTATTGTCATTTGAAGTTGCGGGTTGAGTAGTTTGACTACTTGAACCGTTATCACTTGGGGTTGCTGGTTGAGCAGGTGTTTGATTGTTTGTGTTGCTAGCAGTAGCAGATGTTGAAGCATTACTTGAACTGTAATCTAAAGGCATAAGGCTAACGTTACCATCAACACCTTGGCCGTCTTTGTTATCAGTGTATTGCCAGATTAAAACACCATCTAATTGAGGAATCATTACACTACTGTCTTTACCTGAACCAGTGTAACTTGCCATCCATAATGAGTTTGGATGTGCTTGGACAATACGTGCGTTATCCAAATGTTGGTTTACGTAGTAAGGACCAGAGTAAAGTAATGCTTTATAACCATTGTTTTGGATGTTGTTCATGTAAGCAAGCACAGCTGTAGTGTTTTGTTGTGCATCACTAGAAGCGTCTTCTTCGTAATCACAAGCAAGGTAAGCACCAGCAGGAATTCCCATAGCTTGAGCTTGTTTAATCAAGTAACTTGATTCATTGTAAGCAGCATTTTCATCCGCACCAAAATGAGTATAACCGTATCCACCAACTAGCATACCGTTATCTTCAGCTGATTTAATTTGACCAGCTGCATTAGGGTTAGTGTAACTTGTACCTTCAGAAATTTTAACCATTGCAAATTTTGCACCATTTTGGGCATAACTTGTCATGTCAGTTCCTTGGTAACTTGAAACATCAACACCGTATTGGGCACCAGGTAATGAACTTGCAAGACCGTTTGAGGTTGCTTGTCCACCAAGGTTAGCAATCCAGGCACTTTGACCATTATCGTTGTAGTGCATCCAAGAATAACCATCAGCATTTTGTTTTTGGTCATAGTTGATGTTAGTTCCTTCAGCAACTTGTCCAATCACGTTTCCGCTAATGCTTGCAGCATCACGAACATTTTGAGTACTTGGTGTAGTATAACTACCATTTACTTGAGTAGCAGCTACTAACGTATTTGCTTGGGCAGGTGCATCAACAGTAGTGTTAGCAGCACTATCGTTATCTGAAGTAGCTTGAGTAGCTGCTTGTGGTTGTGCATTAGTGTCAGTAGTTGTAGTATTGTTGTTTGTTGTAGCAGCAGAATTTGAATCAGTATTAGATGGTGCAGCTACAGTTTCTGCGTCTGTAGAAGCAGTATTATTATTTGTTGTTTGTTGGGTTGGTACATCAGTATCAGCGTTTACAGTTACAGCGCCTGATACGTTAAAAGCAAATAGAGCAGCACTTGCAAAGATAGTTCCCATTGCAACTTTTAACCAACCGCGTTTAGATTTTACTAATTTAGCGCGTTGTTTAGTTTCGCCTGTTTCCATTGCCATTTTGTTATGAAGCTTAATAATTTTACGCATGAAATAATTCCTTCCTTGTATAGTTAACCATAATTATTTATGTATGGACTAATAGTAACATATAATATCGATTGTGAATATTTCAATTAAGTTACTATTTCGCTACATAACGGGGTTTAAAACTTAATTTCAAGTAATTAAATTGGTTAAAAATGCTTATTTTTGCAAACTTAGCACCTTATCCATTCCAAACTGGATAAAGACTACGCTCACAATTAAAATCATTCCTAAAATTTCAAACATCCCAAATGATTCATGCAAAGCAAGCACGCAGACAATGGTTGCTACTAGTGGTTCAAACGATCCTAACATTTGCGCAGTCGCAGCTGGTAAAAATTCCAAACTCTTAATATAAGTAATACTTGCCATTAAAGTTCCGACAATTACCACAAAAATAATGTTTAAAATTGTGCTGGTAGTCATCGTTGGAACTGTGGCTGTGAATACAATGGGTGCTAATGGTAAGCCACCTAAAAACATGCCCCAGCCAACTACTACCGTGGCATCGTATTCCTGGAGTAATTGTTTGGGTAATACACTATAAAAAACGGCCCCAACGGCTGATAAAAGGCCCCAAAAGATTGCCAATGGTGACAATACTAAACTGCCAAAATTCCCATTTGTAACTAATAAAATGGTTCCTGCTAAACTCAAGAAAATTGTACTGGTTTCCATTTTGCTAGGAAAACAGCGGCAGGCAATCGCACAGAAAATAATCGTAAACAACGGATTTAAAAATTGTAATGAAGCAGCGGTAGCCACGTTACTATAGCTAATCGTCATAAAAAACGCTAATTGTGCTGGTAAAAAACCAAATAAACTAAATAAGAGTAATTGGCGACGTGAGGCTTTTACTTTCCAAATTCCAAGCACTTGTTTTCTTAATTTGGGAGTAGCCCACGCGAAAATTAACATCATTAAACCCGCTAATAATAGTCGCATCCCGACTAACCAAACCGGCATAATACCCACACTAAATAAAAACTGGCTGGAAACTCCACTCAATCCCCATAATGACGCTCCTGTAATTGCTAAAATTAATCCTTGTCTACGTTTCATGTATAAATTGCCTCCATTAATAATATTTTTAATATATAATGAATATTGCAATAACAAAAATTAATGTTTTTTATCAGAATATAAGGAAAAGTTATACTATGAACAAATACATAGCTTTAAAACTTGTAATTGAACAACAAAGCATCACTAAAGCTGCTAATATTATGGGCTATTCTCAGCCTGCCATTAGCCAGATGTTAACTAATTTAGAAAAAGAAATAGGTTTCCATATCCTTAGCAAACAGCGTCACAAGTTAAGTTTGACTGCTGAAGGCCAAGAAATTTATCCCTTTATTTTAAAATTAATTAATGATCACCAGGCTTTAATTGCTAAACAAAACGAAATTACAAATCAAGCCAATAGTTTAATTAAAATAGCAACCATTCCAAGTATTTCGCAACAATGGCTTCCGGAATTAATCAGTGCCTTTCAATTTCAAAACCCCAACGTAGATTTTTCCATCATTCAAGGGGATAACGTTAGTATTCCTAAATTAATTGAAAATGGTGATGCTGATCTAGGTTTCTTAAACCAGGAAGCTGCGCCGGATTGTCAATCTTGTTTTATAAAGGAACAAACCCTTAAAGCAATCATTCCCAAAAAATACCAGATTCCCGCTAACGTAAAAGAACTATCGCTAAAACAATTAACTAAATTTCCTTATATTTTGCTGGAAGAAGGCTTGCATAGCGAATCATTAAATAAATTCCACGAAATTGGCCTGAAACCCACCATTAAAATGCGATTACATGATAGCTTCTCCACTCTATTAATGGTAGAACAAGGCCTAGGATATACGATTATGCCCGTTGATCAACAATTAGAGGAACAACATAATATTCGTGTACTGCCCACTAATCCTATTATTACTAGAAAAATTGGACTCCTATCTAAAAATGAAATTTTAATGACTACGGCAGCTGAAAAATTCATCGTTTTTGTAAAGAAACATGCGTCAGAATTAAATTAAAAGGAGTTTTGAACCACATGCAAGAACACAACAAAATGAAAGATAAAATTGCGATGAGCGTTTTACAACTTTCACAAAGTAAACATATTCCTGAACTTACCGTTAGTGATGTAACTGAAGCCGCAGGAATTTCCAGAAAAACTTTTTACAATCATTTCAACAACATTACTCAAGTTGTCGAGTATTTACCTGATATGGTCAACACCATGCTTAATTTAGATGAACTTTTCAAAATTAAGGGGAAGAAGGAATTCATTACCGCTTGTGTTACTAGTCTTCCAGATGCCCTCTACGAAAACCGCGATTATTTACGAATCCTGCTTAATACGGATTTAACTGGTGCTTGGAAACGTTATTTAGTTAAAACTTATGGTGCTTTAGTTCGTGATAATATCTTCGCTGACTATGAATCAGAAACGTATCCGAAAAATATTGCTTACCAAGTTTTCACCCAAATGATTGTTTCGCTAGTTGAAGCGTGGATTACCCAACCAATGCCGCAATCCCCAGATCAATTTAGACAGATGATTATTACTACTTTGCAAAAAGCACCTTTGAAGTGGAAATAAGCAAAAAAGCTAGACAACAGAACGTTGTCTAGCTTTTTTAGTCCATTTTTTTATATCAAAATAAGACCACACACTGTGTGGTCTTATTTATTAGAAAATTTGTTTAATCACATTCATAACTTTAAAAAATACTCGATCAGACACTTTTTCAACATACTGTGCGTGGCGTGTCCGAAAATCAAACGTATAAAATTGCAGAGCGTTTACGTAGCCATCTACTTCCCGTCCCCGCACTGGAATGGACGTAACATGGTTACTTTGTCCGTGAGTAATGGGGGAAACTGCAACTAAACCGGTTCTGCGGCTATAATCAGTGTTACTCAATACTAATGCAGGACGTCGTTTCTTAATTTCCATCCCACTTTGTGGATCAAAATCCAGATACATAATATCTTTGCGTCGAGGTAAATATTCTTCAGTCATCTAATTTTTCCTCCCCCATAAACTTGCCAAAATCTATTTCTGATTGTGAAAAATCTAGGTTTGCAAAGCGTGGATTAGAAAAAATGTCCTTCTGAACCGGTGTAAAGACAATTTCACCATCGTTAGTTTGTGAAACGTAAAATTGATCATTTAAATTTATCTTAATCGCATCCGTTACCGGAAGTGCCATCTGTTTGCCATTTTTAATTACTTGAACCACTCGTTTATTCATAATCTGACCTCCATAAATTAATTATAGTATAAAAAAATCGCCTAACTAAGTTAGACGATTTTTAATTATTTAGTTTTAGCAATTTTACCTTGTTGGATATAAACACTCAAAATGGCGATATCTGAAGGGTTAACCCCACTAATCCGGGATGCTTGGGCAATGGTTTCTGGTTGAATATTCTTCAACTTTTCCTTACCCTCAGTGGCAATTCCGTCAATAGCATCGTAATCAATGTTTTCCGGAATCTTCTTTGATTCCATCTTCTTCATCCGCGCAACTTTTTCTTCTTCTTTTTTAATATAACCAGCGTATTTAACTCGCACAGTAATTTCTTCCACAGTCCGTGGATCCAGTGGCTGTTCAGTCGCTGGAATATATTCAAGCACTTTAGCGTAATCGACATAAGGACGACGCAAAAATTGGGCTGCGATAATTCCATCTTTCAATGGTTTATCACCGTGTGATTGCACGAATTCGTTAATCTTGTCGTTCGGTTTAATTCTAATGGTTTCAAGGCGTTCAATTTCATCTTCAACGGCTTTTCGTTTAGCCAAAAATTCAGCGTAACGTTCATCAGAAATCAAACCGATTTCATGACCAATTGGGGTTAAACGCATATCCGCATTGTCATTTCTCAATAACAAACGGTATTCGGCCCGACTAGTTAATAAACGATATGGTTCGTTAGTTCCTTTAGTAACCAAATCATCAATCAAAACTCCGATATAAGCATCAGAACGTTTCAAAATGATTGGATCTTTACCTTGAACTTTACGTGCCGCATTAATTCCGGCCATCAAACCTTGTCCAGCGGCTTCTTCATAACCTGAAGTTCCGTTAGTTTGACCAGCAGTGAAAAGATTTTCGATCACTTTACTTTCCATGTTAGGTTTCATCATTTGGGGTGGAATAATATCGTATTCAATTGCGTAACCAGGACGCATCATCTTGGCATTTTCCAAACCTTTAACGGAGTGCAACATTTCTTGTTGTAACTCTTCAGGCATGGAGTTTGACATCCCATCAACGTACCATTCGTCGTTGTCACGACCTTCTGGTTCAAGGAACACTTGATGACGATCTTTATCGGCAAACCGCACCACTTTATCTTCAATTGACGGACAGTAACGTGGACCAATTCCATCGATGACACCATTAAACAATGGTGAACGATCTAGATTATCTCGAATCAAACTGTGAGTCTTAGGATTAGTGTAAGTTAACCAACAAGAAATTTGTTCGCTCACTGGCAAGTAATCACTGTAAGGAGTTGTGAAACTAAAGTGATGAGGTTCAGCATCTCCCGGCTGTTCTTCAATTTCAGAGTGATCGATGGTATTTCCATTAACACGAGGAGGAGTACCGGTCTTGAATCGTTCCAGTGTGAAACCATTCTTTTCCAAGTTTTCTGATAACTTAATTGATGGAAGGGAATTGTTAGGTCCTGATGAATAACGAAGTTCACCAATGTAAATTTGACCACGAGCTGAAGTACCAGTAGCAAGCACGACCGTTTTGGCGTGGTAGATTGCACCAGTATTAGTGATAACTCCTTCAACTTTGTTGTCATTCACCACCAAATCATCAACAATTGCTTGACGCAACGTTAAGTTGTCTTCTTTTTCGATGGTATTTTTCATTTCTTGATGATATTTGTGTTTATCGGCTTGAGCACGTAAAGCTTGCACTGCTGGACCTTTACCAGTGTTTAATAAACGCATTTGGATATAGGTCTTATCAATGTTTTTACCCATTTCGCCACCCAAAGCATCGATTTCACGGACAACCGTACCTTTAGCTGGACCACCAACGGATGGATTACATGGCATGAACGCTACCATTTCCAAACTAATCGTTAATAATAAAGTTTTTTGACCCATTCGGGCCGCAGCTAACGCAGCTTCACTACCGGCATGACCAGCACCAACTACGACAACGTCGTAATCGCCCGCATAATAGGTATGCGTAACGTCAGTTGTTTTTAAAACGTTTTTCTTTTCTGTCATTATTTTCTCCTAATGTTTCATGTGAAACAATTATTTTCCAATACAGAATTGTTCAAATAACTGATCCATTAATTCATCGTCGTAACTATCCCCGGTAATCGCACCCAGATAATCCCAAGCTGAATGTAAATCAATTTGCACGATATCAACTGGTAGCCCATTTCCAATTCCATCAATTACAGATTGAACTGAATCAAGCGCTTGTTGTAGCAAACTAATGTGACGAGCATTGGTAACCATCACGTCATTTTGGGTACTTGAAATTCCCTTGGTAAAGAACATGTGAGAAATCGTATCTTCCAACATCTTAGTTCCATCCGCAGCCATTGCGGATGTCTTAATAATGTCACTATCACCATAATCGGCTTTAATTTCATCAATATCAATCTTCATAGGAAGATCAGTTTTGTTTAACAAGATCACTCGTTTACTGTTCCGCGTTAATTCAAGTAATTGGCGATCTTCGTCAGTCAGTGGTTCACTAGCATTCAATACTAAGAGCACTAAATCAGCTTTTTCAATCGCAGCGCGGGAACGTTCCACCCCAATTTTTTCGACCTTATCTTCAGTTTCCCGAATTCCAGCCGTATCAATTAAGTGAAGTGGTACGCCAGCCACATTAACATATTCATCAAGCACATCACGGGTCGTTCCGGGAACATCCGTTACGATGGCCTTTTCTTCATGTAATAGTCGGTTTAATAAACTTGATTTACCAACGTTTGGACGTCCGACAATCGCAGTATTTAATCCATCACGTAGCACTTTTCCTTGTTGGGCAGTATCAAGTAATTTATTAATTTCTTTTTTGATTTCTTCTGATTTATCGAGCATTAATTTAGAAGTAACCTCTTCTGCCCCATCGTATTCAGGATAGTCGATATTAACTTCGACGTTTGCTAAAACGTCGACGATTTTTTGACGCATTTTGCGAATTTCAGCAGAAAGATTACCGTCTAATTGATTCAAGGCAGCTTTCCGAGCTTCATCCGTCTTAGCATCAATCAAATCCATCACAGCTTCTGATTGAGAAAGATCAATTCGACCATTAAGGAAAGCTCGCTTAGTAAATTCACCAGGTTCGGCCATGCGGGCACCATTTCTAAGCACTAGTTGGAGGACTTTATTAGTAACTTGAATTCCACCGTGACAGTTAATTTCAATAATATCTTCTTTAGTATAAGTTTTGGGTGCACGCATTACGGACACCATCACTTCATCCACGCGGGCATTATCATTAGCTGGGTCAACAATGTGACCATAATTAATCGTATCAGTCGCAACTTTATCTAAATCTCGACCACGGTAAATCTTTTTGGCAATTTCCATGGCATCTGAGCCACTAATTCGCACAATTGAAATTCCCCCAACTCCTGGAGCAGTTGAAATTGCAGCAATTGTATCGTAATCAGTTGTCATTAAAGGCATCTTACAAACTCCTTTCTGCTTTTTTCGCATAAAAAAAGTACCTACCCCACGCGTCAAAGCGACACGGGGACAAAGTACTTTCACTACTTTATCTATTCAGTTTGTTTCCTATATCATAATTAGATTAGGTTACTTTGTCAATTTATGACTATCGGGGCCCAATCACAACTTCTCGGTTGGGTTCATTTCCAACTGAGTAAGTTAAAACATCATCAAACCCCTCAAGGGCAAGATGGATTTGTTTGCGTTCAAATGATGGCATTGAGTCTAAATGAACTGGTTGACCAGTTGCTTCCACGTCTCGAGCGGTGCGTTGAGCTAAATCAGTCAAAATTTTGCGACGACGTTCCCGATAATTTGCGGTATCCAAAACAACCTCAACGTAGTTTACGCCGTGGTTACTAAGATAAAATTCGCATAATTGTTGTAAAGCGTTGATAGTGCGGCCATGTTTCCCGATTAAAAGGCCTTCTTTATCAGTTTGACAGTCAATATAGACGTGTTTGTTATTGGGCATATCCACTTCTAAGGTAGCATTAATCCCCATTTCATCAAGGACATCTTGAAGGTATTTAGCTAAATCCTTAACTACGGCAAAATTACGTTCGAAACGGTCTTCGGCAATTTTTTCTGGAGTTGGAGTGGTTTTTTTAGTAACTTGCTTACTTTGAACTGGTTGGGCAGCTTTTTTCACTGGATTGGTCGCTTTATGTTTCACTACACGCATCTCAATCACAGCGTCTTTTTTAAAGAATCCTAAAAATCCTTTACTTGGTTTTTGAATAATTTTAATTTCAGCATCTTTGCGGTTAATGTTTAAGTCTTTAAGTCCATTTTCAATGGCGGTTTCTAGATTTTTACCTGTGTATTTTGGCATTATATGTAATTCTCCTAGTTAATTATCAACCTTGCTAGCATAGCACAAAATATAGCGGTTTCGAAAGGGGTTTCACGCGTTTGTAACATTAAAATGCAAAAAAAATAACTTAGGTAGCAAAATACCTAAGTTATTTTTAATTATTAGCGTTTTTTGTGACTCTTTTTGGCACGACGAATGGCTTTTTCAACCGCGTGATCATGTTCTTTTTGAGCCGCTTTCTTTTCTTCACGTTCACGTTTCATCTTCCAAGGGTTTTGGATAACCAAAGTTTGTCCCACTTGGAAAGCATTAGTAACTACCCAGTACAATGAAAGGGCTGATGGAACGTTCAAAGCAGTAAAGAAGATCACTAATGGCATGAAGAATGTCATTGACATTGCCATGGCGTTAGTTTCTGGTTGAGACTTCATTGCTAACCATGAACTAAAGAACGTAAATAGCGCTGCAAGAATTGGCAAAATGAAGTATGGATCACGGTCACCAAGTTGTAACCATAAGAAATGACCAGTTTTAAGTTCTTGAGTCCGCCAGATGGCTTGATACAAGGCAAAAATAACTGGTAATTGTACAATCATAGGCAACATACTTGCCATTGGATGTACTCCGGCTTCTTTATACAATTCTTTTTGGGCAGCTTGCAATTTCATCATTGTGTCAGTGTCACGTGATGAATATTTCTTTTGCAAGGCCTTAAGTTGTGGCTGAAGCTCAGCCATTTCTTTCATGTTCTTTGTTTGGTAAACCATCAAAGGCAAAATGATAATTCGGATAATAATAGTAAATAAAATAATCCCAATTCCATAATTGTAATCAAAAGCTTTAGATAACCAAATAATTGCACGAGAGAAATTATAAACAATCAATCCATCCCAAAGACCAGTACTGTGACTGTTAATGGGTGAGTTGCTACAAGCAGTAAGGACAAAAACCAAACTAACTGCCATTAACGATGCAGCAATTTTTTTGAATTTCTTCATTATTGTTCCTCGCTATAATCAGAATCTAACAAATGAGCTAAATGCAACACGTGCACTAAGCTTGTCTTAACTTCTTTCATTGACATCCCATCAGCAACGGGACGTGCAATAACTAAAATATCGACATCTTGTTTTAGATAAGGCTTTAATTCAGTAATTGCTTGTCTAATTCGACGTTTCACCCAAACACGGTGAACCGCATTACCGATCTTTTTTCCCACAGAAACTCCGAGGCGAAAATGTTTTTGGCCCGGTTTCTCCATTTGATAGATAACAAATTGACGATTAGCTACAGAATCATGCTTTTCAAAAACTTGCTGAAAATCAGCTTCTTTTTTGACACGATACGACTTTTTCATTAATAATCTCCAAATTTTTACATTTGTATAACAAAAAAGGCCACCGAATGGTCAGTGGTCTATGCAGATAATACTTTTCTACCTTTTTGACGGCGACGAGCTAATACTTTACGTCCACCTTTAGTTTGCATACGTGCACGGAAACCATGAACACGGTTACGATGACGTTTCTTTGGTTGGTAAGTTCTCTTCATTACGAGCCCTCCTTATATTTCGATTTCTATTAAACAGTTAATACTCAATAGTATTTCCTTCTAATAATAGCACAAACCACCTAGCTAGCAAAGGGTTAATTTTAAAATTGATTATTTCCAAGAAGATAACTTTCTGTGGATATGAAAAAAGTTTCATAAAGTTTTCCTGTGGATTAGTGTGGATAACTCACAGAATAAATCACAGCTTTTGAACTTAAAAATCCACAAATACACAGCAGTTATTGTTTTTTATCCACAAGCTGTGTATAAGTTTAGATATCTTCTCTAAGTGTTGTTATAGCAATAATCTATTATCCACATTTTGTTGTTAATATGTCATGAAATCCAAGTATTTCCCTAGTTATTAACAAGTGTGTGGAAAACTTTTACCTTAGGTGTGAAACATATATCCACAATGTGTTTTATACTGTGGAAAACTTTCTTATTTTCACCATAAAATGATAAAATATTTTTATTGCTTAACATAGGAGGAGTTACTTCAAATGAATCAAATTGAATTATGGAACAAAATAAAAAGTAAATTCAGAGCTGATCCAAAATATGACAACATCAATTTCAATACTTGGATTAGTCCTGCTACTCCGATTTCCTATGATGGAAATGTGTTCGTCCTTGAACTACCCACTGATTTACACCGTGATTATTGGGAAAAACAATTAGTTTTTAAGTTCATCGAGTATGCTTACGAAATTACACAAACTGACGTCACCCCTAAGTTTGTAGTTAAAGGCGAAGACACTCCCAACTCAAACACACAAAATATCAAAGACTTTCACGAAAAAAATAGTGTGCCGGACAAACCACGGGTCAATCCCCACTTAAATCCGAACTACACTTTTGATACTTTCGTTATTGGTCAAGGAAACCAGATGGCACATGCCGCCGCCCTAGCAGTTTCAGAGGATCCCGGAAAAGTTTATAATCCTCTCTTCTTTTATGGGGGAGTTGGTTTGGGTAAAACCCACTTGATGCAAGCGATTGGTAACAAAGTTTTAGCTGCCAATCCCAATGCTGTGGTTAAATATGTAACAACTGAAAAATTCACCAACGATTTCATCGACGCGATTCAAAACAGTAAAATGCAAGAATTCCGTAAAATGTATCGTGAAATCGATTTATTGTTAATTGATGATATTCAATTCCTAGCTAATAAAGAAGGAACTCAAGATGAATTCTTCAATACTTTCAATGCTTTATATGAAAACAACAAACAAATTGTAATGACTGCCGACCGGCTTCCCAATGAAATTAATTCATTAACCGATCGTTTAGTTTCCCGCTTTAAATGGGGCTTATCCGTTGACATTACGGCTCCTGATTTAGAAACTCGGGCAGCTATTTTACGTGCCAAAGCTAAATCAGAAGGCTTGGATGTGGATGATAACATCATGAGTTACATTGCCAGTCAAATTGATTCTAACGTGCGTGAATTAGAGGGTGCTTTAGCGCGTATCAAGGCTTTCGCTAGTTTAAAACAAGCTCCGATTACCATTGATTTAGTTTCTGAGGCCTTACGTCCACTTAAGTTAGATAAAGAACGAAGTGCCATTACTCCAGAAACGATCATTAAAACAACGGCCAATTATTTCCATATCACCGCCAAAGATATTAAGGGTAAAAAACGGGTTAAAGCGATTGTCGTTCCCCGCCAAATCGCGATGTATCTTACTCGGGAGCTTACGGATAATTCACTTCCTAAAATTGGAGAAGCATTTGGTGGTAAAGATCACACTACGGTCATCCATGCTTACGATAAAATATCTGACAAAGCTGCAACTGACATCGATTTACGCAATCAAATTGATGATTTAAAGAATGAAATTAGACACTAACAAGCAAAACCAGTAAAAATGGTATAATTTGCATTGTGGATAACATTAAGAAACTTTGATTTTTATCAACAGGTTTATCCACATGCTGTGGACTACGGATTTCCTAAGGTTTCTTACCTTTTCCCCATGATTCACAGCACCTACTACTACTGCTTTTATTCTTTTATTAATTTAGTAAACTAAAACCACGTTACGGAGGGTCTTAAAAAATGAAATTTTCAATCAATCGTGCTTCATTTATTAAAGCTTTAAATATTGTTCAAAGAGCCATCTCTTCAAAAACAACAATTCCAATTTTGACTGGATTAAAACTGGATGTAACTGGAAACAACATCACGTTAACTGGAAGTAATGCAGACATTTCAATTCAAACCACAGTAAGTGGTGACAACCCAGATAATGATTTAACTATTAGTTCAACTGGAAGTATCGTTTTACCTGCTAGATTCTTCAGTGAAATCGTGAAAAAATTACCTGACACAGAGTTAGTTGTTGAAGTTGGCGACAATTTCCAAACTAATATCAAATCAGGAAATTCAGAATTTACCATTAATGGACTAGATGCGAATGGTTATCCTCATCTTCCTGAAATTAATACTGAAAACTCAGTTGATTTACCTGCTGAAATTTTCCGTGAAGTAATTGGTCAAACAGTGATTGCCGTTTCTAAACAAGAAAGTCGTCCTATTTTGACTGGAGTGCACTTTACGTTGGATCAAAATAATTTATTAGCCGTTTCAACTGATAGTCATCGTTTAAGCCAACGGAAAGTTAGCTTACCTGCTGAAGATGACGGTTCATACAATATCGTGATTCCTGGTGACAGTTTGAAAGAACTTTCTCACATGTTAGATAGTGAAAAAGAACAAATTCAAATGAATTTATCAGAAAACCAAGTTATGTTTAATTTTGGGGTAACCCGTTTCTATTCACGGCTCCTTGAAGGAAATTATCCTGATACTTCACGGCTAATTCCTGAATCATCCGCAACTAAGATCCAATTTTCAGCGCCTGATTTATTATCAGCCGTTGAACGTGCCTCTCTGTTGTCTCATGAATCTCGGAACAATGTGATCAAATTAACCATCAAACCAAATGACAAAGTGGTAACTATTACTGGAAACTCTCCTGATGTTGGTAAAGTTGAAGAAGATCTTGAACCTAAAGCCATCGAAGGTGACGAACTTGAAATTTCATTTAATCCTGATTACATGAAAGAAGCGCTTCGGGTCTTTGGTAAAATTGATGTTGAAGTAGCATTTACTTCTGCCTTACGTCCATTTACAATTGTGCCAACTGAAAACGATGAACAATTTATTCAATTGATTACCCCAGTTCGGACATTCTAAAAATTAAAAATATAGAAAAAAGCTCATATTTTGCGATATGAGCTTTTTTTGTATCTGTATACTGTTATCTATCTCAAAAGGCTTATTTTTCCTTAAAACGGCGTTTACGCCTGAATATATGTACTTTTTTGCAAAAAAAGCGTATAATTAAGGTAACTGAAAGCAGGTGGATTCATGAAAAAAGAAGTCTTAATTAATACACCATACATAACATTGGCACAACTTCTCAAAATGGAAGATGTGATTGACTCTGGTGGTCAAGCTAAATGGTATTTACGTGAAAAAACAGTTTATTACAATGACGAACCGGAAAATCGTCGTGGTAAAAAACTTTATGATGGCGATACAGTAAGAGTTCCTGATGTTGGGATGTTTTTTATTAAATCAAAGTAGGAAGTTAAATGCAGGTAAATGAGTTAAAATTACGAAATTTTCGTAACTATGGGAGTACGGATGTTCAATTTTCAGACGGAGTAAACGTCTTAATTGGAGAAAATGCCCAAGGAAAAACCAATTTACTAGAAGCAATTTATGTGTTGGCATTGACGAAAAGTCATCGTGCCAACAGTAACCGCGATTTAATTAGTTGGGATGATAAAGCAGCTGATATCTGGGGTTCCGTGCAACGGAGCTCTGGGAAAACACAGCTAGAATTAACTTTAAGTTCCAAAGGAAAGCGCGCTAAAGTCAATCATATTGAACAAGCAAAGCTTTCCACGTACATAGGACAGTTAAATGTTATTTTGTTTGCGCCTGAAGATTTAAAAATCGTGAAGGGTTCACCGCAAATTCGGCGTCGCTTTATGGACATTGAATTTGGTCAAATGAGTAATAAATATCTTTATAATATGACGCAATATCGGCGAATTTTAAAACAACGAAATGCCTATTTACGGCAGTTACATTTTCATAAAGCCAAAGATCTTGTCTATTTAGACGTTTTATCAGACCAATTAGCAGCATATGCTGCAGAAATTATTTACCAACGAGTTCAACTGTTAGGAAAATTACAAAAATGGTCCCAAAAGATTCATAGCGAAATTTCACAACAACGTGAAACTTTGAAATTTAAATACATGACTTCTTTGAAAAAAGAAGATCTCGGTTCCGTGGAACAAATCTATCAGATTTTATTAGCAAAATTCAAAAGTAATCACGAAAAAGAGATTCGCCAAGGGACAACAATTTTTGGGCCTCATCGGGACGATTTACGGTTTATCGTAAATGGTAAAGATGTGGCTCAATTTGGTTCACAAGGACAACAACGAACGGCAGCCCTTGCTACTAAACTAGCGGAAATTGACGTTATGAAAGAAGAAACGGGGGAATACCCGGTTCTATTATTAGATGATGTCTTGTCGGAACTTGATGAAAGCCGCCAGACGCATTTATTAACTGCCATTCAAGATAAAGTTCAAACATTCTTGACAACCACCAGTATGAGCGACGTTGCCACAGAATTAATTCATAATCCAAAAATGTTTCATATCAAAGATGGAATCATTTCCAAGTAGATTGATTGAGGAGGATTTACATGACAGACAAACCACAAGAAACTAAAGCAGAACGTGCTCGTGATTACGATGCGAGTCAAATTCAAGTTTTAAAAGGACTTGAAGCAGTTCGTAAACGTCCCGGTATGTACATCGGTTCAACTAATTCCCAAGGTTTACACCATTTAGTATGGGAAATTGTTGATAACGGGATTGATGAAGCCTTAGCTGGATTCGCTGATAAAATCGATGTTGTTATTGAAAAAGATAACAGTATTACTGTTACTGATAATGGTCGTGGTATCCCAGTTGGGGTCCAAAAAGAAACCGGTAAATCAGCCCTAGAAACAGTTTTCACTATTCTTCATGCCGGGGGTAAATTTGGTGGTGGCGGATACAAAGTATCTGGTGGTTTGCACGGGGTTGGTGCCTCAGTTGTAAATGCTCTTTCTACCGAATTGGATGTAACCGTTACCCGTGGTGGCAAACGGTACTACATGGACTTCGAACGTGGTCATGTTAAGACTCCAATGAAAGTCATTGGTGAAGCTCCAGAAGGTGAACACAGTACCAAAGTGCATTTCCTTCCAGATCCAGATATTTTTACTGAAACTACCACTTACGACATGGAAACTTTGACTACTCGGGTTCGGGAATTAGCCTTTTTGAACAAGGGTCTTCGGATCACTATCAAAGATACTCGTCCAGAAAAACCAGTCGAACACGACTTCTTCTATGAAGGTGGAATTCGGCATTACGTTGAATTCTTGGACCGTGGTCGTGTACCAATTTTTAAAGATCCAATTTACGTTGAAGGAAAAGAAAACGGAATTACTGTCGAAGTTTCTCTTCAATACACTAACGACTACCACAGTACGATGAAAACTTTCACTAACAACATCAACACGTATGAAGGTGGAACGCACGAAGAAGGTTTCAAACAAGCCTTAACTCGTATCATCAATACTTACGGACGTAACAACAACATTATTAAAGATAACGAAGATAATTTAACTGGACCAGATGTGCGTGAAGGCCTTACGGCGGTAATTAGTATTAAGCATCCAGATCCACAATTTGAAGGTCAAACGAAGACTAAGTTAGGGAATTCTGATGCCAGAACTGCGACTAACCATGTCTTTAGCCAAGAATTTTCTAAATTTATGGATGAACATCCTCAAATTGCCAAAGAAATTGTGCAAAAAGGGATGCTTGCATCTAAAGCCCGTGCTGCTGCTAAACGAGCTCGTGAAGTTACTCGTAAAAAGAGTGGACTTGAAATCAATAATCTTCCTGGTAAGTTAGCTAATAATACTAGTAAAGATCCTGCCGTATCAGAATTATTCATCGTCGAAGGGGATTCAGCCGGAGGTTCTGCAAAACAAGGACGTTCTCGGTTGACCCAAGCAATCCTACCAATTCGGGGTAAGATTTTGAACGTTGAAAAAGCTACCATGGATCGGATTCTTGCTAACGAAGAAATCAGATCATTGTTTACGGCAATGGGAACTGGTTTTGGGGAAGAATTTGATATTAACAAAGTTAACTATCACAAGTTGATCATCATGACGGATGCCGATGTCGATGGTGCTCATATTCAAACTTTGTTATTAACTTTGATTTACAACTACATGCGTCCCATGGTTGATCATGGATATGTTTACATCGCTCAACCACCTTTATATCGAGTTCGCCAAGGAAATAAATTCCAAGAATACGTGGATTCAGACGAAGAACTAAAACAATTGCTTGCCTCACTTCCAGCATCTCCAAAACCATCAATCCAACGTTACAAAGGGCTTGGTGAAATGGATGCGGAACAATTGTGGGAAACTACTATGAATCCAGAAAATCGTCGTTTACTTCGGATTACCTCAGACAACATTGAAGCTGCCAATGATGCTTTCACAATGTTAATGGGTGAAAAAGTTGGCCCACGTCGTGAATTTATTGAAAATAACGCTAAATTTGTAGAAAACTTAGACGTCTAGTGTTTCACGTGAAACATAAAATGTTAGACAGACACGAATGGAGGTTAATCCTGTGGCAAATGAAAATGAAACGCCAGAAACAAGAATAACGAACGTCGATTTATCGAAAAAAATGAAATCTTCATTCCTTGATTACGCAATGAGTGTTATTGTGGCTCGTGCATTACCTGATGTACGAGACGGAATGAAACCCGTTAACCGTCGTATTTTATACGGAATGGATCAATTAGGAGTTACCCCTGAAAAACCCTACAAAAAATCTGCCAGAATTGTTGGGGATGTAATGGGTAAGTACCATCCCCATGGTGACAGCTCAATTTATGAAGCCATGGTTCGAATGGCCCAAGAATTTAGTTACCGTTACATGTTAGTTGATGGTCATGGTAACTTTGGTTCCGTCGATGGTGATGGAGCCGCTGCCATGCGTTATACCGAAGCCCGACTTAGCAAGATTTCAATGGAAATGTTGCGGGACTTAAACAAAGACACAGTTGACTTCGTCCCTAACTATGATGGGACTGAACGGGAACCAGTTGTTTTACCAGCCCGAATTCCGAACTTGTTACTTAACGGTGCAACTGGAATTGCCGTTGGTATGGCTACGAATATTCCCCCTCACAACTTGAGTGAAGTGATTTCAGCGATTCACATCTTGATGAAAAATCCGGATGCGGATGTAAATGATTTAATGGAAGCTCTTCCTGGACCTGATTTTCCAACTGGTGGAATCGTAATGGGTAAGTCTGGAATCAGACATGCCTACGAAACTGGACGCGGAAACATTGTGGTCCGTGCCAAAACCGATATTGAAGAAGATAAAAACGGGAAGCAAACCATTGTAGCAACTGAATTGCCATACATGGTTAACAAAGCTAAATTAATCGAACGGATTGCCGAATTAGTTCGTGACAAACGAATTAACGGAATTACTGCCGTTAACGATGAATCTGACCGTGAAGGAATGCGGATTGCAATTGATATCCGTCGTGATGCTAGTGCTGAAGTAGTCTTGAATAACTTATTCAAATTGACTTTGATGCAAACTTCATTCAGTTTTAACATGCTTGCGATTATTGGTGGTGCACCTAAGATTTTGAGTTTGAAAGAAATCTTAAATAGCTACCTTGAATACCAAGTGGAAGTTATTACGCGTAGAACTCGTTTCAACTTGAAAAAGGCTGAAGCTCGAGCTCACATTTTAGTTGGTTTATTAGTTGCCTTAGATAACATTGATCGAATTATTACGATTATTCGAAGCTCTAAGACGGCTGAAATCGCGAAAAACGAATTGATGACGCAATTTGATTTGGATGATAAGCAATCTCAAGCTATCTTGGACATGCGTTTGGTTCGTTTAACTGGACTAGAACGTGGCAAGATTCAAGATGAACATGATAAATTGCTTGCCCAAATTAAAGACTACAAAGAAATTTTAGGTAGTCATGATCGGGTAAATGAAATTATTTACAACGAATTATTAGAGATTCAAAAACGATTTGGTGATGACCGTCGGACTGAATTGATGATCGGTGAAATTACTAATATCGAAGATGAAGATTTAATCGAAGATAAGAATGTTACCATCACATTGACGCATAACGGTTACATCAAACGAATTCCAACTGATGACTTCAAGACCCAAAATCGTGGTGGTCGTGGAATCAAAGGAATGGGAATCAATAAAGATGACTTTATTGAACACTTAATCAATGGTTCAACTCATGACTTGCTCTTGTTCTTTACTAACCTTGGTAAGGTTTACAGCATGAAGACGTATGAAGTACCCGAATACGGACGTTCAGCTAAGGGTCTTCCAATCGTAAACCTACTTAACCTAGGTGAAAAAGAAAAGATCCAAACGGTATTACGAGTTGAAGATAACGGAGATGACGCAAACAAATTCTTATTCTTTAGTACTAAGATGGGAACTGTTAAACGTACCCCAATCGACGAATTTACTAACATTCGTAATAATGGTCTAAAAGCTATTAATCTTCATGACGATGATGAACTTATCAAAGTTTCCTTGGTTAATGAAGACCAAAACATGATTATCGGAACTCACCTTGGATACGCTGTAAGTTTCAAGGTCGCAGACGTTCGTTCAATGGGACGTTCTGCTTCCGGGGTTCGTGGGGTTCGGTTACGTGATGAAGATTACGTAATTGGCTCAGCCATTTTAACTCCAGGTTGCGATGTCTTTGTAATTTCTGAAAATGGATACGGTAAACGTACTCCAGTTGATCAATACCCAATCAAGGGTCGTGGTGGTAAAGGAATTAAGACTTCCAACGTGACGGAAAAGAATGGTCCACTGGTTGGAATGGGCGTAGTTAACGGTGATGAAGATATCATGTTAATTACCGACCAAGGGGTTATGATTCGTTTCGCTGCGGCAAACGTTTCTGAAACTGGTCGTGCTACTTTAGGAGTTCACTTAATTCGAGTGGACGATGATTCTAAAGTTGCTACCATGGCAATTGTGCAACCAGAAGATGATGACGAAGAAGACACTGATTCATCAACTGAAGCACCAGCTGCGGATGACAATCAAGAAGAATAAATATAAAAAAGAATTCTGTGCAAAACGGAATTCTTTTTTATTTGTAAAATCATTAACAAATCAGGCTAAATCTGGAATAACTATGTAATAATTAGATGAATTAATGATGATTGTGGGGATGAAGATGCAAATAACAGAAAAAGCGAGTAACAAAACGGTAGTTGGAAAGAAATCAATGGATCGGATTGCTAATGCCATGATTGCAGAAGTTTCCAAAAAGAATTTAAGTGATATTACAGTGCAATCAGTCATTAAAGTAGCTGGTGTGGCCCGTAAAACTTTTTATAATCATTTTGCTAATCTTGATGACGTAATTAGTTACGTTTTTGACAAAGTTAACGGCGATTTAGATATTGAATATTTTTTTGATTTAACCGATAAAGACCAAGTGATTACCCAGGGATTATTGATTATTTCAGATCGGATTTATGAACATCGGGATGTGATTAGAATTATGTATCTCTCTGATTTAAAGGGCTATTGGCGTGATTATATCTATGAAAAATATGGACCTGTAATCAAAAATGTTTTATTCAAAAATTTCAAAAACTGTGGCATTCCCAAAAATACTGCTGCTGCAGTGTATACGAATATCTATTTAGCGTTAGTGGAAGATTGGTTAATTAGTCCGATTCCATCTAATCCAGTTGAATTTAGACAACGAGTCTTTAACGTCTTACAAACTACACCAGAAGATTTACTTTATAATCGGAGTTAAAAAATTTCAGCTTAAATTTACGTACTTATTGGTGTATCGTAAAAAGCATTTCGTGGTTTGAATAATAATTCTAATCGTGATATAATTTAACCTTGTGAACTAGACGCTTGTTTAGTTCGCCCTTGCTCTTCAAATCACTGGAGGGCCTATAGTCCATAAGGAGGTGTAATTCATGGAAAACAAATATGAAATTACTTACATTATCCGTCCTGACCTTGACGACGCTGCTAAAACTGCTTTAGTAGAACGTTTCGACAAGATCTTAGTTGACGATGGTGCTAAGTTAATCGATTCAAAAGACTGGTCAAAACGTCGTCTTGCATACGAAATCAAAGGTTACAACGAAGGTTTATACCACGTTATTAACTTAACTTCTGATAACGATGATGCTATCAACGAATTTGATCGTCTTGCTAAGTTTAGTGGCGATATCTTACGTCACATGACTGTTGTTCGTAACGACAAATAATAAACATTAAACCGAGAGGAGCTTTTCAGTATGATTAATACCGTAGTCCTAACCGGACGTTTAACACGAGATGTCGATTTGCGATACACCCAAAATGGCGCAGCCGTAGGTACTTTTACTTTAGCTGTCGACCGTAGATTCACCTCTTCAAATGGTGATCGGGAAGCTGATTTTGTCAACTGTGTTATCTGGCGTAAACCAGCTGAAAACCTTGCTAACTTCGTTCATAAAGGTTCGTTAATCGGGGTTGAAGGTCGTTTACAGACCAGAAATTACGAAAACAAACAAGGCCAACGTGTCTACGTGACCGAAGTTGTCGTTGAAAACTTTACTTTCTTGGAACCACGTCAAAATGGTAACCAACAAGGTGGTGGCTACAACGCTGGCAATGCTGCTCCTCAACAAAATCCATTTGGTACACCAGGCAATAACAATAATAATTTTGGTGGTAATTCTAGCAATAGTAATACCAACAACCAAAATATTAATAATGGTTCTGACAATTCTGCCGATCCATTTGCCGGTGGCGACCAAATCGACATTTCTGACGACGATCTTCCATTTTAATTAATGGTTAGATCTGAGTTTTAACCGAGGAGGGAAAATTCATGGCTGAACAAAGACATTCTAGAGGTGGAAGAAGAGGCGGACACCGTCGCCGTAAGGTAGACTTCATCGCTGCTAACCACATCGAATACATCGATTACAAAGATACTGACTTATTGAAACGTTTCATTTCAGAACGAGGTAAGATTTTACCACGTCGTGTTACTGGAACTAGTGCTAAAAACCAACGTAAGTTGACTAGCGCAATCAAACGTGCACGTATCATGGCTTTACTACCATTCGTAGTTGAAGACTAATTTGATATTTAAGAAAGACCTAGCATCCGCTGGGTCTTTTTTTATCGCATAAATTTTGAAACGGCTTGTGATAAAATAGAATCAAAAGTAGTTATAAAATTGGGGCGAAAATATGAAAAAGTTAGTGAAAAAGAATAATTTACCACCGTTTTTGCGGAATAAGCGCTTACGGAGTATCTCCCTTTTTATCGCAGTTAGTTTAATTCTAGGGTTAGTAATTGCGTTTCTTTACAATACAATCGTTGGTGGAATCCTGCTAGTTTTGGCCTGTGCTGGATTAGCTTTTACAATTAAGAATTTAAATATTGTAGAGGAAAATGCTAACAACTATTTAACCGACTTATCATATTTAATTTCACGTGGTGAGCAAGAAGCACTGTTAGAAATGCCAATTGGGGTGCTATTAATTGACCGCGCTAAACGCATTTCTTGGGTTAATCCATATTTACAGCCATATTTTGATGGTAAAAAAGTAATTCAACGCTCCTTAGAAGAAGTGGATCCAAATTTATTTGATATTATTCAAAATCATTGGGAACAAAATGAATCTTTTGAAGTGACATGGCGTGGAAAACAATTTATGATGTTAATTCAACGGCAATATAATACTGTTTACATGATTGATATCACTCATTATGCGGATATTGAAAAACGTTATACGGATGAACGTGTAGTCATTGGGGAAATTTATTTAGATAATTTTGATGAAGTTAGTCAATCCATGACTGACCAAGAAATTTCAAATTTGAAGAACTATGTAACGAATAAATTAACCGTATGGGCAAAAAATTATGGGGTTTATCTTAAGCGAATTGATTCAGATCATTATATGATTATGATGTATGTCAAAGCACTTCAAGAAATTGAAAAAGATAAATTCAATATTTTGGATACGATTCGACAAGGAACGTCTAAGCAAAACTTCCCCATTACATTAAGTATTGGAATTGCTTATGATGATATTGATTTGAACAAACTTGCAGATCAAGCTCAATCTAACCTAGATTTAGCTTTAGGTCGGGGGGGAGATCAAGCCGTTATCAAACCTAGTGATGGTGAAGCCCGTTTCTTTGGTGGTAAAACTAATCCAATGGAAAAACGGACTCGAGTTCGAGCTCGGATGATTACTTCTGCTTTGCAAGATTTGATGAAGGGTTCTGACAAGATTTTCGTTGATGGTCATTCGCATCCAGACATGGATTGCTGGGGTGCTGCCTTAGGAATTCGACGGATTGCACAAATGAATGGTAAAGAATGTTATATCGTCTTTGACGAAAAAAATGTTTATACTGATATTCAACGGCTATTGGATGAAATTGATGATTATCCAATGATTAAAGATTCGATTATCACCTCTGATAAGGCCGTTAAAATGGCGACAGACGATAGTTTATTGGTTATGGTTGATCATTCCAACCCATCGATTGGACTCGCTCATAACTTGTATGAACGCCTTCAAAACCGAGTTGTGATTATTGATCATCATCGTCGAGGAGAAGATTTCCCCGAAAATCCATTATTAGCTTACGTTGAACCATATGCATCATCTGCCTGTGAATTAATCACGGAAATGTTTGAGTATCAAGCGCAAAGTGCCGATCCAATTAACACTTTGGAAGCCACAGCGATGTTGACTGGAATCGTAGTTGATACCCAATCATTTACGGTTCGAACTGGGACCCGGACGTTTGATGCCGCTAGTTATTTGCGTTCTTCTGGAGCAAATGTCGATGAAATTGCGATGTTTATGAAAGAAAACGTAAAACACTATATGGCTGAAAATCATTTGATTTCCATGGTAGAATTTATCGATGGCAATTTAGCTTTAATTACCGCTGAGGATGATAAAAAATATGATTCAGTAACGGCTGCGAAATCAGTTGATTCGTTGATGAATATTGATGGAGTATCTGCTTCATTTATTATTTTCCGACGTAATGATGGTAACGTTGGGATTTCTGCTCGTAGTAACGGTGACGTGAATGTGCAACTCATCATGGAAGCTTTAGGTGGTGGGGGACATCTTGGTGCCGGGGCAACCCAAATTGCTGGAAAATCAGTCGATGAAGTTGAATTAATGTTGCTCGGGGTGTTACATAAAGATGATGACCCAGAAACAGAAAAAACTACGGAATAAAAATTAAAATTTAAAGGAGCAAGATTATGAAAGTTATTTTTTTAGAAGATGTTAAAGGTAAAGGTAAACGTGGAGAAATTAAGGATGTTCCTGCAGGATACGCACAAAACTTCCTTATCAAAAATGGTTTAGCCCAAGATGCTACTAAAGCAGCAGTTGCTAAGGTTCAAGCTGCACAAAGACACGAAGCAGCAGATGCTGAAGCTGCCTTAGAAGAATCAGAAAAACTTAAAGATTTCCTTGAAAAAGATGGGACAGTCGTTGAACTAAAAGCTAAAGCTGGAACTGACGGCCGTTTATTCGGTTCAATTCCTAGCAAGCAAATTGCCAAAGCATTAGCTGACCAATACAAAGTTGATATCGACAAACGTAAGATTGAATTGCCAGAACCAATCAAGACAATGGGATACACTAACGTGCCCGTTAAATTACACGCTAAAATTACTGCTACAATTCGTGTTCACGTTTCAGAAAAATAATTATTAAGCATTAGAAAAGAGGGTTTGTGTGAATAATGATGTTTTGCTAGATCATACGCCACCTAACAACGCAGATGCCGAAAAAGCGGTTTTAGGGGCGGTGTTCTTAAACCCTGAATCAATTGCAACTGCCACTGAATTCCTGACACCAAATGAATTTTATCGTCGGGCGAACCAAATCATTTTTCAAGCGATGACAGATTTATCTGATGCGGATGAAGTGATTGATGCGGTATCTGTTTCTGATAAATTAAAAGGCCAAAACCAATTAGAAGATGTCGGTGGTGTGCCTTATATTCTAGAATTAGTTGATGCGGTGCCATCCGCTGCTAATATTGAATACTATGCAAAATTAGTGCATAAAAAAGCAACGCAACGTCGTTTAATTGAAACGGCCAATAAAATTGCCAGTGACGGTTACAACGAAGATGAAAACTTAGATGATTTACTTGATAACGCCGAACGTGAAATCATGGACGTTTCTGAAGAACGAAACCAAAGTGGTTTTAAGAAAATTGGTGAAGTCGTAGGTGATTCATGGGCTAAAATCCAAGATTTAGCTGCTAACGGTGGTGAAGCCGTTACTGGAACTGCCACCGGTTATGTCGAATTAGATAAAATGACCACTGGATTACATCCAGGAGAATTAATCATTTTAGCTGCTCGTCCGGCCGTTGGTAAAACGGCCTTTGCTTTGAATATTGCACGAAACGTTGGGACTAAGACCAACAAAACCGTGGCAATTTTTAGTTTGGAAATGAGTGCTGAATCGTTAGTTAACCGGATGCTTTGTGCTGAAGGTAGTATTCAGTCTAATCATTTAAGAACTGGAGAATTAACTCCTGAAGAATGGCAATCATTAACGGTTTCCATGGGTAATTTATCTGAATCACGGATTTTTATCGATGACACTCCTGGTAACCGAATTGCTTCAATTCGGGCGAACTGTCGGCGTTTGAAAAAAGAAGCTGAACGAGAACAAGTTGATAATCCAGGACTCGGTTTAATTGTGATTGATTATCTTCAACTAATTGAAGGTAATAACAAAGAAAGTCGTCAACAAGAAGTTTCAGAAATTTCTCGTCAATTGAAGAAATTAGCTAACGAACTCCAAGTGCCAATTATCGCGTTATCACAACTTTCTCGTGGAGTTGAACAACGACAAGATAAACGACCAGTGCTTTCTGATATTCGTGAATCCGGATCAATTGAACAAGATGCTGATATTGTAGCTTTCTTATACCGAGAAGATTATTATCGTGATGAACCAGAAGACAATCAAAATGGGATTCCTGGTGCACCAGCTCCCCAAATGCAACAACCAGCTCAAAATGATGACGATGACACCGGCCAAGGTGAAGTTGAAGTTATCATTGAAAAGAACCGTTCTGGAGCTCGTGGGACTGTGCCTCTCTTGTTCTTGAAATCATTCAATAAATTTTCAAATATTTCATATCGTTAAACTAAAAGCCAATCTGAATTTTCAGATTGGCTTTTTTAGCACTTTCATTTGCAATTTAGGGCTATCTTTTGTATTTTGGAATAAGCGAGGAGTTATTACATATTATGAAAAAATCATTGATTTACGTTTTTATCTCAACCATTTTATTTAGTTTGATGGAAATTGCTTTGAAAATTGCAGGTAACCAGTTCAATCCAATCCAATTAAACTTAATTCGTTTTACGTTAGGGGCAGTGGTTATTTTACCGTTCGCCATCTCTCGTTTGAAGAAACTCCACCACAAACTCCACTTAGAAGATTGGAAAATATTCGCTTTGACTGGATTCTTGTGTGTGGTTGTTTCCATGACTTTGTATCAGTTAGCCATTATGTATGGTCAACCAGCCATCGTGGCCGTGTTATTCAGTTGTAATCCAGTCTTTGCGCTGATTTTTGCGTACTTGATTATCCATGAAGATGTCTCTCGTTCAGATATTATTTCTCTAGTACTTTCAGTAATTGGATTATTAGTAATCGTTGATCCATTTAAGTTAACTAATCCAATCGGGATTTCACTAGCAATTCTAGCTGCAGCGACTTTTGGTTTCTACGGAATCATGTCTGCGGCAGGATCTTTAAAGGTTCACTTAGATGGAGTTGTTATGACCGGGTTCACCTTTGTCTGTGGGGCGATTGAGTTATTCGTGATTATCTTAATTACGAAAATTCCGTTCGTGGCAGCTTGGATGCGTTCAATTAGCTGGTTAAAAGAATTTGCTAATATTCCAATTTTGACTAACGTGGATTTGGCTAACTTACCAATTTTGGCGTTTGTTGGTTTAGCAGTTACTGGTGGGGGATTTGCCTTCTACTTCTTGGCTTTACAAGATGGTGGAGTTTCAATGGCTTCATTAGTTTTCTACTTTAAACCAGTTTTATCACCAATTTTTGCTTTCTTCCTGATTGGTGAAAACATCAGTTTACCAACGATGATTGGGATTGCCATCATCATTTGTGGATCAATTGTGACAATGGTTGGCTATAGTTCAAGTAAAAAAGAAGAACTAAAATAAACGACAACGGAGCTGAAATTCAGCCCCGTTTTTTGTTGAATAAAAATAAGCATAAAAAAAGAACTTTACCAATTGGTAAAGTTCTTTTTGATATGATGGGCAGTCGGGGGATCGAACCCCGGACCCACGGATTAAGAGTCCGTTGCTCTGCCAGCTGAGCTAACTGCCCATATCAAGTACAATAAATATATTATCATAAGCAGCAAAGCAGTGCAACATTATTTTGCAATAAATCCGTATTTTTTAGTGGTGTGTAGTAGCGCAAAGTTAGTGGCTAAATACACTTATGGTATAATTTAGGGTGACTGAGCAGAAAATAAGTCTTGGTCAATCTAATCATGAAATAGTAGACGAAAAATAGGAGCGATTTATTATGGCCAAAATTTTAGTTGTAGATGATGAAAAACCAATTACCGATATTGAAAAATTTAGTTTAGAAAAAGAAGGATACGAAGTTGAAGTTGCCTATGATGGTGAAGATGCTTTGAAAAAAGTTGAAGAAGATACCCCTGATTTGATTATCCTTGATTTAATGTTACCCAAAATTGATGGGTTGGAAGTTGCTAAAGAAGTTCGTAAGACTCACAACATGCCAATTATCATGGTAACTGCCAAAGATTCAGAATTAGATAAAGTTTTAGGCCTTGAAATTGGGGCGGATGATTACGTTACGAAACCATTTTCAAACCGGGAATTAGTCGCCCGGGTAAAAGCTAATTTACGGCGTCAATCAGTTGCCAGTGAATCAAGTAGTAACGAAGATGATGACAAAAAAGAAATTACGTTTGGTGATTTAACCATTCATCCAGAATCATACTCAGTTACTAAAAACGGTGAAACGGTTGACCTTACCCACCGTGAATTTGAACTAGTGCACTACTTAGCTCAACATGCTGGTCAAGTTATGACCCGAGAACATTTACTCCAAACTGTTTGGGGATATGATTATTTTGGTGATGTGCGGACAGTTGATGTTACGGTTCGTCGATTACGTGAAAAAATTGAAGATGATCCTAGTCATCCAAAATGGTTAGTAACCCGCCGTGGGGTAGGGTACTACATTCGTGACGCTGAAGAAAACAAATAATTAATTAAGAGGGAATCATAATGAAAAAGCAGTGGAATTTTTTTAAATCAATTCATTTTAAGATTGCCCTAGTTTTCGTACTAATGCTGCTCTTAACGCTTGAAATTGTGGGGACGGTATTTGTAAGACAACTTGAGTACCAAAATTTGAATACTTTTAAGGAATCCATTCAGCTAAAACCTTATGTCAATACCTCCCTTAAGAAACAACTTGCCAGTAAGAATCAAATCAAAGCTAACAAACAAATTCGCACGATTTTACAGGATGCGGACGTTAGTAATGTTGATGAAATAACTGTCGTTGATGCCCATGATAATATCCGTGGAACTAGTCAAACTAGTGAACAATCGCTAGTCGGACAAAAGAACACTGATAGCGATATCAAGAGTTCTCTTTATAGTGGAAAAACTATTGAAAAGAATACTTCCAACGATAACACCCGTTACTACACCGTGGTTACGCCGTTAATTAGTAGTGATAAAAATCAAAATAACATTCAAGGCGCTGTATACATCCGCGCTAATTTGAGTCAGGTGTACCGCAACATTAATAGTGTGACAACGATTTATCTTTTTGCCGCAGTTTTATCCATCATTTTAGGATTAATCCTAACGATGGTTATTTCACGTGCGATTACTAAACCAATCGATGAATTAAAACGTCAAACGGAACAAATCGCGCGCGGTGACTATTCTGGACATGCGCAAGTGTACGGTAATGATGAATTAGGCCAATTAGCCCACGCCGTGAATAATTTGTCCGTTCAAGTGGAAGAGTCCCAAGAATCCACTGAATCAGAACGGCGGCGTTTGGATTCAGTGCTTGATAACATGACTGATGGTGTGATTGCGACAGACCGTCGGGGATTAGTTACCATCGTGAATGATGAAGCGCTTGATTTGTTAGATGATGAAAAAGACCAAGTCGTTGGTCGTCCCATTTTGGATGTTTTAAAATTACAAAATAAATATACTTTGAAAGATTTAATTGATGATCCTGGTCAAATCTTGTTGGATTTCTCCACTGATGGACATAAATTAATTCTCTCAACCCATTTCTCATTAATTCAACGTAAATCTGGTTTTATTAACGGGATTGTGTGTGTGTTCCATGATGTTACGGCCCAACAAAAAATTGATGCTGACCGTCGTCAATTCGTATCGAATGTTTCCCACGAATTACGAACCCCATTGACGAGTGTCCATTCTTACATCGAAGCCCTACTTGATGGAGCCTGGGAAGATAAGAAATTGGCCCCTAAGTTCCTGCACGTGACTCAAGATGAAACTAACCGAATGATTCGGATGATCAATGATTTATTGACTTTGTCGCGGATGGATTCTGGTACCCAAAAGTACAATTCAGAGTTAGTTAATATTAACCGGCTCTTTAATTACATTCTCGATCGTTTTGACATGATTGTTAAAAGTGATGATACCAAGAAAAACTATAAGATTAAACGTGATTTTACCAAACAAGACTTGTGGGCTGAAATCGATACCGATCGTTTCACGCAAGTAATTGATAATATTATGAATAATGCTGTGAAATATTCTCCAGATGGGGGCACAATTACTTGTCGTCTTTACGAAAATCACAACAAAATTGTGATGAGTATTGCTGACCAAGGTTTAGGAATGCCCAAATCTGCGATTAAACACATTTTTGATCGTTTCTACCGAGTTGATAAAGCCCGTTCCCGTGCCCAAGGTGGTAGTGGATTAGGTCTAGCAATTTCAAAGGAAATTGTGGAATCATTTGGTGGTAGCATTCATGTAAACAGTGTGGAAGGTAAAGGATCAACATTTTACATTACTTTACCTTGTGAAACAGTTGAGGAGGACTTGTGGGATGATGGTGAAGCTTAAACGATATTTATTACCAATTTTGTTAGGGATTGTAGTCTTAATTAGTGTGGTGTTATCAGTGTCATTACTAACTAATCCAGCTCGATTTAGTAGTAAAGCTCACGAAAAGAAAGCCACTACCTTGCATACGGAATCAACATCACGCAATATGATTGATGTTTATTCGCCAACGCAATTAATTGAAAACACTGATACAGATCAAAAACTGTTAACGAGTGCCTCAACTAATTTAGTTTCAGAAGTTTTTAAAACGATGCAACACTATGATTATTCTCACTTAGAGAAAGTCACTCAAGGAAATCGCGAAAAATACGTGAAGCTTATGAATCGTCCTGATTCATTGATGTTGAACTATAATAATCAAATTTCTTCAGATATGTTAGCTAAAGTCTTACATTATGATCAGTTTGCGGGAAAAGGTAATATCAAGCGGATCATCTTGCCAATTAACGACGATAATCACGTGTATTTATTAAATGATGATAATTATGCGGCGTATAAAGTTGATGTTAGTTCCCGTAAATTAAACCAAATTCACAAGATTTTAGACCAAAAGATTACTAAAAATCGAGTGGAACTTCGCTCAATTAATGGGCATGCTTACATTTATTTCCCTAATCAAGTAAATATGAAAGATTATGGTTATATGTTGCAGGAACAAACCCAAAATTCATACTTAAACCGAATTATTGGAAATACAACGACTGCTGCCGTGAAACACCAAAAGAATAAGACGATTTATAGCTCACAAAATCAAGACTTAACGTTTGATAATAATGATGACGTTATTTACAATAATTACCGGCCTAGTGAGAAGACCAAGAACCAAATTTCAGCACTTAAAGCTGCTTACCAAAATGCGGTTGAACTCGGTGTGCCATTGGAAAATACGAAGTTTGATACGTATAACGAAAAAGAACACAACGTTAACTACCGTCTCTACATTGAAGGTTTTCCCGTTTATAGTAATCAACAATTAGGGGTTTACACGTATAAATTTATCAATGGCAACACGCAACGTTACTCATTCTCGTTACGTGATTTTCAAGTTCCCGTTCCCACTGATAAACAAAATACCACGCTTCCCAGTTCTCGGACGTTATTGTCTGATTTAGAGAAGAGTAAGGTTAATATGAAACAAATTAGTGGAATTCGGTTAGGTTATCAAGTGGTTCCTGACACGCAAAATAAACTAATTGTGACCCTTCAACCAAGTTGGTTTATCAAATACAACAACCAGTGGATTAGTTATCGTTATTTAGATACGCAAATTGGAAAGGATGATTCTAATGAACTTTAAACGAATTCAAGCCGTCTTCCTATTTGCTTTTATCGTGATTGATATTTTCTTAGTCATGATGACCAAAAATAATAATATTCAAAATGACAATAACGCAAACGAAAGTGCCAATAGCACCGTCATCAAAGAAATGAAACGTGATGATATTTCGGTTAAGAAGTTGTCGAATCAAAAAAAATCTGGTTATTATCTTTCTGCCACACAAGATAATAACTTGGGTAGTGAAATCGTTACTCTAAAAAACCAAGATGCCACGATTGATTCTGCTGATACAATTAGCAGTACTTTTCGGACACCCATAAAAGTGGATGCGAAACACCCAGAAAAGACTATCAATCAACTAATTAAGAAACCTGGATTTGTTTTATCAGGGAATCAATATACCTTTAATAAAACGGATTCCAGTAAATCGAAACTGGTTTATGATCAAAAGGCGATTGATGGCAATTTTTATACTGATGATGCGCGGATTACGTTTAATTTGAATGAAAATCAACGCTTAACGGGTTACACCCAACAAAAATTGAATGATGTGAAAGTCTTACATGAAAAAGCGGATGTCATTTCACAAGAACGAGCCGTGATTTATTTGTACCAATACAACGGAATTCCTAACAATTCAGATGTTGTTTGGGCTCAATTAGGCTATACCAAGTTATTGCACATCAATGGCAAGGACGTTTATATTCCAACTTGGATTATTGCTACCAAAAATAAATCATCAAATCACGAACAAATTCATCGAATCAATGCTTTTAGTGGCGCATCATTTAAAACAGAACAAGTACAAAATACGGCGCAAAGCCAACAATCATTAGAAAGTGTGAATAACAAAGATGAATAACGACGACTTTAAAGTCTGTGTGTTATCCAGTGGGAGCGGTGGAAACGTTACCTACATTGAAACTCCAGAACATAAAATTATTGAAGATGCCGGATTATCCGGCATTCGAATTCAACGTTTGATGCAATCAATCGGCAAAGATTTAAAAGATGTGGACTCATTATTTGTGACGCATGAACATTCTGATCACTCTAAAGCGGTTGGAATTTTAGCTCGTAAATACGGGATGGATGTGTATGCCAATCAAGCGACCTGGGATGCCATGAATCGGCGGATTGGAAAAATTAAACCAGCCCAACGGCATATTTTTGCCCCTGATACCATCGAAGAATTAGGTGATTTAGAAGTTGAAAGCTTCTCAGTTTCTCATGATGCGGCGCATGCTCAATTTTATGATTATCGTTCCCATGGCAAGAGCTTTGCGATTGTCACCGATACTGGAGCATTATCAAAGCATGCGGAAGAAGTCATGCGGGGAGCAGACGGTTACTTATTTGAATGTAACTACGATACTGATATGTTGTTAAACGGTGACTATCACTATGCCACTAAGATGCGGATTCAAAGCGATGAGGGTCATTTATCCAATGTTGAGGGTGCTGAGCTCTTAATGGATATTATGGGACCTAATACGAAAGAAATCTTCCTAGGCCATCGTAGCCATCATAACAATACGAAAGAACTTCAAATTGAAACTGTTTCTCGTTTAATGAAGAGTAATGGTTTAGCAGTTGGTAAGAATTTTAAAATTCATGGAACTGATGTGGAAAAACCATCAAAACTATATACCCTTTAAAAGCGTGATTATCCGGACGATAATCACGCTTTTTGTGTCGAAAGATTGCGAAAATAGGATTTAGTGAACGATTATAATTCAACACAACAGAGTGTTAGCTTAACAGAAAGGTTAAAATTAAAAGCGAAAGTCAGTTATAATAGGAAAGTGGGCTGAGATAAGACACAAAAACAAGCTAACTATCTGTTAGGTTCATTTTTTAATTACGAACGGATCACTTTTTTTGAAATTAATAATTAAGAAAAAAAGAAGGCTTAAATAGTAGTAGTCAACAACTTGTGCATAAGTCTGTGCAAAACTTTCCGTGGTTGCGTTAAACGCCGCCACTTAAGGATTTGTTAAGAGTTAATAAAATCTCTTGAGTTATCCACAGTCTGTGTGCATAACTTTGAGAAACATTTTTTCAAATTGCTGTGACGTAGTGATATCAAGTAACTCAGAGTGTGAAAAATGTGTTAACGAACATATGTTGCTGTGGAAAAGAACAAAAAATAAAAAATAGATTGACAAAATCCGTGGAAAAAGCGTGGTGGATAATTCCACAAAAAGGAACAATCCGTTGTGACTTCTGTGGATAACTCTGTGGATAAATTGTTAAAAGGAGTCGAGTTATGAACATAAAATTGGTCGTTGTGGGAAAAGTAAAAGAAAAATATTTTAGAGATGGAATTGCAGAATACGAAAAACGCCTGTCACGGTTTTGTAAGTTCAAAATCGTGCAAGTTCCAGATGAAAAAGCCCCAGAATCTTTGAGTGAATCAGAAATGCTGGAAGTTAAAGAAAAAGAAGGGGAACGAATTCTTAGTAAAATTAGTGATAAAGAGTTTGTGTTTGCCTTAGCGATTTTAGGAAAGCAATATAGTTCAGAAGAGTTTGCAGCAAAGATTAAAGATTTAACCACGTACGGTCACTCGGATATTACATTTGTGATTGGGGGGTCATTGGGATTGTCTGATGCAGTGATGAAACGGGCTAATGATACCATTTCATTTGGTCGCTTTACGTTACCGCATCAATTAATGCGGCTTGTTTTCTGTGAACAGATTTACCGAGCATTTATGATTAACAATGGTAGTCCTTATCATAAGTAGTGCTAAACTAGGAATAAAATATCTTTAGGAGATGACATATTGGCCAGAATTAAGCCGAAAGTTCAGTTCAAATGGCTCACGATTTTTATTATCTTAGCTGTGGGACTAGTCGCCGTTCTCTTTACCCATTATGATGCACCGTTTTATCAACAAACGGTTGCCAAAGTAGAACAAGTCCATAATTATGGAAGAACGAAGACGACTGATGAATTTCAAAATCATGATTATCAGGAAAATCAAACGTTAACTTTAAAAGTTTTAAATGGAAAAGATGCTGGAAAAACGGTGAAAGCGCAAAATCAATTTACTGGTTCAGCTGCTAGTGATCAAGAATATCATCAAGGCCAGCAAATTTTTGTTCATCTAGGCAGTAAAAAACTAAAAGCCTCATCGGTGATGATTACCGGATTTAAGCGAGATACGACCGTCGTATTTCTAGTTTGGTTAACGATTACCTTTTTACTAGTTATTCTTAAATTTAGAGGGTCAATGGCATTATTGAGTTTAGTGGTTAATGCCATGTTATTCTTTGTCGCAATTGAATTAGACGTTAATACGAGTTTTAATCCGTTTATTTTATTTGCCATTTTGTCGATTATTTTTACGATTGTGACGGCCCTCCTTATTTTTGGGAAATCCAAGGAAACCGTGGTCGCGATTGCTTCAACGATTGCTGGAACCTTTGCTGCCATTTTAATTGCCTATATCGTCCTTACGACGACTCATCAAAAGGGTATGAATTTTGAAATGATGGATTACGTTACACAACAACGTTTACCATTGTTCTTTGCGGCTAGTATGATTGGGTCACTGGGAGCAATTATGGATTTATCTGCGGATATTACTTCCAGCTTGTTTGCGGTCAATCGGGAAGAACCAACCTTAACTTTCTGGCAACTTTTTGAAGACGCCAGAAAAATTGGTCGTTCGATTATGGGACCGTTGATTAACGTGCTCTTCCTTATTTTCGTAGCCGGAACCTTTCCGATGATGATGCTCTTCTTGAAAAACGGAAATAGTTGGGGCTATTCATATTCGATGATTATGTCGCTAGGAATCGTGCAGAGTTTGATTAGTGGAATTGGAATTGCTTTAACCGTTCCAATCACTGGTTTGATTGCTGGGGCAATTTGTAAGACGAAGGTGATCAAATGACAACCATAACAGCGTTAGTTTTAATTTTATTTGCTGCCATGTTATTGGCAGGGGGGAAACAAGGATTCGTATCATTCCTCGGTTTGATGCTGAACTTCTGTTTAGTCTTTATTTCAGTCGTTTTGATATCATATGGTTTTCCTTATTTAATCATTACGCTCGTCAATGCCGTAATTATTTTGGTAATTTCAATTTACTTTGGTAACCAACAAGGACGCAATGCGGATATTGCATTTATTACCTCATTGGTTGTAGTGGCCGCGGTTATTTTGCTAATCATTCCAATTGAACATTGGGCCCAAGTCCAAGGTTTTGGTCCTGAAAATACGGAAGATCTAGAAGGATTATCCCTTCAATTAGGGGTTAAATTCCTTGATGTTTCCTGTGCCATGACCATTTTGAGTTGTTTAGGGGCAGTGGCTGAAGCGGCCGTTGCCATTGCAACTGGATTAGTGGAAATTGAAGATCATAATCCTACGATTAGTAATCAAAAGTTAAAGAGTGAAGGATTAGTAATTGGAAAAGAAATTATCGGAACGGCCTTCAACACGTTATTCTTTGGTTTCTATGGGGAACTCTTAGCCTTATTCATCTGGTTCTCGAGATTACATTATAGTTTTGGAATGGTCATGAATGATAAGATTTTTATTTCTGAATTTATCATGACTTTAATTTCATCTATTGGAGTTATCTTGACGATTCCAGTTACCATTTGGGTAGTAATTCGCCATAAAAATAAAGCGCATTCAACTAAATAATTAAAAAATACGTCATTAATTAATGGCGTATTTTTTGTGAGAATAATTACAAGCCAAATTATAGAAAGCGTTTTCAAAATGGAATATATTATAGACAAATAAAGGAGGTATTTATTATGAAAGACGTAAAGAAAATCCCTGCAGCCGTAGCAATGCTTAAGGTTATTGAAGCCTATGGGGTTAAAGATATTTATGGTTATCCTGGTGGTTCAATTAACTCAACTTTGCATGCTTTAGACGTTGAAAAAAATAACATTAATTACATTCAAATTCGACATGAACAAGTTGGGGCACTAGCTGCCGCTGCTCATGCAAAATTAACTGGACAAATTGGAGTTGCTTTCGGATCTGCTGGTCCTGGTGCAGTCAACCTATTAAATGGGTTATACGATGCTAAAGAAGATCATGCTCCGGTATTGGCTTTAGTTGGGCAAGTCGGGCACGATGTCATGAACTACAATTATTTCCAAGAAATGCCAGAAGTCCCCATGTTTGCGGATGTCGCTGTTTACGATCGAGTAGTAATGAGTGCTGAAAGTTTACCTCACGTAATTGATCGTGCGATTCATGAAGCATATGCTAAACATGGTGTCGCAGTCGTTGTGATTCCCAATGATTTTGGCTTTGATATGATTCCAGACGTACGTTACGATTCAGCTTCCAAGACCTATAACAAACCTAATCCAGAACCAGTAGCAACCGATGAAGAAGTCACTGAATTCTTGGACATGGTTAAAGCAGCTAAACGTCCAGTCATTCATGTTGGTCGGGGAATTAAAGCTGGTGGTGATCAATTAATCGAGTTATCAAAACGCCTTCAAATTCCAATTGTGATGGATGGACTTGCACGAGGATTAGTCAATGAAGATTATGCAGGGAATTTAGGCACTGCTAACCGAGCAGCTTCTAAAGCAGCGGATGAAATTCTTAGTGTCGCTGATTTAGTAATTGCGATTGGAGGAGATTTCCCATTTGCTAAGAGTTACTATGCTAGTCATGCATTTAAATACGTTCAAGTTGATAATTCAAAGATTCAATTAGGTCGTCATCATGTTCCTGATTTAGCCATTTGGTCAGATGCTACTGAATTTGTCGAAAAAGCCATTACAGCTAGTGAACCGGTAGCTGAAACTCCATTCTTCAAAGCTGCTGTGGCAGATGAAAAGAATTGGAAAGCTTACCTTGAAAAAATGGCTGCCAGCAAAGTTGCTAGTTTGAGCCCAGCCCAAGTTTACAATCAAGTGAACCGGGTTGCTGATAAAGATGCCGTCTTTTCAATTGATGTTGGTGATAACATTATTAATACTTTCAGATACTTGAATCTTGAACCAACGAACAAGTGGGTAATTTCAGCTTTGTTTGCCACCATGGGATCAGGAATTCCCGGTGCAATTGCTGCGAAACTTGATGAACCGCAGAAACAAGTCTTTAATATTGCCGGAGACGGTGCGCTATCAATGGTAATGCAAGATCTTGTTACGATGGTTAAATATCACCTTCCAATCATTAACATTGTGACCCAAAATGGTGATTTGAGTTTTATTGAAGGGGAACAAGAAGATCTTCCAATGCATCTTTTTGGTCTTGATTTACAAAAACAAGATTTCTCGATGATTGCTAAAGGTATGGGACTCGATGCTGTGAGAGTAACCGATTACGCAGATCTTCCTGCCGCTTTTGATCAAGCAATTGCTGCTACCAAAGCAGGCAACCCATTCTTACTTGATATTGTAATTAATGACAAACGAGCCTTACCCGTTGAAGACCTAGTACTTACAATTGCAGATGGTAAATTAACTGAAACAGTGAGTCCTAAATATCTTCAAAATGAAGGTAAGACCTACACAGTTGCCGAACTATTTAAGAAATTTGATGGAGCAGAATTGTTACCATTAACGCATTACTTTGATGAATATGATGTCAAACTTTAGAATTTAAAAGCAAAAAACGTATCCATATTGGATACGTTTTTTGTTATGCAATTGATGTATATTTTAGTTTTAATTTAACTGAATAAAACAGACCTACGGCAGCGATTAATAAGAGAATGAACCAAGCAAGTTTACCATTAGCAATATTTCCAATTGTTCCAGCAAAGACTGAACCTAAGGGCAATGGAATACAAATAATAGCAGAAAAAGAACTAATTATGGTTCCTAATGATTTTTCAGGAATTACTTTCATAATGAAAGCATCTAATTTTGGATTAGAGATTCCAAAGAAGTAACCTTCTATGAAAGTTAGTAAAAGCAATAAGTAACTATTTTTCAAAGTGTTCATATTTAGGATAACTAAGAAGAGGGAAGAACATTCAAAAATACAATTTAATTCTAAACTCATCTTTTTCAGTTGTTTAAGTGGAAGAAATGATCCGATGATTGTTCCTGCAGTTAAAGAGGCTCCGAAGATGGCAATTGTAAAACCGTAGTTAGAAATTATTAGTGATTTATCATGTAAAGCACTTAGCGCAATAAGAACTTGAATGGAAGAGTCTATAAATGTCTGAATCATAAAAATAAAAACAAAATGAAATAATTGCGGGTATTTATTTAAGTTTTTTAAATTTTGTTTTAGTTCTGCGATAAAATTGGTTTTTTCAGTTTCTGATTTAGAATTGGCTTTGTTTTCTACATGATAATTAAATGCTTTACGGTTCAACTTGAAAATTAAGTAAGCAACTAAAAAAGTAGCTGTATTAAACAATCCAAAGAAAACGAAATTGTTATTCAACAATGCTAATGAACTGGCACCAATCATTCCCCCAAGGAGGTAGATTGATCCGCTTATTCCAGCTTGAAATCCACGAGCATCAGCTAATTCGTTTTCAGGGACAAGATGCTTAAACATTGGTAAAAATAATAGCCCACTATATGAACTGAGGCATGATGATACATAATTTATTACTAATAAAATTCCAAAGATAATCCAGTTTGCGTGTAAACCAACTAAAAAACTTAATAGTAAAAATAATGCAATTTGTAGTAAACGAACTCGTAAAATACTGTCATATTGATTCCTAGTATGATCTGCTAGATAGCCAGTGATTATGTCAGTAACATATGGAATTGCTTCAATAATTGATACGCAACTCACTGCTAAAGCAGGGTTAGGCATTTTACTCGCATAAATAATAAAAACGATGTTAAACAAGGTTGTGCCTAAAATGTTAATCATACTGGCATAAATCGCAACGCGAAAATTACGGTTCTTTTTAAAAATATTCATAAATTATTCTCCTTTAGGATGCGCTGCCTCCCATGTGGCGAATAGTAAAATGATGATGTTAATTGCCATACAGAAGGCAACTAAAATAAAACTGTAAAAGTTTCCCATGACCGTTGCAATAAACGGGAGGACGAACGTTCCCAGTGGAAGTGAGAGATAAACTAAGGAGTTCATCTTTGATCTGAAACTAGCCAAGATGTTTTCATCAACTACCATAATTGTTCGAGAATAAACTTTAGTATCAAATTTTCCGAATAAGAGGTAGATGAAAAAGATGAATCCAAAGGCGACATATGGTTGATGGAAAATAAACATCATGAAAAAGAAGATGATAGTTAATATATCAACTGTCATTCCAATAATTGGTAAAGGTGTTTTGGTGAGGATTTTGTCTGCCAAAATACTTCCAATTAGGAATCCAAGACTCATTGAAAATGAAAATAGTAATATACTAACGGAGTAAGGAACGTGCATATATTTATCATGTAATAGGATAATACTGACGTATGGAAATAAGCCAGAAAAGACAAAATTTTCAAATAGGAGACTTGTTAACATAATGTACGGATTAGCTTGGAAGATATTTTTAACATAGTTCCAAAATTCTGATTTAGTGAATTTATGGTGATTTGTTTCACGTGAAACAGAAGGCTGGCGGATGCTAGCCAAGCTTTCATTATTAAATTGATGACGTTTTAAGTAAATGAAGATTGCTGAGATAAAAAAGGTCAGTGCATTAATATAAGCAGTAATTTGAAAATCATTATGAGTGATAACTAATATACCAACCCCAATTGATTGACCAGACATTTGTATCAATATGGTTATTCCAGTAATTAAGCCAGTCGATGATTCTAATAATTTCTTTGGAACATAACGTTTTTGAATGACAGCAATTAAGCCACTTTCATAGAGTGAAATCAATGTGACAATTCCGTCTAACAATAAGATTACAACTAAAGCAAACCAATTTCGCAAATCTAACAATAATCCAATCACGATGAATATAAATCCAGCGAATAATTGGGTATAGAACATAGCACTGAATTTTTGTTTCGTTTTATCAGCATATTTTCCAGGAATCGTTTGTATTAAATATGGGATACATTGGGTAGTTGAAACTACCACGATGGCCCATTTTGCAAATTCTAAAGTAGCAGCAAATTGAATTAAAACATTTCGATATAAACTACTACCTAAAACTCCGATGGTTGATAAGATTAATAAATATCTGATCACCGGATTTTTTATGTTTTTCATAGTCGAAACTCCTTAATAAGTAGCATAATAAAGGAGCTCGGCTACTTTTATTTATTATTTACGGTTAGTTCTCAATTTTACCATTGGACAATCCTCCATTTTTTGAATAATCGTATGTATTACAAAGTAGTATACAGATTTTTAACTAAAATACAAACTATTTTTAATTAAATGTTAATAAAATGAATAAATTACGAATTATATAACCTGGTAAAATCATAGTTAGAGTTAAGAAATATTTAATGTATAATGGAAGATAACGTTATGAATGTAAAGAGGAAGGAAGTTTTCCGCAAAAAATGTTATTACAAATCTTGTTTTTGATTGCAGCTGGGATTGCAGCTGGTCTGCTAGCTACAATCGCTGGGCTAGCATCAATTGTGTCTTATCCAGCTTTGTTAATGGTAGGAATCCCCCCAGTTGTCGCTAATGTGACTAACACAGTAGCATTAATTAGTACTGGTTTAGGTGCAATTCCGGCTTCATTAAAAGAACTAAAGGGTCAATGGCACCGAGTTTTTGGTTATACAATTTTAGCCGTTATTGGTAGTTTAATTGGTAGTTCATTGCTATTAATCGCTCCAGCAGCAACTTTTGAAAAGGTTGTGCCCTTTTTTATTCTTTCAGCTGGGGTATTGTTAATCCTCTCTGGTCGGGGAACGGATGATACTACAGTCAAATTGAAAAAGGATGCTACTAACCCACATCGCGAACGCATTATTAGATTATTTAGTTATGCAGCAATGGTATTTACCGGTGGCTATCTTGGTTACTTTGGTGCCGCTGGTGGGGTGGTGCTCCTTGCAATTTTAGGAGTAATTACTCACGAAGATTTTGCTGAATATAATGCCGTGAAAAATTTCATGTGTTGTATCTGTAACTTAGTAGCCACAATTTTATTCATTTTTAAAGCAACTATTGATTGGGGAGCTGTAATTCCAATGGGAATCGGTTTGTTAATCGGAGGGTACACTGGTCCATTGATTGTTCGTCATGTGAACGTTAAATTGCTTAGAATGTTAATCGCTTTAGCTTCATTTGCCTTGGCTGGATATCTTGGTTATCAAGCATATTTTGGATAAAAATAATGTAACGTCTCTCAATTTGGGGAGACGTTTTTTGTTAGTTGCATAATTATCTTAACCGTTTCTTTAACGGGCACTATGCTATAATTAGCAGTAATACATAGTAAAAAAGGAGTGGGAACACAGATGCCAGTTTTAGACCAAAAAGATAAAGAAATGGTAGCACGCTACGAAAAATTTATGCGTAGTACTAAAGAAGGACGTCTTACCCAAGACCTTGGTTGGGCAAAAGTTAAAAATAATTGGGAATCTCGTGAAGTTTTCGTGGAAAATGATAAGGGTGAAATCGTTGCTGCAATGTCAATGCTATTGACTGATACACCAACAGGTAAGAAATTTGCCTATGCTTCAAAGGGTCCAATTATTGCTGATAAATTTGACCTAGATCTTTTGGATAAATTAGTTGCTGAAGCTAAAAAAATTTTACCAGATGCCTACGTTTTACGTATGGATCCAGAAATTGAATATTCAGATGAATTAAATGAAGAACTTATTAAACGTGGGTACAAGACTCGTAACCGTAATGTTGCTGATGAAGGTATGCACGCTACAATTCAACCTCGTTTGAACATGGTCTTAGACTTAAATGATTTTCCTGGTAAGGAAACTACTTTAGATCTTTATCCATCAAAGACTAAGAGTAAATTGAAACGTCCAATTCGTGATGGCGTAGAAGTTACTTGGGGTCACGATGAAGCAGCCCTTGACGCTTTCTACCAAACTTACGAAACAATGGCGAACCGTCATGGAATCACTTATCGTCCAAAAGAATATTTCCAACGCATGTTAGATGCCTTTGATGAAGATACTTTACGAATTTACGTGGCTAAACGCGAAGGTAAATTACTTTCAACTGGAATTGCCCTTAAATACGGGGATAAGATTTGGTATGTTTATGCTGGATCAATGGATGGCAACATTTACTACGCACCATACGCAGTCCAAACTGCCATGATTCAATGGGCTTTAGACTCACCTGAAATCACGCTTTATGATATGGGTGGAATCGAAAGTGAATCAACTAGTGATCCACTATGGGTCTTCAAACATACCTTTGTTAAGGCATCACCAAAAGAATATATTGGTGAAATCGACGTCGTGCTAGATGACGCAGCTTACAAAGAACTAGTTAAAGATTAATATGTACACAAAAAGCAGATCTCAAAATTGAGATCTGCTTTTTAATTTGGCAGCTTATTTAGTGAGTGGTTCCCATTTCCAGTTAGTAACTTCTGGTAAATCGGTACCTTCTTCTCTAATGTAATGATTGTGTTTATCAATCATATCGTTCATTTCTTGAATAAAGTTCATGTTAGTTGCGGCTAATCCAGGAATAGCTTTCACAACATCTTTAGCTAAGTCAAAACGGTCTAATTGGTTAAGCACGCGCATGTCGAATGGGGTAGTAATATCACCATTTTCACGATATCCATGAATATCAACATTTTTATTGTCACGGTTAAAGAAGATTGAGTCAATCATATCTTCAAAGCCATGGAACGCAAATAGAATTGGGGTATCAGTGGTAAATAGCGCATTAAAATCTTCGTCGGTTAATCCACGAGGGTCAACTTTAGGACTACGCAATTTAAGTAAATCAACCACATTGATAAAACGAATCTTCATTTCAGGGAAATGTTTATGAAGAATAGATACAGCAGCTAAACCTTCAAGGGTTGGTTCAACTCCGGCAGTTGCAATGACGATATCAGGTTTTGACCCGTGGTCAGTAGAAGCCCAGTCAACATATCCTAAACCATTTTTAACAAGGTTTGAAGCTTCATCAATGTTGAACCATTGTGGACGAGGGTGCTTTGAAGTGATAAGCAAGTTAATCTTTTCATAGCTTGAAAAGGCCACATCAGCAACAGCAAGTAATGAGTTAGCATCAGCAGGTAAATATTCGCGAATGAATTCAGGTTTCTTTTCTGAAAGGTGATTGATAAGACCTGGATCTTGATGAGTGTAACCGTTATGATCTTGTTGGAAAACAGTTGAACAGTCTACGAAGTTTAATGAAGGGTATTTGTTTCTCCATTCTAATTCAGATGCTTTTCTTAACCATTTGAAATGTTGAGTAAGCATTGAATCCACAACACGACCAAAAGCTTCATAAGTAGCAAAGAATCCATGACGACCAGTTAAGACATAACCTTCTAACCAACCTTCATCATCATGTTCAGACAATTGAGAATCAATTACTCGGCCACTGTGTGCCATATGAGCATCAAAGGGAGCATCTATTTTACGTTCCCATTGACGGTTAGTAGTTTCGAACATATTCCAAAGACGGTTTGACCATGTTTCATCAGGACCAAAGACCCGGAAGTTGTTAGGATTTTTCTTAATTACATCACGAATCCATGATGACCAAACCACCATATCCATGGCTTCAATTTGACCAGGAACTTTAACGTCAACAGCGTAGTTACGGTAATTAGGAAGATCTAATGGTTTAGGATTAATTCCACCATTAGTAATTGGGTTAACTGACATCCGGTGATTACCTTTTGGAACTAAGGCTTTAAGTGTGTCGTTTAAATGACCATTTTCATCAAATAATTCTTCTGGTCTGTAGCTCTTCATCCATTTGACAAATTCATCAGCAGTTCCCATATCGTTAGCTGATAGTGGAAGGGGAACTTGATGAGCTCTGAATGATCCTTCAATTGGAAGCCCTTCAGCATTGTATTCAGGACCAGTCCAACCTTTAGGTGAACGGAAGACAATCATTGGCCATGCTGGACGAGTAGCTGTTTCAGGAGTTTGATTTTCACGAGCATTCTTTTGGATTGCTAAAATATCTGAAATAGCGGCATCCATAGTTTTAGCCATGTTAGCGTTAGTTTCATCAACGTTAGTCCCATGAGGTTCATTAGTTTCAACGAAGTAAGGTTTCCAACCTAAACCTTCAAAGTATTTACGTAGATCTTCATCAGAAGTCCGGTTAAAGATAGTTGGGTTACCAATTTTAAAACCATTTAAATTAATGATTGGTAAAGCAGCTCCATCAGTAACTGGGTTGATAAAGGAGCTTGAAAACCAAGAACCGGCTAAAGGACCACTTTCAGCTTCCCCATCACCAATTTCAACGGCAGCAATCACATCAGGGTTATCAAGAATTGCACCAACACCATGTGATAATGAGTAACCTAATTCTCCCCCTTCATGCATTGATCCAGGAGTTTCAGGGGCAGCGTGAGATGCGATACCGCCTGGGAATGAGAACTGTTTGAATAGTTTGGCCATCCCAGCTTTATCAGCAGTAATTCTTGGATAAATATCTGAATAACTGCCATCAAGATATGATTGAGAAACCATTACTTGACCACCATGACCTGAACCTTCGATGTAAAACATGTTTAAATTGTATTTATTAATTACACGGTTTAAATGAGTATAGATAAAGTTTTGGGATGCAATCGTACCCCAGTGACCAATTGGTTTAACTTTGACATCTTTAGAAGTTAAAGGTTTTTCCAAGAGGGGATTATCACGTAAGAATAGTTGTCCAACAGAAAGATAGTTAGCAGCACTCCAATATTGTTTCATTGTGTCTAGGTATTTTTTTGAATCGTAATTTGTTGACATAAATAGCACTTCCTTTAATTAATTATTTATTACAGTGCTATTCTAACAACGTTTTATCTATTATAGAAATAGATAAAATAGATATGAACTATTAGAAAAAGTAATCAAAAAAGCAGATCTCAAAATCGAGATCTGCTTTTTAATTGGTTTTAATATTTTTATTGATTTTCATTTCATGACTAACTAAGGAAGTGATTAGAGCGGATGCACCTAAAATAGTAGCCACAATAATGTAAGGAATGTGGGGATTGATATCCATCAAGCCACCAGCAAAAATTGGTCCAATAATATTACCAATACTAGTAAGTGACATGTTGATTCCATTGATTAAACCCTGATTGTTTTTTCCAAAACGCGTCAACATCGTAGTAATTGAAGGTCGAAGAATATCAAAGGCACAGAAGATAAAGAGCGTTGCAATGATAACTTCGATTTGGGAATGGGCAAGTAAAATCCAAACCGTACTCAATGTTCCAATGATGAAACAAATTCGCGTTAAGCCAATTTCACTGAAGAAATTGACCATCTTATCAAATAAGACCACTTGTAAAATTAACGAGAAGATTCCGTTTAAAATCAAGACGATGGCAATTTCGTTCAAAGTAAATTTGAACACTTCGTTCACGTACAAAGTATAGATACTTTCAAATCCCGAGAGACCGAATGATGAGACTAAAATCATCGCGAATAGAATAATGACAGCCTTGCTCATGATTGATTTATATCCTTTGTCACTGACGGGAAGTCCTTCAATCACTTCACCATGACTTTGCGCTTTCAAATGTTTGGGAATTCCGATAGTAAAGATGATGGCAGCAACAATTCCAGAAATTCCTGAGAACCAGAAGGGCATTTTATAACTCATGTTAGCCAAAACACCACCAAGTCCGGGACCGATGATTAATCCACCACTTAGAGCTGCGGAAATCCAACCAATCACTTTGGCACGATCCTTATCACTCGATAAATCAGCTGCCATTGCCATGGAAGTAGTTCCCACCATTGCAGCAGAAATTCCACCAATAATTCGAGAAATGTTGAACCACATTACGTCTCCCGCAGCGGCAAACATAAATTCAGAGACAGCATAGAGAATCAATCCTGCTGTTAGAATGGGGGTGCGTCCTGTTTTGTCAGAAATTTTTCCGACTACTGGGGAAAAAATAAACTGGGCAAAGGCATACAGTGAAGTCATAATTCCCATTTGTCCTGCTGTTAGATGATATTCAATTTTGATAAATGGTTCCACTGGAATTATTAATCCCCAACCCAAACAAATGATGAAGTTGGCAAGGACAATAATTAAGATGGCCCGTTTGGTTTCTTTTGCCACAGACGATACTCCTTTAATTAAGCGATAAGACTAATTCTAGCACGAATTTTCGGAAAGAAAATCCGTTTTCTTCCATAATACGTACATTTATCAAAAAAATTAAAGCGAAATGCTTAAATTACAGGTCTAAATCGTTATATAATAGCAATATTAATTGAAAAGAGGTTGAATCATGGCTGAAATTGAACGTTTTTATGATACTTTCCAACCGGAACATTACGACGTCTTTGTCGATGTGGACCGTGAAAAGAAAACTATCACAGGTAAAACTACCATTACTGGGAATGCAACCCAATCAGAAATTGCAGTAAACCAAAAGTTTTTGGTGATTGATGAAGTTTTAGCTGATGACAAACCAGCTGTTTTTACAACTGATAATGATGCCGAAGCAGTTCGTGTCACTTTACCTCACGCTGGTGAAGTGAAGTTGACCATTAAATATCATACTGAATTGACCGATACTTTGATGGGAATTTATCCTTCATATTACGAATTGAACGGTAAGAAGCAACAAATTATTGGTACACAATTTGAAACAACGTTTGCACGTCAAGCTTTCCCATGTGTTGACGAACCAGAAGCTAAAGCTACATTTAGTTTAGCCATCAAGTTTGATGAAAAACCAGGCGAAACAGTGTTAGCTAACATGCCAGAAAATCATGAAGCTGCCGGAGTTCATTACTTTGATGAAACGGTTAAAATGTCTACTTATTTAGTAGCCTTTGCCTTTGGTGATTTACAAAGCAATATGACTACCACTGATAGTGGAGTCAAAGTTGGAGTGTTTGCTACTAAAGCACATAAAGCTAACGAACTCGATTTTGCGTTAGATATTGCTAAACGTGCCATCGAATTCTACGAAGATTTCTATCAAACTCCATATCCACTTCCACATTCATGGCAATTAGCGTTACCTGATTTCTCAGCTGGTGCTATGGAAAACTGGGGACTAATTACTTATCGGGAAGCTTATCTACTATTAGATCCTGACAATACTCCTTTAGATACCAAGGAATTAGTTGCCACAGTTATCACTCATGAAATTGCACACCAATGGTTTGGTGACTTAGTAACCATGAAGTGGTGGGATGACCTTTGGTTGAACGAAAGTTTTGCCAACATGATGGAATATGTCTCTGTTGATGCCTTAAATCCAGAATGGAATGTTTGGGAATTATTCCAAATGTCAGATGTTCCTGCTGCTTTGAAACGAGATGCTACTGATGGCGTCCAATCAGTGCACGTGGACGTTAATAACCCAGCTGAAATTGACTCACTCTTTGATAGTGCGATTGTGTACGCTAAGGGTGCACGGATGTTAGTAATGGTTCGGGCCTTAATTGGTGATAAAGCGCTTCGTGAAGGGTTAAAGAACTACTTTGCTGAACATCAATACGGTAATTCAACTGGTGCCGATTTATGGAATGCTTTAGGTGAAGCTTCTGGAATCAACGTTGGTGAAATCATGAAGTCATGGTTGGAACAACCCGGTTACCCAGTTGTCACAGCTAAAGTGAATGATGCAGGTCAATTAGTACTTCATCAACAACAATTCTTCATCGGTGGTGGCGAAGATCAAGGCCGGACTTGGCAAATTCCATTGAACGGCAATTATGGTACTCCTCAAATTATGAGTGAAACAGACCTTAACTTGGGTGATTATGAAGCCTTACGTGCTGAAAATGACACACCTTTCCGCTTAAATGTTGGAAATAACTCTCATTTCATCGTCCAATATGATGATCAATTGATGCAAGATATTCTTGATCATGCGGATGATTTAGATGCGATCGGTAAACGTCAATTGCTTCAAGATGCTCAATTATTAGCATCAGCACAACGTTTATCATATGCATCATTAGTGCCTTTGTTAGTTAAGTTTGCAAATGATAAATCAGTAGCTGTTATCTCTGTTCTCTATAGTATTGCTAATTCATTGAAACAATTCGTAGTAGCTGGAAGTCCAGAAGAACAAGAATTACGTGAATTGTTTGGTAAGTTATGTAAGAAACAAGTGGAACGACTTGATTGGAATCCAAAAGAAACTGATACTAACGATGATCAATTGGTTCGTCCTTACGTATTGAATGCATCATTATATGCACAAGATGCTGTTTCAATTGCTCAAGCGCATGAATTATATGAAGATCACAATGATGATTTAATTAAATTGCCATCTTCAGTTCGTGGATTAGTTTTGAAAAACGAAGTCCAAAACTTTAGTAGTAAGGCTTTGTTTGATAAATTAATGAAGGAATATCACGAAACAGTTGATCCTAGTTACAAGCAAGATATCTGTATGGCAGTACCAAACGTAACTGAACCTGATTTGGTTAAGGCGTTGGTGGCTGACTTTGAAAATGCGGATGTTATCAAACCTCAAGATTTACGGGCGTGGTACCGTGGCGTGCTTGCTAATGACGAAAGTCAACAAGCAGCTTGGGATTGGATTCGTAATGACTGGGCATGGCTTGAAGCTACCGTTGGTGGTGATATGGAATTTGCAACTTTCATTACTGTAACGGCAAACATCTTCCATACGCCAGAAAGACTAGCAGAGTTTAATGCTTTCTTTGACCCTAAGATTAATACTCCAGGATTAACTCGTGAAATTAAAATGGATAAGAAATTGATTCAAGGTAAAGTTGATTTAGTGGAAAAAGAAAAGACTGCAGTAAATGATGCAGTTGCTAAAGAAGCTTAATCATATAGTAGAAAAAGCAAATTTCAGAACGTTGAAATTTGCTTTTTTGTTTGGTTAAAAATAAATTTGACTTTTTTTGACCAAAAAGTGTTGACAAAGAATTTATAACACGATATGATAGTAATCGTTCGTTAAGAGGAAGTCACAAATTTATAAATTAACTTTTAAAATTAATTATAAAAAAGTGTTGACTTTACATCTCTTTCCGAGTAACATAGTTCTTGTTCTGTTACGACAGAACTTGAGTAGATCTTTGAAAACTGAACAAGATTTTGATTACAATAAAGTGTAAGGATAATTTTTAAACTTAGTTTAGAAATTAAACAATTGCAATGTCAATTTGCGAAAAGTAATAAATAAGAGCTAGTAAAGTTCTCATTCTAAAATGAGAGTTTGATCCTGGCTCAGGACGAACGTTGGCGGCGTGCCTAATACATGCAAGTCGAACGAAGTCGCCTAATTGAAATGAGATGCTTGCATCGATTTGATTTTAGATCCGACTGAGTGGCGAACTGGTGAGTAACACGTGGGTAACCTGCCCAGAAGAAGGGGATAACACCTGGAAACAGATGCTAATACCGTATAACAACAAGAACCGCATGGTTCTTGTTTGAAAGCTGGCCTTTGTGCTAGTGCTTCTGGATGGACCCGCGGCGTATTAGCTAGTTGGTGAGATAATAGCTCACCAAGGCGATGATACGTAGCAGACCTGAGAGGGTAATCTGCCACAATGGGACTGAGACACGGCCCATACTCCTACGGGAGGCAGCAGTAGGGAATCTTCCACAATGGACGAAAGTCTGATGGAGCAACGCCGCGTGAGTGAAGAAGGGTTTCGGCTCGTAAAACTCTGTTGTTAGAGAAGAACGGCCGTGAGAGTAACTGCTCACGGTGTGACGGTATCTAACCAGAAAGTCACGGCTAACTACGTGCCAGCAGCCGCGGTAATACGTAGGTGGCAAACGTTGTCCGGATTTATTGGGCGTAAAGGGAGCGCAGGCGGTTTATTAAGTCTGATGTGAAAGCCTTCGGCTTAACCGGAGAAGTGCATCGGAAACTGATAAACTTGAGTGCAGAAAAGGATAGTGGAACTTCATGTGTAGCGGTGAAATGCGTAGATATATGAAGGAACACCAGTGGCGAAGGCGGCTATCTGGTCTGTAACTGACGCTGAGGCTCGAAAGCATGGGTAGCAAACAGGATTAGATACCCTGGTAGTCCATGCCGTAAACGATGAATGCTAGGTGTTGGGAGGTTTCCGCCTCTCAGTGCCGCAGCTAACGCATTAAGCATTCCGCCTGGGGAGTACGACCGCAAGGTTGAAACTCAAAGGAATTGACGGGGACCCGCACAAGCGGTGGAGCATGTGGTTTAATTCGATGCTACGCGAAGAACCTTACCAGGACTTGACATCTTCTGCCAATCTAAGAGATTAGACGTTCCCTTCGGGGACAGAATGACAGGTGGTGCATGGTTGTCGTCAGCTCGTGTCGTGAGATGTTGGGTTAAGTCCCGCAACGAGCGCAACCCTTGTCTTTAGTTGCCAGCATTAAGTTGGGCACTCTAGAGAGACTGCCGGTGATAAACCGGAGGAAGGTGGGGACGACGTCAAATCATCATGCCCCTTATGTCCTGGGCTACACACGTGCTACAATGGGCGATACAACGAGTTGCGAAACCGCGAGGTCAAGCTAATCTCTTAAAGTCGTTCTCAGTTCGGATTGCAGTCTGCAACTCGACTGCATGAAGTTGGAATCGCTAGTAATCGTGGATCAGCATGCCACGGTGAATACGTTCCCGGGTCTTGTACACACCGCCCGTCACACCATGAGAGTTTGTAACACCCAAAGTCGGTTGGATAACCTTTTAGGAGTCCGCCGCCTAAGGTGGGACAGATGATTAGGGTGAAGTCGTAACAAGGTAGCCGTAGGAGAACCTGCGGCTGGATCACCTCCTTTCTAAGGAATAATTCGGAACCTTACATTAATCAAAATCTTATTCAGTTTTGAGAGTTTCTACTCTCTTAATTTTGTTCTTTGAAAACTAGATAATATTATTTTCTGTAATAATTATATTTTTATATAATTGAACCGAGAAATAACCATTGTGTTATTTTTGAGTTTTTTAATTAGTTTTAATCGCTAAAACTCAATATAATTTATAATCCGTAGGATTATAGGTTAAGTTAATAAGGGCGCATGGTGAATGCCTTGGTACTAGGAGCCGATGAAGGACGCAACTAACTGCGATAAGCTTCGGGGAGCTGTACGTAAGCTTTGATCCGGAGATTTCCGAATGAGGAAACTCGACCAGTGTAATGGCTGGTCATTGCATAGTGAATACATAGCTATGCAAAGGCAGACGAGGGGAACTGAAACATCTAAGTACCCTCAGGAATATAAAGAAATTTCGATTCCCTAAGTAGCGGCGAGCGAACGGGGAATAGCCCAAACCGAACCCTTGTGGTTCGGGGTTGTAGGACTGAACATTTGAGTTACAAAAGTATTTGATAGTTGAATTAGCTGGGAAGCTAAGCCAAAGAGAGTGATAGCCTTGTAAGCGAAATCAAATACCCTCAGTTCAGGATCCTGAGTACGGCGACACACGTGAAACGTCGTCGGAATCTGGGAGGACCATCTCCCAAGGCTAAATACTACCTAGTGACCGATAGTGAACCAGTACCGTGAGGGAAAGGTGAAAAGCACCCCGGAAGGGGAGTGAAATAGTTCCTGCAACCATGTGCCTACAAGCAGTCAGAGTCCGTTAATGGATGATGGCGTGCCTTTTGTAGAATGAACCGGCGAGTTACAGTTGCATGCAAGGTTAAGCCGAAAAAGCGGAGCCGTAGCGAAAGCGAGTCTTAATAGGGCGTATTAGTATGTTGCCGTAGACCCGAAACCAGGTGATCTACCCATGTCCAGGATGAAAGTGCGGTAATACGCACCGGAGGTCCGAACCCGTGTACGTTGAAAAGTGCTGGGATGAGGTGTGGGTAGCGGTGAAATTCCAAACGAACTTGGAGATAGCTGGTTCTCTCCGAAATAGCTTTAGGGCTAGCCTCGGAATAAGAATCATGGAGGTAGAGCCACTGTTTGAGCAAGGGGTCCATCTAGGATTACTAAGTTCAGATAAACTCCGAATACCATTGATTTATGTCCGGGAGTCAGACTATGAGTGATAAGATCCATAGTCGAAAGGGGAACAGCCCAGACCGCCAGTTAAGGTCCCTAAATATATGCTAAGTGGAAAAGGAAGTGGAGTTGCATAGACAACTAGGATGTTGGCTCAGAAGCAGCCACCATTTAAAGAGTGCGTAATAGCTCACTAGTCGAGTGATTCTGCGCCGAAAATTTACCGGGGCTAAGCATATTACCGAGACTGCGGACGCAACTATGTTGCGTGATAGGAGAGCGTTCTAAGGGCAATGAAGGTAGACCGTAAGGACTACTGGAGCGCTTAGAAGTGAGAATGCCGGTATGAGTAGCGAAAGATCAGTGAGAATCTGATCCACCGTATGACTAAGGTTTCCTGGGGAAGGCTCGTCCACCCAGGGTTAGTCGGGACCTAAGCCGAGGCTGAGAAGCGTAGGCGATGGATAACAGGTTGAGATTCCTGTACTAGTTAATTATGTTTGAACAACGGAGGGACGCAGTAGGCTAAGATATGCGCACTGTTGGATATGTGCGTTTAAATTGTAAGTCAGTTTGAGAGTCAAATGCTTTCAAGCGGGTTGACAAGCAATGATGAGGATCGAAATTTAAGTAGAGAAGTATCTGACGTCACACTGCCGAGAAAAGCTTCTAGTTAGTAATTAATTACCCGTACCGCAAACCGACACAGGTAGTCGAGGAGAGTATCCTCAGGTGAGCGAGAGAACTATCGTTAAGGAACTCGGCAAAATGACCCCGTAACTTCGGAAGAAGGGGTGCTGACCGCAAGGTCAGCCGCAGTGAAAAGACTCAAACGACTGTTTATCAAAAACACAGGTTTATGCAAAATCGTAAGATGAAGTATATGGGCTGACGCCTGCCCGGTGCTGGAAGGTTAAGTGGAAGTGTTAGCTTCGGCGAAGCACCGAAATGAAGCCCCAGTAAACGGCGGCCGTAACTATAACGGTCCTAAGGTAGCGAAATTCCTTGTCGGGTAAGTTCCGACCCGCACGAAAGGCGTAACGATTTGAGTACTGTCTCAACGATAGACTCGGTGAAATTAAGATACCTGTGAAGAAGCAGGTTACCCGTGACAGGACGGAAAGACCCCATGGAGCTTTACTGTAGCTTGATATTGGGTGTTTACATAACTTGTACAGGATAGGTAGGAGCCATAGAAGCCGGGACGCTAGTCTCGGTGGAGGCGTTAGTGGGATACTACCCTTGTTATGTGAACACTCTAACCCTGCGCACTGATCGTGCGCGGAGACAGTGTCTGGTTGGCAGTTTGACTGGGGCGGTCGCCTCCTAAATAGTAACGGAGGCGCTCAAAGGTTTGCTTAGAATGGTTGGAAATCATTCCTAAAGTGTAAAGGCAAAAGCAAGCTTGACTGCGAGACATACAGGTCGAGCAGGGACGAAAGTCGGACTTAGTGATCCGGTGGTACCGTATGGAAGGGCCATCGCTCAACGGATAAAAGCTACCCTGGGGATAACAGGCTTATCTCCCCCAAGAGTTCACATCGACGGGGAGGTTTGGCACCTCGATGTCGGCTCATCGCATCCTGGGGCTGTAGTTGGTCCCAAGGGTTGGGCTGTTCGCCCATTAAAGCGGTACGCGAGCTGGGTTCAGAACGTCGTGAGACAGTTCGGTCCCTATTCGTCGCGGGCGCAGGAAATTTGAGAGGAGCTGTCCCTAGTACGAGAGGACCGGGATGGACATACCGCTGGTGTATCAGTTGCGCCGCCAGGCGCATTGCTGAGTAGCTATGTATGGATGAGATAAACGCTGAAAGCATCTAAGTGTGAAACTCGCCTCAAGATGAGATTTCCCATTCCTTTATGGAAGTAAGACCCCTGAAAGATGATCAGGTAGATAGGTTAGAAGTGGAAGCGTAGTGATACGTGAAGCGGACTAATACTAATCGGTCGAGGACTTAACCAAGTATTTATATTATAGATACAATGGAAAATATCGGAAGAAAATAATATTGTCTAGTTTTGAGAGAACGAAGTTCTTTCAGAAAAATAGTGTGGTGGCGATAGCCTGAAGGATACACCTGTTCCCATGCCGAACACAGAAGTTAAGCTTCAGCACGCCAAAAGTAGTTGGGGGATCGCCCCCTGCGAGGATAGGACGTTGCCACGCAAAGAAAAAAGACTTTAGCATTTAGCTAAGGTCTTTTTTGTTGTCCAATAATAAATAAAACCTCAATCACTTTGACTGGGGTTTTATTTGTATATAATAGTTGGTTGATTTTGTAATTGATGGACGTTCTTCCAGTTGATGGTCACACCAATTCCTGGTTTATTTGGGACGTCTATCATTCCATCATTAACGATAAGATCTTCATTAATAATATCTTGTTCGAAATAGCGACTACTGGCGGAAATATCTGCTGGAAATGAGTTTACGCCTAATTGAGCGGCTAAAGCTAAGTCAACAGAACGGCCTAAACCAGAAGCTAGCATTCCACCAATCCAAGGTAACTTATTATGAGATTGGATTTCATTAATGGCCTGCATTACTAAACTAATTCCACCAAGTTTACCTTGTTTTAGAGTGAAAGCATCAGCAGCATTAAATACTAAAGCCTTTTTAATAAAATTATAATCAGTAATGGTTTCATCCAGACTGATTTGAAGATTGGGTAATTGCTTTTGTAAGGTTGTATATTGAGATAAAGTACCATGTTGTAATGGTTCTTCAATTAAAGTTAAGCCATGATTAGCTAAAGATTGTAAATTAACGATGGTATCTTGATTTAAGGACCACGCACAGTTAGCATCCATTGAAACTAATTCAGTAGGAAAATTTTTCTTAATGTAGTTTAGTAAGTGCTTGCTAGTTTCCCAAACAGAAACTTTTAACTTTAAACGACGATAACCATTTTGCATAGCAATGTCAATTGCATGTTTAGTTTCAGTTAGTGAACCTTTACCAATTGCAATTCCAACTGGGACTTTGTTACGGTGATTTCCTAGCAAGTCAGCTAATGAACGATGTTTTGATTTACCATATGAATCCCAAAGTGCCATTTCCACACTCGCTCTAGCAAACGATGTTAGTTGATTAAGTTGAAAATTCAAATCGGTTGGCTGGTTAAATTCCAAACCAATCAAGTGAGGTAAAAGCAAGTTTAATTCTGCTAAGGCAATAGTCTGTGTTTGAGGAGCATAGTTATCGTCAGCAAACGCTTGAACTTCTCCATAACCCTTGATGCCGGAAGAGAGTTCAATCTCTACTAATGTGAGCGGACGATTTAAAGTAGTGCCATGATTGGTAACAAAAGGATGCTTTAATTTTAAATTTAAGGGAAATAACTTAATTTGTTTAATTTTCATCATTATTTTCCTTATTTAAGATACTAGTAAATTTATCTGGCTTTTCAAAATGAACATTATGGCCAGTATTAGGGATCGAAATGTGGTGTACATGAGGCAATAATTCTGTCATCTGGTTATTTAAATTAGTAAATTTTTTATCCAATTCCCCAGTAATTAGAGTAGTTGGTACTGCCATCGTAGCTAAAGATTTCCACCAATTTGGCATCATTCCCGTGCCAAAATAACGTAAGGAGTTAGCCATGTTAGTTGGATTATGCTGAATGCGTTGCTGATGCATAAAAACTTTAGCTGATTTACTCACATTTTGTTGGGAATTAAATAGGGGAATGGTTTCCCAATGATTAACAAAGGGAATTAAGCCATTTGCTTCAATCTGTTTAGCTTTTAATTCATCAGCTTGTTGCCGAGCAATTCTAGCATCAACATCGGCAATTCCAGCTGTCCCACTTTCTAAAAAGAGATGTTTAATTCGAGTTGGATTATCTATGGCAAATGATAATGCTAAGCGCGCTCCCATGGAATATCCAACTAGGTTAACCTGATCAATTTTTAAATTATCCAAGATTTTGACTAAATCAGTGATTTGATTTTGATATTCAAATCCCGTAGCAGGAACTTGCTTGTCGGTGGCGGTAAAACCATAGGTCGTGACATAAACACATGTTCCACGTGGAACAATTTTAGCAAAGTCGTTTTTACTGCCTAAGAAGCCATGAAGAAACAACCAAGTTGGTTTTCCTGTTCCAACCATTGAAATATCATAATTATATCCATTAATTTTCATGAGTCATGCTCTTCTTAATCTCATTCAAACGTTGATTATGAATAGTAACGTTGTGATCACGGGTATCCGTAATTTCAAGAATGCGTAATCCACTAAAAGGCGTCATGACAATTTTATGAAGTTCAGCAACACTAGTTAATTTCACATATTCAGCGTCGTATAAAGCGGCTACCTTATCAATGGCTAAATGCTGTGGAGTCCCAAACATTTCTTCGAAGTAGGGCTTATCAGCTTGGGGAAGAAATGAAAAGATTCCACCACCATCGTTATTAGTCACGATAATCGTTAAATTAGCGTGGGTTTGACTAGCAAGCATTAAACCGTTCATATCATGGTAGAAGGCTAAGTCGCCAATTACAAGCCAAGTTGGTTTTTGATTAATTGCCATCCCAGTAGCTGTCGAGATTGTTCCGTCAATTCCGTTAGCACCACGATTACCTAAAATTTTAAGTGAATGTTTTGGATTGAAATATTGATCAAAATCACGTACCGTCATGGAATTAGCTAAAAATAATTGGTTGTCCGTTGGTAGGTTAGCTAGTTCATCAGCAAGGCTAAGACTAGTTAACGCATTATCTGAAAAGTTACTGAGTTTAGCTTGAATTGGGTGCCAAATTTGTTGCCAGTAATTGACATTACCATTTCCGTCAGTATCTAAAAGCTGCTTCACCAATTGATTTTCGTCAACTGCATAACTAGCGCTCACAGAACGGGTATGATCTTGTCCAATGTAATTCATCCCAATTTGGATGACAGGAATATTATGTTCTTTTAGCCAAGGGAATAGTTTGGCTGAAACCGGGGTGCCACCAAAACGAAGCACGACGTCGGGAAGCATTTCATCATTAACCGCAGCGGCAGCCAATAACGCATCCATTCCCACAATGGTGTGATGTGTATTACGTAAATTGCTTAACACATCAGCAATGATTGGCGCATGTAGTTTATCAGCTAAATTTTCAAAAGCGACAGATGATAATGCTAAATCAGTGGGTCCGACAGCTATCATAATTTTTTTATTTTGTAATTGTTGGACTAATTTATCAAGACTTGGGGTATCTAATTTAACTATGAGTTTGCCAAAATCCTGGTGGCTGACGCTTGGCCATGCTAAACCTAGCTCCGGAACTAAGGGTTTGCGCAAAGGTAAATTAATTTGAACTGCCCCAAACGGTGCGGTTTGACTAAGGTGAGTTAGTTGCTGCACCTTATAATCGATGTATTCAGTTACGTCGGCATGTTGATCCTGGACTTCCAAGTTAATAGCTTCTTTAACCTCGTTTCCGTACATATTAAATTGACCAATGGTTTGTGGGGCACCAATCGCTTGTAATTCTTGGGGACGGTCAGTGGTGAGCACGATTAAAGGAACGTGATAACTTTTGGCTTCGGCAATTGCGGGAAGGTAATTAGCAGTCGCAGTTCCAGAGGTAGCTACTAAGGCAACCGGCTGGTTTGTATTTTTGGCAATCCCTAATCCAAGAAACGCTGCGGAACGTTCATCGACAGCCATTGTAAATTTCACATGGTGTTCTGCTAAGAGGAGCACGAGGGGAGTATTCCGTGAACCTGGGGAAATGACAAAGTGTTCCACTCCCTGAGCTTCGAGTGCTAAGATTAGATGTTTTAAATTATTGGTTAGTGGTTCGTTCATTGATTTGCTCCTTGATAATGTCTTTCATGACAGACATTTTTAAATTAATTTCGTGAGCTTCGTTTGGTAGATTAGAAGCAGCTAGAATCCCGGCGCCAGCAAAGAGATGAATTGTATTACCAGTTTGCCAAAGTGAGCGGATGCCGATGACAAATTCTCCGTCTCCGTTGGGTAAAAGATAGCCGATGGGGGCAGCAAATAGTCCGCGTGGTTTAATTTCAGTTTGCTTGATTTGGTTTAATGCCCAAGATAGGGGAATTCCACCTAAAGCTGGAGTGGGATGTAAAGCGTTAACTAAGTTTAAGATGCTTTCATTCTGGTTTAACGTTCCAGTGATTGGGGTGTAGAGATGTTGCACCTGGGGTGTTTTGAGGATTTCAGGAGTAGGTGGGTAACTTAAGTCAGCCAAATGTGCTATTTTAGTGGTAATTTCTTGAACGACTAATTCATGTTCATAAAGATTCTTGTTATCATGTTGTAATTCACGTGCTAAAGCTTGATCAGTTGCTTCGTTGCTACTTCGATTAATAGTGCCAGCAACTGCAGCAGTGGCAATTTGATTTTGCTGGAGTTTGATTAAACGTTCTGGAGTGGCAGAAACAAATAGCTCATCATAATCTTTAAGGACAAAGTGATACGAATTGGGCTGTTCTTTGATTAAAGTAGTAATTAAATTCGCTACATATAGCGGATGCTGTAAGTTTAACGTCTGCTGCATTCCCAGGACGACTTTTTGTTTAGTGGCATCATTTTGCATTTCGCGTAATGGAATTTCAGCTCGTTCAATCCAATTACTATCATTAATAGTAGAAACTAGTTTATTAAGGGATGATTTAGCTGGAATATTATGAAATTTTGGTAAGTTCCCCCATGATTGTTGGGTGCTTACATCAATTACGTATTGAGGAGCAATAAAATAACCGTTCATGATTTTGCTATCTAGATGTTGTTTATCAAATGGTAGACCACCAAAAACAGGAGTGGTTTGTTGTGCTTGCCAATTTTTGATTTCTTCTATAGAAGAAGATTGTAGAGCGGATGCTTTACCGAAACCAAAAAATTGATGTTGCTGATCAGGAGTAGCAAAGTAAATGGCGTGATCATATTGATTAAATTGTTGAATTAATGATTCAATATCTGATTTCATGATTCTCTTTCTTAAAACGTGATTTTAGTTTCCATACCCTTAATTATACGGGTTAATTTTTGATTTTCAGCTGATAACTAAGGCTTGGCAAAATTTTTTTGCAAAAAGAGCAAATTTATTAAACAAAAGTCTTGACCTTTTCTGACCAACGGAGTATAGTTATAAATGTTGAGAGGGACGTAGTCACTTTTAACTGAAAAAAACTTTTTAATTAAATTGCTGGAAAGTGTTGACACAATAGTCACTTCCGAGTAATATAGTTATTGTTCTGTTACGGCAGAACTTGAGTAGATCTTTGAAAACTGAACAAGATTTTGATTACAATAAAGTGTAAGGATAATTTTTAAACTTAGTTTAGAAATTAAACAATTGCAATGTCAATTTGCGAAAAAGTAATAAATAAGAGCTAGTAAAGTTCTCATTCTAAAATGAGAGTTTGATCCTGGCTCAGGACGAACGTTGGCGGCGTGCCTAATACATGCAAGTCGAACGAAGTCGCCTAATTGAAATGAGATGCTTGCATCAATTTGATTTTAGATCCGACTGAGTGGCGAACTGGTGAGTAACACGTGGGTAACCTGCCCAGAAGAAGGGGATAACACCTGGAAACAGATGCTAATACCGTATAACAACAAGAACCGCATGGTTCTTGTTTGAAAGCTGGCCTTTGTGCTAGTGCTTCTGGATGGACCCGCGGCGTATTAGCTAGTTGGTGAGATAATAGCTCACCAAGGCGATGATACGTAGCAGACCTGAGAGGGTAATCTGCCACAATGGGACTGAGACACGGCCCATACTCCTACGGGAGGCAGCAGTAGGGAATCTTCCACAATGGACGAAAGTCTGATGGAGCAACGCCGCGTGAGTGAAGAAGGGTTTCGGCTCGTAAAACTCTGTTGTTAGAGAAGAACGGCTGTGAGAGTAACTGCTCACGGTGTGACGGTATCTAACCAGAAAGTCACGGCTAACTACGTGCCAGCAGCCGCGGTAATACGTAGGTGGCAAACGTTGTCCGGATTTATTGGGCGTAAAGGGAGCGCAGGCGGTTTATTAAGTCTGATGTGAAAGCCTTCGGCTTAACCGGAGAAGTGCATCGGAAACTGATAAACTTGAGTGCAGAAAAGGATAGTGGAACTTCATGTGTAGCGGTGAAATGCGTAGATATATGAAGGAACACCAGTGGCGAAGGCGGCTATCTGGTCTGTAACTGACGCTGAGGCTCGAAAGCATGGGTAGCAAACAGGATTAGATACCCTGGTAGTCCATGCCGTAAACGATGAATGCTAGGTGTTGGGAGGTTTCCGCCTCTCAGTGCCGCAGCTAACGCATTAAGCATTCCGCCTGGGGAGTACGACCGCAAGGTTGAAACTCAAAGGAATTGACGGGGACCCGCACAAGCGGTGGAGCATGTGGTTTAATTCGATGCTACGCGAAGAACCTTACCAGGACTTGACATCTTCTGCCAATCTAAGAGATTAGACGTTCCCTTCGGGGACAGAATGACAGGTGGTGCATGGTTGTCGTCAGCTCGTGTCGTGAGATGTTGGGTTAAGTCCCGCAACGAGCGCAACCCTTGTCTTTAGTTGCCAGCATTAAGTTGGGCACTCTAGAGAGACTGCCGGTGATAAACCGGAGGAAGGTGGGGACGACGTCAAATCATCATGCCCCTTATGTCCTGGGCTACACACGTGCTACAATGGGCGATACAACGAGTTGCGAAACCGCGAGGTCAAGCTAATCTCTTAAAGTCGTTCTCAGTTCGGATTGCAGTCTGCAACTCGACTGCATGAAGTTGGAATCGCTAGTAATCGTGGATCAGCATGCCACGGTGAATACGTTCCCGGGTCTTGTACACACCGCCCGTCACACCATGAGAGTTTGTAACACCCAAAGTCGGTTGGATAACCTTTTAGGAGTCCGCCGCCTAAGGTGGGACAGATGATTAGGGTGAAGTCGTAACAAGGTAGCCGTAGGAGAACCTGCGGCTGGATCACCTCCTTTCTAAGGAATAATTCGGAACCTTACATTAATCAAAATCTTATTCAGTTTTGAGAGTTTCTACTCTCTTAATTTTGTTCTTTGAAAACTAGATAATATTATTTTCTGTAATAATTATATTTTTATATAATTGAACCGAGAAATAACCATTGTGTTATTTTTGAGTTTTTTAATTAGTTTTAATCGCTAAAACTCAATATAATTTATAATCCGTAGGATTATAGGTTAAGTTAATAAGGGCGCATGGTGAATGCCTTGGTACTAGGAGCCGATGAAGGACGCAACTAACTGCGATAAGCTTCGGGGAGCTGTACGTAAGCTTTGATCCGGAGATTTCCGAATGAGGAAACTCGACCAGTGTAATGGCTGGTCATTGCATAGTGAATACATAGCTATGCAAAGGCAGACGAGGGGAACTGAAACATCTAAGTACCCTCAGGAATATAAAGAAATTTCGATTCCCTAAGTAGCGGCGAGCGAACGGGGAATAGCCCAAACCGAACCCTTGTGGTTCGGGGTTGTAGGACTGAACATTTGAGTTACAAAAGTATTTGATAGTTGAATTAGCTGGGAAGCTAAGCCAAAGAGAGTGATAGCCTTGTAAGCGAAATCAAATACCCTCAGTTCAGGATCCTGAGTACGGCGACACACGTGAAACGTCGTCGGAATCTGGGAGGACCATCTCCCAAGGCTAAATACTACCTAGTGACCGATAGTGAACCAGTACCGTGAGGGAAAGGTGAAAAGCACCCCGGAAGGGGAGTGAAATAGTTCCTGCAACCATGTGCCTACAAGCAGTCAGAGTCCGTTAATGGATGATGGCGTGCCTTTTGTAGAATGAACCGGCGAGTTACAGTTGCATGCAAGGTTAAGCCGAAAAAGCGGAGCCGTAGCGAAAGCGAGTCTTAATAGGGCGTATTAGTATGTTGCCGTAGACCCGAAACCAGGTGATCTACCCATGTCCAGGATGAAAGTGCGGTAATACGCACCGGAGGTCCGAACCCGTGTACGTTGAAAAGTGCTGGGATGAGGTGTGGGTAGCGGTGAAATTCCAAACGAACTTGGAGATAGCTGGTTCTCTCCGAAATAGCTTTAGGGCTAGCCTCGGAATAAGAATCATGGAGGTAGAGCCACTGTTTGAGCAAGGGGTCCATCTAGGATTACTAAGTTCAGATAAACTCCGAATACCATTGATTTATGTCCGGGAGTCAGACTATGAGTGATAAGATCCATAGTCGAAAGGGGAACAGCCCAGACCGCCAGTTAAGGTCCCTAAATATATGCTAAGTGGAAAAGGAAGTGGAGTTGCATAGACAACTAGGATGTTGGCTCAGAAGCAGCCACCATTTAAAGAGTGCGTAATAGCTCACTAGTCGAGTGATTCTGCGCCGAAAATTTACCGGGGCTAAGCATATTACCGAGACTGCGGACGCAACTATGTTGCGTGATAGGAGAGCGTTCTAAGGGCAATGAAGGTAGACCGTAAGGACTGCTGGAGCGCTTAGAAGTGAGAATGCCGGTATGAGTAGCGAAAGATCAGTGAGAATCTGATCCACCGTATGACTAAGGTTTCCTGGGGAAGGCTCGTCCACCCAGGGTTAGTCGGGACCTAAGCCGAGGCTGAGAAGCGTAGGCGATGGATAACAGGTTGAGATTCCTGTACTAGTTAATTATGTTTGAACAACGGAGGGACGCAGTAGGCTAAGATATGCGCACTGTTGGATATGTGCGTTTAAATTGTAAGTCAGTTTGAGAGTCAAATGCTTTCAAGCGAGTTGACAAGCAATGATGAGGATCGAAATTTAAGTAGAGAAGTATCTGACGTCACACTGCCGAGAAAAGCTTCTAGTTAGTAATTAATTACCCGTACCGCAAACCGACACAGGTAGTCGAGGAGAGTATCCTCAGGTGAGCGAGAGAACTATCGTTAAGGAACTCGGCAAAATGACCCCGTAACTTCGGAAGAAGGGGTGCTGACCGCAAGGTCAGCCGCAGTGAAAAGACTCAAACGACTGTTTATCAAAAACACAGGTTTATGCAAAATCGTAAGATGAAGTATATGGGCTGACGCCTGCCCGGTGCTGGAAGGTTAAGTGGAAGTGTTAGCTTCAGCGAAGCACCGAAATGAAGCCCCAGTAAACGGCGGCCGTAACTATAACGGTCCTAAGGTAGCGAAATTCCTTGTCGGGTAAGTTCCGACCCGCACGAAAGGCGTAACGATTTGAGTACTGTCTCAACGATAGACTCGGTGAAATTAAGATACCTGTGAAGAAGCAGGTTACCCGCGACAGGACGGAAAGACCCCATGGAGCTTTACTGTAGCTTGATATTGGGTGTTTACATAACTTGTACAGGATAGGTAGGAGCCATAGAAGCCGGGACGCTAGTCTCGGTGGAGGCGTTAGTGGGATACTACCCTTGTTATGTGAACACTCTAACCCTGCGCACTGATCGTGCGCGGAGACAGTGTCTGGTTGGCAGTTTGACTGGGGCGGTCGCCTCCTAAATAGTAACGGAGGCGCTCAAAGGTTTGCTTAGAATGGTTGGAAATCATTCCTAAAGTGTAAAGGCAAAAGCAAGCTTGACTGCGAGACATACAGGTCGAGCAGGGACGAAAGTCGGACTTAGTGATCCGGTGGTACCGTATGGAAGGGCCATCGCTCAACGGATAAAAGCTACCCTGGGGATAACAGGCTTATCTCCCCCAAGAGTTCACATCGACGGGGAGGTTTGGCACCTCGATGTCGGCTCATCGCATCCTGGGGCTGTAGTTGGTCCCAAGGGTTGGGCTGTTCGCCCATTAAAGCGGTACGCGAGCTGGGTTCAGAACGTCGTGAGACAGTTCGGTCCCTATCCGTCGCGGGCGCAGGAAATTTGAGAGGAGCTGTCCCTAGTACGAGAGGACCGGGATGGACATACCGCTGGTGTATCAGTTGCGCCGCCAGGCGCATTGCTGAGTAGCTATGTATGGATGAGATAAACGCTGAAAGCATCTAAGTGTGAAACTCGCCTCAAGATGAGATTTCCCATTCCTTTATGGAAGTAAGACCCCTGAAAGATGATCAGGTAGATAGGTTAGAAGTGGAAGCGTAGTGATACGTGAAGCGGACTAATACTAATCGGTCGAGGACTTAACCAAGTATTTATATTATAGATACAATGGAAAATATCGGTAAGAAAATAATATTGTCTAGTTTTGAGAGAACAAAGTTCTTTCAGTTAAATAGTGTGGTGGCGATAGCCTGAAGGATACACCTGTTCCCATGCCGAACACAGAAGTTAAGCTTCAGCACGCCAAAAGTAGTTGGGGGATCGCCCCCTGCGAGGATAGGACGTTGCCACGCAAGTAAAAAGACTTTAGCAATTAGCTAAGGTCTTTTTTGTTGTCCATTTTTATATTTCTGTAATACAAATGTAATCAATCATAATCATAATTTAATACTTTTTTCACAACCAGTGTTAAACTTTAGTTAATACATAGTGATAATAGTTACAATTTACTATACATAAATTATATTGTTGAGGTGATTAATTTGTTCATAAAAGATGAAAAGAAACATTTTAAGATGTATAAAGCAGGTAAGAAATGGCTTGTTAGTGCAATTGCTACGGCAGTTGTTACCGTAGGAGGTTTTATTGGTGTTGATATTAATAGTAATGCCAATGCTGATACTGTTGAAGGTAATGAACCAACAGAAAAAGAAGCAATTAGTACAACCAATGATCCTACCAGTTCAACAGCAACTACAAATACCAATGCAAATGAACAACAAACGCAAACACAAGCATCACAAGATAACAATTCATCAGCAATTAAAGATGACAATATTGTTAATCTTGATACTAAACAACCAGCTGTTGTGCAAAATCAGCCAGCTCAAACTCAATCAACGAGTGTAACTAATCCTACACCAGTAACTGCTGATAATACTCAAGCAGCATCAACTATAACTGCAAATAATCAACAGACTATACAACCATCAATGAGACAAGCGATGATGCAACTTAATACTACTAATACCGGTGAAAATATTGAAGGTGTTACTGTTAGTGTTACAGATGCTAATCCTAATGCTGATGGTAGCTCTAATTACTGGCAAGATCCTAATGCTCAAGGCGACAATGCGACTGAATTTATAATTGGGTATTCTGGGGTTGCTAACAATAAAAGTACTACGAAAGTTACGGAAGTGGCATTTGCCACTGATCGTAGCGGTAATGGTAATTTATTTATCTATGAATTGGATGCTAATAATAACGTTGTAAATCATTATGAAATTGATAGACCAACTACACCAACTGATCCAAGTAATCCTGACAATACGTATAATTCTGTAAAATCAGTAACACCAGGAATGGAAGATGTAGTTTATAAAGATTTTATTGGTTATAATGCTAATTCTGAAACTGCTGGAGATGTTAGTTTTAGTTATGACTGGTTTAACAATGATAGAATTGCTAAAAAAAAATACTCCAACTTTAGGAATGGCCCGTTTTATGGTTCCTAGAAAAGTAACGCAAACGATTACTTATACTAATGTTGATACAAAACAAACAGTCGCAACTGAAACATTCACTGGATTAGCAGGACAGGACTTTAGCGTAACCGGTGCACCATTGAACCAAGCTGGTAATGCAAATTATCACGTTGTTCCAACAATTCCTGGAGACCAAAGTGGAATTGTATCACCTTTTGGATACGGATATACTTTTGAAGAACATTATGGCGATGGAACTACAATTAAATACACGGAAAATGCGGACGCTACTCAATTAACAGCATCATTATATAACCCAGACGGTACCCAAGAACAAGGATCATATACATTTGGACCAGGATATGAATATCAAGCACCAGCATCAAATGCACCATCAAATACTCCTGGTAAATATGATTGGCAAGTTACTAATAATGCTCCTGGTTCTTCAACTTATAACCCTAATAAAACTGCCAATGGACGTTATATTGTAGGACAAATTTATATTCCAGAAACTAAGAATATTAATTTTAATGTTGCTGAAAACGGTAGAACTATCCCGGTTGATGTTAATGGAAATCCAATTTCAAATGCAGATCAACCAGCTTATCAAACAGATCCTAACGATGAAACTAAAGTATTAAATCCAATTGTTCCAGCAGTTGATGGATATACTCCAATTGATTCCAACGGTAATATTCTAACTCCAGGACAATCTATTCCATTTTCTGATCCTGATGATCCAACTAAAAATACTAATGTAACTTATGTGGCAACTGATCAAACTACTACAGTTAAATATGTAAATACTGCTGATAACAGTCAACTTGGTGAAGATGATCCATATACTGTAAATCCTAACCAAAAACACGATGATACAACTAGCCAAGTTACTAATTGGGAAAACAAAGGTTATGAACTAGATACTAATGCTGGCGGTGATTCACAATTTCCAACCAATGGAGTTGATTGGAGTGCTAAATACGATGGACCTGTAACTGATACAGTTTACTTGAAACCAATCGTCAGAACTATCAAACCTAACGCACCAATCGATAACGGTACCACTAACATTGACGGAAACAGTAACTACCCAACATATCCAGCAACTGGCCTTACAGATGGCGATTTGAATAAGACAGTTACTAGAACGATTAATTATCAATATAAAGATGGTAGTCAAGCTTCTGACCCAGTTACTGAAACAGTGCAATACCAAAGAACAGCTACTTACAACGCTGCAACTAAAGTAATTGAATATGGTACTTGGACTGCCAATGGTACCAACGTTTGGGATGAAAAAGATTCCCCAGCAATTTCTGGCTATACTCCAGATAATGCATCTGAACCAGCTATTACTACTGACGGAACCACTCAAGATCAAACTGATACTGTAATTTACAGTCCTAATAATGAAACTGATACTATCACTTATACTGATACTACGGATCCAAATAACAAGATTCCTGAGGATACTATCAATGGTGATACTGGAACTTCAACTGGAACCACGGTTGCAGATCATATTAAAAATCTTCAAAACGAAGGATACGACGTTTCAACTAACCCAGTTCCAGATACATTCGGTACCAGTAATGAAAATTACAACATTAATGTAACTCATAAGATTGCTCAAGTAACTGAACCTGAAACCCCAGGAACTCCAATTGATCCAAACAATCCCGATGGTCCAAAATGGCCAGCCGGATTAGCTGAATCAGATTTGAGTAAGACCATCACTAGAACTATCCATTATCAATACGCTGATGGCAGCCAAGCTGAACCAGACGTTGTTCAAACGGTAACTTATACCAGAACTGCTGAAGTTGATGAAGTAACTGGCAAGGTAACTTATCATGATGATTACACATCAACTAATCCTGATTATGCTTCTGTAGATTCAGATAAGATTCAAGGTTATACAGCTGATCAAACCACAGTACCACAAGTTGAAACTACTAATACTGAAGGTAACACTGAAACAACAGTTATTTACAATGCTAACCCACAAGAAGACGACATTACTTATGTTGATCAAAATGATGGCGATAGCAAGATTGGTACAAATACGCTTAAAGGTGTAACTAACGGTTCTACTGGTACTACGGTTGCAGATCATATCAAAGAATTACAAAACCAAGGTTACGATTTGGTTGATAACCCTGTCCCTGCAACATTTGGCGACACTGATACTCCACAACCTTACCAAGTAACTTTGACTCATAGAACCACAACTATCACTCCAGATACTGTTGGAACTCCAGGTCAACCGATTGATGCAAACTACCCAGATGGACCTAAATATCCCGCTACTGGTATGAATGAATCAGACTTGAACAACACAGTTACAAGAACCATTCATTACAAATATGCGGATGGAACTACTGCGGCACCTGATAAGACTGAAAGTGTCCAATATGTTCGTAACGCTACGATTGATGAAGTAACTGGCAAGATTACTTATAGTGCTTGGATGACGAAAGATGGTCAAGTACCTTACGGAATTTTACCAAGTGTTGATTCTCCTGAAATTACTAATTACACACCAGATCAAGCAAAAGTTGATGAATTATCAACTCAAGGTGAAGAAACGGTTCCCGATGTAACTGTCGTTTACAACCATAATAAAGTGGTTGAAACTGTAAATTACGTTGATCAAGATGGCAACGGAACGTTAGCAACTAACACTTTGAACGGTTTAGCTGGTGACAAGAATGATTACAGCACGGCCGATGAAAAAGATGCGCTTGAAAAACAAGGTTATGAAGTTGTTTCTGATGGCTATCCAGCTGGTAGTAACTTCGATGGTACAGATACCACTTATCAAGTAACTTTGAAACATGCAATCAAGACGGTCACTCCAGATGATCCACAAAATGAAGGAACTATTATCCCTGGAACTGATCAAAAGTATCCAGCCGGAGTTTCTGAAAGTGATTTGAATAAGACTATTACAAGAACCATTCACTTCGTTGATAAAAACGGTAATCAACTCAAGCCAGACGAAACACAAACGGTAACTTATTCAAGAACCGCTGAAGTTGACGAAGTAACTGGTAAAGTTACTTACGGACCTTGGAATGTAAGTAATGGTTCAGCAAGTTATCCTGCTGCTCCAGCACCAGCAATTGCAGGTTATACTCCTAGTGTTGATAATATTGATGAAAATGATTTCACACCGGAATCTGCTGATTCAGACACAACCATTGTATACGACGCTGATGATGAATCAGCTACCGTAAATTATGTTGATGCCGATGACAATAACAAACCACTTGCTAGCGATACAATTAATGGTAAGAATGCTGAAAAAGCTGATTACAGTACTAAAGATGAATTAGCTGATCTTGGAACTAAGGGTTATGAAGTTGACGTCAACGGTTATCCAGCAGATGGATACACATTTACTAACGAACCTGACCAAACAATCACAGTAACTATGAAACACAAACATGTTACGGTTAATCCCGATGATCCCCAAACTGAAGGAACCATCATTCCAGGAACAGATCAAAAATTCCCAGCCGGTGTAACTGAAAGTGATTTGAATAAGACCATTACTCGGACAATTCATTTTGTTGATAAAAATGGTAACCAACTTAAACCAGACGAAACGCAAACGGTAACTTACACCAGAACTGCATCAGTTGATGAAGTAACTGGTCAAGTTACTTACAGTGATTGGGGTGTGAGTTCCGGGATCGAAAACAATCCAGCTACTCCAGCACCAACGATTGCAGGATACACTCCAAGCGTTGACAATATTGATGAAAATGACTTTAAACCTGATGATTCAGACTCAGAAACTACCATAGTTTACGATGCTGATAATGAATCAGCTACTGTAAATTACGTTGACGGCGATGAAAACAACAAACCACTTGCTAGCGATATTATCAATGGTAAGAATACTGAAAAAGCTGATTACAGTACTAAAGATGAAATTAGTGATCTTGGTGCGAAAGGTTATGAAGTTTCAGTTAATGGTTATCCAGCAGATGGATATACGTTTACTAACGATCCTAACCAAACCATCACTGTTACTATGAAACACAAGCTTACGACCGTTACTCCTTCTGATCCACAAACTGCAGGAACTACGATTCCAGAAACAGATCAAAAATTCCCAGCTGGTGTGACTGAAAATGATTTGAGTCAAACGATTACTCGGACAATTCACTTTGTTGATAAGAACGGTAACCAACTCAAACCAGATGAAACCCAAACAGTCACTTACAACAGAACTGCTACAGTTGATGATGTTACGGGTCAAGTAACTTATACACCATGGACTGTTGCTGCTGGTCAAGATACTTACGATTCACAACCAACCCCAAATGACATTCCTGGATACAAACCAAGTGTCGAAACTATTGATGGAGTTGGATTCAATCCTGGTGATCAAGATTCAAATACCACCATTGTTTATGACAATGATAACGAATCAGCTACTGTAAATTACGTTGATGGTGATAACGGAAACAGCGTGCTACAAAGCGACAAGATTAACGGTAAGTATCAAGAAAAAGCAGATTACAGTACAGCTGACGAAATTTCTGCCTTAGGTAAAAAAGGTTACGAAGTTTCAGTCAATGGATATCCAGCCGATGGGTACACATTTACGAATGAACCTAACCAAACCCTTACAGTCACTATGAAACACAAGATTGCCACTGTTACTCCTGCTGATCCACAAGCTGAAGGAACCATTATTCCAGGAACCGATCAACAATACCCAGCTGGTTTGACTGAAAGTGATTTGAGTCAAACGATTACCCGGACAATCCACTTTGTTGATAAGAATGGTAACCAACTCAAACCAGATGAAACCCAAACAGTTACTTACAACAGAACTGCTTCAGTTGACGAAGTTACTGGTCAAGTAACTTATACCCCTTGGAATGTTGTTGCTGGTCAAGATACTTATGCATCAGAACCAACACCAGATGACATTCCAGGCTACAAACCAAGTGATGATACGATTGACGGAATTGGTTTCAATCCTGACGATCAAGATTCAAATACCATCATTGTTTACGACCATGATAATGAATCAGCTAAAGTAACTTATGTTGATGTTGACGATGGCAATAAGGTTTTACAAAGTGATAATCTTAATGGTCAATATACCGAAAAGGCGGACTACAGTCCTGCGGATGAAATTTCTGCTTTGGAAAAGAAGGGTTACGCGGTTGATGTTAATGGCTATCCAGCAGATGGATACACGTTTACTAATGATCCTGATCAATCAATCACAATTACGATGAAACATAAAATTGATACCATCACACCATCTGATCCACAAGCTGCTGGAACTACCATTCCTGGGACAGATCAACAATACCCAGCTGGTTTGACTGAAAGTGATTTGAGTCAAACAATCACACGGACCATTCACTTTGTTGACAAGAACGGTAAGCAACTTAAACCAGATGAAGTTCAATCAGTTACTTACAACAGAACTGCTACTGTTGATGAAGTTACTGGCCAAGTAACTTACACACCTTGGAATGTTGCTGCTGGTCAAGATCTTTACGGATCACAACCAACTCCAAATGATATTCCGGGCTACAAACCAAGTGTTGATACGATTGATGGAATTGGTTTCAATATTGGTGATCAAGATTCCAATACTACCATTGTTTACGACAATGATAATGAATCAGCCACAGTAAACTATGTTGATGGTGATAACGGTAACAGCATGTTACAAAGTGACACTATCAATGGTAATTCCGGTGCCAAAGCCGATTACAGCACGACTGATGAAATCTCTGCTTTGGAAAAGAAAGGTTATGAAGTTTCAGTTAATGGTTATCCAGCAGATGGTTACACATTTACGAATGATCCTAACCAAAGCATTACGGTCACGATGAAACACAAACTTGATACCATCACTGCTGCTGATCCTCAAACTGCTGGAACTATCATTCCAGGAACCGATCAACAATTCCCAGCTGGGTTAAGCGAAAGTGATTTAACTCAAACCGTTCCTGTAACTGTTCATTTCGTTGATCCAGACGGTCATGAAATTGCACCTTCAGTAACACAAGAAGTTAAATACACGAGAACTGCCACAGTTGATGAAGTAACTGGTAAAGTTACTTACGGAGATTGGGTTCCAGTTAATGGAAATGACATTTCGGTAATTTCACCTGACGTGACTGGTTACATTACGCCTGAAAATCCTACTGAAGTAAGTGTTACACCTTACACTAGTCCAATGAACGTTAACGTGGTTTACCAACCACGAATTGAACATGCTAAGGTAACTTACATTGATGATACAACTGGGAAAACAATCACTGTTGACTCAATTCAAGGAGCTTTTGGAAGTGAAATCAGTCAAGCTGAAGTTGATCAACTCAAGAGTGAAGGCTATGATATTGTAAGTGATAACGTTCCTGCTAAATTTGGTAGTGACGATAATCAAGCTTATGAAGTTCATTTAGTTCACAGAACTGTGACAACTAATGCTACTAAGACAGTTACGAGAACCATTCATTTTGTCGATGCAAATGGTAAGACGCTTGCACCAGATGTTGTGGAACAAGTTGAATTTACTCGGACTGTAACCACTGATCAAGTAACTGGTGAAGTGGTTTACGGACCATGGGTAGCAGTTGGAGATGCCACCTTTAATGGAATGACACTCTCTGACATCAATGGTTTGGTTCCAAACATCGCAGCTATTGCCGCAATGACGGTTACTGGTGATGCTGAAGATTCTGAAATTAGTGTTATCTACAGTGAACCAGTTGTTCCTGCTCAACCAACTCCAACAGAACCAGCACCAACGGTACCTGCAAAACAACCAGCTACTCCAGCTGAACCACAACCAGTTGCAGCTAAACCGGTTGTTAAGGCAGCACCAGCTAAGACTAGTCCAACTCCAGCCCAACCACAAAATAAAGTTAATGCTTTGCCAGATACTGGTGAAAGTCATCAACAAGGACTTTTGGCTATCCTTGGAGCAGTACTTCTTGGATTCTTAGGTTTGTTTGGCTTCAAACGCAAACATGAATAATTTTTACGAAAAAGAACCGATTTTTGGTTCTTTTTTGTTTTGGATAAAATTCCAATGTTATAATAATCACAAGGGGGAAATACATATGAAGATTATTGCTTATGGTGTACGTAAGGATGAAGAACCCTATTTCAAACAATGGGAAACATCACATCCTGAAATTGAAGTTAAAGAAGAAACTAAATTATTAGATGATAGTACGGTTGATGAAGCTCAGGGATTTGATGGGGTGGTTGCCTTTCAACAAAAACCCTATACTGCAGCAATTTTAGATAAATTAGGTAGTTTTGGCGTGAAAGCCTTATCACTTCGAAACGTTGGGGTTGATAATGTGGACGCGGATGCCTTAAAGAAAAACGATATCAAACTTTCCAATGTACCAGCCTATTCTCCAGCAGCAATTGCTGAATTTGCGGTAACGGAAATGATGCGTTTATTACGGAATACGAAAAAGTATGAAGACAAAGGTCGTCACGGTAATTTAACTTGGGCTCCTGAAATCGCCGAAGAAATGAACCAACAAACGGTTGGAGTTTACGCTACTGGTCGTATTGGTCGCCAAGTAGTTAAAATCGTGCAAGGTTTCGGTGCCAAAGTAATTGCTTATGATCCATACCCAAATCCTGAATTACAAAAAGAAGGGATTTACGTTGATACACCGGAAGAACTTTATGCTAATTCAGACATTTTGACTTTACATGCTCCTGCATTGAAGGAAAACGATCACATGATTAATGACGAAACCATTGCTCAAATGAAAGATGGAATCAGAATTATCAATGCTGCCCGTGGTTCATTGATTGATACCGATGCTTTGATTCGTGGACTAGACAGCCATAAAATTGCTGGTGCTGCTCTTGATGTTTACGAAAATGAAGTTGGTATTTTCAATGTTGATTTCGGTAGCTTTGACAAGATTCCGGATGCTCGCCTTAAGAATTTGATGGAACGAGACAATGTATTGATTTCTCCACATATTGCTTTCTATACGAAGGTAGCTGTGAAAAACATGGTGGAAATTTCAATGACTGCCAATGTTGATTTAATTAACAAAGGTACCTCAGATGTTCAAGTAAAAATGTAATAATAAAAATCCTATGAAAATTTCATAGGATTTTTTTGTACATATTGATGATAAACTGGTAAAATTTAACTTTACACGGTGTGAAATTTAGTTTATTTGTATTATAATTACTTTAACATAATATTTAGTTTAATTTATTAGGGGACAATTATATGAAATTGATTAATAGACTGATTTTATCGTTACTAATTATCGTTAATTTAATTATTTTTGCGTTAGATAAGTTGCAAATCATGGCGATTGCTCCAGAAATTAACTACATAACAATTGGAATGCTTTTATTTTTCTTGATTATTGTATACATAGATTACATGGAAAATTGACTGGGCGAAAGGAGATTGCCATGAAGATTAAGAAACAAAGTGATGGCAATTTTCATTTTGATTTAAACCTAATTGATTTAGAAATTTGGAATAAGGTTAGCAAAATGATGGCCCCGCACTGTAATGTTTACCAGTTTTTAAATGGCTTTATGAAGACCATTTACGCTGATGGTTTTACCGGTGTTCCTTCAAATAAAATCATGATTCCAGTTGGACTACATGAAGGATATAATATTCCTGAATTTTATATTTTGTATTTGATGGCTTACCGAACAGGTGATAAAAAGTCACAGAAGTATTTTAATGATTTATTTAGTAAATACCGCGCCGAACACCTGAAATTATTAATAAATCTTAAATTTATTAAATAACAAGCGTCGATAACTGACTTTTGATTTTTATAATGCTAGAATCAAGTCAATTCATAGAGGAGGAATTGGTTATGTCAGAACAAACTAAAGAAGAAAAAGCAGTTTCAGAAATTGCTGAAATTATTAACAAACTTGATGAAGCAGTAGCTAAGGATAATACTGATACTACTGAAGGCCACAAAGTACGTGCTTGGTTTGAAGAACACCGTGCACTCCACGAAATCAAACGGACCCTTCATGAAGTAGGTAAGATTGATAAGTATGATGAAGAAGGTTACAACCACTTCGTCAAAGATTACGAAAAAGTCTTAAAAGATTTAGATGATTAATTAAAAATAGAAAAAAGACCTCATTGAGGTCTTTTTTAGTGCTTTAAATTGAGTTCAAACCCAATTCGATGAGGATCAAGCGTAGTATCAACTAAGATTTGGCCACGTTTTATAAATCCAAGCGAAGTTGCGATGTGTTGCATTCGTTGGTTAACTTTATGAGTATCAATCCTGAAATTGTAAATGCCGTGGTCAGTCGCTTTTGAAATCAATGTGATAATAAAAATCCGTGCTAAATTTAGACCCTTGAAGTCAGGTGAAATCGCAATCCGGTGAATGGTACCATATGCTTCATGGTCGTTTTGCCAATGACCTTCAGTAATGACAGCATAAGTTGGCTCTGGATCAGTTGTCATTACTGCATAGCCAGCAACTTGGTCATTCACAACGAGGACGTTACCAATATTATTCTTGATATCAGCTTCAATCGTATTGGTATTCGGATAGCCTTCTTGCCATTGCGGATTACCATCAGCTTTGAGGAGGGCTTTTGCTTGAGTGATAATTTGCATAATCGCAGCTAAATCAGTAAGGTTTGCTTTGCGAACGTAGATTGAATTCATAATTTTTCTCCAGGTTTCTTCTATAAATAATTTGTCTTTCATTGTAAGCTAAAAATGAAATTTATGGTACATAATCTTTTAGATAAGGTACGTAAACGCTATTTATTGTGATCAATTTATAGTAAGATTGAAGTAAATAAACAAGGAGATTTTTAATTATGGATGCACATTCAAAGAAAAAAGAACTTAAAAAGTTAATCAAAGACCAAGAAAAATTCCAAACAGAAGGTTCAGATAAGTTTGATGCTAAACATTTAGCAAACTACGAAGAACGTTTGGACATCGTGGAAAAGTTAATTGCAAACGAAGAACAAACTAATGTTTTACGTTCAGAACGAGTTGACGAACCCCGCGGCGACAAAGAACGTGGAATGGATGAAAATCGTCACGTTGATGACAAGATGAATGACTTAGGTCAAGCACACCGTCGTTTAATGGACAAATTACTTCCATTAGAAAACATCTTTGATAAATAATTTATGATAGCAAAAAAGACCTCGATTGAGGTCTTTTTTATTTGGTTATTTTTTGGCAACGTGTGAATGTTTAATTCCGTAAGTGAAGTAGATGATAATTCCAATGATGAACCAGATTAACATCAACATTTTGGCGTCAGTTCCTAGTGATAGGAAGATGTAGCCACAGAATAATGCGGATACTCCAGGAAGAACGGGGTAAAGTGGCATTTTGAATTTCGGATTGGGTAAATCTTTTCCTTCACGGGGACGTAAAGCATAGATTCCCAATGATACAGCGATGAAGGCAATCAAAGTTCCCCCTGATACTAGGTTTGCAAGGAAAGTGAATGGAAACATTGATCCAACGATTAAAGCTGCCACTGTAACAGTAATGATGGCGTTTCCGGGAAGGTGACGTTTGTTAATGTGACCTTCAAATTGAGGAAGGAGTCCATCACGACCAAATGAGTAAAGTAAACGAGAACAGGCGAGCATCAAACCAATGATTCCGGCGAAAATTCCGATAATCACGATGATTGAAAGAATGTTAGCGGTAACCACGTGACCTGAATGACGTAAAGCCCAGGCAGCTGGTTCGGCGTTATTAGCGAAATTGGTGTATTTGAACATTCCCACTAAGACTAAAGAAACTAACACGAATAAAGTTGTTCCAATGATTAAAGTTCCGATGATTCCACGTGGCATACTCTTTTCGGGATTCTTAGTTTCAGAAGTGTTTGAAGCAAGGGCATCAAAACCAACGTAAGCTAAGAAAATTTCAGCAGTTCCGGCCATGATTCCGCTGAAACCACCAAAAGTAGTTCCTGGTTTAGCGGCAGGAATAAATGGAACGTAGTTTGCATAATGAATAGCAGTGGCACCGACAATTACGAAAAGTAACACACCGATGACTTTTAGAATTGTAAGTGTGTTTTCGATTCGACTGGTACCTTTCATACCGTGCATCAAAAGGTATCCAACAAATAGGATGGCAGCAGCGGCAAAGATATCAACTACGCCACCAGTTTTCGGATTGAATCCACTCGATAGGTAGGCGGGAATATGAATCCCTAAACTACGCAAGAATCCTTGAAAGTAGGCTGACCAACCAGAGGAAACGAAAGCCACAGCGATAAAATATTCAGCGAGCAATGCCCAACCGACTAACCAACCGATGAAATCACCGAATAACACACTCATCCATGAGAAAGGCTGATCCAGCATATGGAAGGACTGAAGCAGTTTCAGCATAAGCAAAGGCTGCGAGTCCGGCACCAATTCCACCCATGATAAAGGAAAGGGCCACCGCTGGACCAGTATGCTCAGAGGCTACGACTCCAGGTAAAGTGAAAATGGCAGCACCGATGATAATTCCGACCCCTAAACCAAGTAAATCCTTCGTAGTCAAAGTTGGTTCTAACTTTGAATCCTTCGTTTCATAGAAGGTTGGATCTTCTTTGGTGAAGAGTCGTTGTAACAGTTTCTTCATATTATAATTCCCCCAAAATAAAACCAGCTAAACAGTGATGTCTACCTGGCTTCGTTTTAAGAAAGCAGAATTCACGATTATGAGTTCTTCTCCCTTTTAATAAGTTACTTACATTTAATCACTAAATTAGATAGTGGTCAATTGATAAAGATAAATAACCATTTATATAGTAGAAAAAAGTAATTTAAAAAAAGTTCGTATTTTTCAAACAAAACTCTTGACCTTTTCTGACCAACAGAGTATAGTTATAAATGTTGAGAGGGACGTAGTCACTTTTAACTGAAAAAATTTTTTAATTAAATTGCTAGAAAGTGTTGACACAACAGTCACTTCCGAGTAATATAGTTATTGTTCTGTTACGGCAGAACTTGAGTAGATCTTTGAAAACTGAACAAGATTTTGATTACAATAAAGTGTAAGGATAATTTTTAAACTTAGTTTAGAAATTAAACAATTGCAATGTCAATTTGCGAAAAAGTAATAAATAAGAGCTAGTAAAGTTCTCATTCTAAAATGAGAGTTTGATCCTGGCTCAGGACGAACGTTGGCGGCGTGCCTAATACATGCAAGTCGAACGAAGTCGCCTAATTGAAATGAGATGCTTGCATCAATTTGATTTTAGATCCGACTGAGTGGCGAACTGGTGAGTAACACGTGGGTAACCTGCCCAGAAGAAGGGGATAACACCTAGAAACAGATGCTAATACCGTATAACAACAAGAACCGCATGGTTCTTGTTTGAAAGCTGGCCTTTGTGCTAGTGCTTCTGGATGGACCCGCGGCGTATTAGCTAGTTGGTGAGATAATAGCTCACCAAGGCGATGATACGTAGCAGACCTGAGAGGGTAATCTGCCACAATGGGACTGAGACACGGCCCATACTCCTACGGGAGGCAGCAGTAGGGAATCTTCCACAATGGACGAAAGTCTGATGGAGCAACGCCGCGTGAGTGAAGAAGGGTTTCGGCTCGTAAAACTCTGTTGTTAGAGAAGAACGGCTGTGAGAGTAACTGCTCACAGCGTGACGGTATCTAACCAGAAAGTCACGGCTAACTACGTGCCAGCAGCCGCGGTAATACGTAGGTGGCAAACGTTGTCCGGATTTATTGGGCGTAAAGGGAGCGCAGGCGGTTTATTAAGTCTGATGTGAAAGCCTTCGGCTTAACCGAAGAAGTGCATCGGAAACTGATAAACTTGAGTGCAGAAAAGGATAGTGGAACTTCATGTGTAGCGGTGAAATGCGTAGATATATGAAGGAACACCAGTGGCGAAGGCGGCTATCTGGTCTGTAACTGACGCTGAGGCTCGAAAGCATGGGTAGCAAACAGGATTAGATACCCTGGTAGTCCATGCCGTAAACGATGAATGCTAGGTGTTGGGAGGTTTCCGCCTCTCAGTGCCGCAGCTAACGCATTAAGCATTCCGCCTGGGGAGTACGACCGCAAGGTTGAAACTCAAAGGAATTGACGGGGACCCGCACAAGCGGTGGAGCATGTGGTTTAATTCGATGCTACGCGAAGAACCTTACCAGGACTTGACATCTTCTGCCAATCTAAGAGATTAGACGTTCCCTTCGGGGACAGAATGACAGGTGGTGCATGGTTGTCGTCAGCTCGTGTCGTGAGATGTTGGGTTAAGTCCCGCAACGAGCGCAACCCTTGTCTTTAGTTGCCAGCATTAAGTTGGGCACTCTAGAGAGACTGCCGGTGATAAACCGGAGGAAGGTGGGGACGACGTCAAATCATCATGCCCCTTATGTCCTGGGCTACACACGTGCTACAATGGGCGATACAACGAGTTGCGAAACCGCGAGGTCAAGCTAATCTCTTAAAGTCGTTCTCAGTTCGGATTGCAGTCTGCAACTCGACTGCATGAAGTTGGAATCGCTAGTAATCGTGGATCAGCATGCCACGGTGAATACGTTCCCGGGTCTTGTACACACCGCCCGTCACACCATGAGAGTTTGTAACACCCAAAGTCGGTTGGATAACCTTTTAGGAGTCCGCCGCCTAAGGTGGGACAGATGATTAGGGTGAAGTCGTAACAAGGTAGCCGTAGGAGAACCTGCGGCTGGATCACCTCCTTTCTAAGGAATAATTCGGAACCTTACATTAATCAAAATCTTATTCAGTTTTGAGAGTTTCTACTCTCTTAATTTTGTTCTTTGAAAACTAGATAATATTATTTTCTGTAATAATTATATTTTTATATAATTGAACCGAGAAATAACCATTGTGTTATTTTTGAGTTTTTTAATTAGTTTTAATCGCTAAAACTCAATATAATTTATAATCCGTAGGATTATAGGTTAAGTTAATAAGGGCGCATGGTGAATGCCTTGGTACTAGGAGCCGATGAAGGACGCAACTAACTGCGATAAGCTTCGGGGAGCTGTACGTAAGCTTTGATCCGGAGATTTCCGAATGAGGAAACTCGACCAGTGTAATGGCTGGTCATTGCATAGTGAATACATAGCTATGCAAAGGCAGACGAGGGGAACTGAAACATCTAAGTACCCTCAGGAATATAAAGAAATTTCGATTCCCTAAGTAGCGGCGAGCGAACGGGGAATAGCCCAAACCGAACCCCTGTGGTTCGGGGTTGTAGGACTGAACATTTGAGTTACAAAAGTATTTGATAGTTGAATTAGCTGGGAAGCTAAGCCAAAGAGAGTGATAGCCTCGTAAGCGAAATCAAATACCCTCAGTTCAGGATCCTGAGTACGGCGACACACGTGAAACGTCGTCGGAATCTGGGAGGACCATCTCCCAAGGCTAAATACTACCTAGTGACCGATAGTGAACCAGTACCGTGAGGGAAAGGTGAAAAGCACCCCGGAAGGGGAGTGAAATAGTTCCTGCAACCATGTGCCTACAAGCAGTCAGAGTCCGTTAATGGATGATGGCGTGCCTTTTGTAGAATGAACCGGCGAGTTACAGTTGCATGCAAGGTTAAGCCGAAAAAGCGGAGCCGTAGCGAAAGCGAGTCTTAATAGGGCGTCTTAGTATGTTGCCGTAGACCCGAAACCAGGTGATCTACCCATGTCCAGGATGAAAGTGCGGTAATACGCACCGGAGGTCCGAACCCGTGTACGTTGAAAAGTGCTGGGATGAGGTGTGGGTAGCGGTGAAATTCCAAACGAACTTGGAGATAGCTGGTTCTCTCCGAAATAGCTTTAGGGCTAGCCTCGGAATAAGAATCATGGAGGTAGAGCCACTGTTTGAGCAAGGGGTCCATCTAGGATTACTAAGTTCAGATAAACTCCGAATACCATTGATTTATGTCCGGGAGTCAGACTATGAGTGATAAGATCCATAGTCGAAAGGGGAACAGCCCAGACCGCCAGTTAAGGTCCCTAAATATATGCTAAGTGGAAAAGGAAGTGGAGTTGCATAGACAACTAGGATGTTGGCTCAGAAGCAGCCACCATTTAAAGAGTGCGTAATAGCTCACTAGTCGAGTGATTCTGCGCCGAAAATTTACCGGGGCTAAGCATATTACCGAGACTGCGGACGCAACTATGTTGCGTGATAGGAGAGCGTTCTAAGGGCAATGAAGGTAGACCGTAAGGACTGCTGGAGCGCTTAGAAGTGAGAATGCCGGTATGAGTAGCGAAAGATCAGTGAGAATCTGATCCACCGTATGACTAAGGTTTCCTGGGGAAGGCTCGTCCACCCAGGGTTAGTCGGGACCTAAGCCGAGGCTGAGAAGCGTAGGCGATGGATAACAGGTTGAGATTCCTGTACTAGTTAATTATGTTTGAACAACGGAGGGACGCAGTAGGCTAAGATATGCGCACTGTTGGATATGTGCGTTTAAATTGTAAGTCAGTTTGAGAGTCAAATGCTTTCAAGCGGGTTGACAAGCAATGATGAGGATCGAAATTTAAGTAGAGAAGTATCTGACGTCACACTGCCGAGAAAAGCTTCTAGTTAGTAATTAATTACCCGTACCGCAAACCGACACAGGTAGTCGAGGAGAGTATCCTCAGGTGAGCGAGAGAACTATCGTTAAGGAACTCGGCAAAATGACCCCGTAACTTCGGAAGAAGGGGTGCTGACCGCAAGGTCAGCCGCAGTGAAAAGACTCAAACGACTGTTTATCAAAAACACAGGTTTATGCAAAATCGTAAGATGAAGTATATGGGCTGACGCCTGCCCGGTGCTGGAAGGTTAAGTGGAAGTGTTAGCTTCGGCGAAGCACCGAAATGAAGCCCCAGTAAACGGCGGCCGTAACTATAACGGTCCTAAGGTAGCGAAATTCCTTGTCGGGTAAGTTCCGACCCGCACGAAAGGCGTAACGATTTGAGTACTGTCTCAACGATAGACTCGGTGAAATTAAGATACCTGTGAAGAAGCAGGTTACCCGCGACAGGACGGAAAGACCCCATGGAGCTTTACTGTAGCTTGATATTGGGTGTTTACATAACTTGTACAGGATAGGTAGGAGCCATAGAAGCCGGGACGCTAGTCTCGGTGGAGGCGTTAGTGGGATACTACCCTTGTTATGTGAACACTCTAACCCTGCGCACTGATCGTGCGCGGAGACAGTGTCTGGTTGGCAGTTTGACTGGGGCGGTCGCCTCCTAAATAGTAACGGAGGCGCTCAAAGGTTTGCTTAGAATGGTTGGAAATCATTCCTAAAGTGTAAAGGCAAAAGCAAGCTTGACTGCGAGACATACAGGTCGAGCAGGGACGAAAGTCGGACTTAGTGATCCGGTGGTACCGTATGGAAGGGCCATCGCTCAACGGATAAAAGCTACCCTGGGGATAACAGGCTTATCTCCCCCAAGAGTTCACATCGACGGGGAGGTTTGGCACCTCGATGTCGGCTCATCGCATCCTGGGGCTGTAGTTGGTCCCAAGGGTTGGGCTGTTCGCCCATTAAAGCGGTACGCGAGCTGGGTTCAGAACGTCGTGAGACAGTTCGGTCCCTATCCGTCGCGGGCGCAGGAAATTTGAGAGGAGCTGTCCCTAGTACGAGAGGACCGGGATGGACATACCGCTGGTGTATCAGTTGCGCCGCCAGGCGCATTGCTGAGTAGCTATGTATGGATGAGATAAACGCTGAAAGCATCTAAGTGTGAAACTCGCCTCAAGATGAGATTTCCCATTCCTTTATGGAAGTAAGACCCCTGAAAGATGATCAGGTAGATAGGTTAGAAGTGGAAGCGTAGTGATACGTGAAGCGGACTAATACTAATCGGTCGAGGACTTAACCAAGTATTTATATTATAGATACAATGGAAAATATCGGAAGAAAATAATATTGTCTAGTTTTGAGAGGACGAAGTTCTTTCAAGTAAATAGTGTGGTGGCGATAGCCTGAAGGATACACCTGTTCCCATGCCGAACACAGAAGTTAAGCTTCAGCACGCCAAAAGTAGTTGGGGGATCGCCCCCTGCGAGGATAGGACGTTGCCACGCAAATAAAAAAAGACTTTAGCATTTAGCTAAGGTCTTTTTTGTTGTCTAAAATTGTTCATTTTTGTGAAACAACTGTTAATAATGGAGTATAATTGTGATAATTATATAAGATTGATTACATAAAAGGATGGCAAACAAATGAAGAAAAAATTTAAGTTCACGTTAGGTTGGCAAATTGTTGCTGGTCTAATTCTAGGAATTATTTTAGGTTTAGTCTGTTACCATAACAAGCCAGCAATTACTGCCATGCAAAGTATTGGAACCATGTTCATTGGCTTAATTCAAATGATTGTATTACCAATCGTGGTTTCTTGTTTAACGGTTGGAATTGCCAGTATGGGTGATATTAAAAAAGTTGGTCGAATTGGTGGTAAAACACTGCTTTATTTTGAAATTATGACTACTTTAGCCATCATTATTGGTTTAATTGTCGCAAACGTTCTCCATCCTGGGACGTTTATCGATGTTCATCAAATGCATTCTTCAATGGATATTAGCTCATACGTTTCCACTGCTAAGCATTCAGAAAATGCGAGTCTCTGGACGACATTGATTGGTTTAATTCCAACTAATATTTTTGGATCATTATCTAAAGGGGACATGATGCCAGTTATCGTTTTCTCTGTCTTCTTTGGTTTAGGAACAGCTGCGATTGGTGAAAAGGGTCAAATTATTGTTGATTTCTTAGATTCTGTTTCTCAAGTAATGTTTAAAATCACTAACTGGGTTATGCATCTTGCTCCAATCGGAGTCTGTGCTTTAATCGGATTAACTTTAGCTGAATTAGGAATTAAAGTCCTACTCCCACTAAGTTACTTTGTCCTCATTGTTTACGGAACCATGTTCTTCTTCGTTATTGTAGTGATGGGAATTGTGGCAAAACTTTGTCACTTTAGCCTCTTTAGTTTATTACTCGTGATGAAAAACGAAATTATCTTAGCCTTCTCAACTGCTAGTTCAGAAGCCGTGATGCCTAAGATGATGGAAAAAATGGACAAATTTGGGGTTAGCCCATCAATCGTGTCATTTGTTATCCCAACTGGATATACATTTAACCTTGATGGTTCAGCTATCTACCAATCAATTGCCGCCATTTTCCTAGCACAAGCTTACGGAATTCACTTAAGTCTTGGGCAACAAATTACCTTGGTAGTAGTCTTAATGATTACTTCTAAAGGAATGGCCGGAGTTCCCGGTGCTTCCTTCGTTGTCTTATTGGCTACAGTTTCAACCATCGGTGTGCCAATGGCTGGCTTAACCTTTATTGCTGGAATTGACCGTTTCGTTGATATGGCCAGAACGGTAGTTAACGTAGTAGGTAACTCACTTGCAACAGTTGTAATTGGAACATCAGAACATGAATTTAACCATGATAAAGCTGCAGCGTATGTTAAAGAGCTGAAAGCAAAAAAAACTGCATAATAAAAAGGGGTTAGCTGAATTTATCAGCTAGCTCCTTATTTTATTACATTGAAATTATGTGGTTGAATGGCTTGATAGGGATGATGTTTCTTCAAGTATTCAATCGTTAAGTTTTGAATACTATCACTCGTTTGCTTAACCAGTTTATCGCTACCAAACATTGAGTATTCACCACCACCGATTCCCCGGTAGTTATTCATCGCAACTAGCAATGATTGTTTATCAGTTACAGATTGGCCATGATATTCAAGCTTGGTTAAGCGACTACCAACTGGCTTATTTAAATCAAATTCGTAATCAATGCCACTATAAAAGTCATAATTAAATAATTGTAATTTTGGCGTCGTAAAGGCTTTACTAATCTCAACTTTCCCATCTTCCAGAGTGAAGAAACTAGCACAGCGTTCCAAGGCAGCTTTCAAATCAGCACCACTGACTTTTTCCAAAAAGCCTAAGTTTGGATAGGGATAGTTATTGATGATTTCCCGCATCGAAACTTCACGACCATAACCAGTTAAATCATTACTAAATAACGCGGTACTAGCAATATCAGTACCTAAGGCGTCCATTTGCACTTGGTTAATCAATTCCAAATAAGGGTGACCATGTAAACGAGCCGCCATCGGATCATCAATGCGCATATCGGCACCAGCCACAGTTCCCATGGGTTGATCTAGCCAATTTTGCACGGTGTTGTTTAACGTTGAATCAGGAACTAATTCTGGATCAATTTGAATTGGAGCAGTGGAAATTAACTGGCTATCATTGGCAATCACGTGCTTATCATCATCTAACGTTAATGTTATTTCCCCAACGTTAGTTCCGTGAACACCTGGTTGTGTAAATGGCACACCATTGATTTTAGTAGCTAACGTCCGGTGTTGATGACCAGTCACTAAGGCATCGATTCCAGGAACTTCGGTCAATAAACGGTAGCCTTCATTTTCAACGGTATATTTTTCCGTTGGTTCACCAGTCGCTGGATCAGCTTCAATTCCACCATGATAGCTCACAATTACGATATCAGCTTGTTTGCGTAACCCTGGGATAAGTTGTTTAGCAATCGGTAAAATTGAATTAAACTTTAAATCAGGGATGTTTTTAGCTAATTCCCAATTTGGAATAAAGGCCGTCGTCAAACCTAAAATCGCAATTTTCACGCCATTGCGTTCAATAATCGTATAGGGTTTGTCAGCAATTCCGGCCTTAATTGCACCGTCAATATTAGCGTTCAAAATCGGGTAATTACGCGCAGCCTCACTACTTTTAATGTAGTTAAAACCGTAATTGAATTCATGATTACCTAGAATTCCGGCATCGTAACCAATTTTTTTGGTAATCGAACTCAAAAAATCCCGATGATCGGAATGATCAGCGAGATAACTTGTGAGTGGCGAACCTTGGATGAGGTCACCATTTTCAAGTGCGACAACAATTTCGTTGTCAGCAGCATTTGCTTTCGTTTGTTTAATGAAACTACCAGCTTTTAATAAGCCTAATTCAGTAACGTTTTTACGACTACTGAAATCAGTTGGATAAACGAAACCGTGGACATCGCTGGTGGATAAAATTTTAATTGTCTTGGACATAACGTGGGTGATCTTTCTTCAATTGTTTAATTGAAATCATAACTACGAAACTTACGAGGTAACATACACTCATAAAGATTACCACAGTTGTGACCGTAGATACATCCATAATGTATCCAACTAAAACAGGTGAGAATGTCCCAATCGTTTTGGCGATGGACATAATCGTGTTATTGGCAGTGGCACGATCTTTACTTGGGTAAAGGTTACTTACAATAGCACCGTAACCGGTGTACATTCCATCAGTTAGGAAACCAACAATGGCACCGGCAATCACGAATTCAATTGGGTTAGTTGCCATAATAAGGAAGAAGACAGAGATAGCTGAACCTAATAAGAAGATTCCGTAAGCTAAACGACTACCATATTTATCTTGAAGATAGCCAAAGACCCCCATACCGGCACCCATCCCAATAATGGTAAAGACCATCCAGAGTGATGAGTGAGCAACGTTAACGTGCATTCGTTCTTGGGCAATCGTTGGTAACCAGTTCATGACAGTATCATAACCGGCAATGTGAATTAAGAACATAAGCACAATTCTGATTGATAAGAAGGCTTCTGCAGGTGTAGCAAATAATGACCACACGTCACCTAGTTTAACTTTGTTATCTTTCTTTTCTTCAATTTTATTTTCAGTGAAAGCTTTACTTTCGGGAATTCTAAAACGAACATAAGCAGCTAGAATAACTGGGATAATTCCAATGAAGAATAACATGTGCCAATTAGGAAGCACTACGGCAGCAAGCAATGAAGCCACAATGGCACCAACTTGTCCGGCAATTCCGGCAGCAGATGAAATTCGTCCCATGTATTTCTTTTGGAACGCTTCACTAAGCATCGTTAAAGCAATTCCATATTCACCACTGGTACCAAGACCGATGATAATACGGAATATTAACAAGAGTGAGAATGAATTAGTGAAACCCATTCCGGCAGTACCAATCGCGTAGATGAAGATTGACCAACTAAGCGTTTTAACCCGACCAAATTTGTCAGCTAAAACTCCGAATCCAACTCCACCGACTAATGAACCTAACGCGGTAATGGCTGGAATTAATCCACCTTCAGCTTTGGAAATGTGTAAAGTGGCAATAATTGATGCTAATGCCAAACCCATGAAAGCGGCATCCATTCGTTCTAGGATAAAACCTAATCCTGTTGAAAGTGACACACTTTTTTGATACTTGCTAAACTTCGAAAAATGCATTAAAAATTCCCCCAAATAAAAAAGTGATTTTGTAATGGCCAGTTCAGGACACACAAAATCATTCAAGTTGATTGTATAGTTTGGGTACAATAATCGAGATAGATACTTGTGGTTTCACTGAACCAGTTAAAGTTATAATCTTTAGATTACATACTAGCACTTTGCGGTGGAAATTCAAATTTTAGTTAGGAAAAATTTAAGAAATAAAGTTGAATCAACTAATTAGAAAGTTGATAATAGTAGGTATGGAAACAAGAAAGTAGGTCGAAAAATGTTTACAGTTACGAATATTATTATTTTAGTGGTAACCAGTATTATTGCGGGAACCATGAATGGAATTGTCGGGATGGCTACGTTAGCATTATATCCAGCAATGTTATACGTTGGGATTTCCCCAATTACTGCCAACGTTACGATTACCGTGGGATTATTATTCAGTGATACCAGTGCCGTGTTATCATCACGCCAAGAATTGAAGAAAAATGTGCCCGAATGGATCAAAATTTCAGCGCTTGTGACGTTTGGTTCATTGTTTGGATCAATTATTTTGCTTTTCACTTCTGCTGACACATTTAAAAAAGTAGTTCCCATTATTATTCTTTTCTCCGGAATCTTAATGGCAATGCCAAAGAAACACAATTCAGCGACTGAAGTTAAGCGTAGTGTTCAAGTAATGTCGATTGCGGCATTAATGGCAGTTGGGGTTTACGAAGGTTACTTTGGTGCTGGAACTGGAGTATTATTAAACGCCGTGTTGTCTCGGATTACGACGGCACCATATGCTGAATATAATGCAACCCGGAATATGGCAGCTTTATGTGCTGATATTTTATCGGTTATTATTTTCGTCTTCACCTTACCAATTGATTGGATTGTCGTTCCCATTATTGCCGTTGGTTTATTTGCCGGAGGATATCTTGGACCAATCGTAGTTCGGTTTATTCCTTCCAAAGTCATGCAATACACGATTAGTTGTTTCGCCATTATTGTGGCGCTTTACTTGGGATATCAAGCATTTTTATAAGATTTTAAAGGTCAGTGATTATCCTTCACTGACTTTTTGCTTGTCCAGTAACAATCGCTTGACTATTTTTTGTGGTGGGGTGTAGCCTAATAAAGAATTTAATAAATTCTTTATATTTAATCTGGGGATAAACGATGAAAAAGACAAGTAAAAAAAGTGTAGTTTTCGCTACTACATTTTTGGCAGTTAGTGCTGCACTATCAGTATCTGCTTTAGCTGATACTAATACACAGCAACCAACGCAACCACAAACAGAACAAACCGCTGTTCAATCAGCACAACAAGCTCCTGTTGTATTAGCACAAGCTAAAGCGGATGATGCAACTTCAGCTGCGGCAGCTAATACTCCAAATCAAGTTAGTACTACGAACACTCCTGTTGTGAATGCTCCTGAATCAGCACAACGCGCCGGCATTATTAATGCAGATTGGATGAGTTCAGCTAATGTTCAATTCGGTACTTTAAACCAAGATATGAAAGGCCCTTCAGGTCACATATATGATGCGGGAACCCAAGTTGCTCGTAGTATTGCTGGAGATGGAACTCCTACTGGTGACTACACTTTATCATTATTTCTAAATCAAGGCTCTGCCGGAGTTGGTGCTCAAGTAGATCCAGCATATGTTACCGCTGGAGCAACTCAACATTATGACAACATTGGTAGAATGGGACAAACAGTAATCCAAAATGCTGCTAATATGACGGATGCTACTGGTTCATTAACTCCAGTAAATCCTACTCAACCATCACAACCCGCTAACAACGACAACGGTGGCAACCAAAATCCTGCACAACCAGAAACACCTGCTAACAATGGTGGCGACAATACTCCCGCTCAACCAAGTCAACCAGCAACCCAATCGAAAGTAAACTTCTACTTCCATGATCAAGATGGAAATTCAATCGATACCAATGACGGCCATGCATCATTTACCTGGAATGGTACTCCAGGAACTGACTGGAATTATACTAACTGGGTTCCAGAAATCAATGGTTATCAATACAGCCACGTGGATGTCTACAACGGACAAAACGTTACTCATGATTTACAAGGAACATATTCAGCAAATGGTGATACCAACGTTTACTTAACTTACAATGCCAATAAAACAGCTAAAGTAAACTTCTACTTCCATGATCAAGATGGAAATTCAATTGACACCAATGATGGTCATGCCTCATTCACATGGAACGGTACTCCAGGAACTGACTGGAATTATACTAACTGGGTTCCAGAAATCAATGGCTACCAATACAGTCACGTGGATGTTTATAACGGACAAAACGTTACTCATGATTTACAAGGAACATATTCAGCAAATGGCGATACTAATGTTTACTTAACTTACAACGTTAAAAAGCCAGCAAAAGTAACTTTCTACTTCCACGACCAAGATGGAAATTCAATTGACACCAATGACGGCCATGCATCATTTACGTGGAATGGTACTTCAGGCGATGACTGGAATTATACCAACTGGGTTCCAGAAATCAACGGATATCAATACAACCATGTTGATGTCTACAACGGCCAAAATGTTACCCACGATTTACAAGGAACATATTCAGCAAATGGTGACACAAATGTTTACTTAACTTATGAAAAAGTAGGAACAGTTAACGTTTACTACCATGACCAAAATGGTAATGAAATTAAACCAAGTACCAGCATTTCAGGTCAGGTTGCAACTCCATGGAGTTTAGATGGAAATGTACCAGAAATTGCCGGATATACTTATAATCATGCAGATCAATATAATCCAACGTATTTCGACCATGATTTAACTGGTAACTATCCACTTGATGGACCAACTAATTTATATTTAACTTATTTTGTTAACTAAAAACTAGATACAAAAAAAGACGACTTTTAAAGAGTCGTCTTTTTTATTTTTATAGAGATTTTATTTCAATAATTTTGCATAGTGAGCAAGGTTTTTAACTACGCCATCAATACGATCAGTGTAGTAAGTTTTTTCTTTATCAGATAAATCAGGATTTAATTCTCCATCAGCAGTGAAAACGTTTTGAATATTAGCTAATTGCATATTGTGGCTCAAAGTAATCATATTGAGCACTTGGAAAACTGGTAATAAGGCCATAGTTCCAAGTAAACCACCGACTTTACCCATTGAGTAACTAATTACTTGAACGGGTTTGTCATTCACACCTTGAGCTAAGTAATCTAAAGCAGTCTTCAAAGCACCAGGAATTGAATAATCATATTCAGGAGCTAGAAGTAGCATTCCGTCAGCATCTGAAACATCTTCAACCCATTTCTTTTGGTTACCATCCAAAGTATTGACATAATCTGGAGTGGCCATTGGTGGAAATGGTTCATTATAAGGGGCTAATTTGTAGTCGCCAATTTTAATAAAGTTAATTGCTACACCGTTTTTGGCTTCGAGTTCATCTTGATGATTTTCTAAATAGGTAAAGAGTCGATGGCCCATTGAAGGTTCACGGACACTACCTAAAATTACATTAATTTTAGTCATAATTAATCCATCCTTTACTTGGTTTACTAAAATAATAACACTTTCTTTTAGTAAGTTCATAAAAGATGCTCAATTATTTGAGGGAATTTACCCAAGCTTGGTAGCTGGTTTCTTCGTCGGTTGTAGTGAAAGTTCCGTTACTGAAATTATGCTTAAACAAATCAGCTGCATTAATTGTGAAAGTCCCTAGATTAGTGGCATTGGCAATCAATTGCAAGTGATAATCATCGCCAATTTTTTGCACATGAACTTTAACCATTCCACCGGGATTATAAACCGTAATGATTCTATCAAAATCACCATCGTAGTGGTTTAAGGCGTAGGCTAAACTGGTTGAAGTCATCCCGGTTCCACATGCATTAGTAAAACCAACTCCTCGTTCAAAAGTGCGGACAAATAAGGTATCGGGTGCTAAAATTTCGGCAAAATTAACGTTTACTCCATCAGTGAAATAGGGATTTTCTCCGTTCAAATAAGTTCCTAACTTTTCTAATTTGTCTGATTCCAAGACATTTTTAGGCATAAAGCTAATTAGATGGGGATTAGGTACAGCAATCGCAGTAAATTTTAGTTCATCGTCTAGTTCAGGCAATTTTTGATCATGAATTTCTTCAGTTCCTAGATTATCAAAAGGAAACGCTGCGTGGTTAAATCGAACGGGTGAAATTTGGACTCCAAAAGCTGGCACGTTAGCAGCTAAATCTGGGTATTGTTCAACTGCCAAATCGGCATCTTGCGTTTCGACTTTGAAGCTTGTTTGTCCAAACTTATGCGCTAAATAACGGGTAACCGTTCGCAACCCATTTCCACACATTGAGGCCAAACTTCCGTCAGCGTTAACAACGGTCATTTTACCTAAACAACCAGGGTGATCTGAGTTTTCTACGACTAAAATTCCGTCGATGTTGTTTAAATTAGGGTTATCAGAAGCCTTCATTGCTACCGCTAATTGTGAAATAGCAGCAAAGCTAGGTTGTTCGTCAAATTGAGTTAAATCGAGAATGAAAAATGTATTTTCTGATCCATGAACCTTAAGTAATTCAGTCATGAGAATTCCTTTCTAATCAAGAATGCGGTTATTATCGAAGAAATGTTGGTAAATTAATTTAACGGCTTGTTCGGCATCGGATTGGTTCGTACCCAACATAATCGCAATTTTAGAAGCCCCTTGATTAATCATATGAATTTTAATTTCGTGATCAGTGAGGGGACGGATAATGTCTTCAATGGTGTGCGGACTTTTTTGCATTCCTTCACCAACAATCATGATAATTGCATAGTCATCAATCCATTCTAATTGATCAGGTTGAAGAACGTCTTGAATTTCGGCACAAATTTGTTCGATTAATTTTGGGGTAAATTGCCGTTTGTCAAAAATAATCGTTAAATCATCAATTCCAGATGGCATATGTTCATAGGAAATGTTGTATTTATAGAGAATCTGCAACAATTTTAAAGTAAAACCAGTTTCTTTATTTAATAAGTAACGATGGATATAAAGAGCGGCAAACCGGTTAGAACTAGCAACCCCAGTTACTAATCCTGCTGGTTTGAAGTTACGTTCTGGTACAATCATTGTTCCGGGTAAATCTGGATGGTTTGTATTTCTCACGTTAATGGGAATTTCGGCATCGATAGCTGGCAAAATCGCTTCATCATGAAAGACTGAGAAACCAGCATAGGATAATTCCCGCATTTCGCGGTAAGTCATCACTTTGATACTTTGAGGATCTTTTACCATCCGAGGATCAACGGAATAAATGGCATCCACATCAGTAAAGTTTTCGTAGACGTCAGCAGCTAATCCTTTGGCCACAATTGAACCAGTAATGTCTGAACCACCCCGAGAAAAAGTGGCAATTTGACCATCTTCGGTAATTCCAAAAAAGCCAGGGAAAACTAAGTGTTGTTCGGGATTTCTGAATTGGGCTAAATTATCATAAGTAGCATCTAAGACATGGGCATCTTGAGCCACACTGCTGACTAAAAATCCAACTTCTCGGGGATCCATAAATTGAGTTGGCATCCCGATTTTGTTCAGAACTTGAGTAAGCAGAAAGGCGTTTAAATACTCACCTTGCGCCTTGAAAGCGGCCATTAAAAATTCGTCATCTGAGTAGGTTTGCAAAGGAAGGGATTTGATAGTTGTCGCAATTTGATCCATCACATTTTCAGGTAACGAAAAGTGGTCAGCAATGGCTTGATAACGGTTAATTATTTCAGCTTGAGTGTCAGTATAATCTTCGTGATTTAAGACGGCATTGGCATACTTGATTAATAAGTCAGTTACTTTAATATCACCCTTGAAACGCGTTCCCGGAGCCGAAACGACAATTGCTTTTCGTTCGGGATCACTTTGGATGATTTTGATAATCTGTTCGAAGTGGTCAGCATCAGCTAATGAGCTACCACCAAATTTTACAACTTTCATTTCTTTCACCTCGCAAATTAGTTGAATTGAAATTAACACTAAAATCGCTTAGCAGCAACCCCAGTCACACGAAAAAACGACAATTAATCTTGCTAATATATAGAAACAAAGAAATTTACGAACGAAAATTAAAATAAAAGTATTGACGGATGCAATTTAATTCGTTATGATTTAATCAAATCAAATAGAGGTCGCGAGTAATAAGAGTAATTTGTGGAGTCCCCATTGGACTATGAAGCAGATGAAAGGGTTATTCGCCGAAGCGCTAAGTAATGGAACTTAGTAAGCTGGGACATAGTTAAATAGGCTATGAACTGTCGGAAGCAATTCCGGGGAGCTATGAATAATCGATTCTATTAATGAAACAATAAGAGTCTATTTTATCGGTGCTTCCGAAAAATAGACTCTTTTTTTATTCCTGATTTGATTTAATAAAAAACTGGAGGATCCATCATGTTGGACGACAACGAGATTCAAGATAATCAATTAATCATTGGGGGAATCCCAGCCACTGATTTAGCGGCAGAATACGGAACAGCTTTACAGGTTTACGACGTTAGCAAGATTAGAAGTCAAATTCGCGCCTTTCAACGCGTCTTTAAGGAAAATGACATTGAATATGCGGTTAGTTATGCTAGCAAAGCGTTTGCTTGTCTTGCCATGTATCAAGTGTTAGCTCAAGAAGATGCTCATGCTGATGTTGTTTCTGGAGGGGAACTCTATACCGCTATTCAAGCGGGATTTCCGATGGATCATGTTAGTTTCCACGGGAACAACAAGTCGCGTGCCGAATTAGAAATGGCGATTTCTCATCACGTTGGTGTCATCATGCTCGATAACTTTTACGAAATTCAATTATTAAGCGAAGTGTTAGCTGATTTAGATGAAACAACTAACGTAATGTTACGAGTTTCTCCTGCCGTTTCAGCTCACACCCATGAATTCATTCAAACTGGGCAACAAGATAGTAAGTTTGGCTTTGATATCATAACTGGTCAAGCTGACGAAGCCTTACAACAAGTCTTAAATGAACCCAACATGAACTTAATTGGAGTTCATTCTCATATCGGATCACAAATTTTTGAAACAGATGGGTTTAAGATTGAAACCGAAAAGTTAGTAAACTTGATGCAACACTGGCACGATGAATTTGGCTTTACTCCACAAATTATCAACGTTGGTGGGGGATTTGGAATTAAGTATACTGACGATGATCATCCCATTCGTCCCGAAGACTTCGTCCAACAAATTCTTACGACATTACGAGCAGAAACTGAAAGTCGTGGGTTAGCTACTCCTGCTGTTTGGATTGAACCAGGGCGTTCAATTGCTGGACCTGCCGGAACCACTCTTTACACCGTTGGTTCTAGCAAGACGATTCCAGAAATTAGAAAGTACGTCGCTGTTGATGGTGGAATGGGTGATAACATTCGTCCCGCTTTATACGGAGCCGAATACGATGCAGTAGTTGCTAACGATGTCCACGATGACAACACTGAATTAATTACCCTAGCTGGAAAGTATTGTGAATCAGGAGATATCTTAATCAAGGATATCGAACTTCCGGTTGTGCAACCTGGTGATATCATCGCTGTTCTTGCTACTGGTGCTTACGGCTATTCAATGGCATCGAACTACAACCGAAACGAACGTCCGGCTGTTGTGTTTGTCGAAAATGGAAAATCACAAATTGCCATTGAACGCGAAACTTACGCTGACTTAATTCATTTAGACCGAAACTTAACTATTTAATAGGAGAAAACTCATGACAGAATTAAACGCTCAAGAAATTATTCAATACATCTCAAACGCCGAAAAGAAAACTCCCGTAAAGGTTTACCTTAAAGGTGATTTAGCTAAGATTGATTTTCCTGAATCAATCACAACTTTTATTAATGGTAACACTGGAGTAATCTTCGGTGATTGGAAAGATGTGCAACCAATTCTCGAAAATAACGCTAGTTTAATTGAAGCTTCAGAAATTGAAAGCGATGGACGTAATTCAGCTGTCCCACTTTTAAACACTAAAAATATTGATGCCAGAATTGAACCCGGTGCAATCATTCGTGATCAAGTTAAGATTGGTCATAATGCCGTTATTATGATGGGAGCTTTAATTAACATCGGTGCTGAAATTGGCGATGAATCAATGATTGATATGGGTGCTGTCCTTGGTGGCCGTGCTTTAGTTGGAAAACATTGTCACATTGGTGCCGGTGCCGTCTTAGCTGGGGTAATTGAACCAGCTAGTGCTCAACCAGTTCGTATCGACGACGACGTGTTAGTTGGTGCCAATGCCGTTGTGATTGAAGGAGTTCACGTTGGAAAAGGAGCTGTAGTTGCTGCTGGAGCAGTTGTGACTGAAGATGTTGCTCCTTACACCGTGGTTGCCGGAATGCCTGCTAAGAAAATCAAAGACGTTAACCAACAAACAATCGATAAGACAAAATTAGAGGATGATTTGAGAGGTTAGACAAATGGTTGCACTTGATCATGATTTACAGACAATATATCAGGATTTACATCAAATTCCAGAATTAGCCCTACATGAATTTGAAACTCACGACTACTTAATGAAACAAATTCATCAATTTACGGATCAAACTGATTTCACTGAAATCAAAGTGCCCGATAAATTACCAACTGCTATTCTAGTGTTATTGCATGGTAGTAATCCTAAACGTACTATCGGTTATCGAACTGACATTGATGCATTACCTACTAATGAAGAAACGGGATTGGAATTTGCGTCAAAACATCCAGGGAAGATGCATGCTTGTGGTCATGATATTCATATGACAGTCGCACTTGGAACCCTTCGTTACTTTGCGGAACACCAACCAGTTGATAACTTACTATTTTTCTTCCAACCAGCTGAAGAAAGTGAAAATGGTGGAAAACTAGCCTATGAAGATGGGGTTTTTGCAGGTCAATGGCGTCCGGATGAATTCTACGGTTTACATGATAATCCGCAGTTAGCTGCTGGAACGATTGGTTGCCGAATGGGAACGTTATTTGCTGGGACCACCGAAGTTGATGTTGATTTTACTGGAGTTCAAGGGCATGCGGCTTATCCGCAGTTTGCTAATGATATGATTGTCGCTGCTAGTCAGTTTATTAATCAAGTGCAGACAATTGTTTCTCGGAGTGTTGATCCGATTGAAGGTGGCGTAATTACTTTCGGTCAATTTAACGCCGGAACAATTCGCAATGTAATTTCTGGATCAGCCCATTTAAAAGGTACGATTCGGGGATTAACCCAAACGATGATTGAACACATTGATGATCGCCTTCAAGCAGTTACCGATGGAATTGCCACTAGTTATGGTTGCCAAGTTGATTTAAAACTCAACCAAGGTGGTTATCTCCCAGTGGAAAACAATCCGAAATTAACCGCAGATTTTATTAATTATATGGAAGAAAACAAGCAAGTAACTTTCCAAGAAACGGAACCAGCTATGACCGGTGAAGATTTTGGTTACTTATTATCTAAGATTCCTGGAACCATGTTTTGGTTGGGAATTGGTGATGCAGATCATCAACTACACTCTAGCCAACTAGTTCCAGATACGAACGCAATTCAACCCGGAATTGATACAATTACGGGATTTATCACTCATCGAATGCACGAAAAGGAGTAAATTATGTTTAATAATGCTGATATTATTACCGCGATTGTCACTCCGTTTGACTGTCGTAATCAGATTAATTTTGATGCTTTGTCACTATTAACGAATCGTTTGATTCAAGAAGGTGGAACTGGCTTCCTGATTGGTGGAACAACTGGTGAGACTCCAACTTTATCACATGACGAAAAAATTGAACTTTACAAAAAGTTTGTTGAAATTGTTGATGGTCGGACCCCAATCATTGCGGGAACTGGGAGCAACAGTACCCAAGCCACAATTGATTTTACCCAAGAAGTAGCTCAAATTGATGGCATTAACGCTGCTTTAGTAGTAGTTCCGTACTATAACAAGCCTGATCAAGATGGGATGAAAGCCCATTTTAGAGCGGTTGCGGATGCTTCTGATTTACCAATTATTATGTACAATATTCCCGGTCGGACTGGGGTAACTATGGACACTGACACAATTATTGAATTGAGTCATTATCCAAACATTATTGGAGTTAAGCAATGTGGTTCAATGGCTGATTTTGAACGGATTGTGGAAAATACTCCAGCTGATTTTCTTACATATACAGGAGAAGATCCTCAAGCATTATTTGCTAAAACCGTTGGTGGTCAAGGCGTCGTTTCCGTAGCATCACATCTCTATATGCCAGATTTACGCCGGATGTACCAATTGATGAATAGTGATATTCAACTTGCTGGACAAATCCAACGTGAATTAACACCAAAGATGCAAGCACTCTTTATGTTTCCATCTCCATCACCAATCAAGTTCTTGTTGAACCGTGATTGGTTGAACGTTGGTGGTTGTCGTTTACCAATTACTAGACTGAGTGAAGCCCAACAAAATGAATTATTAGTCGCAGTTGGCGAAAAGGAGCCCGAAGATGATTAAAGTATTAGTTGCCGGATTTAGAGGTTCAATGGGAAGCAAAGCTTGTAAGATGATTGAAGCTGATCCAGAATTACAATTAGTTGGAGTTTATAGTCCAAACGTTGCTTCCACTGACCGTGGTAGTTACGATTTACCAAGTGAATGCCAAATTTTTGATCGTTTAGCAGACATTCAAACTGATGCTGAAGTATGGGTTGATTTTTCAACTCCAACTGGAGCATTTGAGAATGCTAAGTTTGCGTTAGAACATTACATTGTGCCAGTAATTGGAACTAGTGGAATGACAGATGCGCAAGTAGACCAATTAAAGGAAATTGCGGATGCAACTAAGACTAAAGGATTGATTGTTCCTAACTTTGGCTTATCAGCAGTCTTATTAATGCAATTTGCTAAACAAGCTGCCAAATATTTCCCTGATGCTGAAATTATCGAAATGCATCATGCCGATAAAAAGGATTCACCATCAGGAACTGCCATTAATACTGCTAAAATGATTGCTGAAGGCCGTGAAACAGCACCGACTAAATACCCAGAAGTAGAAACTTTACCCGGTGCTCGTGGCGCCGTTTATGAAGATGTGCATATTCATGCGGTTCGTTTACCCGGATATGTGGCTCATGAAGAAGTATTATTTGGGGGACAAGGCGAAGCATTAACGATTCGCCAAGATTCCTTTGACCGTGAATCATTTATGCATGGACTAAATCTTGCTATTAAAAATATCCAAAAACTGGATGGATTTGCAATTGGATTGGAAAACGTACTATAAAATCCTTTACAATTATGGGATTTCGATTATAATTAGTCTAAATATAATATACATGTGTTTATCTAAATAAAACAAAAATAGAAGGTAATTAATAATGAGAGAATATAATGTCGCAATTTTAGGTGCTACTGGAGCCGTTGGAACTAGAATGATTGACCAATTAGAAAAGTCATCAATTCCCGTCAAGAACGTGAAGTTTTTAGCTTCAAGTCGTTCAGCTGGTAAGGTTTTACAATTCAAGGGCCAAGATGTCGTAGTTGAAGAAACTACTCCTGAATCTTTTGATGATATTGATATTGTGTTAGCTTCAGCTGGTGGAGCTGCATCAAAGAAATTCCTTCCTGAAGCAGTTAAGCGTGGGGCTGTTGCCGTTGATAATACTTCCGCTTTCCGAATGGATCCAGAAGTGCCGTTGGTTGTTCCTGAAGTTAATGAACAAGCCATTTACGACCATAAGGGAATTATTGCCAACCCTAACTGTTCAACCATTCAAATGGTGGTTGCTTTACAACCAATCAAAGAAGTTGCGGGCTTGAAGCAAGTTATCGTTTCAACTTATCAAGCTGGTTCAGGTGCTGGTCAAACTGCTATCAATGAACTTGACCATGAAGCCCAACAACACCTAGATGGTGAAAAAATGACCGCTGAAATTTTCCCAGTGAAGGGCGAAAAGAAGCATTACCCACTAGCATTTAACTTACTTCCTCAAATTGATGTCTTCGAAGAAGATGGCTCAACTCATGAAGAATGGAAGATGGTTCATGAAACTAAGAAAATCATGGCTGGCGATATGAATTCTGATGCAATTAAGGTTAACGCTACCTGTGTTCGAGTTCCCGTTGTAATTGGTCACGGTGAATCAGTATTCTTCGAAGTTGAAGATCCAAGCAAGTTAGATACTAAGAAGGTCCAAGAATTAATCAAGAATGGTGACGGACTTGTCTTACAAGATGATCCAGCTAACCAACTTTACCCACAACCAATTAATGCAGAAGGTCATACTGAAACTTTTGTTGGTCGTGTCCGTGAAGATCCTGAAAACAAGGGAAGTTACAACATGTGGGTTGTAGCTGACAACTTATTAAAGGGTGCCGCTGCTAACACTGTGCAAATTGCCGAAAAATTAGTGGAACATGATTTAGTAAGAGTTCCAGACGAATATTACGGAAAATAAATAGATGAGAAGCAGACTGATGAGGTCTGCTTTTTTGATATAAAATTAAATTATGTAATATAATTAGGATATAAAAACGTATATGTATGAAAGGGTAATTGATATTTTAGAAAGGAAATCGATTATGACTGAAAATGCTAAAAAAATATTTGAACTTGTGGAAAATACGGATTTAGAAATTTTGCGTAAACAAGCATTTAATGAAAAAGATGAAGATAAACAAGAACTTTTGATGGCAATGTATGAATATGAACTTGGTAGAAAACAAAAAGAAGTTATTAATCGAAAAGAATTTATAATTTAATTTCTAATTTCTAATATCTAATTGACACCTGTTCAACATTCAAGTACACTTATAAAAAACACGAAAGGAAATTTCAAAAAATGATAAATCATAACTCAAAGACAAACATTTATTATTTTGCGTATTTTTGGCGATTAGCTGACTAGACGCATTCATTTTTGCGAGCTGTCGGCCCATTAATTCCGAGAGCGAGTAAAAGTGATTTGAGATTTCAAATAAACTTTTAAAACACATCGGGCTTAATGTCATTGATGTGTTTTTTTGTATAGAATTTTGGAGGAGAAAGATGAATTTTTTAAAGCGAATTTTAAAAAAAGAAAGTTTGAATGCTTATTTAGATAACGATAAACACCTGCAACGGACTTTAACGGTTAAAGACTTGTTGGGATTAGGAATTGGGGCCGTAATTGGTACAGGAATTTTTATTCTTCCTGGAACCGTTGCCGCAACTACTACTGGTCCAGCCGTCGTAGTTAGTTTCTTCTTAGCAGCCATTGTCTGTGCCTTAGTTGCGATGGCTTACGGTGAAGTATCATCAACCTTGCCAATTGCTGGTTCAGCATACTCATACGGAAACGTGATTTTCGGTGAAGTAGTTGGATGGGTGCTTGGTTGGGCTTTGATTTTGGAATACTTCTTAGCAGTTGCAGCCGTGGCTACAGGTTGGTCAGCTTACTTCACGAGTTTAGTGGCACCAATTATTAAATTACCAGCTGCTTTCACTGGTGCTTTTGATCCAGCTCATGGAACTTACGGAAATGTAGTTGCTGTTTTAGTAATTTTACTAATCGCATTCTCACTTCGTAAGGGGATGAACACCTCTAAGAAATACGAAAACTTGCTTGTTTTAATGAAAATTGCGATTATTATCATTTTTATTGTAGTTGGAATTTTCTTCATTAAGAGCTCTAACTACCAACCATTTGTACCTGCTAGAATGCATGGTGCTTTTGGTTTCCAAGGAATCTTAACTGGTGCTGCCATGGTATTCTTTGCTTTCTTAGGTTTCGATGCCTTATCTGGTTCAGCTGCCGAAGTTAAGAATCCGAAACGGAACTTACCCCTTGGTATTTTAGGTACATTATTGATTGCTGCTGTGCTTTACGGTTTAGTTGCCTTCGTTTTAACTGGAATGGTTAACTACAAGGAATTGAACGTCGCTGATCCAGTTGCTTTTGCGCTTCATCGGGTGGGACAAAACTCAGTTGCTGTTATCATCTCAATTGGGGCCTTAATCGGAATGTACACAATGATGTACGCTATGATGTATGCTTCATCACGTTTAATCTACGCCATTGGTCGTGATGGTTTATTACCTGGTAAACTAGGTAAAATCAACAAAGACGGTGTTCCCGGACGTGCGTTATTGGTATCAACTATCGTAATTGCCATCTTTGGTGGATTAATTCCATTAGATAAATTGGTTGATTTGGTTAGTGTTGGAACTTTACTGGCCTTTACTGTTGTTTCAATTGGAATTCTTCCATTGAGAAAACGAAAAGACTTAAATCACGAAGGTTTCAAGATGCCTGGATACCCAGTAATGCCAATTATTGCTGCTTTATTCTCAGTTGGTTTAATGTCACAATTGCATCAAGAAACTTTAGTATTTGCTTTAATCTGGTTCGCCATTGGATTAGTAATCTACTTTGGTTACGGAATCAGACATTCAAATTTAAACAAAAAATAATCCAAAATAAAACAGCTCTGAATTAATTTTCAGAGCTGTTTTTCTATACTGTTTGATTGTTTTTAACTTTTGCACGATTAAAGAAATCGCTAAATAAGTGATCCTGTTTTGCATCAGCTTTCCAAAGATCTTCTGGATGCCATTGAACTCCAGTAACAAAGCCATTATCATCTTCGACAGCTTCAACGACGCCATCAGAAGCATGAGCAACTACGTGTAAACCATTACCGATTTTACGTAAGCCTTGATGATGACGAGAGTTAACGGGAGTTTCATGACCCAACGCATTCACTAAGTAACTATCATCAGAAACTTGAACTGAGTGGGCAAATAATTCATCAGTACCACGTTGTTCGTGGTTTAAATTAGAAGGATGTTGTTCGGGTAAATCCTGGTATAAATCTCCACCAAGTGCAACGTTGATGATTTGTAAACCTCGGCAGATACCTAATAAGGGTTTGTGAGTCCGGATAGCTTCTTTAGCGACTGCGAGTTCGAATTCATCATGTGGGGTGAAATATTCATCTGATTTATCATGTGAATCAGCATTAAAGAAACAAGCATCAATATCTTGTCCACCTGGAATAATTACCGCGTCGACCATTGCGACCAATTCCGGTACCATTTTAACCGGCACGACCGGAAGAATGACGGGAATTTGATTGTGTTTTGTAACGACTTCAATAAAGCTGCTAGGGGTTACGTTAGCGAAGGGTTGGCAAAATTTGTTCGGTTCGCCAAGGTTTACGTTGGCAGTTATTCCAATTTTCATGAGTTAGTTCCTTTCAGTTAAGGACGACAGATTGTCCTCAAATTCATAGTCATTGTTAAAAGTTTTAGGTTGAGTTTTAAAAGTTACAGAGAGTTTGTCTTCCAGAATCGTAGTTTTTAGTCCTAACTTATGGGATTCTTGGTAGGCTGATAAAAGTTGTTTAGGGACTCGTCTGAATTTACTGAAATCAGGTTCGATGGCAAAGTCATTTTTGATCATTGCACCACGTTTCATACCGAAGTCAACGAGTGAATTATCTTTTACAAAGGTAGTTAGTTGGGCACTCACTGTTTGTTCAGGGTTATCAAACGCAGTAATTGCATAGTTTAAGGCCTTACTGAAATCAATTCGTAAATCAGCTGGAGCAGATTTAACTAGGTCAGCTAAACGAGTGAAAAGTTTCGTCGCTGAGACTTGGGCATCTAATGAAACGTGTTCATTGGGATGTTGTAAAGCCACTTCATCGTTTAAATTTTCCGCATTTTCCATTGTATCATGATTCCAGACTTGTGGATTAACAATGGCATCCATGATAAGTAAATGTAAAAAACTCATGGTGTTCTGACTAATGCCATCTTGCGTAAATGGGTTTAAATCAAAGACCCGAAATTCAAGGTATTTAGCTCCATGAGTCATTAAATCTTCAAAAGTTGCGGCACCTTTAAGTCGAACCGGACCATGGAAGTCACTAGGCGCAACTAGTTTACCGGTTTCAATAAAATGTTCGAGCTGATCAATGAAATTTTCTAAATTAGAGTAGTCAGTTTTGAAATTAGCTAAGTTATTGAATCCATATTTACTAGAACGATATGAACGAACCGGAGCCATTGCATGTTGCTTAGCAGGAATCGTATCAGCTTGATTTTCTGTGATAGGAGATGCCCCAAAAAGGTAAGTTAACATCCACCGGTAACCCAAAACTTGTTGGACAATTTGGAACATCATGTGGTTGTTTGACGATACTTTTGTTGGATAATCATGATTAACGTGGTACCAATCTAGTAAGTCTTGCGTAGGAGCATAATTAATGTGAATTCCAGCCATTAATCCGTAAAAGGGACCATATTTTTCTAACATCTTTTCAAGATATTTTTGGTACCAAGGACGTTGTTTAAATCCTTCTGGCAAATATGTAAGGTCAGCTTGATTTAACTTTGGCGGCATTGACAATGGCCAAATGACATCGTCTGGTGCTAAATTAGCTTGTAACATGGCTTGTAAACTGTGCAAGTGACTGAGACAATTTCTCGTTGATGAATGCGGTAATGAAACCAATTCTTCCTGGCTTTCCGCAAAATCAGTTTGGAAAAACGGGTGGCCGTGGCGCTCACCTAAAGTATCTGGATGAGATAATTGGGATAAACTTTTGCGTTCAATTGAAACCCGATGTTCTTCCACTTCAATTCCAAAGGTTCCATGGTACAAACAATTTAATAAATCAGTGTCATTTAAAATTTGTTTCATAATTTCACTCCTAGATATAAAAAAAGAAACCTACCAGATTCGGTAGATTTCTAAGGTCTCAAACCTACCGAGTTATGCTACTGGTAGGTGTTAGTTCATTAGTTACACAAATAACCAAGAATCATTCACTTACCGTTATGCGAATAATTACTTGGCTAATAATTAGGTTATTAACTTGATTATAAGTATTACGGTTCATGATCGTTCATCTCCTTAGTTGTTTTCAACTACTATACCAGGTAAATGTTCGTTTAACAATCATTTTTTTAATTTAAATTTGTGCTTGACCAATTGGTTTTTTGCCTGTAAACTAAGATAAAATAAAACATAACGACTAAGCGTAGAAAAGTAATTACTGCTGTGATTTTAAGAAAGCCTCTGTTTGATGGGATGAGGCAATTACACTGCGATGAAAATCATCTACAAGTTTCAGATATGAAGAATTAATTAATATCTGATGGGATTGCCCATTACAGCAAGCGAGTATCGACAAGTGATTGTCCGTACTCTTAGAGCCAATTACTAGTAATTGGGAATATGGGTGGTAACACGTGAAAGCGTCCCTAACTGTTGTTTTTTCAACAGTTGGAGGCGCTTTTTTTATTTCTAATTATGATATCTTGCGCAGGATATCGAGTATTTGGGAACATGGGTGGTAACACGTGTAAACGTCCCTAGCTGTATTTATTACAGGTAGGGGCGTTTTTTTATGCCATCGATTTGCTGAACTGATTAGGATTATGCATTTTATTTAGAAAATAAAAATTAAGGAGCAACACCATGGATTTACAAAAGAAAACAACTTTTAAACAACACTTACTGCTATCATCATTACTATTCGGTCTCTTCTTCGGAGCCGGTAACTTAATCTTCCCAATTCATTTGGGGCAAATGTCAGGACAAAACTGGGTTCCTGCTACACTTGGTTTCGTAATCTCAGCTGTCTTGCTTCCACTTTTCTCAATCTTAGCTTTGAGTGTCACAAAAAGTAAGAGTATGTACGATATGGCGTTGCCTGTTGGTGCGACATTCTCACTTTTATTCTTAATCGCCGCTCATGCTTCAATGGGACTCTTCATCGGATCACCACGTTTGGCAACGGTGTCATTCACGATGGGGGTTAAGCCATTCTTACCAAACGAAAGTTGGACTCATCCAGCCTTATTCGTTTTCTCAGCATTGTTCTTCGGACTAATCGTTTACTTGGCTTATAACCAAAATAGCATCGTTAATAGTGTTGGTAAAATCTTGAACCCATTATTTGTTGTGTTACTTTTCTTCTTGTTCTTCGTCGCTTTCGTAGTAAATGGTGATGTATCACATCTTCCATTCTTACCAGAAGCAGGTAAAGGTACTGGTTCATTTGTTACTGGATTCCTTGAAGGTTACAACACGATGGATGCCTTAGCCGGATTAGGTTTCGGAGTTACTATCATCACTGCTTTAAAAGTTTTTGTGAAAGACGAAAAGAAACATGCTTGGTCAGTTGCTAAAGTTGGATTTTTTGCTTTAGGTTTTGAAGCTGTAATCTACGTATTATTAATCGCTTTAGGGGTTGCTAGTCTTGCTTACACTAAGATGAGTCCTGATGGTGGTACTGCATTTACTGTCATCATGCGTCATTACACTGGTGCTGCTGGTGCCGCAGTACTTGCTGCTTTAACTTTCTTAGCTTGTGTAACTACTGCCCTTGGTGTTTTACAATCATTCTCTCAAGATTTAGGTAACCGTTTCCCGAAAGTGGGATACCACAAGTTCTTATTCTTCTCAAACTTCGTTGCATTTTGTTTGGCAAACTTTGGTTTAGATCAAATCATCTTATTCTCATTACCAGTGTTGGTATTCCTTTACCCATTGGCAATCACATTGATCTTATTAGCTTTACTTCACCATTTCATCGGTAAAAACGGGGTCGTATATAAGACTACTATGGGATTAGTATTAGTTCCATCTGTCTTAGACATGGTTCACGCTTTACCACCAGTATTACACGGACCATTTGCTGGTCTTGATGCATGGTGTACTGCTAACGTGCCTCTCTTCAGCATGAGTTTAGATTTCATTCCATTCATGGTAGTTGGTTTCGTAGTTAGTGTGCTATATGTAAAACTTTCAGGTAAAACATTGAAATAATTTGGATGTAAAAAGGACACGCATTTGCGTGTCCTTTTTAAATACTTCTTAAACCCTCGCATAGTCAATACAAGAGTGTTACTTAAGAAGATGAGAAATCATCTCAAATCAATTTTCATATACATTATAATATAGAATCATCAAAAATTACAGTATTTACTTATGCTTATTTTTCTTACTATAGTTATAGGCAATCACAATTATCAAAATTATTAACGCTATTTGAAGGGTATGTGAGTCAGATAAATTACTAAAATTAAACGATGCGATATGATTCATGATATTCTCCTATTTATAACCAGGTTCAATTAATGAGTCATCTTCGTTGTTGTATTTTTTCAATTCTTCATAATAGTTAACCATAGTTCCACAGTAGTAAGGTGCTAACCAAATTAATCCGATAAATCCGGTTAAAGCGGCAAGGATAAACCAACCGATAAATGATAGTTTAAGAGCAAATAATTCTTCCTTATGACCATCCATCATTTCACGACTTTTGGTAATACAGTCTAAAAATTTTGGATTTGTTTCACCATTTTCAACAGCATCTTTGTAGATAAAGATTGCTTGCGAGTAAGCAAGAGCCTTGATAATGCCTGGAACTACCAATAATAAGCTCCAGAGAGATGCGAAAATTTCACTGATTAACGCAACTAAGAATGGTCCAAAAGCATTCGGCGTTGAAAAAATTTCAGTTACTGATGATTGTAATGGAGTAGCAGGGGTACGATCGCTTTTAAACCAGATTTGAAATGTATATGACATTCCAACAAGTGTGAAAATTGAAAGAATTGTATAAGGAATTACTGGAACTGATCCGATGAAGAAAACTAATAAGTAGGGTAAGGCAATCACGATTGCTTGTGACCAGTTACCGGCAAATGATTTAAGTGTTTTTTGTTTTAACTTTTGATTCATAATAAATCTCCAATCTGTTTTATGAGTTACTTGCTCGATTACTAATTTACAGGGAAACCACTAAACATTAAAGCTATTAAATGTAGACTACGTTAAAATGCTGTTAAATTAGGCATGTAACCTAATTGTAGACATCCAAATTTTGGTAAAATGGCAGGAATGAATCTTAAATAGGGTATAATTACAACATAATGTAGACCTTGATAGGAGTGTATTATTAATGGATGTTGGAAATCAACTAAAAAAATTAAGACAAGAACACGATTATACCCAACTTCAACTGGCAGAAAAGTTGAACGTTTCGCGTAAAACTGTTTCGAGTTGGGAAAATGGACGCAATTTACCTGGAATTCCCATCTTAATTGACCTAAGTGATTTATACGGTGTTTCCATTGATAGTATGGTCCGAGAAAATGAACATGCCTATAAAGAGGAAGCTGAGAAAACGAAGACCACAATTCAAAAAATCTGGCTAACACCAGTTTTATCGGTTGCAATTGCTATTTTCCTTTTATCATGCATCTATTTGTCGAAAGACGCTGCTGGTCACGGTCAAGGATTTATTCTTTTACTACATTCGCTAATATTCTAATTACTTGAGGAGTTTCTTATGTTTACTGATTCTGATTTTTTAGTTTTTAATGATCCAACCTTAGCTGGTCGAATGGATAAAATTCGTGCTACGCTTGATCCAAAGTTTGAAACAATTGCTAAACCAATTCTTGAAATTTTAGCTAGTGACGGACAAGATTGGTATGCTCATGTTGCCAAACATCGGATGCGTAAAATTTATGCCCCTGATACTACTTGGGTTGCTTTTTCTACTAACAAACGTGGTTACAAGATGTTACCACATTTTGAATTGGGTTTCTGGAATGATAATTTATACCTTTATTTAGCAGTTGAAAGTAATATGAAACCAAAACAAACTGCTGAAATTTATCCCAAACTACAAGCGACAGCTGCGGATGTGGCTAAATTACCGAATAATTTTGTGCTTAGCCAAAATCACATGGTTAATGAAACTTTACCGTTAAGTGACTATGATGAAGTTGTCAAACAATTTAAGAAGGTTAAAGCTTTAGACGTTTTGGTTGGTGTTAAAGTAGCACGTGGTGATAAACTTATCGGTACTGATGGGGTGGATGACTACTTGTTAAGTAGTTTGAAGACGTTGTTACCGTTGTATGAAAAGCTAAAATAGATATGAAAGGAAGTTTTACTAATGGATAAAGATAAGAGCATTACGATTTTTAAAGCATTATCAGATCCAATTCGAATTGATATTGTTAAATATTTAAAAGAAAATCCTCAAGAAATAACTTGTGGTGAAATTGGAAAAATTATGAATATTAGTAAAACTTCTGGATCTTATCATTTTAAAATTTTAGAAGCGGCTAATCTGATTACTACTAGAAAAGAAGCACGAGAAAAATATATTAAATTGAATAAAGAAACTATTGAAAAGTATATAACTAACTTTTTTCAAAACTTGTAGAAGGATATCGTTGATATTCTTCTTTTTTATTACTTGTTATTTAAATAATTGAATGTTATCCTACAATAGTACAAAAGTATTTGAACTATTGTACTATTTGCATAATTAAAAATAAGGTAGGAAAGATGATGAAAAAAGGATATAAATGGATTTTAGTATTAACGTCATTGGGTTTCTTTATGTCGATGATGGATTCAATGATTGTTACAACCGCTTCTACAGCAATTAGAAATGATTTTCATATTTCCGTTGATATGTTGCAATGGGCATTGAACGCATATAATATAACAATCGCAGCAGTTTTACTAGTTGGAGTAGCACTAGGTGAGAAATTTGGTCGCCGAAAAATATATAATCTTGGAATTTTAATTTTTACAGTTGGATCAATAATTTGTGCTATTTCGCCAAATATTGACGTTTTAATTATTGCTAGAATCATTCAAGGTATAGGTGCCTCAGTTATGACACCAATGTCAATGGCAATTTTAACTAATGCTATTCCAAACTCTGAACGTGGAAAAGCATTAGGAATTTGGAGTGGAATTGGAGGACTAGCATTAATTATTGGACCGTCATTAGGTGGTTTAATCGTTTCACAACTATCATGGCAATGGATTTTTTGGATTAATGTTCCAGTTGGTATTATAACTATCATGCTTTCACACAAATTATTACCTGAAAGTAAAGGCGTTAGTAGTAATTGTTAGTTTTGCAACAATTATTCTAGCACTGACTGAGATTACAACTGCTAAAAACATTTTTGTTCCATTAGTTATAGGATTATTCAGTATTTTAATTGGGGGTTGGTTTATTATTCGCCAACATAATGAAAGTGAACCAATGATTCCTTTATCATTTTTCAAATCTCCGATATTTACTGGCGGAAACTTAGCCACATTCTTGTTATATGCGTCAATGTACGGAGTAGTTTTTTTCTTACCACAATTTTTACAAGTAGTTGATCGTAATAATGCACTTAGCGCAGGGTTGAAAATGTTACCTTGGACAGGAACATTAGTTGTTGTTGCACCATTTGCTGGTAAAGCAGTTGATAAATTTGGTGAAAAAATAATCGCAATTTTAGGATTGTTTTTACAAGGATTAGGATATGCATTATTAGCAATTTTGGTTACTAACCATAGTTCATATTCAGTGATGATATTACCATTAGTTATTTCTGGAGCAGGTTTATCAATGGCAGGACCAGCATTACAAAAAGCAGTATTAGATGCAGTAGATAGAACATCAATAGGGAAAGCTTCCGGGATTTATAATGTTTTTCGTTTACTGGGTGGAGCAGTTGGTACTGCATTGTCGGTAATTATCTTTTACAAGTTTGGCGGAATTATTTCGTCTGATTTATTTGCAAATGGATTTAAAGCAACTATGGTATGTTCAGCAATTGTTTCAGTGCTAGGATGTTTCTGTTGTTTTAAATTTAAGAGATGATAGTTCTTTTATACGTATATATCATTAGGAGGTAAAATTACAAAGGTTATAATTTGTTTGTTTAAAATGATATACTTGACGTATAAAAGAGGTGGTTATTATGAAAAATTATATTAAAGCATTTATCAATGGAGCATCAAAAGCTTATAGTTTAGGTACGCCATTTTCTAAAATTGAATTTAGTAATGGTAACTCTCAAACAGATGCTGAAAAATTAAGAGAAGATTGGATTGCTGTTGGTAATGATTTAAGATCAGCAATGCAAAAATTTGATAAGTAAGAAAAACAATAAAAAATTACGAAGATATCAAAAAACAAAATCAGTTAATTATAAAAGCTTACCTTTGAATAATGAATTGAAGTCCATTGTTCAAGCTAAACATACAATGATTCAATCAGGACCACTTCCTGATCCACAAACATTGGAACAATATAATAGTATTGTTCCTGATGCTGCGGAAAGAATTATTAAAATGGCTGAGGAACAGGCTAAAAATAGGCAAAGCATTGATATTATAAAAATTAAAACTATAAGATTTTCTCAGATTTTCGGTGTAATTGCCGCATTTATAATATCTATGACAGCTATGATTGGTGGATTTATTTTAATATTAACTGGTCATTCAGTTAGTGGATGGATTTCTATTTTATCAGGAGTATCCCCACTGATTGCTGTATTTATCGGTGACTATAATAAAAATAAACACTAAAAAAGACTCGATTTTTAAAATCGAGTCTTTTCATTTACATTATTTTTCTAATTTTGCTGCACGTTTATCGCCACGAACTTTTACCAAGTAGAGAGCTGATATCCAAACAAGTGATCCAACTAAGGCAATTAATGAACTAGTTCTGAATAATAAGACGATAGCTACAAAGGCCAAAAAGACTAATACCATGTAACTTGAGTAAGGATAAAGAGGCATCTTGAAGAGTAATTTATCTTCGTTACCTTGTTTATCAACTTGTTTACGGTATTTGAGTTGTGCCAAGATAATCAAGGTCCACATGAATAAGAAAAGGGTCGTTGAAATACTTGCAATGAAGACGAAGACACCTTTTGGTACTAAAACGTTCAATAAGGTTGCCGCAGCAACAATTAAGATTGAGAATGTAATCGCATTTTGTGGGATTTTACGTTTTGATAAAGTTCCAAGTTTTTTAGTAAATTTACCGTTACTTTCATTAGTCATTGAAAACATCATCCGACCAGTAGTGTAGATTGATGAGTTACATGCTGAAGTAGCAGCTGTTAAAACAACAAAGTTAATAATTCCAGCAGCACCAGTAACCCCAATATTTTTGAACACTTCTACGAATGGACTGGCGTCAGGTGTAATTGTATGCCAAGGAATAACACACATGATTGCAGCTAAAGCACCGATGTAGAATAAGATAATTCTGAATGGTACGGCGTCAATTGCTTTAGGAATAACGTGAACAGGATCTTTAGTTTCACCAGCAGTCATTCCAACCATTTCAACCCCAGTAAGTGAGAAGACAACCATTTGGAATGATAGGGCGAAACCTTGCCAACCGTTTCCAAAGAAACCGTGGCTGTATAAATTACTTACAGAAGCGTGACCAACGGGGGTCTTGTAATTAATAATTACTAAGACGATTCCAACGATAATGATGGCACAGATCGCAATAATCTTAATTAAAGCAAACCAGAATTCTGTTTCACCATAAGCAGCCACGTTAATAATGTTTAACATGTAAATAATCGCAAGGATTACTAAACCAGTGAACCATGCTGGAACTCCGGGGAACCAATAATTAACGTAGATTCCGGCCGCCGTTACTTCGGCAATCGCTCCGATAATCCAACACATCCAATACGTCCAACCAGCTACAAAACCAGTCGTTGTACCTAAATATTTTGCAATTGGTTCGATGAATGAGTTAGCTGATAAATCTGAAAGTAAAAGTGTTCCCAAAGCACGCATGATGAAGAAACACATGATACCAGTGATGGCATAAGCCAAAAGAATTGAAGGTCCAGTTAATCCGATTGATTCCCCAGAACCCAGGAACAAACCAGTTCCAATCGTTCCACCTAATGCGATTAATTGAACATGACGATTTTTAAGGCCACGAGCCATTTTTTTACTGTTATTATTATTTGAAATGTCTGAATCTGACATATTTTTATCCCCTTATGGTTAGCTATGTAGTGTTGTTCACAAGAATGTAATTATATACTTCATTATATCGAAAAACCACGTTCTATGTAGCATTATGTGACATTGAAAGATGATTATTTTCTAGGATATAAGCGGTATAATCCAGTGATAGCAAGGGATACAGTCATGTTACGATAAATATCATTAAAAAATGGTATAAAAAAAGACTGACACGAAGTCAGTCTTTTAAAATTAATGTTTAATTTTTATTGTTCAACGTACCATGGGTAATGGAAGTTACCTGGACGGTCAGTACGTTCGTAAGTGTGAGCACCGAAGTAATCACGTTGAGCTTGTAACAAGTTAGCAGGAAGAACTGCGGCACGGTATGAATCAAAGTATGAAACGGCAGCTGCCAATGAAGGAACTGGAATACCGTATTCAGTAGCAAATGATACAACACGACGAGCAGCATCTTGGTACTTGTTAGCAATGTCGCCAAAGAATGGGTCCATTAACAAGTTGTTAAGTTCTGGGTTCTTTTCAAAGGCTTTAGTAATTTCGTCTAAGAATTGAGCACGGATGATACATCCTTCACGCCAGATTTGAGCAAGTTCGCCGTACTTAAGACCCCATTTGTAGTTGTCTGAAGCCATACGCATTTGTTCGAAACCTTGTGCGTAACTCATGATCTTACCGAAGTATAATGCTTGACGCATATCTTCAACGATCTTGTCGCTACCGAATTCAGGTTTCTTAGCTGGTCCATGAAGTACTTTAGAAGCAGCAACACGTTCGTCTTTCAACATTGAAACGAAACGAGCGTAAACTGATTCAGTAATAACTGATTGAGGAGCACCTTCATCAAGAGCATCTTCTGAAGACCATTTACCAGTACCTTTGTTAGCACCACGGTCAAGAATCATGTCAACGATAGGTTTGCTCTTATCGTCACCAAGATCATCTTTTCTAGTTAAGATGTCAGCAGTGATTTCGATAAGGTAACTGTTAAGTTCACCCTTGTTCCAGTCAGCGAAGATTTTAGCTAAATCATCAACTGAGTATCCAGCAGCATTTCTAAGAATGTTGAATACTTCATCGATTAATTCTTCGTCACCGTATTCGATACCATTGTGTACCATTTTAACGTAGTGACCAGCACCGTTAGGTCCGATGTAAGCAACACATGGTTTGCCATCTTCGGCTTTAGCAGCAATCTTGTCTAAGATTGGAGCAACACGGTCGTAAGCTTCTTTTTGACCACCGGGCATAAGTGAAGGACCTTGTAAGGCACCTAATTCACCACCAGAAACTCCCATTCCGATAAAGTTAATACCAGATTTTGCAAGTTCTGCGTTACGTGCGATAGTATCGTGGAAGTTAGTGTTACCACCATCAATAAGAGTGTCACCCTTTGATAATAGTGGAAGAATTTCGTTGATAACAGCATCAGTTGGTTTACCAGCTTTAACCATCATTAAGATAGTACGTGGTGCTTCAATTGATTCTACGAAATCTTTAAGGTTGTATGCAGGAACCAAGTGTTTGTCACTGTGATCTTGCATAACTTTTTCAGTTTTAGAAGCAGAACGGTTGTAGATTGCTACAGTGTATCCGCGACTTTCGATGTTAAGGGCAAGGTTTTTACCCATAACGGCCATACCAATAACTCCGATATTTGCTTTTTTGTCAGCCATAATATGCCTTCCTTTGTATATAAAGTAATTTTTGATATTTTTCTACAATAACAGTTTATCATTGTATTCAATAATTGTGAAATAGTTTCACTGCCTTTTTGAAAACGCTTTACTCCTACTTAGTAGGGAAGTACCATGAGTTTCCATCACGGGCTAGTAATTCGTCTGCAGCTTTTGGACCCATTGATCCAGGCTTGTAGTTAGGGAAGTCTGGTTTAGTAGTGTCCCAAAGTTTTTGAACAGGGTCAACGAACTTCCATGCAGCGGCAACTTCTGGCCAACTTGCAAAGTAAGTTCCATCACCTTTAAGAATATCATGGAAAAGACGTTCGTATGGAAGTGGAACTTCAGCAGCACGAGCATCTGATTGTAAGTAGCTCAAATCAACAGTTTCTGTGTGGAAACCTTGTTCTGAGTTCTTAGTGTTAATATCCAAAGTAATACCAACTCGAGGGTCAATCAAAAGAGATAAGACGTTTGACTTAAGTTCTGATGGTTGATGAGTACCTTTAGCGAAGATATCAACGATTGGTTTCTTAAATTCGATATCGACACGACCAGTTTTACTTGCTAATTTCTTACCTGAACGAATGTAGAAAGGTGTTTTACCCCAACGTGGGTTGTTGAAAACAATCTTTCCAGCAGCGTAAGTGTTGTTATTTGAATCATGAGGAACACCAGGTTCATCACGGTATTCAGGAGTACCATCACCTGCACCATATTGCCCACGAACGAAGTTTTGTTTAACACCTTCAGCATCGTAAACTTCCATGCTTTCAAGGGCTTTAACTTTTTCGCGACGAATTTCAGTATCAACGAAAGCATTTGGTTCGTCCATTGCTAGGTAACTAACAATTTGGAGGGTATGATTTTGAATCATATCACGAAGAGCACCAGCAGTATCGTAGTAACCGGCACGGTCTTCAACACCAAGAGTTTCAGCTAATGTTACTTGAACATCCTTGATGTATTTTTGGTTCCAAACTGCTTCAATAATTGGGTTACCAAAACGAATAACGGGAATTGCTTGAGTAGTTTCTTTACCCAAGTAATGGTCAATACGGAAAATTTGGTTTTCGTTAAATGCACTAGTTAATTCGTCATTTAATTTCTTAGCTGATTCGTAATCACGACCAAATGGTTTTTCGATAACTAGACGGTTGAAACCACCGTTAGTTGAAAGAACACCTTGTTCTTTAAGGTTTTTAGCAACGATTCCGAAGAAACGTGGTGCCATTGAAACGTAAAAGACACGGTTTCCATCTGTTTCGTATTTTGCGTCTAATTCATCAGCAATTTTGCCTAATTCTTTGTAATGATCTACGTTATTTACATCATGTGATTTCCAGTAGAAGTGGCTAGCAAACTCTTCAGCTTGAGCCTTGTCATCAGTTTCAGATGCGATAGAATCGATAATTTTAGCTCTGAATTCATCATCAGTTAAAGCTTTACGTGAAAGTCCAACTAATGCAAAATGAGTGCTCAAACTACCTTTTTTATAAAGGTTAAAGATTGCAGGATATAACTTACGTAATGCAAGGTCACCTGTACCACCGAAAAGCATAAAAGTTGCTCTTGTAGGGGTTTCTTTTGGCATATCATTCACTCCTTCTATAATTTCTTTACTCTTAAAGAGTATACCACATTTCGAAATATTAAAAGGGGTTTGTCTTCCTTTGATAGCTTAAATGAAAACGCTATCGCAAAAACGACTTTTCCAGCTAGATTTATGTAAATTTTTTTAATTTTATACGATGTTTTATTTGTAAAAGAGGGGTAGTTTCAACTATCCTATACTATATAAATAAAAAACAAAAAGGACGGAATTAATCATGAAAATTGCTGTGTTAGGTGCCGGTCACATGGGTAGTGCTATGATTCGCGGTTTAGCAAACAAATACGATGTTAACGATATTTTCGTAAAAGGACACAGAGTTAGTCCTCGTTTACTAGCTTTCCAAAAAGAAATTGGATTCCAAGTTATGGAAAATAATGATTTTTCTGATATGGATATGTTGATTGTGGCAACTCCAGCTCCTGTAACTTTGGATGCTTTAAATGATGTAACTGTTGGCGCAAAAACTATCATTGTTTCTGCTGCTCAAGGAGTTTCTGCTAAGGGAATTAAAAACATTTTCCCTAAGAACTCAGTAATCTGTATGGTTCCAAACATTCCTGTTGCTGTGAATGCTGGATGTATTGCGATTGAAAAAGGTGATACTGCCACTCCTGCTGACGCCGAAAAAGCTAACGAAGTGTTAGGTTCAATGGGGACTTTGGTTTAAGTTAAAGCGAAAGATTTAGGAATCGTTGGAACTGTTGCTGGTTGTGGACCTGCATTTGTCGACGTCTTCTTGGGTGCTTTATCAGATGCTGCTGTGCAAAACGGTTTGGATCGTGAAACTTCATATCAAGTTGCTGCTGCCATGGTTATGGGTAGTGCAAAAATGGCACTTGATACTAAATTGAATCCTGCTGAACTTAAGGATCAAGTTACTTCACCAGGTGGTTCTACTATTAAAGGTGTCGTCGCCCTTGATGCTAATGGTTTCAGAAATGCAGTTAACCAAGCTGTAAACAAAGCGAACGGAACTTACAAAGATGAATAAGCATAAATTATATTTAGGGATTGGGTTAGTTTTATTAATCCTTTCAATTATATTGATGGTTACTTATGACGGTTTTTTACTTGATTTTACTTTTAGCTTAACTAGTTTAGGCTTGAAAATGTCATTTTCAGTAATTGTCTTGTTGATTTCTTTGATACTCTTGTATCGTTCACATAAAAACAAAGATACAGACGATAAAGATTAGTTTTAGCTAATCTTTTTTGTTTGTACAAATTGAAAATTGTTAGTATAATGTAATTACACAAACAACAGAAACATTTGATGCACAAAAGGCCACATCTACTGTGAATAGATGTGGCCTTTTTTATGTGGTTGGTGAATGTCGGCTATTTTTTCCGATCATCGTACCAACGTTTGAAGATAGTTAAAACTACCCCAACGATGATTGGGTAAACAACAGAAACAATCATTGATGCACCTCCTTGCATTTATTATGCGGAGAGCCGACGCTTAATAATATCATGGATAAGATATCGATTTATAGATTTGAAACGAAAAAAATTTATTCAAACACTTAAACGATCTATTGAGTTTAAGTGTTTTTCTTTAGCTCCAAATCCTTGCCATTATTAAGCAGGTTAATTAGTATTCATGATAGTTATTATTGAGAAACGAGGAAAAGATATGGATCAAATTTCATTAGTAATTATTTTATTAGCAGCATTAGTCACACCGTTAGTTTTAGCCCGGTTTAAAATTTCCGTGTTACCAACTGCGGTGGTCGAAATTTTAGTGGGAATTGTGTTGGGGCCAAGTTTATTAAACTTAGTTCATCCGGATGCCGTTTTAACTGGATTATCCAGTACCGGAGTAATCGTACTGTTATTTTTAAGTGGGTTAGAAATTGATTTTGATTTATTTAAACCGAAAGCTAAACAACAATCAGACTTAGAAATTAAAGCCAACGCACAGGCACCAAAATATTCATCCGTCAGATTAGCGATGTATGGTTACGGCACGATTATGGTCTTGTCACTAGCCCTTGGATTTATGTGTAAGGTAACTGGGTTGTTCAAAGATCCCTGGTTAGCAGCCATTTTATTCATGACCGTTTCTTTGGGAATCGTGATTGCTACTTTAAAAGAAAAAGAAATTTTAAGTACTTCATTAGGGCAAACTATCCTGCTTATTTCAGCCCTTGGAGAAGTTGTTCCTATTTTAGCATTAACCGTCTACATCTCTATTTTTGGAACCGACTCTAAGTCTCTTTGGTTAACGTTGATTTTGTTTGCGGTTGCGGCCTTAGTGTTCTTTCGTTTTCGTAAATTCTTTGTCCATTTAGATAAGTTCAACAAATCAACTACCCAAGTTGATGTTCGTTTAGCATTTTTCATTATTGCGTTATTGGCTACTATTGCGGTCGGAGTTGGCTCTGAAGCTGTGCTGGGTGCTTTCGTTGGCGGGATGGTATATAAACTATTGCAGCCATCACCCAATACTAAAGAAAAATTAGATTCGATTGGATATGGCTTCTTTATTCCAATTTTCTTCATGATGAGTGGGGTTGGTTTGAACGTGAAACAATTACTTGCGGATCCCAAAACTTTGATGTTGATTCCCGTTTTCTTACTTAGTTATTGGGTAGCAAAAGCCTTGTTATACCCCGTTTTTCGACTTCGCTTTGATAAGAAAAATGCATTAGCCGGAACGGCCTTAGTTTCAACTACCATTACGATGGTCTTAGCCATTTTGAAGGTTGCCAATGATATGAAATTAATTACGCCGCAACAATCTGGCGCCTTTTTGTTAGCGGCCATTATTACTTGTGTCGTGGGACCACTAATCTTCAATAAGATGTTTACGCCTAGTCCAGAAGTTTACCGGAAAGTGAAATTGAACATGTTTGGGGCCAATTTGAGTACCATTCCAGTAGCGCAACAATTATCTGGTAGTTGGTATGATGTGACCTTATTTACGGATAATAAAGATAATTATGAAACACTTCGACATAAAGCTAAGGTTCATTTACTAGATTCACTTGATGCCGATTACCTCAAAGAAAATGGTTATTTTGATGCTGATATTGCTGTTTTTGCCTATCTCAATCCAGATATTAATTATCGTCTTGCCAAAGTGGCGAAAAAATATGGAGTTAAACGGGTAATTGCGCGTTTTGAAGAACGAGATATTTTAAACGAACGGGAAAAAGAACTCACGGCTTTAGGCGTTGAAGTTTACAATACGTTTGCCGTTAATATCGCGATGTTACGTGAATTGATTGAAGTTCCATCAACGTTTAATATGATTAAATCAAATAGTACTGAACTTCATGAAGTTACGTTGCGAAACAGTAAATTTGCGGGGATGCCCATCAAAGATTTGCCATTTAGCGATGATATTACAATTGCGCGAATTTTCCGGAATCATAAGATGATTCATCCAGTTGGAACGACCATTCTGGAATTGAATGATCGGATTATTTTTGCGGCAGATAAAACCATTAGTAATCAAGTACGCCAAGAAATTAGCACTTTAAATTAATTTTGAAGACCTGATGTATTTCGGGTCTTTTTGTTTAGCCAAAATGAGATTGAGATTCTTCCTGATTCATGATAAATTTAAAAAATAGTAAAACGAAGAGGAATAAAAATTATGAAGAAAATATTACCGTGGATTTTCGGGGGAGTCTTAATAATTGTAGTTGTTGCAACCGTAATTGTTATGAATCCAGCTGGTTCCAATACGACTAGTCACCAAGTGAATAATTATCAGCAAATTCATAAATTGAATATTGATGTTCAATCAGATGTAGTGGTAAAATCAGGCGCAAAATTTAAAGTGGAATCTAATTTACCAGCTGCAAAAGAAAACAAAATTAAGTTGGACGATGATGAAATCAAGATTACAGAAAAAGAACACCATCATTTTATGGGTTTCCATCTACCTGAATTTGTGATTAATATTGCTGGCTTTTTCCATCCACAAAAGCATGTAACGATTGTGACTTTACCAAAGGATATTAAGTTGACGGATGTCGTAATTAATAGTGATAGTGGTGATGTAAAACTTAGTGATGCATCATTATCAGCATTGAAAATTGATGCCAATAGTGGCGATGTTACCTTAGCTAACGTTAATGTAAAACATAACGCGGTGATTGGAACCGATTCTGGCGATACAATTTTAAAAAATATTGCGGTCGCTAACATTAGTGTTGATTCCGATAGTGGTGATGTTGATGCTGATAATTTAAAAGCTCAAAGAATTAATTTAAATAGTGATTCTGGAGACGTTAACATTAAAAATCAGACTGACACAACATATGCTAAAGCTGTAATTGACAGTGCTAGCGGTGATATCAACCTTGAAAATACGGTAGTTAATGATAGTGAAGTGACTGCTGATAGTGGTGATGTTAATTTATCGAATAGTAAGTTAATTGATAAAAAATAAGCAAAAAAAGAGGCGACATTTTTGTCGTCTCTTTTCGTTTGGAATGAATTAACACATATCCATTCCCATAGCTTTGTATGAATCTAAACTCTTGAGATGGAGTTGGTCAACGGTACAATGCCGTTCCTTAGCTAAGGCATTCAACAAAGTATCCATATCCATCAATTTGTATTTCTTATGGGGATCATCTTTAGTATAAACTTGCATTTGTGCCATCATTCCACCATCTTCGTGTTCAATGATGTGACAGTGATACATGAAAATCCCAGGGTAATTAAATCTCATTTTAACGCGGACGGTTTCACCAGGGTTAACTCCAACAGTATCCTTGTAACCTAATTCGTTAGGATAAGGAGCTTCACCATTTCTGGAAATAATCTTAAATGAACCACCATGAGTGTGATAAGGGTGAACCATTCCACCACAACAATCATTAGTATTCGTAATGTCCCAGTATTCTGCGACACCAAGTTCTTGACGATCATCAATCCGCATCATTCCAAACTTTTTCCCGTTAATCATAACAGCTTCATCAGTTCCAGACATGACAACTTGATGCACTAATGCATTTTTATCAACATCAGGATAAGTAATATCAGCTAAATGTTGAGGGATTTCAGTAGTATCAGGTGTGAATGCTTTAATGTTGAATTTCAAAATGGGAACATCGTCAGTATACAAAGTCACTTGGTCTCCAGGTTTGTAATCCTTGAAATCAAGGACAACTTCGGCACGTTCAGCACAAGTTAACATTAATTTCTTAAGTAAGACTGGTTCTGGCAACAAACCACCATCAGATGCAATTTGCGTCATAACTAAATCATCGCTAAGATGTAAGCGCCATTCACGCCGGTTTGAACCATCCAAGAAACGAAGCCGTAATTTTTGCGTAGTAACGTCAAAAGTAGGGTTTACAGTTCCGTTGATTAAAGCCGTTTTACCTTCAGTACCATCGGGATCGTAATCTTTGTCATAATTCCATTGATTATTGTCATCGAAAGTCCGGTCTTGTAAAATTACGGGAATATCGTCGACACCATAATTACGGGGTAATGGTAAACTAGCTTCGTGTTTGTCGGTTACGACAACTGGAGCAGCAAGTCCATGCCAAACATCCCAGCCAGTTTCTGGACATGGATGAGCATGAAGCCACAATGTAGCAGCTGGTTGATCAACTTTGAAAGTGATTTCTTTTGGTTGATTAGGGTAAACGGGAGCATGACATCCACCATCAATATATGGACCTGGAACATCTAGTCCATGCCAATGGAAAGTGGTAAGTTCGGGCAAACTATTCTTTAAAGTAACGTGATAAGTTTTTCCGCTCTTATAAACAATTGTTGGTCCCAACAAACTTTGGTTATAACCCCAAGTTTTGGTTTTTTTACCGGGTAAAATTTGGGTTTCACCTGGTTCCGCTTCAACGGTGTACCAAACATCAGTCTCTGTTTCCTTATCTGGTTTTAAAACTGATGGAATGTTTAGCTTACTTTCAGGCACATCAGCGACCTCAAGAGGGATATATCCACCATCGTGGTAATCATAGGCTGATTCATTGAAAAAATATTTATCATAAATTGGTTGTTTTTCTTCAGACATAATTCTTCCTCCTTCTTTAACTAGTAGTTTACTACAATTATAATCTAGTGTGGTATTATAGATTACAATATTTCTAATAAATAGAAATATGAAAATTATTTATGGAGGAATTAGAATTATGAACAAAGTATTTAATTGGATTTTGGTAATATTTTGGGTAGTAACACTAGCCATGTTATTTATGGATAAAGGCATGATGGCCATGTATATGATGGTAATCGGAATGCTTGCAGATTCTTTATACTGTGCACTTCGTAAATAAAAAAATACATAAAAATAGCTCAATTCATTATCGTGTGATAGTGGATTGAGCTATTTTTTAACATTATTTTTCTATTTTTACTTCATAAAAAATAGAACTAAAACTATATCTGAAATATGCAACTAAAAATTTAATAATATACTTTGAAATAAAGTACATGATCCAGAACATTGGTATGCCGATTATTACTAATAAAACGCTAATCCCAGTTTGAAACCATGAAAAACCTTGACCCATAAAATATGCCCAAATTAATATAAATGGTGAAAAGGCAAAAGATAACGATACAGTCCATCCTGTAAATACTAAACTGAGACCGATAATTAGAATGATTGATAATACGCATGTAAAGAATACTAAAAATCCTAATAATGCCATAAAATTTACTTTTTTCTTCATAACTGCTCCTTGCTCACCAATAAGCGCTGAAATAGTAGTTCCATATAATTTAGATAAATCTTCAAGGGCAGTTAATGGTGGCATGTTTCGATTATTTTCCCAATGAGAAACAGTTTGTCTAGTTACGAATAATTTTTTTGCAACGTCTTCTTGTGACAAACCTTTTCTTTCACGATAATATTTCAATTTGTTTTCCATTAGTTATTGCTCCTTTAATGATTTGATTAAATTATTACTCATAAATAATGTTTTTGGCTAGCAAATTATTTGTTACATATTGATATAGCAGTATTTGTTATGGGTTGTTTTAAATTTTAACATTAAAAAAATACATAAAAATAGCTCAATTCATTATCGTGTGATAGTGGATTGAGCTATTTTTTATTTGTTACTTAAAACGTCTTTTGCGATAAAACTTGAATATTTTAGTGATCCAATTTGATTAGGATGAGTTTCGTCAGTATATAACCAGTTCGTATGGCTAGAGATGTATTTGTTCCAATCAATAATTTTGAGGTTGGGATACTTCTTAGTTGCTTCGGTTAAAGCAGCATTATTAGTGTTTTGCCATGGTTGACTAGGAACGTGATTATTGATCCAGAAAACCGTCCGTGATGGACCGACAATGTTCATAATTTGTTTGATATTATCCTTATCGACAGTTCCGTTGGTTCCTAATCCGATAATTACGTTATTACCTAGCAAACCTTGTTGGGCAAGACTTTGAATTGATTGAGCACCGTCTTTAGTTTGACGAGCAACGGATGCGTCAATATAAAGGCGAGGGAAAATCTTTTGTAAATCATCTCTACTAGAAAGCATTACGGAGTCACCAATTGCAGAACCAGAAAGGTTAACGGCTTTGTTTAATTGTTCGGGAGTTAATCCTTCTTTTTCAAAGCGCTTGGCATCGGCTGGCACAGCTTTGATTTCTTCATGATTTTTAATCTTTTCGGCTAACTCTTTGTTATGTTGTTTTTCTTTAGTAGCACTCTTCTTGATGCGTTTAGCGAGTTGAGTGTGGTTAGCTGCATGAGGACTAACCAAAGTTGATTGAATAGTTCCAAATAAACCTAAAATCAAAGTTAACGCAAGCACGAAGTAAGTCAATTTGAATCTTGAAAAGAGGCTCTTAATTGAATTGATGATTGGAGAATAATCAAAAGAGCCAAATGGTTTTTCAATGGTACGATAAGAAATTTCAGAAATAATGGCGATAATGATAATTTCAATTACGCTATATAACAGTTGGTTATCAGCTAAGTTTTTGAACTTATCACCAAAGAAGACAAAGACGGGAAGTTGGAAAACGTAGATTCCGTAACTTCGAGAACCGATCCAGTCAAAAACTGGATTAGTTAATAAGCGATTCCAGTGACTTTGTTTAGCTAAAATGGCCCATATAATTAATACGTTAGCAGCTGAGAATAATGCCATTCCCCCGCGATAGAGAAAAGCAGATTGAGAATGCATTACGAAGACCATGGCTACCATCGCAGCTAGACCCACTAATCCCAGCAAATCAAAGAAAACGGCTGATAATTTTGAATTACTACCCAATTTATTGCTGGGCCAAACCGTTGCAAGAGCGGCTCCAAATAAAATCGAAAACATTCTGGTATCAGTACCATAGTAAACTCTACTAGGATCTACTTTAGGCTTGAAAATTACAGCCATTAAGAAGATAGATAAAGCTGATAAGGCTAAAGCGACGAACAAGATGGGTTTAGTATTTACCTTACGACTACCGAAGTGAGAGCCATTGCGATTAAATAATTTGAGTAAAAAGATCATAATTAATGGCCAAATTAAGTAAAACTGACCTTCAACCGCTAAAGTCCATAAATGGGTGAATGGTGATTCTGATCCAGCAAAGTTTTGAAAGTATGATTGGCCATTAAAAATTTCATACCAATTATATGTATAGGTTAAATTAGTTATAATGCTTTGCCATAGATTAGCAATTAAATTTCGTTGAAACACCGTAATATAAGCGGCGGTAACAAAAAGCATCACGATTAACGTCGGATAAAGTTTTTTGAAACGCTTATTCCAAAAATTACGATAATCAAAGCCGTTGGTTTCAGTATATTCATGAATTAAATGATCGGTAACCAAGTAACCGGACAGCGTTAAGAAGATTGGAACCCCTAAGTACCCGCCACTAAATAACGTTGAGTTAAGGTGATATAAAATAACACCAATTACTGCGAGAGCTCTTAAACCGGTAAAACCGGTGATGAATCTATTTTTTGAAGTATTTTTTTGCATGATTAAATCCCGTTCTTTTTTATCAATTATTTAATTTTTTTAT